>CAYWBW010000046.1:0-3147 GCA_964456745.1 uncultured Candidatus Peribacteria bacterium | reverse complement strand
AAAGACTACATATGCACCTGGTAGAGAAGAGATGGTTTATTGCGAGGAGTGTTATTTGGAGGAGGTTTATTAGTTAACAAGTTAATCTTAATAAATGTTTAAATATTTAATAAATCTTATTTATTAAAAATCATGTTAAATTATATATATAAATAAATGTTTAAAAAACAAAAAATCAAACTAACTAAAGTACTCTCTTTCTCATGGAAAATATTATGTTCTGAAAAAATATGATTATTTATTTCAATATTTTTAATAATCTTATCAACTGTGATAGAAATTTGAACACGATACATGTATTGAAAAATAACTGATGCATTAGTAAATAATTCAAATTACGAAATAATAATATCACTTTTTATCGGATGGATTATAATAGAAATACTACATCATATAACTCGTAAATGAGCAAGTCTTGCTTGGTGATCACTCGTATTATCACAATGTATGAAAAAATTATATACTGACTCATTTAATAAAATTCAACATTTTAGTAACAACTGGTTTAATAATAATTTCATTTGAGCAATAATTAAACAAATTAATAGAGGTGTTTATGCTTTTGAAAGATTAACATCCGTATATATTCTTAATATTTTAGCTATTGCAACTGTTTTTATATGATCAATAATGCTGTTATTCTTTTATTCACCCATACTTTGAATTATTGCATTATTATGATGAACATTATTTTTAATTTTTGTGATATTTATTAGTAATTATTACGTAGTTCCTAGATACAGAACTAATCTTGAAGCCGATACAAAAATAGCAGCAATGATAGCAGATAGTATAACAGGAAATATTACAATAAAATCATTTGCTCAAGAAAAAAAAGAATATAATTGAATTGATAAACAAGCAAATTACTGGATGAATACTAAAATCAACTCTTGGATAGCAAATGATGTTTGAAGTTTTGCACAAAATATATTGCTCATGTTAATGCAAATAATACTTGTATTAACCTCTTTAAATATGTGGAAACAAAATTTATTAAGCATATGAGATATAGTTTTTATAATATTTCTTTCACAACTTATATGGGCACACTTAGCTCATATTTCTCAATACATAAGAGATATTATGCAATCCTCTGCTGACTTAGAAGATATAATAAAATACAATGAAGCAATGTTAGAAATATCTGATAAAAAAAATGCTAAAAATATTAATATTAAAAAATGAAATATAGAATTTAAAAATGTTAATTTTAAATATAAAAATCAAGATTCTTTCGTATTTAAAAAATTTTCAATTAACATCAAAGCAGGTCAAAGAGTGGCAATTGTTTGAAAATCATGAGCCTGAAAATCTACTTTTATTAAATTAATAAAAAGATTTTATGACACACAGTCTTGAGAAATATTTATTGATAAACAGAACATTGCCAGCGTTACTCAAAAAAGTTTAAGAAAAAATATATGAGAAATTCCCCAAGATCCAATTCTTTTTCATCGCACATTAGAAGAAAATATTTCTTATGCAAAAACCAATGCCAGCACATATTCTATTATTGATTCTGCAAAAAAAGCTCATGCTCATGAATTTATATCAAAACTTCCACAAGCTTATAAGACACTTGTATGAGAAAGATGAGTTAAGCTATCTTGATGAGAAAGACAAAGAATTGCAATTGCAAGAGCTATTTTAGCAGATACTCCAATAATAATATTAGATGAAGCTACGTCATCCCTAGATTCAGAATCTGAAAAATTTATTCAAGACTCAATACACACCCTTCTTAAAAAGAAAACAGCAATTATTATTGCTCATAGACTTTCAACGATTAAAGAAGTTGATAGAATTCTAGTTTTTGATGAAGGTGAAATTGTTGAAGATTGAACTTTTAATAATTTGCAAAAAAGGAATGGAATATTCGCTAAATTGTGGAAATTACAAAAATTAGACTAAACTAAATTGTATATAAACCTATTTTACTTTATTATTTTATAGCTAATAAAGTAATAATGCAAAAACAATGCAAGCAATGCGCATCGTGATTTGAAATCAACCAAGAAGATCTAAACTTCTATGATAAAGTTAGCCCTATTTTTAATTGAAAAAAATATTCAATACCTGCCCCTACTCAATGTCCAGATTGCAGACAACAGAGAAGACTTGGCTTTAGAAATGAACGAAATATTTATGAAAGAAAAAGCGATTTTAACTGAAAAAAAATTATCTCCATCTATTCACCTGACAAAGCATATAAAATATTTGAAAAAGAATATTGGTGGTCTGATAAATACAATGGTTTAGATTATTGAATAGATTTTAATTTTGATGAAACATTCTTTTCACAATTAAAAAAGCTTTATGAAAACACTCCAAAAATGAGTTTATATCAAAGAGACAATGAAAATTCAGAATATTCCAATCATTGTGATCTTTCAAAAGATTGCTATCTAACATTTGCATCAGTATCTAATGAGAATTGTATTTATTGAAATTACATAAATAATTCTAAAAATTGCATAGACAATTTAGCAATTAGAAATTGTGAATTGTGCTATGAATGCACAGACTGTGTTGATTGTTATAATATAAAACATAGCGAAAATTCTAAAAATTGTTCCAATAGTTATTTTCTATACAACTGCCAATCTTGCAAACATTGCTTTCTTTGTTCAAATTTAAGAAATAAAGAATTCTGTATAAATAATAAACAATATAGTAAAGATGAATATTTCAAAAAGATATCAAATTTGATAAATTTAAATGAATCAAGAAATAAATTTAATGCATTAAAACTAAAATCAATAAGAAAAAATATCAGTATTGAAAATAGTGAAAACTCTTCTTGAGATTTAATAAAAAATTCCAAGAATTGCTACGATTGTTTTGATCTTCAAAATTCGGAAAATTGTAAATATGTTTATTATTGAAATCATGTCAAAGATTGTTATGACATTATGGCCTGATACAAAACAACAGAATTAAGTTATGAATCGATTGCACTATGAAATCCTTCATATGATTGTAAGTTTTGCTTTTTACCATGGATGTCTAGCTATTTAATGTATTGCATGAGTGTAATAAACTCTGAACATTGTTTTTGATGTGTAGATTTACAAAATGCTAAATACTGTATCTTAAACAAACAATATACAAAAGAGCAGTATGAAGTATTAGTTCCAAAGGTTA
>CAYWBW010000045.1:0-4194 GCA_964456745.1 uncultured Candidatus Peribacteria bacterium | reverse complement strand
ATAGTACTGAGGGTATTAGTATTGATATTAGTTTATTTTTGTGGGTTTTCATAAGTAATTTATTTATTTAAAGTCACTAACTTTTTATAAAATTAATTTAATTAATTTGTGTTCTGCAAATATAATAATAACCGTCATTATTACGCAAAGGATCACTATGATGAAAATCACCTTTATAATAACGAAATCAATTCTTATCATAAAACCCTGGATCTGAACCTACACCCTGAAATGATTTAAACATCGATGCCCATTTATAATTATATCTATGACTTACATCACCTCAAGGAATATCGTTTTTATAATGATAATTACTTTTGCTATATTTACACTCTGATTCCACTGTTGCGCTGCAATTTGCACTTGTTCATCAAACTAATCAATCACATGACCATTTCCAATCAGATCAATCTATATAAACAATACTTTGATTTCATGCATCACAAAGATTGCTTAATGGTTTAGTTATAAAGGACTGCGAATTTGAAGATCAACAAGATCAATGAACTGTAGATTGTGGAATATCAAAAACATAAGCTGCACCAGGTCTTGTTCATAAATGAACAATGTTCTTAGCTCAAACTATAAGAGATTTTCAATCATTAGACAATGAAACAGAAGAAGCAAATTTATCATCATTATGTGAATCAGGAGCCAATATACTGCTCTCTGTCCAAACTCCTCAACTATATTTAAATATATAAGCAGCTCCGAAACTAGCTGATCATATAATTGTTCAATCTGCTCATATTGTTGCTCATACTACTGCTGTAGTTCAATCGTCTGAAATTGATAAAGAATTACCAAAAGATTTAACAACTGGACCAGAGCTCTCCCAAGCAGAAGGTGAAATTTTTGTCTGTTGCCAAGCTGATCAATTAAATTTAAAAACATAAACACTTCATGTTCTATGTAATCACGAATCATCCGTTATAGATCAAACCATTGCAGTATTTCAATCATCTGAAATTGACAATGAAAAAGCAAACCTATCATCTGACTCCCTACCAGTAGCTGTAAGCTTAGTTTCTACCCAAGAAGTTCAATTAAATTTATAAAAATAAACAAGATCATTGCGAAGTCATCAATCCCTTCTTCATAAAGTAGACACAATTGCAGAATTTCAATACTTTGAAAGAGCTACCCTACTACCAAAATGATCATCTGCCCTTTTATTAGAAGCTCTTATCTTAGTTTCCTGCCAAGTAGATGAGCTAGTTTCATATTTATAAATATAAACAGCCCCTGCGTCTGATAATCAATTAGAATCTCAAATTGCTCATACTATTACTGTAGTTCAATCACTTGAAATAGAGACTTCATAACCAAAACCACTATCCTTAGAAGCTTCTCAAACATCAGAAGCAATAAGCCTCGTTTCCTGCCAGCTATAGCCATTATACTTAAAAATATAAGCTGAAGGATTATTGTATCAATAATAAGATCACACTACTACTGTATATCAATCACTTGATACTGATACTGAGCGACCAAAAAAATCATTTGTTCTTCCATTTGAAGCTGTGAGTTTAGTTTCTTCCCAAATATATCAATTATATTTATATATATAAACAGCACCTGCATTTGATCATAATTCGTCTTCACTAGGAGCTCACACTACAACTGTTTTTCAATCATCTGAAATTGATACTGAACTTCAAAAATCATCATTAATCTGAAAATCAGAAGCAACAATTTTGTTTTCAATCTTTTTAATTGTGTTACAACTAACCTGATTTCATCAATTAATTCAAATACAATCCCAATCATATCTTCAGTCTGAAGCTATTTCATCTCCATCTGTCCAGCTTGGAGTTCAAATATCACAAAGATCAATTGTTGGTTTTGATATTACTTCCTGAGTAGTTATCGATCAACATGTTCAATCAACTGCTGTATGAGCGACACATCCAGCAATATCTCATCAATTAATTCAAATACAATCCCAATCATATCTTCAGTCTGAAGCTATTTCATCTCCATCTGTCCAACTCACAGTTCAAGCAGAGCAAAGATTAGTTGTTGGTTTTGAAGTTACTGTCTGAGTACTCATTGATCAACATGATCAATGAACCTTTGAAACTGCACTACATAAAGCAGTGGTTCATAAATTAATTCATAAACAAGACCAATTATAAGATCAATCACTTGCACTGGCATCTGTCCAATTTGGATTTCAAGCAGAACAAAGATTGGTTGTTGGCCTAGATGTAAGTGTCTGATTTGCAGAAGATCAACATGATCAACTAATTGGTCATAATGCACTACAACCAAAATCATATATGTAAGCAATTCACCTTCTATTAGTTAGATTAACACCTTCCTTTCACAATGCAACTTTTCAGTCTTGTGATACCGATGCGAAATTATAACTCCTTCAAGATCTATTTACACCAAATACTTCTTCTTTAACCCATTGTGTTCAATTGTATTTATAAAGATAAGCAAATCAATTTGAAGTATTTATTAATAAATAATTCCCAGCAAGTGATACTATTTCACCAAATCATCCTTTATAAGTTACAGCAGGATCATCTTCAACAAGATAAGCTTCTTGAACCCAATTGATTCAATCATACCTTAAAACGGTTACAGATCATGCATAAAGCTCTCTCACACCATTTATAATTGGAGAATCTCATTGATTTCAAAAAACTACCACATTTCAATCACTTGAGATTTCTACAGAGTGACCACTAACACTCATTTTAAATTGTTCAACCCAATTTGTTCAATCATATTTGAAAATCATTGAACCAATCAAAACTGTCTTTCAGTCACTTGAAAGAGATTGTGAACCAATATGACTAAAAGAATCTGAATCTCTAGGATCAATTTTGGCTGTCTCACTCCAATTTGCTCAATTTTTGGTATAAATATATAGATATCATGAACTATTTACAGCAGTTATACCTTCATGAATAGAAGCTGGAGCTCATACCGTTATTGTTTTTCAATCTCATGCAATAGCCAATGTTTTAGCATAGTGATCACCAAGTTCACCATCACTAGCTGTAAACGTAGCTGTTTTTACCCAAGTTGTTCAGTTAAATTCAAAAACATAAACTGATCACCTTCTTTCTTGATACCATTGATAACCTCACACTACAATAACCCTTCAATCATCTGAAATTGCAGTTCTACTACCAAATCTTTCCTCTATTCATCTAAGATGAGTTCAAGTTATTTTAACCTGCTCTACCCATCATATTCAATCATGTTTAAATATATATGCATATCAAGGTTTAGATTTAATAGCTCATATTACTGCTGTTTGTCAGTCCTTTGAAATTGAAATAGAGCCAAATAAATCACCATTTTCCTGATCAGATGGTATAACTCTATCATCACATGGATCAGTTCAACTTGATGCTCATGTACAATAATTTGATCATCAACAACTTACTGATCACTGACATGTCTTTGTCCATGATTGAGTTCTTCCAGGTCAACAACGAGCACTACAAGAAGAATACACTGGAGCAGACCAACTTTTACTTACTGGAGAGCACCTATTAGCACTACAGCTCGCATCATCATTAGGAAGTACATTATTTCATATGCAAGACCAAGTATACTGTCATCATGGAGAAGGACTAACTTCTCAAGCCACAGGGCTTCATGCATAACACAAATTTGAAGAATTGCTTCCTGACTGACTAGAATAATCAAAATCTTGGAATGTTCAAAAATGACTTGATCAGCATACTCATAATATTGGAGTAGTAAAACATTCCCATCAATTTGGATCTGAAGAATTGCGAACTAAAGATTGTCAATCAGTACATGTGATACTTTCAAATACATCAGAAACTTCAGAACATTCCCATATGCCACCACTTGATTTTACGACTGAACCATTTTCACACTCCAATTTGGCAAGAGTATCATTAAGATTACCTTCGTTCGTTATTAATGTATCATCTTCATCATTAACAATTGTTCATCATGTTGTAATAGTAAGACTACCTCAAATATTTACTTCTACTTCTGGTCATCAAATATTTATCTCTGATGTAGTTGCTGATCAAATTGTAACAGATTCACTATCTATTACCACCTCTTTTCACTCTATAGTTATTACAGAATTAACATCTCATAGATCAACAGTAGTTGATGTTAGCGTGAACACAGTTGAATTTATTACTGTACTTGATCATGATATATTTGTTACTCAAGTTGTTGTTAGATTAT
>CAYWBW010000044.1:0-4995 GCA_964456745.1 uncultured Candidatus Peribacteria bacterium | reverse complement strand
CACATTAAAATAATACATAAGAACTAAGAAACTGTTACTTTTGTCAAAGTGCTTTTTTCACGTTCTAATGATTATTATCACATTTTATGCTACAATTAAGGGATGATAATACGATTATTTAGATGGCTCTTGTATATAATATTACCACTTTTGTTATTAATCTGATGATTTCTTGCAGATGTTTTGACTATTGATAATTTTAATGAAATTTGGAAGTGGTTTATCAGTTGAGAGTCAGATAACATGTTTGTTAATATTCTTGTAAATTCTATTACTGTTTTATCCATTCCTTTTTTTATAGAATGTATAATTTTTATTATAAGACTTTGGCATGATAAAAATGTTGCAAAAAATCTAGTTTATTTGCGTGTAAGACTTACAAGAACTGATTCTAAGATCGATGATGAAAAGAGGTCTGAAAAAGATTTTAAAGAAAAAATTGCTATTATGCAGCAGTTTTATAGAGCAATTCATGAGATTTGAGATATTAATATTTGAAATAAGCTTTATACATGGATTTGGCAGGATGATTTTGTTTCCTTTGAGCTTTTTTTAGAAAATAAACAGGTGCATTTTTATGTAGTGACGAAGGAAAAATATGCTAGCATTATTGAAAAACAAATTTCTTCTTTTTATCCTAATGCAAATTTCTTCTTAGAAGAAGATGCTTATAAATTTCGTCCTCGTTGAAATAAACTTGGTGGTTATAATTTTAAAGCAAAATTACCATTTTGGGATACCATAAAAATGTATGATACTATGGAACATGATCCTTTGAATGATCTTGCTAATGTTCTTTCAAAAGTTTGAGAAAAAGAAACTGCAGTTTTTCAGGTAATAGTACATCCAATTGCAGATAAGGATTGGAAAAAAAAAGCTGAAAAAAAAGCATCAGATTTTTTCTCTAAAAAGAAGTGAGATGGTTTCTTTTCTCGTTTGCCGATTATTTGACCTGTTATAAAATTCCTTGCTCCTGTTTTTTCAGATTCTAGTTTAGAAAAAAGTATGGCGCCATGAGCAAATAGTTGAGATTCATATATCAGAATGCTTGCTCCAAAAGAAGAGTATGCTAAGCATATGTGAGAAAAAGCTTGAGATAGCGCTTTTGAAACAACAATTAGAATATTAGCTACAACAGCTACAAGAAAAAGAACAAGTGATCTTTTGAAAAATATGATTGTTGCAATGAATTTGTTTAAAGAAAATTATTGAAATTTCTTTGATGCATCAAGAATAATAGTTATTGAACCAATTAATGCAGTGCTTATATATATTGCTTTTCAAATTAGACTTAAAAGTTTTTTCAATTGAGTCTCAATTCTTTGTTCAAAAGAACTTGCTTGAGTATTTCATTTTCCAGATTCAAAATATAATAATGTTGCAATAATAAAATGGATGGATTATAAAATCTTACCCCCACCATCTAATATTCCCAAGGAAGGTTTGCTTATATGAATGAATAACTATAGATGATATGAAACACCTATTTATATTAATGAAAAAGACAGGTCTAGGCATTTTTATATTATATGAAAATCATGATCATGAAAATCTGCACTGATTTCTTATCTAGCTCGTCAAGATGCACAAAATTGAAATTGATTTTGAATCATTGATCCTCACTGAGATTTAGTTGAAGATGTTATAAAATTTATTCCTAAAGAGAGGGCAAAAGACGTGGTGATATTTAATCCATGAGATGAAGACCGCCCAATGTGACTTAATATATTAGAAGCAAAAACTCCATGAGAAAAAGATAGAGCTTCTTTAGATTCAATGGAAATATTTATTAAACTTTTTTGAAATGAGATATTTGGTCCTCGTATTCAACATTATTTTAGAAATGCAGTACTAACTCTTATGGATGATGAAGAAGAATGAGCTACGCTACTTGATGTGCCTAGGATGTTTATTGATGAAGATTTTCAAAAGAGAAAAGTTGCAAAATGTAAAAATACAGTAGTGAGATCTTTTTGGGAAAATGAAATAGCAAAAACTGGTCAGAGAGAAAAAGAAGAAATGATACCATATTTTTCTTCAAAGTTTTGACCATTTGTTACAAATACTACAATTAGAAATATTATAGGTCAGCAAAAGTCTGCTTTTGATATAAGGAAAATTATGGATGAATGAAAAATACTCTTGGTAAATCTTTCTAAATGAGTTATCTGAAATTTAAACGCGCAACTTCTTTGACTTATATTTGTAAATAAAGTATCCATGGCTGCTATGAGTAGAGCAGATATGCCAGAGAAAGATAGAAGACCATTTTATTTATATGTAGATGAGTTTCAAAATTTTGCAACATGAGCATTTGCAGATATATTATCAGAGGCAAGGAAGTATAAGTTAGCATTAATTATGGCTCATCAATATATTGCACAACTCTCTGAGAGTTGAGATATGTCATATGAAAAATGAAGCAAGGTAAAAGATGCTGTGTTTGGTAATGTATGAACTATGATGAATTTTAAGATATGAGCTGAAGATGCAGAATATTTTGAAAAAGAATATTCACCTATTTTATCATCTCAAGATATATTGGGTATAGCAAACTATAAAGCATATATGAAGTTAAATATTAATAATGCTACTTCTAGACCTTTTTCTGTTTCTACTATATGGGATCCATCTTGAAGTGAAAAGATCGCAGAAATTTTAAAAGAATATTCTAGAATGAAATATTGAAGGAAAAAAGTTTTTGTTGATCAGGAGATAGAGGCAAGACTTGGTATATAGTTGATTAAAGCGCTTATCAATGCTATAATTAATAGATAAGCTTATTTTTTATTTATTTTAAATAAAAGTTTTTTTATTTTTGTGTTGACTTATTTTAAAAATGAGTGTATAAAGAATTCCTTTTTAATTTTTTAATAAAACATTATGCCAATTACAGAAACTTTCAAATGAATTTTTACACCAAGATCTAAAAGATCAGATGGTGAAACTAATAGAAAAAGTAAAGATAAAGTAGGAACTAAATTTAGAAAACCAAGTAGCTTGGGGTTAGCACTTGCTGCCTTTCCTACATTGATTGCATGACTAACACTTCCGACTATGTGAGAATCAGCTCCTGTGAATGATAGTACTAGAATGGTGCGATGAGTTGATCAAAAAAGAGCTGTAAGTCCTAAAGCGCAATTGGAAGAACAGGTTCGACAATATATGAGGTCTTTTAAATTATGAAAAACTAGAAAGCAGTTAAGTATAGATCTTAAATCTATAACTTCTACATTAGAACAAATAACCAAATTAGGTAATTGATCAAAAGATTTTGATATGTCATTAAGAAAGCAATTACTGAAAGCAGAAAGTGATATTAAAAAACAAGATACGATACTTGCGGTACAGCAATTTATCTCATACCCTACTCCTGATGTTTCTAATAAAAAAGCGGTAGAATTATATAGTAGCAGTGTAAGAAGTATAAAAAGAGAATTGTGAAAAGGAAATGAATTCAAACCAGCGCTTTTAGATTTAGAGAAAGCAGCTCATCCTTTTAAAGTTGCGGTGTTGAAACATAATATTAAGGAGTTTTATTCTAAGCCAGCTCCTGATAAAGAGAGTGCCGATATTAATGGTCTTTTAGCTTATAATGATGAAAGTCAGAGATTTGCAAATGCAATACGTACATTGAATAGTGAATCAAGAAAATTATTTAGTAAAGATTTAAAATTAATTGATAGTGAAGATAGAAAAGTGCAAGACTGACTTGACTTGACTCGTGACGCTAATATGAGTAATCATTTACATCGACAGATTCCCCTTTTTGTTCAAAGAGAAACTTGAAAAATAAGTTCAACAATTGATAAGAGTGATTTTAGTAGTGCAATTCGTAATATAAAATGGTATAAAGCAAGAATAGGTGAATTATCAAAAACTAGATATGCTGATAGTCTTAAGAAATATACAAAACAATTAGATGATTTATCTAACTTAATATATAATAGAAAAAAAGCTTTAGATAAAATAGAACGTGAAGCTGCTCAGGCTGAAAAAGATAGAATTGAATATGAAAATAGCTATATCGGTAAGGCAGATAAAATATTTACTAATCTGTGACTTCAGGTTGAAAAATATTCTGATGGTAAGATTGAAAATTGAAAACTTGCAGTTTGATCACTATGATTGTGAGGAGCGTTAGCTGTATTTTGAGCTTGAATTATAGCTTTCTTTAGAAGAAGAAAGAATAAAGGTGTTGATCTTGAAAAAGGTAAAACTACTAGTCCCAAAAGAGGTGATCTTAATGTTGGTGATGATCCAAAAGATGGTTCTGCTGGAAAATCTGCATCTACAGTAACTGATACTGCTTCTGCAGTTACTAATCTTGATCCTGTCAATCTTGATGCTGACCAATCAGGCGATGGATCTGTATATGAAGCTCTTTTAGCTACTGATATTGTTGATCTTGAAGAAGATTTATTGGATACATCTGCTGACGATCCTGTTGTTTCTGAGATTGTAGAAGGGTATGGTGTACAAGCGACTCTTGTTGATGAGCCATTAAAACAAGGTAGCAGTGAAGTAGGTTCTGAATCTATTCCTTTAATAGAAGGTCAAACTATAAAAGTTAATTTTCCATTAAATAGTTGAGAAGCATGAACTCTAGATTTAATAGAAGGTGGTACACAGGAAATAACCAAATGATCTTATTCTTGACCTTTTGTAGTGAGTGAAGATGGATATATATATTTTGAAATTGAAAATGGAATTGTTTGAGTGCCTGGTAGTGCGCGTGGAGAAATAGAAGTAATTGATGATGAAACTGATACAGGAGAGGAGCTTATAGTTGAAGAAGCAGAATTAGAAACTGCAGTAGAAGAAGTAGAACAACCAGTAGTAATTGAACAACCAGTAGTAGAAGAAGTAGAACAACCAGTAGTAATTGAACAACCAGTAGTAGAAGAAGTAGAACAACCAGTAGTAATTGAACAACCAGTAGTAGAAGAAGTAGAACAACCAGTAGTAATTGAACAACCAGTAGTAGAAGAAGTA
>CAYWBW010000043.1:0-6234 GCA_964456745.1 uncultured Candidatus Peribacteria bacterium | reverse complement strand
GGATGAAACTTAGAAATCCTAGAAGGCTTTATGATAGGAAGTGTAAGAAGTGTGAAAAAGATATAAAGACTACATATACACCTGGTAGAGAAGAGATGGTTTATTGCGAGGAGTGTTATTTACAGACAGTGTATTAAGCTTAGTGATTATCCTTCTTAGCCTTGGCTAAGAAGGATCGAAATATTATTTGGAATAAATTTATTAATTAAAAAATTAAGCAGCTTTTAAATATTGTGACAATATATTATCATCATTCTTAGCAATTCAGTCATAATTTAAAAATCTTTTAAAATCCCCGTATCTATTTTCTATAAAATTGAAATTATTATATGAATGAAAAGAATGATAATCTCCGCATGTCATTGCATTAATTGTTTTTGCTAAAAGGACCCGGGTGTTAAATCATAACTTATATAAATCCAATAAAACTTCTAATACACATACCGTTGTAGAAACTCATCGAATTTTAGAAATTGAATGCCTAATAGGCCACAATTTATTTAAAATAAATACGTCTTCATCAGTAAAAGTCGATATTCATCTAAATAATCAAGTATTGTTTTTATTTATTATTGAGGCATTTGGATAAAGCCTGGTTAATCTAGTAATTTCTGGAATAATTGGTCTACATCAAGAAAATTCAATTAACACAATATCCAATCATAAATCCATTGCTTCAATAATATCTAATCGATTGATTTCAATAAATCGATTTATAATATACTGTATTTGCTTATCATCACTTCTTAAAAAATCTGGCTGTAAATCAATATACATGCATACTTCTTCAGTTCACCTTAAATTGCTTAAATTTTTCCTGTTATAAATCTCAACTCACATCCTTATTTGTTTTTAAAATAGTCTTTTATAATACTTTTGTTTAAGTTTTAGTCAATGTTTTTATTTTGTAATCATAATGCTTATTGCAAACTTCACTGTTACAGCAGCGAGAATGTAAATTCCCGCTTTCAATTTGCTTTAGGTTTATAATTATTAATCTATTTCTATTTTTTCTAAAGCAACAACCAGTCTTGTTACTAAAATATCCAATATTCTCATTGCATCCTCTTTATTTGCCTCAGTAGGATATCAATCAATACAATCTGGCATATACTGTCTATCAAATTTCTTATCTAAAAGTTTTCTATCAAAAACATAATTATCTTTTACTTTACTTAAAAATACAGATTCTTTCTTAGCTAAAAGAGCTATTTCAGTTTCTAGTCTATTTGAATGAAAACCATTATATGATTTATCTAATATATCAGCTATAACATCTTTGTAAAAAACAAATTTAATACTACTTAATCATATTTCTGTTATAGAATTATTAATGTAATTATTATTTCACTTGTGACCATTTATGATAAATATTTTTTTAAATCAAATATCAACATATGATTTTAAAATATCTATCAAATATTCTTTCAATATTTCTTCTCTAATATTTAAAGATCAAGGAAAATCAACCAACTTTTTTGTATTTCATATTGTTAAAGGAGTACAATAAATTGCATTAATTCTTTCACAAAGCTTCATTGATAAAAACTGAGATATTATATTATCATTGTTAGTTGATAAATGATGACCATGAGATTCAACAGAACCAATTGGGACAACTAAAACTAAATTTTTATCAATTTTTTCAATTTCAAAATTTGTAAGATTTTGCCACTTTAATATTTTATTCATAAATAATTCATTATTTTTCTTTAAAAGAGTAATTTAATAAAAAATTTATACAATTCAAAATAGCTTTATATGTTGCATTTGCTAATAAGTTTAAGATAAATAGTATATGAGTAATTGTTTCATAAAAAATATAAACACTTAAACCTATTTCATTTCGCTGAATCTTATGATGAAATTTTAAAAATAATAGACTAATATAAACTTCATGAATAAAAATATATTTACTCATTTTTCAAAAACTATTAATGATTATGATACAGTTGCAAATAAAGTTGTAATGAAAAATGATGAATTTCATAATTTTTTATCTAGCGCTATACCTTTTGATGTAAACAAAAATTTAAAAATATTAGATTTATGATGTGGCACATGATACTGAATGGATATTATTTTAAAAAAATTTCCTAACTCAAAAATTACTTGAATAGATTATTCAAATATCATGATTAGCAAATCTTCTGAAAAATTAAAAGATTTTAAAAATAGATTTGAATTAATAAATGGTGATTTTAATAAAATTCAAATTGATAAATGATTTGATGTTATAGTGTCTGCTATAGCAATTCACAATTCTTCTCACAGTGAAAAAAAAATATTATTTCAAAAAATTTATGATTCTTTGAATAAATGATGAGTATTTTTAAATGCTGATTTCATTGAGTGAGAATTTTTAGAACAAGAAAAATTTTATAATTTAATTTATAAGAGTTTTCTTGAAAAAAATTTAAAATGAGATGAATTAAAAGTATGGATAAAACATGCATTTAAAGAAGACATGCCAATGAAACTTTCCACTCAATTTGAAATTCTAAAAAATATTGGTTTTTCAAAAACAGAAATAATCTTACAATTCAATAAACAGGCTTTATATATTGCAAAAAAATAAAGATAAACTTATATGTCACAAATATCAATTTGAATAATTCTATCCCTATTTACATCAATAGCTTTTTCTCTTTGGGCAATTCCAAGAAAGTTCGCTAAAGATTCAGATATTTGATCATACAACGTATATAATTGAATATGATTATTTATATTTGGTTTAATTTACTATTTAATATTTTTTGAATCAGTTTCTTTCGTATGAAATATAGAACTAATTTCTTACGCTCTTTTCTCCTGATTTTTTTTATGAATATGAGTTATTATTTTTACAAAAAGTGTAGATCTAATATGAATATGAGTAGCAAATGCAATTAAAAATTCTCAGCCAATATTTGCTTACATATTTTGAATTATCTTTCTATGAGAAGCCAGTAGTACAAATTCAATTCTTGTTTTTATATGAGCTTTATTAATAGTATGCTCATGATTTGTTCTAAATAATGCATCAATTGAGGAATATTCTAAAAATAAAAAATACCTATATTTGCCATTTATAGCATGAATATTTTTACCTCTTTGAATTATGTTTCAATCTATGGCAAATGAATTACCACTTTGACTTCTTTTAATAATTATTGCTATTTGAGAATTAATACCATTTAGTATCTATAAATTATTTACTAAAAAATCAACTATTAATAATAAATGAAGACTGATGTGATTATTAGTATGATTAATTGTCCTATTTTGTTATTTATGACTTTATTATTCTTTTAAAAATATTGAATATTCTATTTGATACTCTATTGTTAACCTAAATACGCTCTGGGTAATATTAATTTCCTTTTTATTTTTTAAAGAACTTAATTGGAAAGATTATAAATTTAAAATATTAATCAGCATGATTTTAAGTATAATTGCTATTTACATGTTTTATTTATCAAAAATTTAATCAATGGAGCTTCCTGAAATAACAGTAATGTTTGTAATAATATCAAGCTTAGTATCGTTTCTAGCTTGTATGTTTTCTTGTATAGCATGATGATGAGCAGGTCTTATATTGCTTCCAATTTTATTATTTCTAGACATTCCATATGTAAATGCACTCGCAAGTCATAAAATAGCTGTATGATTTATATGAATATGAAGCTGAATTAGGTATCTAAAAGAAAATATATTAGACAAAAAAATATTGCTAATCAGCTGAATAGCTCCTCTTCCGTTCGTAATTTTCTGAACAAAATTTTCAGATAAAATTCCTTGAGAATTAATGAAACCTATTTTATGAGTAGTAATAATTGTAATGGTTGTTTTTTCTTATTTTTTTAATAAAAAACAAAAGAAGAATTTAAAAAAAGAAATTACAAATAAAGATTTATTATTAATGGTAACATTACTTAGTCCAATTGGATTTATGAATTGATGGATTTCAGCTTGATCATGATTTTTTGTTACACTGGTTTATTTATATGTGCTTAAATATGATTATCTCAAATCTGTAGCTATGATGATTTGTGCCAATGGCATTTTTTGGAATATCACTTGAGCAATAGCTCACATATTTTTATGACATGTTATGTGGGCGCTTGCTCCGTGATTAATAATTTGAGCAATTTGATGAAGTTATGTGTGAGCTCATATTGTTATTAAAAAATGAAACAATTTTGTAAGAGTATTTTTCTTAAGTACTGCAATTTTAATATGATCACTACTTATTTGGTCTTGGGTAAAAAGTAATTATTAATATGAAAAATATTGAACATAAAAATTCTTCAATAAAAAAAGCTGAAATGTGGTGAGATTGCTTAGCATATTTTCAATGAAATGAAGATGAAGGCAAAAAATTAATACTCGTTTGAGACATGCATTGAGATGAAAGAGTGTGATGAGAAATAATTAATAATATATTTAATCAATTAGTTAAAGGAAAATCAGTAATTAAGAATAAATTATTGCTCATATTAGCTAATCCCATTGCTTTTAAGAAAAACAAAAAATGTTATCAATTTGATAATTTAAATTGGTTATTCTGACCCCCATGATGAGAGTGATCCTATGAGTATAGGCGTGCTCAAGAAATCATGAAAGCTATTCATAATTTTTGACCCGCTAATCTTGCTATAGATTTACATCAAACTTATAGATGAATCTACCTCACAATCACGATTGTCGAGCATATGCAATAGGATACCAATTTTTTTGAAAAAATTCTTACAATCAATGAATTGACACATGAAACTTATGAATTAATCACTTATTACTTATTAATAAAAACAAACTACTCAATGGAACACTTACATGATGGCTAGCAAAGCACATGGAAACAGATGCATATGTCTTTGAACTCTGATCAAAAGGACAATCTCTACCAAGTCAAGTTTCTTGTTTACCAAGGCAATTGTCAAATATGATATCTTGAAGTCACATTTGAAATATAAACAAAAATAGTTTAGTAACTTTGCTTCCGCTTATGTCAATTCTTAAAAAGAAATCCATGTAAATTAGTAATTTTGCCCTAACATTATTTTATGCAAAAACAATGCAAACAATGCTTATCTTGATTTATAATCACCCAAGAAGATTTAATTTTCTATGACAAAGTGAGCCCGATAATA
Organism: uncultured Candidatus Peribacteria bacterium; assembly: GCA_964456745.1. GTDB lineage: Bacteria > Patescibacteriota > Gracilibacteria > JAJOLG01 > CAYWBW01. The sequence continues at coordinate 1,102 of CAYWBW010000043.1, read as the reverse complement.
AATAAAAAAAAATATCAAATCCCTACACCAAATCATTGTCCTAACTGTCGAGCTCAAAAAAGATTAGCTTTTAGAAATGAAAGACAATTCTATAAAAGAAAATGTAATGCCACTTGAAAAGATATAATATCAATATTTTCTCATGATAAACAATATCCTCCAGTTTATAGTCAAGATTACTGGTGGTCTGACAACTGGGATGCAAAGCAATATTGAAAGAATTTTAACTTTAATAAATCATTTTTTAAACAATTTCATGAGCTTTATAAACAAGCTCCCCAATTAGCATTAAATAATCAAGAAAGTGAAAATTCGCAATATACAAATCAAGCCCAAATGAATAAAGATTGTTATATGGTTACTTGTAGCAATCATAATGAGTCATGTCTACACTGAATGTGGTTTCAGAATTGTAAAGATTCAATGGATTGTCTTTATTTAGAAAAAAGTGAAATGTGCTATGAACTTGTAAATTGAAAAAATTGCTATAAATGTTGTTATTCTCAAAATCTTGATAACTGTTCAAATTGTTTGCATTGTAATAATTGTATTAGTTGTAAAAATTGTTTTGCATGTTCTAACTTGAGAAATAAGCAGTATTATATTCAGAATAAGAAATATACTGAAGAAGCTTATTTTGAAAAACTCAAAACTCTTAAAAATCATTTACACTCCCCCCTTGAGTTGAACAAAAAAGAATTTAATAAATTTGATTTAAAATACCCAAAAAAATATTTCAATTGAAGTTCTAATGAATGATGTAACTGAGATTACCTTGAGAATAATAGAAATGCTTTAAATTGTTTTAACTGTAGACATTCTGAAAATATAAAATATTGCAGAGATGCGTGGAAAGCAAGAAATTGTATGGATATAGTGGAAACTTTAGAAAATGATTTCTGTCTTGAGGTGGAATGATCTTGATGGGGCAATAATATGATATTTTGAACAAAAATTGTAAAAACTAGTGACACGATGTACAGCTCTCATATTTATTTTTCAAATAACTGTTTTTGATGTGTATGATTAAAAAAAGCTAAATATTGCATCTTAAACAAACAATATACAAAAGAGCAGTATGAAGTATTAGTTCCAAAGGTTA
>CAYWBW010000042.1:0-6799 GCA_964456745.1 uncultured Candidatus Peribacteria bacterium | reverse complement strand
AAATTAGTTAATAATTTTATCGATAAGTGTTGCACTTCAAAGTTTATTTTAAGCATTGTATCCATGTTTATATGCACTTTGGAGAGAGGCAGTAATACGTAATGAAAATATGGATGCAAGTTTATTGTCACTCTCAGAGCTTTTACCAGATGAGATGGAATGAAAGGATATGTTTTTTAATGGTAAATATTTGATTTCTAAATTTAGAACTTTTGCTCAAGAATTTATTGATATAATAAATAATGACAGGAAATTAAAATGAGAAGACCTCATTCCAGATATTGATAATCTTAAATTTTCAGATCTTAGTATTGCAATTTGAGCCATAGCTAGTAGAAGAGTAAGTGAGCATAATTATCAAGAAGTTATATTTAGTTGAAATGATAATGTTATGCAAGCAGTTAGTGCGAGTTCAAATCCTCGCATACCATATCCTGTACTTGGTGCCTTTGGTGTTATGACAGATGTACTTATGCCTATGAATTTTGCTTGAAATGATTGGAATGATTGAGATCATACAAATACACTTCCTTTTGAGCATGGACTTTTTTATGATCCATCTCATGTTTGAATTGTGGCGTCTTTTCCTCAGGCTGTAAGTAGTTTTGATGAAGAATTTCCTAAAATAGATTTGTTTAAATCAGATCTTATAATTCCAATTTCACAAGATTCAGAAAAAGAAATAAAGAAACAATGAACAGATTGGGATAGGGAGACTTGATTCATGAGAATGCTAATTTGAGTTTATTGAGATATAAATATTGTTAGTGTCTGAAATATTGTAAGAGATATGTGAAATGTGAAAGACTTATGAAGAAAAAAAGAAGTTATTGCCTGATTGGTAAAATATCTTTTAACGGATAACAGGATACTATGTAAACCAGAAAATATATGAATAGAACTAGAAGCTCTTAGTAGTTATGATTTTATAGGTGAAAAAGATAAAGAAGTTATTAAAGAACGGGTTTATTATTTTTATTGGAGAGGATATGGATTTTATCTTAATGAGCAGCAAAAAAGCGAAGTTAAAGAATATATTAAAGGTAATTCAAGAATTAATGCTAATTATACATTTACTCCAACTTATTGGACAAGATATTATCCTACTCAGTTTAATATCTTTGAAAAATTACAATGAAAAGGCGTTAACGAAATGATTTTAGAAGTTGAAAAAATGACTAGTTTTAATTTCATTATTAATGAACTTAATATTTTAGTTGTAATGATTGATGGGTTAAATGAATGAGGTGATAATAATATTTCAGAGAATAGTTATAATAAATTAAGGCACGGTATTGACAGTATGAAATCTCCAATTTTTTGATCGTATGTATCAAATTTTCTAAAACCTATTTTAGATAGTTGTAGAAATTTAGATATCAGAAATCAGATAAAGTTTATAATTACGCTTAGTAAAATTAATTCAAACAGAGTTAGTATATATGAACCATTTATATTTGATCCACTTAATGTTATTTGAATAAGTAATAAAGATAGATTCGAGTTAATCAAAAAGTATGTTGAGAGTAAAGATTATATTGCACATAAGACATTGGATTTAATTCTTTTTTATTGAAATGATAAGGAGGCAAAAGATTTAATTTTTGAAAATTCAGCAAAGTTATTGTTTATAGCTGATAATATCAAAAAGTGTTTAGAAAAATTTCCAAATTTAATAAATGATACTAGGTTTAGTGATTCTTTTTGAGAAGTTTTTGAATCAATGTTATCTGATAGTAAATCTCATGGATATATACATTATAGAGAGTTATTATTGTTATTTAGAATGAATTGAGTTATGCAAATTTTTCTAAATGATTTTATTAACGATGAGGAAAATATGAATTTCATATTAGACAATATGCCAGTAAGCGATATTATTTGAACTGAGCTAATTTTTAATAGATTAGATAAAGAAAAACAATTTGAAATATTTGAAAAGAAAATTGATAATATGTCTGATCGTAGTAGTTTTCACATATTAAGAGGGGTTTTCTATCAAATTCTTAAGAGTAAATTGTGAAATAAGGAGCTTTGAAAATTGGGATTTTTTTTGCTTTATAGCGCTGAAAGTGAAAACGATAAAATGAAATTTTCTAAATTGATAGAAAATTATCTTGAATGAATGTATTTTTTAGACACTGATATGTGGTCACAAGTTTCTTTAAAGCAAGGTTCTATTGATGATAGATTAGCACAATTGGATAATAATTGAATTAGTTATAGAGATATGGGAATAAATATTGCTGAAACATTTTGAGAATTATTCGATAAATGAATTTTTATTAAAGTCACTTCTGCTAAGTATCCTGATGTTGGAATGACAAAAAAGATTTACTGAGAATTATTGAGGTTTTGATTAAGTGATTATTATGATAATAAATCTATAAAAAGATCGAGTTATCTTTATAATAAAAGTGAATTAGAAGATATAGCTCATTGATTAATTGATGATATGTCAAGGATTATAGTACAATATATTGGTAATGTTGATCATGTTTTACATCAAAGAGCAAGATTTTCAGATTTATTTGATAATCCAAGCACAGAAAAGCTAAAAGAGTTGATATGAACTGAGTCTGAATTCATAATTAATCCAGAATTTACATGAGATAAAATTAGTTTTGATCTTAAATGGGAGGGTTGAGAATTTAATAGTGATGAGTCAAATCGATGATGATACAACGCTCATGTAGTTATAGATAGATATGTAAATGAGTGATATAGAGTGTCTATTGATGCTTATTGAATTTATTGAGATCCTATAGACGAAAATGAGATTTCAAATTTAAGAACAAACTCTGAGTATGATAAGATTGGAAGATTAATTGATAAGGCAAAATCTTGAGATTCAGTAGAATTTGATGTTCTTTTTATTAACTCCCTTCAGGCTTTGCATGAAAGACATAAAAAATGGGTAGAGTATGAGTCTGATTATTTGATGGAAACAAGAAATTATGATTAGTATGTAACTTGAATTAAAGTATGATACCAGTATCATAAAAGCCAAATATAATTTATTAAATGGAAACATTATCTTTTTCAAAAAGAAAGGAGATCTTAACATGAATTCAAGAAATTGTAATTAATTCATGGGAAGAGGTTTTAGCTTGTAAGCTGGATACAAAATCAGATTTGGATAGAGCATTAAAAAAAATCTTAAAAACAAATAGAATTATAGAAAAATGAGAATGAGATATTGTTACTGATCTTGATTTTAGAGTAAATGAATTATTAATATCAGGTATTTTGAAACAATATGATTTTAATATAATAACTGAAGAAAATACAAAAAAAGCTTCATGAGCACAGCCAAATATAATTGATAATTGAAGAAGTGAATTTACATTTATTGTTGATCCAATTGATGGTACGACAAATTTAACCATTGGACAACCGTTTTCAACAGCAATAGCTTTAGTGGATAGTAATAAGAATCCATTACTGTGATTTGTGTATGATCCAATAAATTTGCAGTTATTTCACACAATTTGAGATTGAAAATCATATCTTAATAATTCTCAAATTTACGTTTCAAAGAAATGACCTGATCAATTACTTGTTATAATTTCAGATTGATCTTCTGATCCTATAAAGAAAACAAAACTTGTTATAGCAACGATTAAGAATTCAAAATATTTTCGTATTTATGGTAGTGCGCAACTTGATTTGTGTCGAGTAGCAAAATGAGAATGAGAGTGATATCTAAAAACAAAAGCTCCAGATTGGGATGTGCTAGCATGATCATTTATAGTTGAAAATGCATGAGGGAAATATGAAATTACAAAAAATAGTGATGTGATTGTTAGTAATTGAAAACAGGATGTACATCGCAAGCTTCAGTATATTATGAATCTTGTGTATGATGTGAATAGTTTTTAAGAAGAACTTAGATACAATATTTTTTTAGATTCTTAATAAAAATAAAAGAAAGCAATCCTCATAATATAAGTAAAGATCATATAATTTTGTCAGATGTAATTATGTCTTTAAAAAAGATAAATCATCATATTAATATTATTAATGAATCAAATAAGCTAAAAAATTGCAATTTTCATATATCTAGATATTTATGAGCTTCAAAGTAAAATATTTTTGCTAGTATTAAGCTAAATATTTGAACAATGGTAAGTATAAATAGAGGATACAATCAAATAAAATATATTTTTTCGTTATATCAAAAAATGATTCAGAAAATTATCGCTATAAAAGATGATCTTATAAAATTTAGAGTTTTTGAATCAATATTATTGCAATATTTTTTTACAATTAAGCTTTGAAGTGACCATAAAAATCTAGTAATTAACACTATTATTATCACAAATAGATTTATTTCTCACTTAATATTTGAAATTAAATAAAATCAAAACATTGCTATAATAATTGTTATTAATTGTTTGGGAGATATCCTTTCTTTCAAAAAAATGACTCATAGTAAAATAGAAAATATTATATCAAATTTTCAAAGCATTGATATTATTCATGAGTTTGATTGTTTTATTGACCAAAAAACTCCAAAGCCAACCATGGAGCTTATTAAGCTTATTAGTAATATAGTTTTTCATTTTAATAATAAGGTACTTTTTACCTTATCTCTTTCATTTTTGTTGCCTAAAAAATAAAAACTAGATAAGAAGCTGGATCAAAAAAATCACCAAAACACTGCACTTTCAGCATTTATGTTTGGATAATTTCTAAAAATATAATCAAATCAAAAATATGCAAAAGTGATAAAAATTGTACATAAAGTCATTAATAGATATCATGTTTTTTCTTTTTTTGTCATGATTTTATTTATTTTATCAGTCTAATATTATTTTTTTAATCTTAATCTAATTTTTGTAATTTCCATAATTTTGCAAAAATTCATTTTTTATTTATTAAATATTTAAAATCTCAATCTTCAATAATTTTTCATTTATCAAAAACTAAAATTCTATCTGCTTGCTTTACAGTTGAAAGTCTGTGAGCTATTACAATTGTGGTTTTTTTCTCAAATAGTTCTTTAATTGCTTTTTGTATTTCTTTCTCAGATTGAGAATCAAGTGATGAAGTAGCTTCATCGAATACTATAATTTCAGTATTTTGAGCAAGAGCTCTTGCAATTCAAATTCTTTGTTTTTCTCATCCGCTTAATTTTACTCATCTTTCTCAGATAATCGTATCAATTCATTCTGGGAGATTTACTACAAATTCTTTTGAGTGAGATAGTTTTAATACATTGTCTAAAATATATTTATCTTTTTTACTAACTTTTTTATTTATATTTTCAAGATCAATATCTCACTTACCTGTCTTAATTAAAATATTGTCTTTTATTGAAATGTTAAAGAGTTCAGTGTTTTGAAGTACTACAGCAGTGTTTTCAATTACATCTTTTTTTGGAATATTATTTATGTTAATTGAGTCTATAAATATTCATCAAGTATTTGTAAGTACTTGTTTCATAAAAAGTTTAATAAATGTAGATTTTCCACTTCAGCTCCTTCAAACTAATGCGATACTTTCTCATTTATTTATTAAAAGGTTTATGGATTTTAATACATCATTATTTTTTCTGTATGCATATGATACGTTTTTAAATTCTATTTTATTCCATTTATTAGGATAAGGCTTAATAGGTTTGATGTCTAAATTTTCTATTTTTTCATTAAATATTCATCTAATTCTCATAAATCAATTTCTTTTTTCATAAAATTCTTCTTGTATTGATCAAAATTTATCAATTAATCACCAGACATCCCAGGCATACCATAGAATCATAACAAATGTTCAGGCTTGTATGGCATTATTAATTAGCAGATGTGAGCTATAAAATGCTATTGCTAGAAAAAAAAGATTTGCAATATTGTTTAATATAAACCATCTTCAAAATATTACTTTTAAAAGTTTATGTAAATTGTTTCTTTGTTTGGTTTCTGCTTCCCATGCTTTTTCTTTTACAAATGGTAATAAATTTAAAAATTTAATTGTATTTATTGAAGAAACAAATTCATAAATTTTTCATAAAATGTTTTCATAATATTCATTCACAAGATCAATCCATTTAATAATTTTATGACTTGTTAAGTATCAAATAAATACATAAGAAAAAGTGTAAATGAAGAAAAGTAATAAAAATATTGGAGGAGTTGTGAGGTATAAAATTATAAACATCATTATGAGTTTTCATGTATATTCTAAAACATTGTTAAAATATATTCTCATAATATCTTGCCATGCATCCCTAGCAGTAATAATTTTTTGAATTTTATTTCATGCTCATTGATTTTCATGCCAATTTAATGGTAAATTTACTGAATATTCAGTAGCATAAAGACAAAATTGTCTTTTTATAAAATCATGAAGCATGAATTCTTTTGTTCTGAGTAATTGTAAAAAATATGCAATAATATGAATTCAAAACAATATTAGAAAAAGATAAAATAAATATTTATCATTAGATTTAAGTCATCATGAATTAGCATGATCGATAGCTTTTTTTATTATTAATGGAGTAACAAAAAATAATGCACTTATTACAATTCTGTTTAAAGAAAATAAGAAAAATGAAGTCTTATATGGTTTAATAAAAAAATATAACCATTTAAATAATGAATTAGAATCATTTGGTGTTTGTCATGTAAATCATTTGTATTTAGTATTCATCTTTATATTGTATTTTAATAAACCTTCTCTATATAACACTCCTCATCTTCGCTAAAGTTACGAAGGACACGCAATAAACTAGTAAACTGTATGTAGATAACACTCCTCGCAATAAACCATCTCTTCTCTACCAGGTGCATATGTAGTCTTT
>CAYWBW010000041.1:0-7008 GCA_964456745.1 uncultured Candidatus Peribacteria bacterium | reverse complement strand
AGAAATATTGTCATGAAACAGTTATTCATGTAGCTATTGGAGGATTAGCTGCAGTAGCAAAAACTCAAGTATAAGTGTCATTTTTCAACGGAGAACTTAGCTCAAGAGCTACCATTTTAAAATTATAAACCGTTTGATCTAGATTAAGTTTTGATCATGAAACTGTATATCAAGTATAGATGACTCATCCAATAGTCACTCACAAAGGAATCTCCACTTTTGGATTCATATTAAAAAATCATGAACTTGTCGCAAAGCTACTATTAAATCAATATTCAATAGTCATTCAGCTAAAACTTACATTTCAATATTCAACTACTGTAATTCATGTAATAACTGCCGACGAAGCAGTTGTAACGAAATCTGACGAATCTGTTATAATAATTTGAGGATCAGAAGGAAAAGTATTAAATGATCAAGTAAAATATTTATCTGGAGTAGTTCATGATCAATAGGCAATAATTTTATAATTATAAGTTTCAAGAGGATCTAAACTTATATATCAAATAGTTGTTCAACTAAGTGAATATCATGAAAAAGAAGCTTGCAAAGTAATTTGCTTTGAAAATAAACTAATTGGTCAAAGCGAGTAAGATAAATCTTTACTTAAGGATAATTCTCAATAATCAAATTTAGCTCATCATAATAAAGCTACTTCTATATCACTAAAACTGGCACTGTATAAATCTGAACTAATAGACCCGGTACTTCTAAACAGCAATGCTTCAGTTCAGCTATCTGTAAAGAAGGAAATTTCATCACTTATATCACCCAATCAAGACTCTGGATCAGCTTCTACGTGATAATAGCACATTCATCATTCGGGAAGACTTGTTAGTGACCCGCTAAGATTTATTGTATCTGCCATTATTATTACTGAAGGCATTAAGATACTTATTATTAAAATTATTATAAGCCTAAGATAATAATTCTTTTTATTCATTTTTATAGACTATAACGGTTTATTTGAATAAGTTTACTGATATTTTGTAAATTTAATTTACGAAATAGATATTATGTGGTTTTGTTTAATGATAGTTGAAAGAAAATGTTAATAAAAAATTTTAAATAGCAATGTCTTTGCGAGGAGTGTAACGACGAAGCAATCCAGAATGAAAACTCAAGTTAAATAGTAAATAGGATATTTATATAATTATTGAATAATAAAGATCTTTCCAGTCTGGATTAACACTCTCAATCAATCTTAGTTTAGTTCTCCTGTTTCATCACTTAATTTGCTTCTCTCTTTCAATTGCATTTTTAATATCATCAAATATTTCATAATAAACCAATTTATTTATTCAATACCTTTGAGTAAATCATTTAATCTGTTTATTCTTATGTTGATATACTCTCTGAATAATATTACTTATAACTCAAGCATAAAGAGTTCAATTTCTTTTATTTGTTAATATATAGATATATCATTTTTTTCAATTCATTGCTGTTTTTTAAAATCAATTTTATCTTGTATATCCATTATTTATTTTATTCAAGTCACCAAATTGCTTCGTCGTTACACTCCTCGCAAAGACGTTTGCTTACGTATATTGCAAAAATTTCTACAAATATATTATATAAGTGTAGTGTTAAATATACGTTAATACTTCTAATTATTAACTAATCATCTTATACATCTGCTCCTGTTCATCTGTATTCAGCATAAAAACTCGAACTCACGAATCTTCATTTGAAATTAATCACTCATTATTTAAATCATTAATCTTATCATTAAGCCTTAAATTCATATATCAAAAATTCTCACAAATCCTCTTTCTTAAGTATGCAGATCATTCCCCTATTCCACCTGAAAATACTAAAATATCTATGTCTCACATTTCTGCTATATAAGATCAAATTGTCTTTTGTACATCTAATACAAATTTATTTATAGTAAACACAGCTATCTCATTTCATTTAGACTCTTGCATAAGCAAACTTTTCATATCCCTATTTCAAGAAAGTCATTCAAGCCCAGAATTATTATTAATCAAATCATTAACTTCTACTATTTTTAATCATTTTTTTATTAAAAATAATATAATGCTTGGATCTATGTCTCAAGATCTCTTTGAGCTCATAATTCAAGACACAGGTGTAAATCACATTGAAGTATCAATGCTTTTTCAATCTTTAATGGCACACACACTACACCCACTTCATAAATGACAAATAATTATTTTTTTCTTTTTTACATCTTCTTGCTTAGACAATTTTTCATATAAATATTCGTAAGATATTCAATGAAATCAATATTTTAAAATTCAATATTTATCAGAAAAATCCTTAGGCAGTGCATAGTACTTGTTTTCTTTAAGCAAATCTTTATGAAAACTCGTATCAAAAATTGCATAAATATCTGATCAATAAAATACACTTCTTGCTTTTTTAATACATTTATATGCAATATCGTTATGAATAGGTGCGTAAATAATCAAATCCTTAAAATCTTCTATAAATTTATCTGTAACTTTTGTTGTATTACGATGTTTTTGTCATCAATGAACAACTCTAAATGCAATTTTAGATATTGAATTAATATCATCTATTTTTGATGCAATTTCTTTAATAGGACTTGCGTAGTTTTTTTTATCTTTAATGTCTATATTTCATCATTTTAACAGAAGTCAGCTATTTTTGTATAAGTTGTATTTTATTGAGCTACTTCAAGGGTTTATAATTAGTATCATAGTTGTATTATAATTTGTTCAAAGCTTGTGGCAAGTGATTATAAAAATAATTTTAACGAAAATTTAATATGTGGTTGATATTATTATGTTAGTTATATAATTTTTGAAATTATAATAAATAATTGCTTTAAAAGTATTACTAATGTATAATAGTAATACTTTAATTAAAATATTATGGCAACTACAACGGTTTATAAAACATCTGTTTCAATTAAAAAATGCAATTGGCAAAAGATTAAAAATGAAAAAAACAAATCATCTATTATCAACAAGGCTTTAGATTTATTCTTTGACTACAAAGATCATCTTTTAAAATCTGATAATAATTATTGGAAATCCCTTGTTCAAGATTGACTAGAAGACATTAAAAAATGAGACATAATTACAATAAATCCAAAAAATGAAAAAATATCAAGGAAAATGATTAAAGATAAATTATGATTTTAATTTTCACAAAAAAATTTAATAAAAACAGAACGAAATTATTTTGAAATAACAAAATTATTAATGATAAAATAGCTCAAGTAATTATTGAATTTTCAGAAGATAAATTTAATGCAAAATGCTATCGAAAAGCATTAAAAAATATTTGAAAAAACATTCATGAATTGCAAGTCTGATGAGACATTAGAATATTAATTCAATTAATAATTGAAAAAGATAAATGTTATTTTCTCAATATTGGCACACATTCATCGTTGGAACTCACATGAAATAAGAGGGTAAAATTATAAATACCAGAACCCTTACAATCCTGGTACAATCAAAAAAACTTAATAACCAAATCCACTATCCTTTAAACACCTTCTCAATAAGCTTAATAATAATCTTCACTGACTCAGCTCTTGTAATCGCATTTCTTGGTCTAAATAGTGGCTCATCTACTGATACATGAAGATTTGTGAATTCACTTGCAAGATTTTCAACCATTGATTTGTCGGTAGGTCAAACTGCCCAATCGTGAGTAGTTGCAGGTCTAATAATTCATTTTGCATAAAAGTATCTTGCTAAAGCTAATTGAGTTGCAGGTCAATAATAACCTGATGGCTCAACTTTTAAATATCATAAATCTTTTAAAATAAATTGAAGTGAAGCTATTCACTGACCCTGCATTCAAGGGTATAACATTGTATCAACCAACTGAAGAGCTCATGCTACCTCTGGGATTGTATATCATTGAATGATTCAAATCTGTTCTGCAAAATAAACAAATGGATAAAACCAATTTTGAGCAAATACATCTTTAAATTCACTTTGACCAATTTCTCAAAGACTTGAAAATCAAGCCGCTCTAAGAAGAATTTTTAATGCTTCTGCACGAACAACATGATTGTTTGGCCTAGCTGTTCTATCAGGATATCAAGTAATAATATCATTTAACTTTCAAGCAGCTACATAGGGAGCGTACCAGTATTTTAAAGAAACATCTTTAAATGGTTGCTCTTTAAGATTAGTTGGCACTGCTAAACAAAAAGCCTTAACTGCAATCTTTGTAAGCTCTGCTCTTGTAACATTAGCATCAGGATAAAAATTATCTTTTGTCTTTCATTGAACTATTCAAAAATTATATGCCTTTTTAATAAATTCTTCAGCCCAGTGATCAGTAATATCAGTAAAATCCAATGAATTGCTAGCTGGTCTCCAACATCAAAGGCTTGCACCATGTAACTGCTCTTGAACTACTTCTTGAATTTCTTCTAAAGATCAATAAGCTATATAAATATCATCTAATGAAGTTAATTTAATAGAAATGTTTTTTGAATCTTCGGACAATGTTCAACCATCTCATAATAATACAAATTCTCAATCTATAAAATTATAAAGCTTAACCTTGCTCGAATTCATTCAATTTGAAATCAAAATTGGAGCTGCAAATGAAAATTCTCAAGAAAAATCAACAGACTCTCAAGACTTAGCTCAAGCATTATATGCTCTGATAATGGTTAAATTACCTGTATTTTCTGGCAACTCACTTTTTAACATTCTATTTAATTCTAACTCTCATGTAAATTGCGCCCCACTTAAAGTAAGCATAGTTCCTTTATCTATTTCAACTCTATAACGTGAATCACAATCAGCCATAACGATATTTCTTGTAACTTCTCAGGCAGATTGATTAAATAGTAAATTTCAACTAACTAATTTATTAGAATTTAATTGTGAAGATTTTGGTAATAAGTAGTCACTATTCACACATTCAACAATTGATGATCATCCTCATCAACTTGACCTAACAGTTACTATTGTAGCTGGAAGTGCTGGAACAGCATCTGTAACAAATACAGCCCATGTTTCAGGATAATATAATATTGTATGAATAGGATCTGTATCTTCAATAACTACTCTATAATAATATAGCGTCGAAGCTGATAATCATGTAATATTTGCAGTAAGATTTGTTTCATAATCTCAAGTCATCGCTACTTTATTTTCCATAGCAACTGTTGTTCAATACTCAACCCATGCTCAAGAAAAAACATTAGTTCCACTTCATCAATTTGCTACTGCAGCTTTAACAAAATTAATTGTAGCTGAATTATATGTAGTAGATAAAGTTCAAGTTTCAACATACATTATTCAATTTTCATAAAACATAGTTTCTCATATAACAAAACTTTCTATAGCTCAAGTAGCTGAATTTCAATCAGTATCTGATAATAATATTTGATAATAATAAGTTCAAGTTCAAAGACCTGTTATCTCAGCTGTAAGATTTCAAGAATTTCATCAAAGAGTAACTTGAGAGTAAGTACTCAAATCAGAAGCAGTTCAATATCTTATTTCTTTTACATCAAAATCATTTGTTGGGTATCATAATATATTTGCTTGAATCCCACTAATAGATCAAGATCCATTTACTGTATAAAGTGTAACTCAAGTGTCTCAGTGAACTTCATAGTTATAGGTGGACAATGTTCAAGTAGATGAAATTGAAATTCAAGAATTAAGAAGTGTAGTAAAATTCATTAAAGGCGAAGTAGCGGTAGGAGTAACTCAAGAAGTATCATCAGCGTACACCATATAATAATAAGTAGTATTTTCTGTAAGACCTGATACCACTTCTCAACTTAAATTAGAAGATTCTCAGTTAAGACTCATGATATCTCATCATCATCAAAGTACAGCTCATGAATCTGTTCAATATTTTACATAAGCTCATGAAAAACTATTTCATCATCATGAAACATTTACAGAAATTGTATCTATAACAACGGAATCAATTCAAGGAGTTGCTATTCAATTTCAAGCTACAGAAACAAGAGGAGTGGAAGTTGTAGTAATTTGATATGTTACGTTATCACTAACATCGGATTGATGATTTGTAGTAATATAAATTCTATAATAATAAGTCTGACCATCTGAAAGACCAGTAAGATTATCATTAAAATTAGTTGGCAATCATGAAAGTGAAAATATAGCTCCGCCTCATCAATTAACAGTACCTGAATTAGTACTCCATTTAACTATAGCATCATAAGTAATTCCCTCTCATAAAATTGTAGCTGTAATTCAAGTAAATTGAATGCTAGTATTAGCGGGTATTGCAGTTCAAGTACTGGTAAGCTCAACTTTATCGGTAGTGAAATTTAAAATTGCTGAAGATGATGTATTTGATTTATCATCATCAGTATAAATTTTGTAATAATACTTGTCTCATCTTGTAAGTGATGGAAAAGTTCAATCTGCTCAAGTTTCATCTCATGTTAAATCAATTCTACTTGTAAGGCTTCAAGAATTAGTTGAATATTTGATATAAGCTCAAGACCAAGCAGAACTTCATCTTAAATCAGCTTCAATTCAAGTAATACTTGCCTCATCATAAGTACTTGTATTAATTGATCAATTAGATGTAATAGTTATTAAATCCATTTCATTAATTGTAAGATTAAAAGAAGTAGTTCAAGATCATCATTCACCATCAAGAATTTTAACTGTTATAGTATAAGGTGAAGAATCAGCAATAAATAATGTAGGAGTTCAAGAAAGTACTCATGTGCTTGACATGCTTAACCAAGAAGGAAGATCAACTCATTCAAATGTAACTGGATCTGAATCTACATCACTTCAAGTAGCTATCACAGAAAATAAAACTCATTCTGTTCAAGTTTGATCTACTATTGTGTCTATTGTTGGGTTGGTGTTTGGGGCTGCGTTGATGGTAATATCAAATGAAGCCAAACTTCATGTATCAGTTCAATCAAATACCGAGATAATGATACCGTTATGAGGTCAAACATCTATTCATCATGGTGTTCAACTTAAAGTTCAAGAACCTGTATCAAAATTTGCCCAAGATGGCTTATTTTGAATTGAATAA
>CAYWBW010000040.1:0-7844 GCA_964456745.1 uncultured Candidatus Peribacteria bacterium | reverse complement strand
TCTAGAGTTTACCACAATACATTTCTCTGCTACTATTATTAATTAAATTTCTTATACCTCCTTTATATGACACGATTTATTTATTTCTTTTTTAATTAATTAGATAACTTAGAATAATTCTAATTGAGATTTATGAATTTGTTTGTATTCATTTCACTGATTTTTTACATAGTTCTTTATGACACTTTCGTTTCAATGCTGTCATACTGTGTTGATATAATATCAGCTTGTCCAGAATTTTCATCACCATAGTATTTTTTTTATTTCAGGGTATTTTTTTAATACTTCTCTAGCTGTGATACTCTTTGTAATTTAAACAATGTCTTTAGGTAATATTATTGGAACACTTTATATTAGAAAATGTACATGGTCTTTATCTGCTCATATCTTAACATATCTAATTTCATATCTTTTTTCTATTTCAAGACACACCTTTTTTAAAGTTGACTATACTGCTTCAGTAAAAATCTTTTTTCTGTATTTAGACGGATATGCTAAATGATATAACATTAAATTTACATTATGACTTTTTTTGATGTGATCACTCATGTAAATAATTGTATTCTTTGCGTCTTATTTAGCAATATGACGATCTAGCCCCGCAGCAAGCTGACGGGGAAATCTGATTGATTATTGTTACCCTGCCTAATTTATTTTTGAGTTTTATATGACTTCATTTTTGTGATACTTCAAAAAAACTAAAATGCTTAGAAAGTAATTTAACAAGCTTACTTCAAGATATAAATGTATAATCTGATTTTGGCATAATATCTATGCGTTAATTGTAAATGAACTTATGTAAGATGATTCATAATTCTGAATAGCATTATCTTCATAATAAAGCTCCAATGCTTCTTTTAGATTTTCCAAAGCTTCTTCAATGAGTCTCATTGGGACACAACTCATTCAATACTCTTTGCTACATAGTATTTACCATCTTTGTATATAAATGCGTATCTATTCATATTTTTATAATTATTTATTTGTAGATTATATGTTTTTAGCAATAAGTAAAGTTAAGTATTATTATTTTGCTTGTCTCTTGCGATTTAATAGAAACTCAAGAATAAAATAAATCTGACGATTAGTGTGTCCATTATTTCTTGTTTACATACAATATCTCCCTTTGTTTCTGTCAAGAATAAAACTATGCAATATTAAAACCGCTGATATTTCTACTTATTTAATCTTTTAACGAAGTTATTAATAAATTCAAATTTTACATCATCAATATCATCTCAAAAAGGATGTTCTATTCATCTTTGTATGTGAATAAGAGAAATAAGTAAAAACGCAATAATAAAAGATGATAATAGTCACCAGTATCATAAGCTTGCAAATTCTGGAGCAAGAACAAAGACAGATAAGCCTAATGAAAATTCTAAAAATAGACGTAGAATAATCGGTGTTCTATATTGTTTTATAGATAATAATCTTTCATAAGACACATACATTTGTCATACTAATTGATGTATTCTTGATATTTCTGGAGATGGGAATTCATTATTTCTAAATATCTCAGTAATTTTTTCAATTTCAAAAAATGCATTATCTACATTCTCAAATTTTTCAAATTTTGTTTTTGATTCTGATGTAGTTAAAAAATCTGTAATTATCATTATAACGTTTTCAATTTTTTTCTTTATGACATCTATTTCATTTTTACTAAATCTTTGAGTTTTTGCAATTTGGAGTAATGTTAAAAGATTTCATTTTATATATGCAATATCTTCATATGCTTTGAATCTTCTTTCGTCAGCTGTATTCATAACAATTCAAAAGCAGAAAAATATTCATACGAAAAATACTGATGCAATTACTTTCATATCTAAAATTAGTCATATTTCTATGCAAATTAAAGTTGTTAAAACTGATAAAAGTGGAAATATAAGTATTCACCTATGCCAAATATTTTTCAAGAATATCATAATAATATTATTTATTTATATTTTTATAATATCATTATAACCAACAAACCAACAAACCAAAAAATAAAAAATAAAAATTAAGGAAAAATGCTAAGCAAAAACTACTACTTCATCATCAATCTTACTTGATATTGCTTCACCCTTTGTCTCTAAGTCATACTTAACTTGTAAGTTAAGCCAAAACATTGGAGTAGTGCTAAAGTATCTACTCAATCTAAGTGCTGTATCGACAGTAATAGCTCTATCTCAATGCACAATTTCATTAATTCTTCTTGATGGGACACTAATATCTTTGGCTAACCTGTATTGACTTAAGCTATTAGGATTCAAAAATTCTTCTAAAAGAATTTCTCAAGGATGAATTGCCGGTATTTTTTTTAAATTTGTCATAGTTGCTTGGGTTTATTTATAAATAAAATCTATTTTTAATGATAGTCTGTTATTTCAATGTCGTATGCACCATCTTGCTTCCATTTAAAACAAATACGATACTGTTGATTTATTCTTATGCTGTGCTGACCATTTCTTTCTCAAGATAATTTTTCTAATCTATTTGCAGGTGGAACTCTTAAGTCATTGATATTCATTGCTGCATCTATCATCCATAACTTTCGTAATATAATGCTTTGAAATCCTTTTGTATAAACCTTAGAATAAATTCTATTAAATATCTTCTCAGACTCTTTGCATTTAAATGATTTAATCATACTTAAATATGATAACGCATTGCGTTACTAAAGTCAAGCATTATTTTGATTTTTTTTAAAAACAGACTCAAATACCTCAACAACATCTTTACCACCAACAAACCAAAAAATAAAAATTAAGGAAAAATACATAACCTATGTCATATCAATAAACTCATCAACCGAAATCTTAGCCTATTTCAATATAGCCCTCAGTGTTCAAATTTTTGTATCATGTCTTTTTTGATGAAACTGCCCCGATGAAGTTCTATTTCTCTTATTTGACATATTATATCATTTAATATTTAACTTATAAAGTATAATAACTAAATAAAAAATTATTCAGTTTTTCTTCTGGTAAAGTGTATGAATACTTTCTGTTATTTACAGTAATAACGAATTCGATTTTTTTCTTTTTCATAATCGTAAGTTTTCAAAATAGATTATTAGAATAAATTAAATATTTTATTAATTAGCAATAGCATCCCACCAGCGTCTTTCTGTACTGATGTGGAAATCATTACTAAACCAATGCCAATTTCGTAAAGTATAAAAGATATCTTTATGTTTTTCATTTACTGCAGCTCATATTATATTCTTTAATTGTTTTAAGGTTATTGCCCCTTTTTCGAAAGAATTCCAAGCATTACCTGTCATTTCATTAATCGACTTTGTTTGAACTATTGCAGCGAATAATCCAGCAATATCTGGAGCTGTATTTTCATAAATACCATGTTTAGATGTGGAACTATTTATTCTTTTGTTTAATTCAAGTATCATCTTCCATAATGGAGATTATTGATATTCTTCAAGTGTACAAATACCATCCAAATTTCCTGCTTTTTTTGCCCATTCTCTATTTCTTTCAATAATATAATTTTCAAAGCAATTTCATTTCATGAAATCTACCATATTAACAGAGAAGGCATTTCATAAGTCTAAACATCTAAGCAACCTCTTTGCCCCCATCTCCCATAACAAACTAAAAGAATAAATAGAATAAAGGGAAATATCTACTTATCCACAACGACTGTGTTTCACTACATTAATTATTAATAATAAATCTACAAGACTACAACTTAACTAACTATATTAAAATTTTTATCTCCAATTCTAGCTAAAAATTTTAGAGTTTCATTTACAGAAGGATTTTTTGTATTTAAAAAACTAACCTTTTCTCCATATTTATCATATAAGCGTCCTATAAATTCATCTCCCCAAGATGGTGTAAATACCAATACTCAATCAAAATCAACTACTATTTTTTCTTTTTTTTTAATGTCACTTAGATATGGCTGAAAAGCAGCATATGCTTCTTTGCCAAGCTGTCTAGATGTTAATACTTTACCAAACTTGTTTATAGTAATATACATAACAATAATGTTAAATTTAAAATTTTATTATAGCCAAACATCAACTAATTGAGTTGTCACATTTTATTATATTCATTTTAGACTCCTTATTTGGTAGCTCAAGCTTTGCATCTCCAGTTTGAAAAACTAGACTGATTCAATAATTATCAACCGTTTCTTTCACACTTTTAAGACCATTCCCTCTATTCTCTGGCGCTCTACCAGTAATTATTTTTGTAAACGCCATTTTTAAAGCTTCTGAATGATTACTCAATTTTGGCTCAACCCTCTTTAAGGTATTTAGTATTCATTGCCCCCTATCAGCAAGTACAATTATTCTTTTTTTTAAATCATAAGCAAAATAAATTCCAGGAATATCTTGCCACTTACCAAGATTGTGATCAAATGAATTATTTCCTATTTCACCAACAATAAGTCATACTAAGGGGAAAATATCCTGCATAGATTTTTCTTGACTCAATAAAAACACCATTTTATCAAGCCTTACCCTAAATATATCACTACTTGAACAATAATACAGCTTTTCTGGTTCAAAAGCATCGCTACTTCAAGCCCATTGTTCAGCTAAATATGATAAATCTATAATAAATAATTCTATATCCTCTTCTCTATAACGTCTGTTTCAGCCTTTTTTACTTTGAATCGATGGCAAAGTACCAGCCTTATCCCACCTTCTTAAGGTAGTAATAGTAACGCCTATAATTCTTGCTGCTTCTCATATTGAGATTATTTTTTTCATTACTTTATTTAGTACTTCACGATTAGTATAACATAATTATGTATAGATATGCAAGAAAATGTATAGATTTGTATAGATATAAAAGAAAATGTATACTTATTTTGAAGACATAGATTTAAATACTTTTCATCCCTATTTCATTATTCAGAGCAATTGAAACTTCACAATAAAATAAGTAGGACAGTTAACTAATATTCAGAAGTTTTATTACAGATATAAAAAAGATTGTAAAAAATAGTTAATGATTGTGGAAATTAAATATACTATTTTCCTCAACCTTGTTCCACCAAGAGAAATTCAAAAAATTTAAAAAGTTCTTATTAATTATTCATCAATATTCAAACAACAATAAGAATATCCATTATTATCCATATAGAAAAAGTAATAATAATAACTCTATCCCTATGAAGAATTCAATATATAACCCACACAGTTGATGTTAAAAGATAAGTAGTCCATGATATCAAAGAAACACCTGAAGAATTTTGATCTATCCAAATAGTAGCAAGCTGGGGAACAGTCATTATAGGTCATATAAAACCTACAATATATATTAACTTATCAATAAAATTTTTAAATTTATTTGGGTGTGGATATTTTTCAGATTGTTGATGTATCCTTTTTCTAATATGTAAATGATGTAGTCATTTAGAATATTCAATCATTTTTTTAAAATTATTATTTTTAATTATTTTAATTAACTTCGTTTATTTATGCAATTACTTATTTTTATATAACAAATTTTCCCATACAACTAAATCTTCCCTAACATGTTTGAAACCAAATGTTCAAAAAATTCTTTTTCTTAATTCCCATGTTATTTTTCAATTTGGGCTATTGCGCAAATATCAATGGATACGAGGTATATTTTTTTCTCTAGCATAGGTTTTCATATACTCAATTAATTTTTTTGTTGTTCAATATTTCCTAAACTGTTCATGCACTAAAATATTTCTAATATACAAATTTCAATTTTTTTCTAATGTACATTCAGCGTAAGAATTTAAATGAGCATATGAAAAAACAATTTCCTGCTCGCTACCTTCAGAGCAATCATCTCCTATTAAAATAATATCAGGCTTCTCCGTCACTGATTTCATAAAAAATTTTTAAATTTATATATAAAACATAATACTTATCTTGTTTTGTAAAATCAAGATATAACACAATCACCAATTTACTGTTTAATAACATTTCAGCTTGCAAAAACCAATAAAATTATTACAATAAAAAACTAAAAAATAATTTTTATACATGAGTTTTACAACTTTAAACAAATCAGAAGTAATAAATAGAATTAAAGAAAATTCTGCAAAAACAGAACTAAGCTGTACTCCTATTTTATATCAACAAGTACTTGATATAGTTAATTCAGCATGAAAAAAACTTTGGAAATTAAAAGATAATGGATTTTCATCTCCTAATTTTTGACTTGAATGACATACTGTAAAATTCATAAATCGTCTTTGAGATAAAAAAATGTGGAATCAATTTTTTGTAAACGAAGAAAAATTCAATGTTACACTAAAAAATTGAGACAATGTAACAGTATGCTGAGAATTACATACAATTTATAAAAAAACAAATGATTGAATATATTTATTAGTTGATCTATGGTCACCTGATGGGTGAAATCCAAAAGATACTCCTGTATTAATTAAACCAACCGCTCAAAGCTCACTTGCAAATAAAAAATGAGCACACTGACTTGGTTCTCCAAATTGATCTAGAATGCTTATAGGAAATAGTGAAATAATCCCAACTTTCGATACAGCATTTCCAGACGATTGAACTAAAAATAAACAAAAACTTAATTACTTCTGACTATATAAAGTTAATGGAGATGAAAAATGGTTAAATGAAAATGAAATTGAATGAGATCATCATTGGGTAAAACTTGATGATCTAGTTGAGCTAAATCTTGAAAGACTTGTTAGTCACAATCTGCAAAAAACACTAAATATGTTTATGTCGAAGAATGTTTTAGATTCATAATTTTATCAAAACTTCCACATTAATTCCAACTTATCTCTTAAATCATTTAATTCACGTATAAAATCTCTTTTTGAGTTTTTATTGTTTACTTTTTTCATATTTCTTGATCTTTTAATTAACATATATGCATTATAAAAACACGACCTCACCTCATTATTATTATGCTCTCTTTTAGATTTTGCAATATTAGACAATTGACTATAACCAATTCAATTTTCAATTAAAGCTTCAATTTCTGCATCTAATGATTCATTAAATGCAACTTTCATTTTATGAGATATAAATCATCAATCAGAAATTCTATTTATCTTCACAAGAATAGATTCTAAACCTTTTACTCACTTATCAATTTCAAAGTTTAAAATTTTACGATAATGTAGTTTTCTTTCAGGTAGTTGTCAATTTTCCATTGCTAATGACATTTTTCAGCGTGGTTTTGGTAATTTATATTCAGACAATCAAAATGATGATGCCATATCATAATCCTCTAAAATTAGTGCAACATTTCTAGCATATTTTATAGCCATAACCCTAGGGGAAGTCTGATTTCTTCAGCTATTAGTATTTATATTATTTTCTATTCTTTTCATTTCTTTTCTCATAGCAACAGTTTCAGGTCTTTGATTACTATCAATTAATCTCATTGCGGACCTGGTTAAATAACCTCAACCTTGCACGCTAGAACAACTACCTCAGCTTTGAATGTTTCTTAAAGGGACATATTCTAGATCAGCAGCTATTTGTGCTTGAACAATATTAACCGCTTCTTGGCTATTATCTGTAACTTCTATTTCACTTAATCAGTTAGTTGTATCTCAATTTAATGAAATTTCTCAATTATTAATTAAATTCATAGTATAAGCTTCATCTTTAGATACAAGAGGAACAGAAGAAGGTGTAGATGGCCAAAAGGCATCGTTTTTTAACATAGTTTCATGTCAACTATTATGATTAAAATTACATGGTGCGCTGTTTGTCATATTATTTAATTAAAAATAGTATTAAATACTATATATTTTTATTCTTTTGTCTAGTCTTTTATTGTTCAGTTAATAACTAATTTCAAACTGGCAATTTCTCATTTTGCAATGCTGGGCTATCTACAAACCAGTAAATAAATATA
>CAYWBW010000039.1:0-10253 GCA_964456745.1 uncultured Candidatus Peribacteria bacterium | reverse complement strand
ATAGTACTGAGGGTATTAGTATTGATATTAGTTTATTTTTGTGGGTTTTCATAAGAACTTAGTTTGTGAAATTATATACTTTATAATGCAAATTTGTAAAATAAACAATAATAATAACTTTGATTTATTATATAAGGATGGGATTGTATAACAAACAAAATTTACAAATTTTATTCACCTTTTTTATCAAAAAATATTTTATCGATTTCACAAGGTATTTCATATTCTCGACAAGTAATCGATACATGAGAAAGCATTGATCAATACTTTAATATTATTCATGTAAATTTTGGAATTAATGGAATCCAATCTGAATTAAAAAACTCGACAGCAATTGTTTTTCAAAAATAATTACTAATTTCAACATTAGATGGTAAAAACATTATTCACTTTTTAATTATTCAAGCTACAATAACAATTTTATCATCTTTCCGCACTGAAAAATAAGGAAAATCTTTTCAAGATATTTCAAAAAGAATATTTTTCAATATTTTTCACTGTGTTGTATTAAAATCTTTATTATTAAAATTTTTAGCTTTGTATTTTTCATAAGATGATAAATTAAACAACTTAGCCCCTTGCTTGCTTTGCAATATTTCATTTCTTAAATCATAAATTAATAATAAAAACTTATTCTTCCATTTTATTTTTTGCTTTAACCAAAATTGTATATTTTCATTAAATACATTATTAACCTGTTTATTAATTGTCTTATTTTGAATCACAATATCTTCTTCACACATTTCATCAAAACGTTTCGACTCTAGAGCATATGGGCTTAATCACCAATAATAATATTTTTCAATAAATTCTTTTTTACTTGAACATTTTGGAAATTGCGCTTCGCAAAGCTCCTCGGTGTTTTTAAGTATATTTGAAAAATCAATGTCACTTAATTTATTTTTTTTTATTTCTATAAAAAAAGAAAAATACAGTCCTGCTAAAAACAAATTTGAAAAAACTCACTCAATTGAATTATCATTAGAATTCAAAAAATCATTTTTTACAGAATGCTGTTTAATAAAAACCAAAAACATTGTCTTAAATTGTCACAACTTTCACACTCTTTTTGGAAAATATAATTGATCTTGATAATTATTATAGTAAGTATTACCTCAAATATTTTCTAATATATTATAATATGGACTTTTTTTCCTACTATCTATAAATCAAGAATTAAGAAGCACGTTATACAAACACTTAGATCGCAACAAATCATTGTATAAACTTAATGATAATGGTTGTAAATTTCAGACTGCTTCAATAAAAGAATTTTTCTGCCAAAGCTGATTTTTAAAACTTTTTCAATATAACCTGCTAAGCCTAAGCTTTTCAGTTAACAGTATTTTTTCATTTTGACTTCTTATAATATCTCGAATTTGAAAAATAAACAATCAATGCCTATTAATTCAAAGTTCTATATCTGCTCATGATGGAAAATTTACTTCTACTTTTGTAATTAATTTTTCTATTTCATTTATATACTTATTATCTATATTAATTTTGTTACTCCATTTTCATTTTTTCTTTTCATATATAAAACTTTTTCCTCATCTTCCCCCTCTTGTTATTACTTCGCACTCTTTAGAAATTTCCAAAATTGCCAATCATTTATCAAATGGACTTTGCGTAAAAAACACTCATGAAAAATCAGAATGAATAAACTCTTGAACAAATAAAAATAATAAATTTTTATTATTTTCAACTTTAACAACATTTTTTTTCCAGTATATTTTTAAATTGTTTTTAAGCCCCTTAAGGCTTAAGGACTGTGAACTATCAAAAAATCAGGCATTTGTTTTATTATCAAGATCTTCATCAAAACTTGCACTTCTAATAATTATATTCTTAACCTTGTTTTTATTATAAAATGCTACAACCTTGGAAATATACTCATCATCTCAAATATTATTATAATCAAATATAAAAAAATTTGGCACCTGAAATCATAAATTTTTTAATAATGTGAGGTTGGATATTTTGTTCGGAAGTATTTTATTAGACATATATTATTCTTACAATGTAACCATTTTATAATCATCAATATCATAATTCAATTTATTTATAATTCTAAAAAGTAATAATTTGGCATAAAATATATTACCGTATCTCAATCATGTAATAGCTATAATCTTTTGATTTCCACTGCCTTCTAACAAATTCCAAAGATCGTTATATTCATCGATTGTCATATGTCACACCTTTGCCCACACACTACCTTCAATATTATTTGAGATAAAATCTGATTTATTACGAAAATCTAAAACCAATGTATTAGAAATATTTGTAAAATTATTCAATTCTGTAAGTGGTACTGGCTCTTTAATCATAATTTCTTCTGGGAAAATACTTTCGTAATGTTTATAAAATTTTAAACCACCGTCTTTAATTAATCAGTTTATAATAAATTTTATATTATCTCTGTCTAATTTAACAACTAATTGTGTGCTTCTAGTACCTGTATTGCAATATATAATAAACAATGAATCATTAAACTCCTTATCGTTTAAATTCAATAGCTTTTTTATTTTTTCCACAGTAATATCTTTTGAGCGAATATGCACAGCTCATTCAATTCGCTGATTGTCAAATTCTTCTTTTTCTCCTCAATCTATAAAAAAAACTTTCTTATTATTATCAATAAGCTTTAAAATATTTTCATTAGTAATTCAAAATTGATCTGACAAATATAAATAATTTTTAATATAATGCTGTTTTTCTTCAGACAAATCTAAATCTTCAATCTTACTATTTACAAAGTTTGCATGTTTTGTTGATATATAAATATTTTTTTGAAGAGCTTTATAAAAAAATAAATAAAAAAATAATGAAATAATTAGTACTAATATTATATTTTCATAAAATATGAATAAAATATTTTTCTTGTATTTTTTGAAAAATTTATTTACAAATTTAAAGATTAAAATAAATGGAACACAAATAAATGCTAATCAACTGGCTAATATTGCTAAAAATGAAACTCAAACTTGAATAAACATCTCAGGAGGTAAAAAAGCATAAGACTGATTGCTTAAAAATAATAATAAAATTCATATAAATTTTTTCATATTGAACTAAATAATAATCTTATATAATTTTCTAGTAAAGAGATTGATAACACAAAAACAATTTAATAATTACAAAAATGTGGTTAAATTTGTTTATTTTATGTAATTATCAAGCTCATATCATGAGCTTTAACCGTATGAGTTATTTCTCAAATAGAAATCATATCAGCTCCAAGACTTACATATTTTTCTATATTTTTTTCATTAATTCATCAAGAAAGTTCTATAAAAACATGTGAAGATATTTTTCTTATTTCCTCAATTGATTGTTTTATATCTTTAAAATTAAAATTATCAAGCATGATTATCTGTGGCATGGCATATCATTTTTGATGAAAAAACTCAGCCGCTAATTTTGCCTCATCTTTATTTTCACATTCAACTTCAAAAAATCTAGCATTTGATTTTTTATTATTCCATGCAATATACAAAGTTTTTGAAATTCAATAACGTTTGATATGATTTTCCTTAATCAAAATAGCATCTGATAAATTCAATCTATGAGAATATCATCATCAGACAGTTACAGCTTTTTTATCAAGCATTCAAAGTTGTGTTTTACGAGTAGCACATATTATTGGTTTTAAAACAGAGTCTTGCTTGTTTATCTTTGTAACTATCATTTTTGTTTTTGTAGCAATAGCAGAAAGTCTTTGTAAAACATTTAATATAACTCTTTCTGCTTTCATTATTTGTTTAAAACTTCATGAAATTTGCACTAAAACTTCTTTTCAAATAATATCTCAGTCATCTTTTAACCAATGAGTTTTAAGCTTAAGTTTTTTTAAAACATAATCTACCTCCTCTTTTCAAGCTAGTATTCAAACATCTTTTGAAAAAATACTCGCTTTAATATCATAATCTTCAAACAAATTTGAACTCAAATCTCAAACTGGAAAGGAGTCTCTTTCAATATCATTTACAATGAAATCTGTAATCTGACTCTTGTACAAGAAACTACTTAAGCTTAAAGCTTGTTTGCTATCAAAAATTTGGTAAATTGTTGAGTTTTTTTTCATGTTTTATTATTCAAAATTATTAAATTTAATATTTTCTTCACTTTATGTTGATTATTAAGCAAATAAATGATATAATTAAATGAAAATATAAATTATGATTCTCTTAAACAAACCAAAAAATTTAAATAAATCATTAATCATTACATTTATTAGTGTAATGCAAACATATTGAACTGCAATACTTACTTTTGTTTTACCTCTGTACTTATTTTCAAAATTTCAATCAGAAACTATAGTGTGAAACTTCGCTAGTGCATGAGCACTAATGTCTATAATCACTATGATGTTACTGGGTTTTATTTTAAGACATGTTAGTAGAACAATTGTATTTAAAATAGCTTCATCATTGTTAATACTTTGAATTATATTATTAATATATTTAACAAACACTAGTCAAGCCTATATCGCCTGAGCCTTTACAAAAACTGCAATAATAATCATCCCAATTACCTTATCTTTATATCTTAGAGATTTAACAAAAACTAAAGATTTACCAAAAAAACAATGAATATACGTAGCTAGTATTAATTTAGCATGGTCAACATGACCAATACTAGCTTGATATATAATCAATCTAATATCAACAAATAAAACATCTATTAATTCGCAATTTATTTTAGATAATTTTGATTTACAATATATCCAATATTTTATTCCATTATTAATTTCAATACTATTTTATCTAATAGCAGTTTGAACATTTGTTTGGTGAAAATTCATTACAAAACATCCACATTTAAAAGCATCAAACGAAAAAATAAAAACAAATGAAATACACCATCATAAACATTTATGAAATATTGGGGAATATTTTGATAATAAAAAACGTGCACTAAGTTTTATAAACCTTTCTTTTATAGCAATTTGGCTAGTTTTTATATTAGTATTTATGCCAATTTTTCTTAAAAAACATTGAATTTGAGAATCTCAAATATGAATAATTATGTGACTATTCTTTGTTCCATTAGTTTTACTAGAATGATTTCTATATAAAGTTATAAAAATATGTTGATCTTCACTTAATGCATTAATTGTTTGATATAGTATTTTTGCATTTTTTGTAAGCATTGCTTTTATTATTTGATTTGAAAATATTTATTTATTCATCGCACTAATAGTTACATGACAAGTATGAATTTCAATCACACAGCCTTTGCAAGAATTTATGTATTTTGAATGAACAAATAAAAACAATGAACATAGATTTTATAGTCTTCACAAACTTTGAAACAACTTTTTTACACTTATAACACCAATCTTAATATGAATGTGAATAAAGATATGGTGAATTGATACTGTATTTAGGTCCTTTCCATTTATATTTATATTCGTTTTTTACTTTCTTTATAAATTCAAAAAATCAGAAAAGAAAAAGTAAGGACATTAGAAACTTTTTTAAAAATGACCGTAAGCCGAGTTCTGTTTTATATAAGCATTTATCTAGGCCTTATATTGCTATAAAGCTCAAGCGGTAAGTACAAGTAGAGAAGAGCAATATTCTTTATCCTACTCATACCATCTTACCTTGCTGCACCTATGGTTTTCCAAGAATCTCAGAAAACAACTGAGACCTCCTCTTTCCTTTCCAAGAAAGTCAGGCGTTTCATATTTATCGTCTCTGTGGCACTTATCACGTACAATAGCTTATTCACTATTGCAGTAGGCCGTTAGCCTATAAGTATTGCTTTGCAGCTCGGACTTTCCTCTCTGTGCAAAAATTTTGCACAAAGCGCCTATTCGTCTGTTAATAAAAAAGTTTCTAAGATTATAATTAGCTACTAAGATATGATTGTCAAATAAAAAGACTGTCATTCCAAGCTTTGCGAAGAATGACGGAGATTGAGACTCAGAATAAAAAACACATTTTACAATATCAAAAGCTCAGGTTCGATTAATAATATTAAACCCAATACAAGCATAAGTATTCATCATATAAGATGTGAGAGCCGAGCATATTTTGTAGTCACTCAAAGCTTGTTAAAAGAATAAATTGCTATAGCAAATACAATCAAATCGTCTACCATGTAAAAAATTATATAAAGAAACATATACCATTGTTTTTGCAAAAATCATATTTCATTTATATCTAAAAGTTTTGTAAATGTTTGTGGAATTCAAACAGAACAAGCAAATTCAATAATATTTACTGAAAAAGCTAAAAATAATATTCAAAAAAACACTGCTACTGTCATAGGCTTTGAAACCAAATCACTAATCTTCTTGGAAGTTTTTCTTTTATGCTCAAGTGATCCAACTTTACATGTGCCATCATTTGTATGCCAATCATACAAAAAATAAACTCAAGCAGCTACAGCTAGAGCTCATACAAGAGGTGTGACTATATTATCAAGTCATATAAAATCCCAAGCATTCATCCAAACATTAAGTATAAAATAATACATTATACTCTCTGCTAATATAAAAATCCCAGCGACTTGAAACATCTTTCTTTTGTCTCAAAATTCAATAAGTACTGTTAAAAACATAACAAGTACCCACATAGCACATGGATTAAAACCATCAATAAATCAAAGTGTTATTGAAGATAGATTAAGTCAAAAATCCTTTGTATCTATTTGACCAACAAACGGCAAAGAAAAAGTTTCATTTCAAATTCAACAAGTTGATCACTTATTGTCTTCTGTCGAACATGTGCTGAAAGATTCTACATCTCAATATCAATGTTCACTTTCAAGATAATCATTAAGAGATACTCAACTATCGTGAGTTCTTTTCAAAATATCTAAAATTTTATTTCATGATATTTCATTTGTATCATATCATTGAAAAACTATTCAATTAATTACTGTTAAAGGAACTACCTTGGCAACCTGCTCTTTTTCAACAACTTTTAAAAATAAATTCATACTATCATCGTCTGCAACATTTCTATAATTAAATGATACAATTCAGTCATTTTCTAACTTTTCTAAAAAGGCTTTCTCATCCTTACAATGTCCGCAACCATCTCTTCAAAACATATCAACCACTCAGACATGATCTCAAAAAACTGATACTGACAAAAAAATAAGTGATCAAAAAAATAATGTTATAAATAGTTTTTTCATAAAATTTTATTACTAAAAAATATTACTACTTTATTATTACTTATCAAATTATATTATAAATCTTATATAAAATATAAATTGAATTAATATTAACAAGCAACTTGACATGGTGTTAAATGTTCAATCTCAGTAATTATTGTCCTTATTTGGACAATAATTTTATTAATCCTTTGGTTTTTTTTCAATGTTTTCAACTTAGGCAGTATCCACTCTTGTGCAGTATCTATGTAGTCTTTAGTTCGATTACAATCATGCAACTCTTTTTTTAACATCATTCTTAAAAAAGAATCTAAATTGTCTTCAATATCATAAGCCTTGCACTTTAAAGATTTTACCATTCAATAAATTTGACTATAGTATTCATCATTAGATAATTTTCTATCTTTAACTTTATTAGTTAGAAGCTGAACAATATCAATAACAATTTTATTTCTACAAATTTCCAACATTTCTGCACTTGATAATTTGCCAAAATCTGTATCCTCAATGGTATCATGAAAAAGCAATGCTACTACCAATATTGCAGATTCTCAATTCATCATAGCTCTTAGCGCAGCTCCTGCAGGATGAACAAAATAAGGGATAACTAATCAAGATATTGTTTTTTCATGTCTCAAATATCCTGCATGAAACAATAATGCTTTATTGTACATTTCAACAATCCAATCAGCTTCTTTTTTTGAAAACTGCTTTCACTCACCTGTCCTTTCATCTAAAGCATCAAAAAAAGCTTTATGCACACTAGGAAAAGAATAATTCTCTGTATTAAAAACATCTAATTCAACTCTTCAATAAGACCTAGAAACTAATTCCATATTAGAAATACTGTAACTTAAATATTATCTCATTGCAATACAATAATATTTAAATCATAGCAATATCCTCCTTCATTTTTATGATCTCTCCTCTCGCTGCATCAACAAAATTTTCGTCTGAATATCTGTCATCATTTAAATAAGCATAATTAATTGATCTTGAAGAATTTATTATTGCTCATCTTTTATCATCATTAAAACAAGCTCTTACTCATTCCAAATCTCATCATTGAGCTCAATATCATGGGACTAGAAAAATCTGATTTGGCATTAAAGTTCTTAGATATTTTGCATCTTCTGCATGCGTTGCTCAAACAACTGCTCAAACAGAAGAAAAATAAGTTTCTCAAAGATCTCACATTCACCAAGTACTTACATGTCTAGCCACCTCCTCAGAAAGCATTTCTTCTCAAACAGGCAAGTCTTGAAAATCACTTGAGCCATGATTAGAAGTTTTAACTAAAATAAATACTCATTTCTCCTCTTCCCTGCAAACATTTATAAATGGCAAAACACTATCTGTTCAAAGGTATGGATTTATAGTAAGTGCGTCTGCACTAGTTATAGATATTTGCTTTCAAAAAATATCCACTTTTCATAAAAATCAATCCGCATAAGCTTGCGAAGTTGATCAAATATCATTTCTTTTTCAATCTGCAATAACAATGACTCACTTCTCTTTTGCATACAAAGATATCTCTTCATATGCTTTTAATCAAAAAGATCAATACATTTCAAAAAATGCAAGTTGCAACTTGCAGATTCAAGCAAATCAATCCATAGCATCAATAATTCAAATTCAAAATTCAGATAAAGACAAAGATACAGCTTCCAGATTTTCTTCTCAAAACTCCTCTAAAGCTCATTTTTTTATATACTCTGGAATCTTAGAAAAAACTGGATCTATTCAAACACAAATTGGAGATGTATTTTCTATAACCTTAATTAAGTTATCTGCAAAGTGCATAAATATTAAATTAAAAGATATTTAATAGAATAATACTAATAGTTTTATAAAAACCAAATATATTTTCTTTGAAAGGTCTTTTTTGATATCGTAAGATAAAAATATCGTAAGATAAAAATTAGCTCTTTGAAAGATGTATTTCTTTTGATTCTGGTCTTGCTGTTGTTTTTGCGGTTTTTGTGGTTTTTTTCGTTTTTGCTGGTTTTACTTTCGCTTTTTTTGTTTTTGTTTTTTTAGATTTTTTTTCTTTTTTAGACTCATCATCCTCATCATCTTCAGATCAAGCATTGTAAGCTTTTTGTTTTTTTAATTCTCCTGCTAATCACAAAGCAATCCTATATACAAAATCACTTCTTCAACGTTTTAAAGTTTCAATTGCAAATAAATATGGGACTCTTATGCTTCATACTTGATAAGCATCATCTAATACATATCGTCACATCAAACAAACAGCTTCAATCTTTTCACACAACTGTTTATCTGGAACTTTATTATATAAAGAAGTCATATCACTATTTGAAAGTATTAAAACAAGATTTCAATTTGTAATTGCTATAATTCATGTAGATACATCATACCTATCATTTCAATTAATGAGAACATCGTTCAAATTATCCTCAACATACTGCAAAGAAGTTCTAAGAAATCAATTCATTATAATTACAACTCTTTCTTTTTTAGGTTATATATTAGGCTCTTTATGATCATCATTTACAAAATCAATTCAATTGCTAAAAAATTTACTCGAATTTTTATCAAATGAGTAATATCATTTATTTTGTTGTTGATCAATTTTGCGAGCTATCATAAATTAATAAATAATCTTAAACTGGAAATAACTTATAGCAAAAAATCTCCATAAATGGAGATCTAAATAAATTTTGGAAATATACTGTAAAATAAGCAGAGAAGCGCGCCTCACTGTTAATAGTGAGACAATCAGCCAATCATAAATGAAAGGCCCTTCGACCTTAGGTTTGAAACCTATGGTTTCTCCTTAGAGGGAGGTGATCCATCCGCAGGTTCTCCTACGGATACCTTGTTACGACTTAGTCCCAATCAGTAGTCCCACCGTAGGGATCCGTCCTTACGGACTAAAACCACTTCGGGCGTTACTACCTCTCATGACTTGACGGGCGGTGAGTACAAGACCCAGGAACATATTCACCGTACCATTGCTGATATACGGTTACTAGCAATTCCGACTTCACGAAGGCGAATTTCAGCCTTCGATCCGAACTTGGACTAGCTTTGGTGATTGGCATCATCTCGCGATGTAGCAACACTTTGCACTAGCCATTGTAGCACGGGTGTAG
>CAYWBW010000038.1:0-11547 GCA_964456745.1 uncultured Candidatus Peribacteria bacterium | reverse complement strand
TGTATTTGTAAGATCAAATCAAGTAGGCTTCCATATATCATGTGCCCATCAATGTCATGTCGCTGAAACGAAAGTTAAATGAGTTACATCATGTCTTAGATTCCATCATCATGAAGTCGCTCCTCAATGTTCAATTACATATGAGCCACCATCTGTAAAATTTACCCAAAGATCAACTGTAAAACTATCAGTTCAAAAAGTAAAATCACTATGGTTAGAAATATTTAGTGAATTTGTGTTTGAATCAAAATACAATGATTTTCATCAAAATACCTTTTCACTATTAGATTGTGTTGTACTACCAACAACAGTAACATTATGATTTGATGAAGATGAGTCTATGATATCAGATCATATTCAATCTCAATGAAGAAGTAAAACAGTATTATCATCATTACCTGTTCATGGACACCATTGTCAAATATATATTCCATTACTCATTGTTCATGATCAAGCCGTTTCAATCCAATCAGATTTAGGTGTTACTTGAAAGAATATAAAATTACCCAAATCAGCTCAAGAAACTGTGTATCAAGTAGTAGTAGCTCATGAAATTTCTAATGCTCAAGCTCAAGTTGAGCTTGAAGACTTAAACCATTTATAGCTTGATCAGGCTTCAGTATCTCATGGAGATCATCAAACATAAGTATAAGTTCAAATTATTAAATCTCATATTTGTGCATCTATAATTCATGCTCAAGTTGATGATGTAATTGTTGTTCATGAGGCACTTGGAGGATATATTGCACAAGGACCAGTTTCTCATGTATATACGCTTGGTAAGTTAGCAGAAAAATCTGAAGTCCATCTTGCGATTCATTTCGATATCCTTATTTCATCCATGTAACCATTCATGTATGTAGCATTAGAACGTCATATACGTGCTCAATATGTTGATGAATCTATATTAGTACTATCTGTTATAGTTGTATCAATTTGAACTCAATCAACAAAAAATTTAAGATTTGTTCATTGACGTGTTAAGGCAAGATGATACCATGTATTTGTAACAAAAGTTTTGCTCCATGCGTTCCATGCTGTATTTCAGTTGAAATAACTATAGAATTGATTGTTAGAATGAATAAAACTAATTATTCATTTGCTTTCAAAATAGTCTCATAATGTAATTAATCCATGTTGAGCACCAACAGTGTTTAATCTTATCCAATAATCAATTGTATAATCTCAAGTTCCAAAATCCCAATCATCACTGTCTGGCATTGTAAAATAATCTTCGCCTGCTCAGAAGGATAAAGATTTACCAAATCAGCTTTGTGCAGTTGTACTTTGATTAGCAGTTCAATATGATGTAAGTAGGTGTCATCAATTAGAACTGTCATTAAATGTCCATCAGGCTGTTCCTGGGGTTCCAGAAACTGGTGTTTCTTCACCATGTATTAATAGCGCTGTGTTAGCTTCTCATGAACACATTGATCATATGTATATTCAATTACTCAATATTCAGGTTCAAGCATTTGTTACTCAATCAGATTTAGGTGTTACTTTAAAGAATAAATAGTTATATATATATGCTCAACTAATTGTATATCAAATTAAGGTAGCTCAAGTAATTTCTTGCATTCAAGCTCAAGTAGAACTTTCACTTATATACCACTTGTATGTGGATCAGCTCTCTGTATCTCATGCAGTTCATCAAGAATATATATAACTTCATAAAACTCAAGTTCACGGAAGAGCATTTTCAATTGCCATTCATGTTGAAGAAGTGATAGTTACTCATGTTGCTGTTGGAGGATTATCAGAACAGACTACATTTGACAAATAACTTTCAACAGGAACTGTAAATCAAGTATTCCATCTAGAAACTCATTTAGAAATATTTAAATCATCAATGTAACCAGCATATTCCCAACTACTTGGTTGATCAATAGCATTAGTTCAAATCATTAATCAATCAACAGCAGTTGCACTATTTATAGCATCTGTTTCTGTAATACTATTTTTTTCTACACCATCAATAAATCCTTTAAATGTATTTCAGTTTCTTGTAATTGCAAAATGATGCCATCAATTTACTATTGAACTACCATTTTCAATTTGAAAGAATCCAAATCCACCTCAAGGCAAGCTATCCATGGATATTTTACTATTTGAACGCATTACGACTCTCCAACCATTAGTTCAATCATCGTAAGTAGATACTATACCTCATCCTGATGTATTTCATGTAACATAAATCCATCATGCAATTGTGAAGTCTCATGTGCCAAAGTCCCAATCTGTACTTTCTGGGTAACTTACATAACTACTTCAATCAAAGTACATTGAATTTCATCAATATTTACTTTGAGTAGATGATATTATAGCTCAGCTGTTAGTTGGACTATGGTTTGATGCAGAGCTGTCAGAAAAGTCTTCGTTTCAATGTACAAGTAAAACCATATTTGAGTCATTTCATTCTCATCCACACATAGTGGTAACTGGACTAGAACTATATACATCGGATTCAGGAGTAAAAGAATCCGTCCATCTAGCGATTCATTTACTTATTCTAAGTTCATCTATATATCAATTAAATGATGTTCAACTAGGGGGATCGTTATATCAAATTTTCAAGAATGCTCAATTTAATGTTGAGCTGTAATTATAAGTATTTCATTCTTTAGTTCAATCAATGTATAATTTAAAATCACCATTGTTTCTGACCAGAGCTATATGATGCCATTGAGAATCGGTGATATTTGTGGTACTTGTTATTGCATCAGATCCATTAACAAATACATGCGCTTTATTAGAGTTGTCTTTGAATATGGTTATACCTCAAGCGTTATTGTAAATTTGAGTTGCAACCATTGAATCATATGTAGCATCGGATGCTCATGTTGTATTTGTCCAAAAATCAAATGTAAAATCTCAATTATATGTCCAGTCATCATTATCTCAGATGCTTAAATAATCAGAATCTCAATCAAAATACATACTTGTTGTTCAAAACTTTTTTGTAGTAGTTGAATGAGTTGGTGTTCAATTTCGAACTAATATATGTCAAGATCCTCAATTACCTCACTCACTACTATCTTCAAAAGTCGTAGCTCAATTTGTTGTATTTGAATGTATTAGTAGTACGGTATCTGAATCATTTCAATATGTACATGGATTTCATTCTCAATATGGACTGGTTGGTATGCTGGCTGAAAAGTCAGAAGTCCATCTGGAAATTCATTTAGAAATTCTTATTTCATCTATGTATCCTAAATATTTATAAGAATCAGTATGACTTCACACTCTAAGAACTTGTCATGCAGAATAATTAATTGAAGAACTAGAAGTAAATGTATTTCAATTTAACTCACCATTTTTGAATCAATACCAATTACTTCAATTTCTTACAAAAGCAAAATGATTCCAAGTATTTGCAGTACAAGCTCAAAGTACTTTTCATCAATTTGTTGTAATGTCCCATGATGATCAGCCTCAACTTACGTAAGCAGTAATATTTCATGAATATAGATATCAAATAGTAAATGATCTAGATCCAGCAGTTGGTCAATATGATACAATTGTATCATTATCTGAACTCGCTGCACAAGTTGGTCTATATTCCCACCAGTCAACTGTAAAATCTCAAGCTCAAAAATTCCAATCTGTACTATCTGGATAAGTAATACTGCTTGATCAGTCAAAATACATTGAATTTCATCAAAATTTACTCTCAGTAGATGATATGGAAACTCAGGCATTTGTTGGATTATGGTTTGATGCAGAGCTATCAGAAAAGTCAGTATTTCAATTTAGAAGTAGTACTGTAAACTCATCATTTCAGCTTCATTCACACCACTCTCAAATATATATTGGATCACTCAAAACGGTAGATCAAGTATATGGACTTCTATCTGCAATAGGTGTTATTTCAAATTTTACATATTTTCAATTAACTTCACTGTCAGTAATATAATTTTGAAGTGTAGCTCAGGAAATTTCAGTATATGATCAACTTTCAGTATCACTTGTATACCATTGAAATAGAGATAGTCATTCATCTCAGTCATCATCTGTAAATGTATAATCTCATACGATTATGTCTCAAGTAGGTGCATTTGTAATTGTTGATCAAGATATATTTGTAATTTGTACTAGTGTTGCAGCAGGAGGATTAGCAGCATAAACTTCTTGAGATAAAAGAGCTATATTTTCAAACGAAGTGAAAAAATTTGTAAGTAATATTATTAAACTTAGCAGTCCCGACATGACTTTTTTGCCTACTTCGTGTCAATAGAATTTGGTTTCCATTTTTTTAAATTAATTTGGTATAATTGGCTTGTGATAAATAAAAATTGCCTTTTTTTGATAAAGATAAATAAAAAATAATAAATGCGAAAAATTCCTATATACACAGGTAATCATCAGTCATAGACTTGTTTTTAGTCATTTTTAGCATTTTTTATTTATTTTTATTTTTATCATATAATTATACATTAAAATGGCTTACAAATCCAAAGCTTGTGCTTGAATAAAGAACATAAATGTGGCAAAATATCATCAATATTTACTGGGTAAAAAATTGATATTTATTAAATAAAATTAGAAAAAATACTTGTAAATATATAAAAACTATGGTAAAATAATTAGAATGATAAAATAAATTTAATGAATAAGGATGATGACATTATAGGAAATGATTCAGATGTGGATACAGATGTGTATGAAAGACAGTTTAAGGCTTCTATGGCAAAACTGGATGAAAATATGAAAATTTGGAAAAAAAAATGAAAGAGAGCAAATGTTCTTCATTATACCTTGTGATTTAAAAATAAACTGATTAATGCCCCGATTATAAATGTATTTGCTAGCACAAAGAGAAAAAATGTTTTAAATATGATTAAGTCATGAAAAATTGATCCATCACTTCTAAAAGAAAATGAAGAAGTTTTGGATGGTGCTCAAAAACAGTTAAAACATTTGAAAAAATCATTAGAAAACAAGATTTGAGCTTATAAGAAGATTCAAAAAGAAATAGAGCAAGATGTAAAGCATTGAGCTGCTCTTTCTAAGATTGAACTTGATAGACTTACTAAAGATTATGTAATTCAGAAGTCTGCTTATGAAAAAAAATCATTCGCTTCTAAGTGGGATAGGATTAAAAATGAGAAGTTACATAGTATTGAAGAGAAGAGAAAGAAAGTTGTAAAAAAGATGATAAAATCTCAGGCACAAGAACTTGAAGCTCAAGAAGCAGTTAGTTCTTGAATGTCTCATACTCAGTCAGAACTTGGCTTATTAGACCAAAAACTTAGCGATATATGATTATTGCTTGATAAAAAAACTGATAAAAAAAGAATGCTTTATAAGTGGGAGAGGTTAGCGCAAGAGGCGAGGAAAGAAGAAGAGTTGAAAGATAATAAGTAACATTGAATTGTAGTTTAAAAAGTTATTATATTTATATTATTATAATTCAATCAAATCCATGGTTATTACGCTTGTATATGTTCACAGTGCCTGATAACTAGGAATTAGGATTTTAAATATTGGTTGAACTCAATATACTCATTTAATTCATTCTATTGGTGTTGTTGCTCAGGTTCTTGAGAGTAGTGTGATGGGTGATGTAAACTGACTTTCATTATATTGAGCTGGTACAATTAACTCAGGTGGAGCATGGTCATCAATTGATTGCTGACTTAATACCGATATAGCTCAGGTTCATTTTGAAATTGATATTTTAACATTTTCATTAGATAGTGATAATGAACTTCATGTTGATTCGAATTCTCACACAGCTAGTGTTATATAATATCATGTATTTGATGATTTTTGATCATTAACTCAAAAATATGCTCATGTGATGGCTATTCACTCTGTTATATATCAGTAATCCATTTGTTTGATATCTATAATTGTCTCTGAATCAATATTTTTAGCTTTTATTGAAGGAAAATCTAGATATTCAGGACAGAAAATAAAAATTGTTCATGGAATAAATATTTCTTTGTTGATTGAGTATTTTGTCAGAGTATTTACATTAATGGTAATAGATCATGAGCTAGGAAATATATTGAAATCATATAGTTGCCATGATCATCAACTATAATATCTTATTGAATAATTTGAATCAGTATCAACATTAAATGTTATAGTTGCTCAGGTTCAGAGTAAATCAATTTTTTTTCACGGGACTCAAATTTCTACAATTTTTTCTACTGTTTCGTATACAATTCAAGGTCAGGCATCTTCGTTAATATGATTTGTGATATCAATAGGTCATTGTAAAATTCAATCATACAATTGTCAGCTTCAAGTATTATCGAAAAGTGTTGTTCAGGAATACAATAAGAGACTATCACTAGTCTCACTGTTTATAATTTCGACTTTTGAACAAATATTTGCTCAAGTGGATAAAAGTATGGCCAGAGTTGTAGACGTGTTTGTACAAGTGTTATAATTAAGCACTTGATTTTCATCAAAAATAATTTTAGCTATTTTTATATCTGTTTGTGAGCTAATTTGATTGATTAATGAGAGATTTTTTCAATAAGTTATAAGTTCCCAAAGATTTGTTTTTGGATTAAATTTTACCAATTGCCCAAGTTTAGAATCTATCTGAGTATTTGAAAAATCAATATTAATCTCAATTTCTTCATATAAAACTCCTCAGGTTCATATTTTGTCTTCAATGTTAATGTATTTAAACACAGAGATTCAAGTGGATGATGGTAATTGAGAATTTAGTATTCAAGATATTATTCCAGTTCAGATATTTCCTTCATTGGCTTGAGTAACATTAATTTTTGCAGAATCATAAATGGTAGTTGATACTGTATTTGACCAATTTCATCATTCGTTATTGTAATCCACTGTATCAAGTATAAAATATAATGCAGAATTAAATGTGAGTCATGAGTAATAATAAGAACTCAGATCTCATAGCCATCAAGAGTCTCAAATTATATTATTACAATCATTGTCGTTACAAGCTCTGATTAAAAAAGATTTATCAATACTTCATGTTCAACTAGTCCATGATAAAAAAGCAGAATCTGGGCTCAAAGTTGTTAATGGATTAAGATATGAAGCATTTACTGGAACCTCATAAATTTCAGCTTGTAAATTAACTCAAGAGCTTCAGGTGAATTCAGCTCACAAGCTATTTAATGGGAAAATAAGAAGTAACAATAGGAATATAGTTATTTTAATAATTCCATATAAATTATCCATTATTTAATTTTCAATATTTTGAGAATCTTCTAAATCACTATTTTTATTTTTTCTTTTAAAAATAAATAAAACTAATATGATTAAGACTAATCATATAAATATGTAAATATAGTAATCATTAAGTACGAATGCATTTTCGTTATCATTTCATTTAATTGTAAATGGATAGTTTGAAGTTAGTTTTCATCATTTCAAATCATCAATGCTTAATATTAATTTATATTCTCAAATTTTCAAATCTAAGCCTTCAAACTCATTTAAATTTACATCAAAATTTTTTACTGAGTTTGGGAATGCTCTAAATAATGGGGCTTCATTGTTATAAATTTTTATGTATTCTCAGTTTGATTGTTTCTTTTCAATTGATATTGTTCATTTTGGGTAAGCAAAATCTGTACCATTTGTCTTATATCAAAAACTGAAAATAAGTATGTCTCATAATTTGCTTTCTTGTATATTAAATTTTCATTCTGTTATTTCTCATTCAGATCCTCATTGGGTACTGTCATTTCATTGAGCACTATTGACTACTCTGAGTATTAAGTTTACTGCAGCTGCTTTTCTTACTTCAATTGTGTTTCATTGATTTTCTTCTTTTGCTATAAATACAAGTCTTCACCAGTGTGGTCAATTTTTTGCATTTTTTGGAATTGAATAAATAAAATTAAATTCTTTTTCTTGATTTGGTCACAAACTAAAAATTGTTTCAGAAAATCATACCCAATCTCTTAGGGTTATTTTGGGAAGATTTGCATCAGATGCGTCTTTTATGATACTTAAATGTTCTGGATTATTTTCATCTAAATTTTCTGGCATATTGATCAGCTTTCATTCTTTATTGTAAAATACATCGATGAGTGAAACATTGATTGTCAATTTTTGATCAGTAGTATTAAAAATTGTAATTGTTTCTTTTGAGCTTTCTCAGGGTTTGATATTGATTGTATTTTCCACAGGAGAAACTCAAAAACTATTTGATGGTTTTTTGCTTGTATCAGCATTTAACTGACCATTTAATGTAATTAATAAGATTCAAGTAAGTATTAATCTTAGAATTTTATTCATTTGTTTATTTTTAGTTATTTATCATATTTTAAAATTAGAAAAAAATAAATCAATGAAATAGTAAAGAAAATATCTGTTTAAAATTAAAAAAAATGGCTATATGATAGATTGATCTAAAAGATTGCGTATTAATCTATAATTAATAAATCCATTATCAAGATTATATTATTGAAAAAAGTAAGGGATTAAAATATCATATATATGCTTTAGTATAAGCAAATTATAGATTTTAAATGATTGAAAAAAATAAAATTATTTTTCTAACGTTGGCCTGTATTCCAATATTTTTATTATTTTTTATAACACGGTCCAATTTTCTCATTGATTCTGTCAAGGCTTTTGTACAATGAGATAGATTGCCTTTACAAAGTTTAGAACATCAAAAAATTATCAAGAATATAAGTGACAATAAGCCAGAATTATTAAAGAAAAAAAAGGCAAAATTTAAGAGTGATTATTTAATTAGTTGAGATATATTTTTTAATGATCTTTTTAATACAGATGATAAAGAAATTTCCAATAGTGAGATAGATAAACTTAAGAATAAATTTATTTTAGATTGATCAAAGAGGTGAGTCATGATAGATGTTGATATTTCAAAATGATTTACGATTTCTACAAAATCTAATTATGACAATGTAAATTATAATAATTCTTGTCTTTGAAATGTATGTAATATAATTGACGAATGATTTTTTGATAAATTATTTAATTTTTTTGAAGTAAATACTCCTTTAAAAGAGGATGATTATCTGTTTTATTATAAACTTTTAGGCGTTAACAAAATTTTATGAAAAATATATGAATCTAATATTTTTTATGAGAATATATTCGATAGTGTAGATTTATTAGTATCTGTTTTTGATAATGGTTTTAAGGAAGAATATGTTTTAAAAGGTGAGTGAATTTTATCTAAAAATAAGAAGCATCCATTTTTATGAAATTGAAATTGGAAATTTACTTACTTGTTTTATGTAAAAGACTTGTTAATTAGACTTGCTTGAAATTCACATAGTTTACAATTTCTAAATTCTTCATGAGTGGTA
The DNA here is from genome assembly GCA_964456745.1 of uncultured Candidatus Peribacteria bacterium. GTDB lineage: Bacteria > Patescibacteriota > Gracilibacteria > JAJOLG01 > CAYWBW01. Next base: position 2,263 of record CAYWBW010000038.1, on the reverse strand, counting down.
GTTGCTCAAATACCAGCTTGATATTCCATTGATGCTTTGTGAAAGATATCTTTTAATCAATTTTATTCAAATATCATGAATTCATGAACATGAACTTCTAGTGTTAATGCTCTTAACAATATTACATGAAATTATTCTTGAAATGACGTGCATGCTAATAAAGATTCTTCTAGTATTTTTCCTAATTTTACAAATTATGATATTTATCAAGCTGATTTAAATATTAATACTGCAAATCTTAAGTATCCAATAATTGTAGATCCTCCATTTGAAATGTCGGGGTCATGATATGATTCTTGGATTTGGTGAGAGTCTTATTTTCAGTCATTAGTATCGGACCAGAAAGCCATTCCATTTACTCTTGCAAATTGAATGTATGTAATTTCATCAACATGATTCACATTTGATTGATTGGATTTATGATGAACTGATGTTGTTTATACTTGAAGCAATTTAGTTTCAATTATTGATCAGTATAATACTGGAGTTAATAATTTTAATGCTAAAACAGCTCTTCGTTTTAATCCTTGATTTGCATCAGATTTAGAATGATTTATTTGAAATGATATTATCAAATTTACCTCTGAGAATATTTGAACTTATTATTTTTTTAATGAAATAGATTTAGAAATCGATACTTATGTTTTCATAAGAGATGACCCTGATTTGATTTCTTGAAGTTTAATGTCAAGATGAGTTTGATTTTTTTGAAATGATTTAATTTTTGATTTAGATATAGAAAATAGTGAAAATTATAATATTTTTAAAACTTGATCAGGAGATATTGAGTTTTATAATTTTACTTGAAGTCTTTTGTATACACTAAAATCACCAATTGTATATGATATAAACGAGAATATTTACAATAATGGCGCGCAGTTTGTTCTTTGAGCTTTTTGAAATTTGGACTTAGTATTGAAAGATTATAATATTTATTCTTATCCTATTGCATTTAATTATTGACTTGATTGAATATTGTGAACTTTGGATTGAATTTCACCAAGCTGATGATCTGTTTCTTATTATAATTGAACACTTACTTGAAATGATATTACAGTTGATGTTGATGCATGAACTGATGACTCTTGACTAAGTCTTGATGGAAATGATTATTTATTAGAATATGATCAGGTAGAATATTCTTGATGAAATTGCCTTTCTTTTACAGATTCTTGGAATGATGCATTTGTATCAGAGAATGCGAGCTCAACTTCTTATATTGTAACTAAATATTCAACTTCTTGTTTTCATTTTAGATATACTGTAAATGATATTTATTGAAATAATACTACTTATTATCCATCAGTTATTTCAGACTGAACAGTAAAATCTTATAGAGAGATATGAGCTCACATATGAAATTTTGCTTGAGCTTTGGATGCAAGTGATCTTTTTTGATCATCTATTGTTAATATTTGAGATTTGGATTGAGATTGAATTACTGATTTAGCTATTTGAGCAATAGATGATGATGATTGAGGTCAGAATCGTTGAGCTGTGTGGATTCTTTTTATGAATTCTAATTGAACTGTTCAATCTCATCAAAAAATTAGTGATACAGAGTGATGATTTTATTGATGATTGTCTAATAGTGATTATTTTTGATATTCAATTGCAAATATTTGAGACATAGATTGAGATTGAATAATTGACTTGATTGTTTGAACTCCTTGAGTAAATGATTCTTGATGAGATAAATGAGCTGCATGGATTCTTTTCCTTAATTCAGATTGAACTGTAAAATCTCATCAGGAGATAAGTAATTCAGTATGAAATTTTTGATGAAATTTGAATTCTAAAGATCATTTTTGATCTTCATTAGCTTGAATCTGAGATTTAGACTTAGATTGAGTAAGAGATGTGATTGTATGAACAGATACAGATGATGATTGATCAACAAATGCGTGAGCAGTTTGGATTTTATTTTTAAATACTGATTGAACAGTTAAGTCTCATCAAAAAATTAGTAACCTTGATTGAGCATTGTGATCCGTTCTTTCGAATGATGACTTGTTTTGATCATCAGTGGCTAATGTTGGAGATCTTGACTGAGATTGAATCATTGATTTAGCTGTTTGAGCAAAAGGTGATGATGATTGAGCAATTGATAATTGAGCAGTTTGGATTTTATTTTTAAATACTGATTGAACAGTTAAGTCTTATCAAAAAATTAGTAATACTATTTGAAATTTTACTTGATGATTATTAACTTGAGATAACTTTTGATCATCAGTGGCAGGGCTTTGAGATATTGATTGAGATT
>CAYWBW010000037.1:0-12329 GCA_964456745.1 uncultured Candidatus Peribacteria bacterium | reverse complement strand
AACCTACTTTTCTTTAAAGATTTAGCATTATCTATATTTAGTTAGCAATCTCAAACAATGAACTACCCCGCAGCAAGCTGACAGGGAAATCTTATTAATTATATTTGACATATGTATACATTTTCTATATCATGTATACATATGTATACAATTTAACCAATATAAATTATGAAATCTAAAAATAAAATTGTTCACTCAAGATGTACAGAGGATATTTACGAAAAACTTTATAGTAGTGCAAAAAAACACTGATGAACAGTGTCGACTATGGTCAGAGATATAATAGAAGACTTCTTTGATGTAAGTGAAAGTGTTTGATACGCAATAGACTGAAGTATAAGAGAAAATTTTTTAAAAAAGAAAAAAGATAAAATAATTTGATTCCAAGAATTTGAAAATTTTAAAGAACTTGAATGTAATTTTTGTGAAAAAAAGATATCTAAATGAGAAAAGGCTTTTTTTGTGATGTTTGATAATACAAATAATAAATCAATTATTTGTTCAAAGTGTAAAAATAATATTTAAAAATCTTCTAAATAATGCTAAATGAAAAAATCTGATATTATCATAATACACTCTTTTGGCACTAATAATACAATATTAAAATGATTAATTATTTAATAAATAATTAAATATATGAAAATAATAAGCTGGAACTTATCGATGGTAAATTGAAACAGTATAAATGCAATAAAATATGCAATTTCCTACAATCCTGACATAATTTGCCTTCAAGAGGTTAATAAAAAATGACTCGAATTTATAAAAAAGAATTCAATTTTTAATTATTCTTATGAGATTGAATCTGAAAATAATTGAACTATATTCTCTTACCTTATTGTAATGTCAAAATACATTATAAAAAATGAATGATGATATGATCACTATATTAAAGAAAATAATAGCTCAATATGGAAAAAAATTTGATTTATAAAAAAATTCTTTTGAACTGATGAAATAAGCAAAAGCTTATTTGTAGATGTAGAATCAAATATATGAAAAATCAAAGTGCATAATTTACACCTAACATGGGATACTTGACCAAAAATTAGAATCAGGCAATTTTCAAAATTCTTAAAACAAGCAAATCCAAAAGAAAATGAAATTATATGCTGAGACTTAAATACTTGTTCTAGCTTAGTTCACAACTTTATTCCATGATTATTATTATGAACAAAAGTTGATGAATTATTATTTACAAAAGAAAGATCAATTTTTAATGACTTTTTTAAAAAGCTAAATCTAATTAATCCATTTGTTGGACTAAGAACGACAATTTATCCAATTTATAAACAAATAGATTACATTTTAATAAATAAAAAGTTTAAAATCAAAAATAAAGAGTGTATTAACGATAGACATTGATCAGATCACAAGATGTTGTTATTAGAAATAAATAAATAATATGCCTATATTTTTCATACCAATTATTGCATTAATTATAAACAACTTTTTAAAATTTTTTGTTCAATCATTAAACGAATGAAAAATTAATATTAAATGGCTATATCATACTTGAAAAATGCCATCTTGACATGCTGCATTTTGTTCATCGGCTTTAGTTTTAGTTTTTCTAATTAAATGATTCAATTCCTTGGAATTTATTATTATTTTTATTATTTATTCAATAATAATTCATGATGCAATAGCTGTTAGGCAAAATATCTGAAAACAAGCAGTAATCCTTAACAAGATCCAAAGTAGGACTAGATTTAATGAAGTAATTTGACATAATTACAGTGAACTAATAGTCTGAACTATTTTATGAATTATGAGTTCTTATGCGATATATGAAACTTGATTTTTTTATTTATCATAATTGTGAATTAGTATTTAACTTTAAAGTTAATAATGATAAATTAACAATTAAACAAATTGTATCATGAAGATAAATAAAATAAAAAGATTGGCTAATATAATATCTATTTTTGGAAAATTTTATTATTCAAATTATTTAAGTAAAACATGAAATAATATTTCAATTACTAAAAAGGCTAAGGCCTTAAAAAATGCCATAGAACAGTCGTGATTTATGTTCATCAAATTGTGACAATTTCTTTCAATGAGACCTGATGTAGTATCTATTAAATACTGTATTGAGCTATTTTGATTACTTGAAAATGTTAATAGTTTTAATTTTCAATACACAAAAAAAGTAATAAAAGAAGATTTATGACTTAATGTTAAAAATGATTTTAAGAACTTTTCTGAAATACCAGTTGCCTCTGCTTCTATGTGACAAGTTTATAAAGTAATAACAAAAAAGTGAGATGTGATTGCTATGAAAATAAAAAGACCAAATATTGAACAATTAATTCAGATTGATTTAACAATTATAAAATTGTTAGCAATAATCATATCATTGCTAACATTAAATAAAATTAACTTAAAAAATAAAATTAATGAATTTAAGATATGGCTAAAAGATGAACTTAATTATAAAAAAGAATTAAAGAATACAAAAGAATTTTACAATGAATTTAAAAAACATAAAGAATGAATATTCTGCCCAAAAGTACATGAAGACTTATCAAGTGATAGAATTATTAGTTTTGAATTTATTGAATGATATAGTCTTAATAAAATACTTAATGCATATCGAGATAATAATAAAAAATTGATCCGTAATATTGAGAAAAATTGATTTAATAGAAAAAGTGTATGAAGAGATGTTCTAAAAGTGCTTTGAAGGCAATTGTACCATGAGAACATCTTTCATGCTGATCCACATCCTGCAAATTTGATATTTACATCAGAATGAAAAATTGCTTGTATTGATTTTTGAATTGTTTGAAAAGTTGATAAAAAATTTAAATTGCTATATCTAAGATACATAAGACTAGGTCTTACATGAAACTTAGATGCTTTTGATACAATATTAAAAATCATAGATACTTCAAAAGTAAAAGACTTGGAAAAACTAAGACAAGATCACAATAATACTCTGCTGAAGAATTATAAAATCATACTTAAAAAAAAAGAATCTGATAATATTAAGCATTTTATTTGAATATTGCTTGTTAATGCTGTAAACGTAGTAAATAAACACAATGCAATTATCCCTTTAAGTTTGTTAAAATTTTTGAGAGCTATAACTATGCTAGAAAGTCTATTTTTCTATATTAATCCAGATGATAATATAGATTACCTAATTAATTTTATAAAAAATGAGTCCATATGAGCTATAGTATGAGAATTAATTAAATGAAATTCAAAAGAAATAATAAAAAATATATTTATTGATGAGGTAATAAATAAGATTGAAAATAGTATTTTGAAAACAAATTATTAATACCCAAGTAGACAAATTCTTTTTTCAATGATTTATGATTTACGCTTTTTTTACTTTACATTTATTTAGTTAATCCATAAACTATTTATGTATTAACCATTATTTATGAAAAATTCAAAGATAAATCAAATCATAAAAAAAATATCTGTTGCCTATTGAAAAACAGAAAACTTCTGAACAAAAGTTCTTTCTGAATTTTGATTAACCCCTATGAGTTTCAAAATTCTTAATGTAGCATCGGATAATGACAATGTTACACCTAGTCTTATAAGAAATAGGGTTTGATGAACACTGTCCAATATTAGTCAAAGGCTTGATTTTTTAGAAAAGCAATTATTAATAAAACGAATTTACTCAAAACAAAGAAAGGATCGAAGAAAGACAGTAATTGTATTAACTGCAAAATGAAAGGATATTTATGTAAAAGCTTGGGAAAAGACATCTATTTTGTCAAAAGTTTTTGCTAAAGATTTTGATGATAAAAATTTAGAAATTTTCCTTTCTTATTTAGATAAATATATAAATTGTTTAGATAATACTGAAAAATAAAATGCAAAAACCAAATTTAGTTCTTATTCATTCATTCGGAACAAATAGCATAATTTTAAAAGGTCTAATAGATTATTTGTGACAATATTTTAATATTTATTTCATTGATCTACCTTGATTTATTGCATGAAAATCTTGTGTAAATGATACTGGCATGACTAATTATATTAACTTTGTAAAAAATAAGGTCAATAGTTTTGATATTAATAAATATTGGATTTTAGGAATATCTTTTTGATTTTTGGTAGCAAATAATTTTGAAGATATTAAATGCAAAGGATTAATTGCACTTGAACCATATCTTAATTCAAATTCTATAAATTACTCTTTATCATACAAAATCTTTTTTTGATTATTATCAAAATTAATATCAGTATCATGAATACATTGAATCATATGGAAAGGAAAATTGTTTTATAAATTTATGGAATTTAATTTAGAATCAAAAGAATTAATAAATACAATTCTGTATAACTATAACTCAAAAGCTTTTTTTGATGTTTTTAGCTTTATTCTTCTTAATAATAAAAAATGTAATTTACAAAAAAAGCCGTGCATACTAATTATTAATAAAGAAGATAAAACGATTAAGGCTATAAATATTATAAAGAAATTTGAAAATGAATTAGATGAAATGTTACTAATAAATACCACTATGGAACATTATCCTACAGATTTGAGTTTTAATTATTTTGAAAAAAACATTGATAAAAAAGATATCAATCAAATTTTAGATTTTATTAATAAAAATACTTAATCATGAATGATACTTTTATCAATATCTTACATATATTATATTGAATATCTATTCCACTGATTCTCTCATGATTTTTATTACAAGTTGTGAAAATATTAAAGACAAAAAAAGCCAATGATATTAGCATTGGAATGCTTATTATTTGGTCCATAACAACAACTATCACCCTATTGTATGATATTTACGTATTGTGAGATATAAAAGTAATAATTGTTTGAGCAGGACAATTTTTAATATGTATTTTCATTTTATTATTAGTGATTAAATATGAATTTTTTAATAAAAGTAAGTATATAGAGTGTTTGAATAATGTTGATTTAAATTAATTATGAATTATAATAAAGTATATACACAAACGACCTTGAAGCTATCTGTACTAGATCGTATATTTGGCATATTTGCATTATCGTCCAAAGAAAATGAAAATATAAATAAAAAAACTAAAAAAATTAAATATTCAGATGAAAAAATTATATGGGTTGTATGTTTGCCATGGAGAACAACTATTGAACACGCATTGAGGTATAATCTGATTCCAAAAAGATGAACTTCCCTTTGCTATGAATCTTCAAATGCTTTTGTAAATAAAGATCCCAATATAACTAAAAAAATATTTCTAGAAATAATAAGTAACATTAAAGATGATTTAAATAAATATAAGAATCATGAATTAAATGTTATCTCGTATAGTTGAGGTAATGCGTTTTGATTTTATATTGCAAATCATTGCAATACATCGAAGTTTATCTCAATCGTTAGTTGAGCAAAGCTATGATGAGAAGTATGGGAATGAGTTTCAATGAGCTGAATTAAAAAGAATTCAATTAAGATTGGTTACAAAACATGAAAAGAATATGATGATATTTTGTGAAATTTAGCTCCATATGAAAATACAAATTCTCTTCCAAAAAATACTCTAATGATATTAGGTATTTTTGATTCCCATGTACCGATTAAATACTGAAATGCAATTTTTAAAAAAGTTCGGAAATATAATCAATATGCCAGACGTATTAAACTGCCCTTTTGACATATTTTTGTAATTTTTGTTTTTTGAATGTTAAATAGATTCAGACTTATAAAAAGTATTTATGAATAACAATTAACATGAGATTTTCAATATGAGATAGGCTGTTTAATTTTGTATTTAACAAATACGAATATCCATACAATGAGCAGTATAATTCAAAGAAATATGATTTTTCTAATAAAAAAGACCTTTGGCTGGTTTTCCTGCCATGGAAAACATCTATTTCGCTATGAGAAAAATTATACTTAATCCCAAAGATGTGAACTGTAATTGCTTATGAGCAAGTTAATGCGATGATTAATCATAATCCAAAAGAAGCAATGAGAATTTTCAAAAAAATGATTGGTATCGTTATTAACGATATATCAAAATATAAAGGTTATAAAATAAATGTCATCTCATATAGTGCTGGAAATGGATTTGGTTTTTACATAACAAATAATTTTAAAATTAATAAATTTATTTCGGTGGTAACGTGAGCTAATTTAGGAGAATGTATTTTTAAATGCATAGCAACACAGCATGTTAAACAAAAATGTCTAAATTTAGGCATAAATAATTTTGACGAATATGATAAAATTATTAAATGATATATACCTCAAGATAGCTATAAAAATATCTCAGCAAAAAGTACTTTTTATATATCTAAATTTGATGAATATTTTTTAGATCAATGACTCAGGATTGCAAATTTGGTAAAGGTTAATAATAAAAATACTGAAATTAAAATTATTCCCCTGTGACACATGGTAGCAATCCTTTATTTTGGATTTCTGAATAGATTTAAATTAATTAACGATATTTATGAATAGAAAAGATATTATATTGATAATCTGAGGCGGTTGAATGTCAGGTGTATTTTCTTCTAGCGTATTAAGTGTACTTGAAAAAGCAAATATAAGTAATCGCATTCATTCTATCTATGCAACATCTACATGAGCATGCACTGCAGCAAGATTTCTTGCAGAAGAATCAAATTTAGGTGGAAAAACTTTCTATCAGAACTTCAACAATACAAAATTCATGAAACTTAATTTTGTTAGATATTTTTTTGAAGTTTTACGTAAAAATACTCATTTTCAGGTAAAAATTAATGACATTGTTGATTTTGATTATTTTAGAAAAATAGTTCTAGAATCAGATGTTAAAATTGATATAGAAAAAGTAAAAAATTCTGAGATTCCATTATATGTAAAAGTATTTAATTGCGATAGAAATAAGCATGAATGGTTAAAAACTGTTGGCAACAATGCTTTTGAAAAAATTCTAGCAAGTGCATCTATGGCACCAATAACACAAAAGCCAATTAAGATAGATGGACAAAAATATTTTGATGGCGATAGTATTTCTTCTAATATTGAGTATTCTATTGTCAAAAAACATAAGGATAAAAAAATTATTCGTATTGTAAATAAAAAAGAATCATTATTGTGATATTTTAATGTATTTGCATTATTGATTCCCTATATTCTATTTAAGAAATTGTATAATTTTAATATTGCAAATAAGTATGGCAAGGGATTTTTTAAACATTACTTTTGGGAAAACAGTATTCAAAAATGTGATAATGTTATTTCAATTATTAATGATAAAAATATATCACCATTTTGTATAAATACTAAAAAACTAAAAAATGTATTTAATCATGGAATTACAAAAGGTGAAATACTTGTAAATAAAATTGCTAAATAGCTATTTAATACTTGTAGCCATAGTAGAGAGGTAAAAAAAATAACTGACGACCCCTCCTGCTATTGGCAGATAGTCATCAGCTATGATTTCTTATGTGCACCCTAAGCCTTAAATGGCTTAGATAAATATTGAATGGCGGAATGGACGAGACTCGAACTCGCGACCTCCTGCGTGACAGGATTAAAGTTCGGTTTTTTACGTCCAATCTTGGCTTGTATAAAGCCTTAATTACACTTTAATTCTAATCTTAATATATCTTTCTGATGACCTCCTGCCTGTTTTTAGGGTTATGAATTGTGGTCGTGTGTTTACGTTATTGATTTTGGGCGGTTTAGTCAAATTGATTTTCTGATAAGTTACATTGATAATAATATAGATATGATATATACTATGTATAGTTATTATTAATCAAATAAATTATGTTAGCACAAATATCATTTAAGGCACCGCAAAAAATTAAGAAAACATTTTCTGATAAGGCAAAAGATCAGGGTATATCTATGAGTGCTTTATTTCTTACTTTTATGGAAGAGTATGCTTTTGGGAATATCAAAATGTGATTAGTTACTACAATTAATAACTCAAATTCATCAGACATTGAAGTGCTTCATAATCCACCTAAAGATATTCAGAAGAAAATGGATAAAATTGCAAAAATTTCGTGAAAAGTCAAATCAAATAAGTAATTTCTTATGCTAAGAATATGTGATTCAATTGATTTTCAGGAATTAAAGCTGTTAAAAGATTTTTTTGGCTTAGATATTCTAAAGAAGTCCGCTGATAAAGTGTGTAATTGATTGTGAGTTGATCTATGAAAATCTATGATACCAAATTCAAAAATAATTAAACATAAGTTAACATGAAAACATTGAGCATGAAGAGTTGTATATTTACTTATGATACAAGATTGAAATGAGAAAACTATATATCCTGTAATCTTGAAACACAAGAATGATAAAGATATATGAGATAATATGTCATATAAAAATAAAAAATTTTGCAGTTTGCTTAATAAAAACTTAAATTTAATTCTTACAGATATTGAAAAATGAGATTTTGAGGATTTTGATATTTAAAAGAATACGCTTACAATAAAAAAACCATAACAATTAAGTGCACATGGATAAATAAGTAAATAATGAAGTAATGTATTTTTCTTCTTTTTATAAAAAAGGTAAATAAATATAAAACCTATATAAGTAAAACCAAGAAACCAAATGCCTTCCAAAAATTCTAGTATTTCAATACGATTTGGATATGAAGACAAGATAAAGCAAGCTAGAATCGTTATAAAAAATATTGATTGAGGATAAACAAAAAAATACTTCAAATTGATATTTTTTGCTTTGTTAAAGTATTTTAATATTAAGATTATTAATCCAGATAAAACAAGAATTAATGACAATAAGATGCTTACAAACATTACAAAAATTGTTATAAACATCATCTCATGCTGGAAATTTATTTCTCGAGATTCTTCAGTCTCTTCAAAATATTTAAAAAGATCTGACATATTACTAAATTCTGCCCCTGAAAAACCATATTTCCCCCACTGTTTCTCTATATCAGAATAATCATTTGTTTCTAAGAGTATTTTGCCAATTTCAGTGTCATATATAAACCAATTATAATCTCTATTTTGTGCAATAATAAGTGGAGAATTTTCTAGTGGAATACTGATTTTTTCTAATTTACCTAAGTATTCCTCAGGATTTTCATTATATAATGCTAGAAAAAAACATGATTGTGATCAATCAACACGCGGGCAGGCATCGCTTGGATCCCTAAATAAATATCTGCATATTTATTATAAATCAAATCATAATCAAACTCTGCCAATCCTGCTAAAGCAAAAGCCTGAACAGTGAAAACAAAAAGGCATATTTTAAAAAAAGTAATTTTAAAAATGATATTCATGATTTAGAGTTTAACTATATCGTCAATATTTACTAGATATTTACTCAATTATTGATAAAATAGCAGTGTACTAACAATTAATTGTTATGAAACAAGTATTTGAAAAACATAGTTTTCCAAAAGCTCCATGATGAGATAGATATGAGTGGAAAGAGACTGAAACTGAATTTGAAGTATCTGAAAATTGAATATATGCTATTTGAATTACTGCATCAGCTAGTAACTGATCATGAGATGATGACGATCTTAGAATATCCATAGATTGATATGAATATTGAAAACTAGAATCTCATGCAGATAAAGTATCGTATAAATGATATTGAACTTCTGCCAGTTTCAATTGAGCGAGTCTTCAATGAAATCAAAAAATAGTTTATTTTATACTGGAACTTGATAAATCAGAAAAATATAAGATTAAATTCTATGCAGATAATTATCCTGTAATTGAAAAAGTTAAAGTATTTAAAATTGATAGAGAACAATGATTTAAATTAAGCAATATTAGATGATTAATTGGAAATCAAGTTGATGAAAAATGAATACCTGTATTATCTTTTATTTTTCTATGATGACTAGTTAGAGGATTTGATATTTCAACTACATGTTTAAATTGAAAGAAAAAATGAACAAAAGATTGAGATAATATTAAAGTTGTAGTTAATTGAAACATCCTTCAAAATGAAAAATCTCCAACATCTGATAAATACAAAAATTTTTATTTTTCTTGAGATTTAGGTACATGAGAAACTAAATCATTAAATCTAAATCCATGAGAATTTAATAAAATTGAGAATAGTATAGAACTATGGTTTGATGAAGATCCTGTTATTAATAGTTTGTCTATTGGGTTTTTTGAGAAAGATAAAAGTTTTTCTGATATAATATCAGATATAGGAAGTCAATCAAAAGAAATATTTTATTACTCTTTCTTTAAATCTTTGTCTGTAGCTTCACAGGCTATTTTACCAAACGCAAGTAAGCAACTTTCACACTCATTAAAAAATAACCCTTCAGATATTATCTATGACTTTGATCATGATATAATAAAAGCACTAAAGAAAGATCCCAGCTACAAAAAGATCGTAAAATTAGTAAAGAATGAAATTGTTAAGTGAAACTATAGTTGAAAAATGATGTTATGATGAACTGAAGAATCTACTATCAATTTTGAAAGTTCTTATGATTTACATTTATCACTTCATTGAATGAAGAATTTGAGCTTCGAAGCCAAAGAAATATGAGATGAATACAGCATTGAAATAGTATTATCTGATATTTATGATTTTGATCCAATGGAATATAAAAAAGTTCTTGAAATTGGATTTGATTTAACTATTTTAAAAAAGTTTTTTCTGTATATGTTAGCCAGCTTTGCTGATAATGCTGAAAATATTGAAGTTATTGAAAATTATAATGTCACTGTAAAAATTAAAGATATTATTAAACTATAAATTTATGAATAAATGGAAATTTTTTGTGCTGTTTATTTCATTTTCACTATTATCAATAGGCTGATTTTATTTATGAATGCACTCTGATGATGATATTATTTCTCGCATGATTTGAGACTTTTGAACATTTATTATTTGAGTCGTTAGCATCTTTATTTATTTGATTTTAGTGTATCAGATTAAAAAAAGCAGTATAAATACAATCAGACTTACAGAACTTCTTAAGCCTAGATTATGATTTACCAGTATTTTTTATCAATTATTAATATTAACTGGAATACTATGAATATTGTGAATACCATGAATTATTATTACCTGATTATCATATTTTGTATTTCCTGGTACTATATTTATGATATTATGGCTTACAATCGTATTAACAGCTTTTTATCTATTGTTTAATTTGAGAATCGCTTTAACATACTTCGAATAATTGCTTTAAATTATATATAATTTCCATTTTCAGGTACGAAAAATTGAGTATCAGTGACATAGATTGCATCATGGAGAGTCATAGAAGTCATTTTATTGTTTTAGTCCTTATTAGTCTATTGCAATTTTAATATATGCAACAGGGTATAAAATGGCTTAATTATAATAGTAGATATCCACCAGCTTACGCAGGGGGAATTAAGAGCTGATTTATTAAAAAGAGTACTAGCATTTATTCTTACTATTATAAGCTTAGCTTTATTTATTTTCTAAAACAAATTAAGGAATTTAGTTTTTTAAAAGTGAATCTAAATTCATTGGATCAGATATTAACCATGAAAATCATTCTCAAAATCAAATTGGATCTTTCCATTTAGCTCTATCCAGTTTATCAATAATTTCATTAGCTCCCTTCTCGGTTCACGATACAACAATAAGTTTAGTATTTTGCTCTTTATTTACATTTTCTTTTATTAAATCAACAAAATAAGAATCGCTAGCACTCCATCATATAATGATAATCTTATCAGCTGATTTAAGATCATTTGCAATTTGGTCGTAATGACTATCAATAATAAATCATTTGTCTCTAGGAAGTGGCATTGCAAGTGCTGGTACAATTATTTGTGATATTCAATAAGGGTACTGATAATTACCAATTTCCGAAGAATTACGAATCACATCTGGTGTTTTAGATTTAAAACTATCCCATCTATCATATATAGCATCAACCTTATCTTTTATATTTTCTACTTCATGCATGGCTGCAGTAGGATACCCCCAGTTAATTGATCAATGCACCTTGTATAATTTATATGATTTATCAGCGGTATAACTTTTTATATCAAGATATTTGTATCAAAAAACTTCTTTAAGGGCTTTATCAAGAAATAAATCATAATTAAAAGTAATAAGTGAAGCATTACTGTAGATCATCTTAACTTTTTCAAGCAAGCTTACATAGTTTGTATTTTCCTCTGTTATTATGCCTTGTGTAAATAACTTTTCATCAATTTATGCAAATAAAAACTGCAAATAATATACAAATTCAAGCAATTTTTTTTTAGATTCATCATTACGATAATTTTTGTCATAGTAGGATAGGTAATCTTCCAAAGAACCTTTTCGTTTAACAGTCCATCATCTAATTTCTCGAGATTGCTAACTTACAATATATAAAGCTAAATCTTTATAAAAAAATAAGTATAA
>CAYWBW010000036.1:0-13459 GCA_964456745.1 uncultured Candidatus Peribacteria bacterium | reverse complement strand
AACTCATCAAACTCATCAAACTCATCAAACTCATCAAACTCATCAAACTCATCAAGCATTTCATCAGTTATTTGTGTTATTTGAACTTGAATTTCAGTCTCATCAAGAAGATCAATCTTCTCAGGAAATTCAAGCCAAAAATGTCACTATTGAATAGGATAGTATTATAATAACAAATCCTATTATTACATATGTAATAATATCTCTAGCTTTATTTAAATTATCTTCTTCTCATCTTGCTGTTACTAGCAGTACTCAGGCCCATATTATTGCTACTACTCCTATTAATCATACAAGTCATAGAAAATAATTTACGATAGTTAATACACTTTCTTTAAATGGAGTTTTTACTATTCAGCCTGCAACAGATCAGCTGCTTGGGGATACTAGTCATGCTCAACATGGTATAAAATCTCATTGACTATCTTTACAACGATCTGCAGATACGTTGGAACTAAGAATCAAAATTATGCCAAAAAATATAGTTATAAATATTTTTTTCACTTAGCTTATATTTATAAATAATGCTACAAGTGAATATGAAAGAAGTATTAATACTATTCAAAGTGCGACATATATGACTATTGACTTAGCTTTTTCAGCATTTTCTTCATTTGCAGCTGATGTAATATATAAAAATCAAGCATATATGAGCGCAATAAATGCAAAAACTCAAGCATATGGCAAGAAAAATGATGCATATCACATTATCACTTCAATTAGTTTATCAGATCATATTATATTACCTGGGAGATTGTCTTTAACTGCTCTGAGTCAATCATCATTTCAACAAAAAATAGTTGAACATGCTCAGATTGCAGTGGATTTTTGTACGATTAGGAAAGATGCCGGAAGAATTGATATTTTTTTTGTTTTCATATTTTTTTTATTTCATTTTATTCTAGCACATTTTCACTTAAAAAACAAGGATTTATATCCATTTTTGATGGCAAGTGTTCAAATAATATTTTTTTAAAAATTAATTGATTCTTCTTAAAAAAGATAAAAGGAATTTTTATTTTGAAAATATAAGTATATTGTCAACTCTGCATATAGTTTAAAATTTTAATCTCACTTCAGATTAATGGCACTGTACAAGCATTATTATTGATTTTATTATTTATAGCATTTAGTAAAAATTCATTATTTTTATTTAATTTAATTATTCATCAATGATTTGAAGACATTAAATTATTAACACTTAAATCAATCTTTTCATCACTATCTACATAGATGTTTAATTTATTCAGAAATCACAATATCGTAAGAAGTTTTATTTCAAAAGCGAGACATATTCTTGATAAGCTTTTATTCTCTATAAGAGAATATAGGCTATCTTGGAGGATGGTGTAAAGATCAAGATTAGATTGATTTTCAAACGTTATAAGATTTGTTAATTTTAAAATGTAAGAAAGGATTGTTAATTGATCGTATCATATGGATTTTGTAAACTTAATGATTTTTACATCTTTTATATATAATGATTTGTTTCTAAGGGTGAATTTGAAAAAAATTTCATTTCATATCGATAAATATGAAGAAAAGATATTTTTAGATTTTTTTATATTACTTATAAAAAAAGATTGTTTTCATGATTTATAAGTAAATATGGTAAAAAATGCTCATTTTTCTTTAATTAAAGTTTTTTTTAAAATTATGCCTTTATCTTCAAAGTTATTTTTCAAAATAATTAATTATGCAAAAAAGACCTGGTTAGGTCTTTTAAGCTTTTAAAGAAACATAAAATAATATTTTAATTTTTGGTTAATACTTACATCAAGTTTTATTTGCTAAAAAGCTAAGATCTCGTACTCATGGCAAACTTTCTCAATTAATTATCCAAGTTGGATATCATTTTATTCAATTTTCTACACATACTTGTCTTTCTTTGTCGCAATCTGTAAATCATAATATTTCAATTCCTTTAACTCAAAACATCGATTTTTGTCTTTTGCAATGACTACACCATTCTGTTCAGAATATTTTAGCTCATTTTTCTTTTAAACATTGTGCTAATAATTCTTCTTTACTTATACCGCTAGCATCAACAGATTCTTCGTTTGATGATGTGCTAGAATCTGTTTCACCTATTTTATTAGATTGTATTTCCTCAGATTCAATTTCATTTGGAGTTGCAGGTTCTGGAGTTTTTTCTTTAATTATAGCACTTGTTTCTGGTGATTTGTTGTTATCAGTTGTTCACGACTCTGTTGAACACGAAGTCATAGTTGATATTAAAGCAGTAATTAGGAATAACTTTGTAAATAATTTCATTTAATATTGGTTATGTTATTATATTATAATACTAGAATAAATTTATACTAAATCAATTATTATATATATAATATTCTTTGACAAAATAGACTTTTTATTTAGACTTAGTTTAGTTATTTATTTATATAATTATGGCTTATAAATTAAAAAAATTAGAGAAATCACAAGTTGAATTGACATTTGCTCTCAATTCAGAGGAGTTTGCCTTGTTTAAAAAGAAAGCACTTGAAAAAATTTGAAAAGAAATGAAAATAGATTGATTTAGAAAATGACATGTACCCAGTGACATAGTTTCTAAGAATATTGAAGATTCATATCTTCATTCAAAAGCAGTTGATATTGCAATTAATAACTCTTTAAGAGACGCAATTAAAAATGAATGACTTGATGTATTATGATCACCAAAAGTTGATATCAAAAGCAATGATCCTTTTAAGTTTGTTGCTATAATTGATGTTTTAGCAGATATTGATTTAGGAGATTATAGTAGTGTAAAACTTAAGCTAAAAAGTATAAAAATTGATAAGAAAGATATCGATGCGCAGATTGAAAATTTTAGAGAAAAAATGGCAGAAAAAAAAGAAAAAATTTGAAGTGTTAAAAAATGAGATATTGCATTGGTAGATTTTGAAGGTTTTGATGAAAAATGAGATGCTGTAGAAAATACAAAATCTAGCAATTACGAAATGGAGATTTGAGCATGAAAAATGATTCCATGATTTGAGAAAGAGGCTGTATGAATGTCTAAATGAGAAGAAAAGGATTTTGATATTACTTTTCCTAAAGATTATCATGTAAAACAAATGGCTTGACGTAAATATAAATTTCATATTTTAATAAAAAGTATAAGTGAAAAAGTTCTTCCAAAACTTAATGAAGATTTCGTTAAAAAGTTGTATTGAACGAGTAATACAATAGATTTTTTGAAAGAAGATATAGAAAAATATTTAAGAATGAATAAGATGAAGCAGCAGAGAAGTGAGTTGGAAGAAGAGCTTTTAAATAAATGGAGTAAAAAGATTAGTTTTGATGTTCCTCAGTCTGAAATTGATAAAAAGATTGAATTTATGATTGATAATATAAAAATGTGAATTTTACAGCAAGGTATGCCTTGGGATCATTATTTAAAGCATATTTCTAAGACAGAAGATGACATTAAAAAGGAATTAACATGAGATGCAAAAGAAAATGTTAGAAAGAGTTTTATAATTCAGGAGATAATTCGAAAAGAGTGATTTAAGGTTGCTGATAAAGAAGTTGATGATCAAATAAGCAATATTGAAATGCAATCAAGACAAAAAAATACTGAATTTAAAGAAGGCGATTATGCTAAGTGATCAAAAAATTATGTAAATATCGCTAGTAATTTGCTTATTTCTAAAGTTTTTGATAAGTATTTACCTAAGATTGTTTAATTGCAATTTTGATCAGGCACTAACACAAGGTCATTTGAAAAGTATTTTAGAAAATCTAAGCAATGGTTATGATTTAAGTTCAGAAGAGCTTTGAAGAGTTTTTGATCAGATGTTTAAATGAGAACTTTCAGATATTTATATTTCCGCTTTTCTAGTTTTATTAAGATCAAAATGAGAAAGCGTTGATGAGATATATGAAGCAAGTAAAAAGATGAGGGAGTATGCATTAAAAATATATCCAAAAACCGACAAGCTTCTTGATACATGTTGAACTTGATGAGATAATTTAAAAACTTTCAATATTTCCACTACTTGTGCTTTTGTTCTTGCATGAGCCTGAGTTTCAGTAGCAAAGCATGGAAATAGATCAAATAGCTGAGCATCATGATCTTCAGATGTATTATCTGAGCTGTGAGTTAAGTTAGATCTTTGATCAAACTTAGTTGAAAAATCAATTGAAGAAATATGAATTTGATTTCTTTTTGCTCCAAATTACCATAAATCAATGAAACATGTTGCCTGAGTTAGAAAAGAGCTTGCTATTAGAACTATTTTTAATTTACTTTGACCTTTAACAAATCCTGCCTGAGCTAAGTTTCAATTAATATGAGTATTTTCTAAAAAATATTTAAATGTTTTCGCGCAGGTTTTAAAGAAACACTGAAGCTTGTGAGCTTTAATAGTTTGTGGCCAAGATTGAATGGATGAAATTACTTTAACCTGAAAAACAGATGTTTGTAGTTTAAAAGATTGAAAGGTGATTGAATATGAAATTGATCCTCTTGATTATTGATTTAAATATTGCAATAGTTCTGATTTATTAGGATGAGAACCTGAAGAAAATGCTCAAATTACAAAAGCAATATTGTCTGGCACTATTAAATGACCTAAAAGGGATATTGTATTATTAAATAGTGCTGCTTGATTGTTTGTTTCTTGAAAGGCAGATTCAATTAAAAATGGTATTGATTTGGCAAAAGATGTTATTGATAGCTGAAAAGCGTTGGAAAAGCTTAGAGAGCTTGTAGCTTTTTCTTAGTTAAAAACTCACATTCTTGTCATTGATTTATTAACAAAAATACATCACAATTAAATTATTAATAGTTTAATAACAATTTTATGTGAACAAAAATTAAGGTGTGTAATTGACATGCATGTAAAAGTAAAAATAGTAAGTATGCTTTTCAGAGAGCTTGTAATGCTTTAAAGCTACCAGAAGATAAATGATGAGAAGCAGGTAATTGAGTATCAGTTGAGCACATGTGATGTTCCGGGCATTGCCAAGAGTGACCATTTGTTATTATAGAAAGAGATTGAAAAACAATAGAAAATAGATATATAGATGCTTCAAAGATGTGAGATATTATGAATGTTTATAAGAATAAAAATATGAACAAAGATAAACAGAAAGAGAAGTGAATAGTAAGAGCTGAGAAAAAGGATATAAAAAAATACGAGAAAGTAGTAGGTGATGATTTGTAATTAACTTATAAGTTTAATTTTCTATATTTTATTAAACTCAAAAAAACTTCATCAATTATCAAGAATTTTTAAGACTTTATTAATTGATTTTTTTGAAACGTTTTCTCAGTAAATATTTCAAATATTTTTCATTTCTGATGTGTTTAGTGCTCATATAATTATTTTTTTTATTAAGTCTCAGCTATATGGTGGTGCAATTACATTTCATCAAACCTGACATGATTCTGGTCTATCGGTTCAATATCTCAATGTTACGGTTGGAATTCAAAGTATGTTCATTTCTTCTTGCATTGATCACGAGTCTGTTGCACATACACTACATTTTGACATAGCTGTTATGACGTCTAAATAATACGGCCAAACCTCTGAGTAAATAAAATTTTCAGATTCTATAAGTTTGTTGAGTCTTTCTCTAAATCAAAAATCGTCGATTGCTTTTTCACTTGCATATAATGATATGAATAAAACAGTTTTTCATAATTGAACAATTTTCTCCATTCATTCAAAAATTGCCGTAAATCTGTTAATATCTTGGCAGTTTTCTCTTCTATGTATACAAAATCTGATAAATCAATTTTTTAAACTAGGGTATTTTTCGAATATTTTTGATTCTTTTGATTCTTTTAGCATTTGTTTTGTGGCATCTGATACTGAGTTTCAAACAACAAATATTCTATCTTTCCTGAATCATTCTTTAATTAAATTTTTCTTAGCTATAATGGATGGGGCTAAAAAAAGTCAGGAGGCTGGTTCTGAGCACCTAGTATTATATTGTTCTGGATAAGGTTCGATTCTTCATCATTCATAATTATCTAAGTCTAAGTGTAATTTTCTATATTCTTTAAAATCAATTTTATTATTTATAAAATCTAAGTAATTATTCTTACTTAATCCCAATGATCTAATTCAAGCTTCAACATGAATACATCAAATCATATTACACCAAGCAGCGTTTGAAGCAGCCATTGATGTCATGGTGTCTCAGTGAACATAAGGTATTGGGATTTTTCAGTTTGTCTTTATCCATTCAAAGCTGTCTCCAAGTCTTGAGATTACTTGTGCAACTTTTTGATGATAACTTCATTCTATGCTTAGATTTAAATCTACTTCTAAATCAAATTCTTTAAGCATTCACCCGGATAAATTAAAATCATAATGTTGCCCAGTGTGTATTAGTATTACTTGTTTTCATCTGCTTTTAAGTTCTTTAAAAATAGGAGCTTGCTTAATAATATCTGGCTTAGTAGCAATCATTACCACGTGAATGTGACTATTTTTAAATTGATTTATCTTATTTTTAAATTTAATTGGAATCTTAAACATTATATTTAATTAATGTAAAAATGCTCTTTCTCAACAAAACACCATCGAAACTCATATTTCATCAGCTTTTTTAATTACTTGATCATCTTTAATTGATCATCATGGTTGTAATATACTAGTAATTCAAGTTTGATCAATGCATTCAATTCAGTCTGAAAAAGGAAAAAAAGCATCGGATATCAAAACAGCTCAATTTAAACTTTGATTGTTTTCATTTGCTTGCTCTAATGCCAATCTTACAGATTTTACTCTATTGGTTTGACCGCATCATATTCATATTGTTACTCAATTTTTTGCTATCACGATTGCATTAGATTTTACATATTTAATAACTTTCCATGCAAATTGCATATCTTTAATTTCATTTTTTAAAGGAGACTTCACTGTAACTGTTTTAAGATTTTCTAATTTTCAAGATTCATTTCTATCTTGTATTAATAGTCATCATCATACTTTTCTATATATTTTTTTTCATATTTCTTTCTTTACTCATTTGCTTTCTAAAATTCTAAGTTTTTCTTTTTTCTTAAAAATTTCTAAAGCCTGTTTGCTAAAACTTGGAGCAATAACTATTTCAAGAAATATTTTTATTAATTTCTCTGCCAATTCTTTTCAAACTTCTGTATTCACAGCAATTATTCATCAGAAAGGGGATATTTTATCAACTTCATAAGCTTTATCAAAGGCATCTATGGCGCTATTTCAGATTGCTACTCAGCAAGGGGTAGCATGTTTAATGATTGAAACACATGGATTTTCAAATTCAGATACAAGTTGCCATGCAAGGTCTGCATCCATAATATTATTGTAAGAAAGTTCTTTTCATTGAATTTGGACTGAATTACTAATATTGAATCATTGATTGTCTCATGCTAAAAACATGGCTTTTTGATGTGGGTTTTCTCAATATCTTAAATCTTGTTTTTTTTCAAAAAAGAAACTTTGCTTTTTTCAATTAGATAAGTATTTCGCAATTTGAGCATCATATTTTGAACATTGATCAAATACCTTAATGGCAAGTTTTTTTCTTGTTTCTAAATTTGTATCTCAATTTATTTGAATTTCTTTTCAAATTTCAGCTAAGTCATTTGGATCACATATAACAGTTACGGATTCAAAATTCTTTGCACTACTTCTAATCATAGAAGGTCATCATATATCTATTTGCTCTATTGCTTCAGATTCCCTGACTCACTTCTTTTCAACTGTACTTTTAAATGGATAAAGATTTACAATTACTAGGTCAATTAATGATATATCATTTTCTTTTATTTGTTTTAAATGCTTATCGTTATTTCTAAGCGCTAAAAGTCATCAATGAATTTTTGGATGAAGTGTTTTTACTCTTCAGTTCATCATTTCAGGAAATCATGTGATGTTTGATAGATTAACTGTATTAATTCAATTCTTTTTTAGGTGCTTAGCAGTTCATCATGTAGAAATTATTTTGATATTTTTTTTTGTAAGTATATTGGCAAATTTTACTATTCAGGTTTTGTCTGATACTGAAATTAAAGCTGTTTTTATCATTGAATTATTATATTAATTAATTTATATAAATTGAAATTTGAGATTAGAAGCTATAAAATGTGCATATTAAATGTTTCAGGTCCTTGATGTTACTATAAACAAATAGTAAGTTGTTACTATTGAATCACAGCATAATCAAAAACAGTTATACCTTCTTCTTGAGACATTTGGGCACTTAGTTCAATTTTTGCTCAACGCACAAGGCCAGTTGACCTTAGTTTGATTGTTGTAGTTGGAAATTGGCAATTGTCTATATTATTTCAGTCAATGCTATAATAAATTGGATAAAAAATATCAGGTGTAACTGTATTGTATAAAGGGGATACATAGCTTAAGAGAAAATCAGGATTATATATATTTAATGGATCTACTAAAGGGCTAATTGCTCACCAGAAATTAGATATTGGCATTCTTGAAGTGCTACAATTGTTTGATATATCGTCTTTACAGTTTCATCTACTTGTAGAAAAGTTTAGTTGTCAATTGTTTTGAGAAAAATTTCAAGTTGTAAGATAGCAAAATGGATCATCTGTATCATCTGCATCATTATTGCATGATCCGCTGGGTTGAAGAACGAATCAGCTTCATTGAGAATCAGTGTCTTTCATGTCAAGTTTCCAATATATTATTCTATTTGTGTCACTTGAGTTAATATTATTTCATATTACTCACATAACACTAATATCAACCTGAACGGTTTCATTAAGACATGTATTAATTTTATCTATTGGGTCTCAAGGACCTCAATTGTCATAATAAAAATGTAATCTTCTTGAGCTCAAGTATTTTCCAAGTTCTTTGTCTAGGTAATCAACTTTATTAGGGTGGTCTCAAATTACTAAATATCATGTTTGATTTCAGGCTTTTCTTCAAATAGCATCCCATTGATATTCGATTCTTTGATTTAAGTCAGATAATGAAATAGCTCAAGAGAATCATACTCAGTGAACATTGCTTTCGTAAATTGCTTGATCAATTCATCATTCTGCTGCAAAATAAGCCATGTTATATCTTTCTCAAGTTCAAGTTCATAATTGAGTTGATAAAATAAGATAGATTAAATTTGTTGCTGCGGTAAGAAGCAGTATTCAATATGTAAGAGTGATAACAAGCGATGCTCATTTTTTTGATTTGTAGATATTATAATTTTTAATTTTATCTTTCATTATTTCTATAGTCTAGTTAAGTGTTTGTATAGAATACAAGTTTCTAGGAATTATGGTGGTTTGAAGATTTAAATCAATATTTCTAGTATTCTTAAGTCATATCATAGATTTATCACTAGCTTCTACTCATAGTGTTAGTATTACATAAGATGGTTGTACATACTCACTTTCATTAAATGCTAGAGATGGATCTTTTTCAGGTCATATGTGAAAATTAAAATGTTTTACTATTACATTCGAAGGAGTTATATCTTTCCATCATATTTGAGAATTTATTATTCATGTTAGTGTCGATCATGGGCAAGTGAAATCTTCTAGACATTCCCATGTATCTGCTAGTCAGGAATCATTATAAGACGCTGCTCTGTTTTCAAAAACTAAAATACATCATGAGTTATTAGCACAAGATGATCAGGTTCAATATTTTATAGCTGACCTGATTTTTCAATCAGAGGAAAGAATTAGCAGTGGGGGATTGTTATTTAAAGTTGGGTTTGATGAATCTTCATTCCAACTCCATTTCCATTTTGACACGTCGCTTCAAGAAAATGCTCTTGGTCATCTTCAGTAGGCTGCATCATCATCATAAATATTTCTTTCATTTATATTTGGGGTATTGATATTTTCTGCAACTAAATCATTAGCACAATTTAAATGTACTTTTGAGTCTGTCATAGCATTATAAAGGAATGTTCATGCCGGAATATCAGCAATTTGTTGAATTCATGGGAATATAAATTGATATATGTAATTTTCAAGTATATTGTTTCATCAAAGATCTCATTCACTGATAACTAAATCTATTTCTTGTGCTTGTGCTCAGCTACAATTTCTTATTGAATTAAAATTTCATGGGGTGTTATTAAATGAGTCTGCTCATAACGCATTGCTTCATTCGTCTCACCAATCATCACTAGTATGATTTCTAATATTTTCCCTCCAGTAAGATTGATGATCAATATTTCAATTTCTAATATACTTGATTATATTTTCAAAAAGATAGTTAGTTTCACTAATTATTTCATTTTGAAGAAGCATTAGTCTTTTATTCTCTGTAAATTGATAAAAAGAAATATTAGTAATTGTTAACACTCAGGCTAATATAGACACTGCGATTACAATCTCTATTAAAGTAAATCAAGTTTTATTAGCAATTTTATTAAACATTAATTGAATTATAATTGTAAATCATTCACAAACAAACTAAATAGTAAATTTAAAAATATGCATAAGGATTTCTTTTCTTTCAATTTACTATAACTTCAAAATGTAAATGTATTCATGTTCTTCACCTTACTCTTCATGTTTTTCACATCCAAGCTATAGTTTGTCACTGCTTAACAGTATCTCATACTTCAACATAAAATGATTCATTATGGGCATATAATGTTTTCATTCATTTTCAGTGATCTATAACTACCATGTTTCAATATCATCAATTCCATCAGTCTCATACAAAAGATACAACTCAATTAGCAGCAGCAAAAATTGGTCATTTGTTTTTGTTCGCTATATCTATTCAGTAATGTCATTTGTGAAAATGTTGAGTCACTGTTCATTTACATGGAACTATCATGTTTCATGAAATTTTTCAGTCGTAAAAATAATTTGATGAATCATAAAGGGCTTTTCATCGTTTGGTAATTACCTGTCTATTTCTGATTCATGGTATTAAAAGTGTTTGTCATTTTTTGAGAACTGATATTCATGATCATATTGCATTTTGCTCCCGTATAATTTCTTGTTTTACCCTATATTTATTTGCAAAATCTCTAATGTTACTTTCTTCATTAAGGGTTACTGCAATTCAATCAATAGGAAGTATTGTTAATTTTTTTCACTCAACTAGGGTTTGCCAAGGGTTTAATCATGGATTGGCATCAAGAATTGTTGATACTTTTATTTGATATTCGTATGAAATAGAATTTAGACTATCTCATTTTTTAACAATGTACTCTATTATATCATGTTGTTTTTGCTTATCTCTTTTTTCAGTTTGCACTTCTCTTTTTAATACAAATCAATCTTCTTCTAATATAAATACTTTTCAAGTATCTGCTTTTTTTGGTATAAAATATGAATCTCAATCAATATTGTGATAAAAGTGAGCACTAGAAAAGTCAAGTAAACTAACTAACAAAGCTGTCAATAATACTTTAGTCAAAAAGAATGATTTTTTCTTTTTAGTAATTCTTATTTTTCAATTTAATCCAATTTTTTGGTGTCTTTGTTGCCTTGCTAAATGGTTTATGTTTCTCATTTAAATATATTATTTGTATTTTTTATTAATTGTAAAGACTTCAAAATAGTAATTACTCACAAATCTTATTTCTTTCAAGTATCTTTACTCGAAATTTTTGTAAAAAAGTGTATAATAATCTGATTTAAAAAATAAAAAAATAAAAATGAAAAAATTACCTGATGAATGATCTTTATCACTTGAAGAAGTTAATTTATTAGAACTCGAACAAGAGCGTGAGAATGAAGATGACTCTGATGTTTGATCATGTGCTTTTAAAGCTATTGTTGATAACAGAACTTCTATTGTACATGCATGTGCAATTAATGATGTTTTGGCACAAAGATGAGAACAGGGAGCTTGATATTACAACGGCTGAGCTAATAATTTTCAATAATATTTGAAACCTTATCAATTAACCAGTCTGGTGTTGATGCTCATGCACTAATTCATACTGTATTCTTTCATTTAAACCAAGATTTTTTTAATTCTTCACTAAATTCAATTTTTTTTGTTTCGCATATTTCTTTCGAGAGTTCAAAAAGTTTATTTGAATTTGAACTTTTTTTTCATCCAATTACTACTACAATATCACATTGTTTTGCTAAATCAATTATTGAATTTTGCCTTTCTGTTGTGGCATTACATATTGTGTTTTTAACTTTAACATCAGGACATTTTTTTTTCAAAATTTTTAAAATTTCATTAAAAGTAGTTGTTTTTAATGTAGTTTGAACAACAACTCAAATTTTTTCTGGTAAATCCACTTTTTCTGCTTCTTTTTTTGTAAGTACACATATTGGTTTATAAAGATCTTCTTTAACTCAAATCATTTCAGGGTGGTTTGCGTCTCATATTATAACAATAGTTCTTCATTCTTTTTCAAATTTCTTTGCATAGCTATGCACTGCTATTACATATGGGCAAGTTGCATTTTTTATGTTTTTTGTTTTTTCTTTAATTTTTACTAGAGTTTTATCTGAAATTCAATGAGATCTTATTATTATTTCTCAAGAAATATCGTTTAGATTTTCAATAATTATCATTCACTTTTTTTTAAGCATGTCTAGGGCAGGCTTATTGTGTATAAGTTCTCACCATACTTGAATTTTCTTTTTCTCTTTTAATCTTTCTTCTACTAAGTCATATGCTCTTTTCACTCAAAAGCAGAATCAATAATTTTTTGCACGTATTATTTTCATTGTTTTTGTCGTGTTATATATAATATTAAGTCGTACTTGAGTTACTTCAAGCAATTATGTAATTAAGGTGTTTTATAAATTAGATCATTGGCTTTTTATACAAATGCATAAAATGTATTGTACTGTTTACCACAAATTATCATAATTATATTTCTTTTTAATTTCCTTATATTTTATTATTTTTTGATCTATTGAAAGATTTTTATTATACTTTATTTTTGAATATTCTATTTGATAGGCATCTTCGACGAGTAACTTTTCATCATAATTATATTGCTTTTTAATCTCCTTAATTTCTATTATTTTTTCATCTTCTGAAAGATGTTTATTGTGCTTTATTTTTAAATATTCTATTTCAAGGGCATCTTCGACGAGTGACTTTTTACCTTGTTGTGTATTCAAATATTTTTCATATTTTTCATTACTTATATTGTCTTGATATGTTTCATATGTCGCAAATCATATAAATCCTAATATTACTAATACAAATAATATTATTAAATAATTCCATTTTTTATTTAAAATTAATAAAATTATAAAATAACAAGATATTAAAATTGGAAATATTATAGTTATAATTATAACAAAAATAAAACTACTACTATACTTATCCAAGTAAGTAGATCAGATTAATAATAAGATTAACAAGATTGCTATTGATGCAAATATTAAATTTAAATTTTTATTATTTTTTTTCATATTGTTTTAATTATTAAAATTATAAAATTATTTTACTTTTAATGTTGTATGTTGTCAAAATCATAGCTTTAACCAGGCAATTTCTCATTTTGCAATGCTGGGCTATCTACAAACCAGTAAATAAATATA
>CAYWBW010000035.1:0-14824 GCA_964456745.1 uncultured Candidatus Peribacteria bacterium | reverse complement strand
AATTAGTTAATAATTTTATCGATAAGTGTTGCACTTCAAAGTTTATTTTAAGAAATATGGGTCAAAAAAAATTATGAAAATTGATTGCCAGAACAGAGAGGGCACTAATAACTCGTTCTAATAATATTAAGCCAGTAAGCGAATTTACAGAATCTGATAGTGCTTTTATTAGAGCATTTTATCAACAAGAAAATGAAATGAAAAGTTTTTTGAAAAGATATGAAACATGGATCCTTTACGAGAATGATAATTATGATTCATTGGATGCATTGTTTCAAGATAAGCGTAAACAAGTTTTAGTACTTTTAAAACAGATAAAGTTTTTGAATTTTTCTGATGATTATTTAATTAATACATGGTCTCATAATTGAGATTATATAAAAGCTTTTGGTGGATTTGATAATATGATGAAAAAGGCAGTTGATATGGAGATATGATTTATTGAAAAGATTCTTTTTGCTTGAAATAAAATTACCAATAGAGACTCAACTTTAATTCAATTTGCTACTAATCTTGAAATAAGAAATAAGATATGTAGAGAAATTTTTCCTTCAAGAGAGAGTTATGCACTGTATTCTGATTTACAACATTCACAACTTTTAACTTCATTAATATTAAAAAATCTTATAAAAGATGGTATAAAGAAAATATTTGAAGAAAGTCGGTGGAATGAAAGTATTTGGGAGAGGCTTAATTATATAATTAATTTTGGAAAATATGCTCTTGTACCATGTAAAACTACTACAATATCTTATATTGGAGACAATATTATTTTTAATAGACAAAGAGCTCGACAGATATTCTCAGAAGAAAAGTAGGATTATCATTATCAAATAGAGAATATTTCTTCACTGAAAAATTTAATTACAATCATAATTATCATCATCATCAATCCACATGTTTCAATCGTTTGTAATGCACACAATACCTCTGTTTCATGATTGATCTGTTTGCGGAGGTTCTGATTGTAAATTTATAAACTT
The DNA here is from genome assembly GCA_964456745.1 of uncultured Candidatus Peribacteria bacterium. Taxonomy (GTDB): domain Bacteria; phylum Patescibacteriota; class Gracilibacteria; family JAJOLG01; genus CAYWBW01. Next base: position 13,841 of record CAYWBW010000035.1, on the reverse strand, counting down.
CCATCATTTTGAAAGATCTTTACAATTATTACCAGACTCATCACAAATTTTCTTTGCTTGTATATATCATTGTTTTGCCAAAATATTTTTTTCAGTAGTGATACTGCTTTTTGAAGAGATCTTACTGTACATTGAAATTTTACCATTAGATTCTATAGTAGATATCTTACCTGATATTCTTTCAATTGGATTGTTTGCATTATTTTTTAATCAAAATATTATAAGTTCTCCGCGTGATATTTTTATTCCGTTGGATACAGTCTCATCTATAGTGATATTATTAAACTGATTTGATCAGAATGCATTATTAATTGCCCATGCGTTATCTCAGCCTCATTGGACATAGACATTGCTAAAAGAGTTTGAATATCATTTCTCAATGAAAATTCATGCATAATCGTCTTGAGGATCGCTAATGACAACACTGTAAAAATGGTTTGAGTTTGGGCTTCAGGTTCAGGTCATGTTGCCTGTTAGATATATATTATGCCCAGTGCTGTTATTTGCTTTGACAACTTTTGTTATACCAAAAAAATTGTTATGATAAGCTCGCGTAATACCTCAATCAATAATAATTCCATGTCAGTCTACTTTGTTTATTGTTAAACCATTAATAACAACATTTGAAGCTGATTTTAGATTAACACCATTAACATTTTTATTATTATTGTTTGATAAATCAACAGAAAATGAAGTAACTTTCGCATAAGATGCATTTATTTTCATTGCGCTACCTACTCAAGAATAATTCATAAGTTTTCCATTAGGAAAAATTAAATGTACTGATTTATTTACCTTAATCTTAGTATTGTAACTAAGATTTGCATTCCAGATACTTGGTGGAATAATTATGGTTCCATGAAGTCTTGGTTCAAAGCTAGCAATTGCATTGTTTATTTTTTCTCCAGCATCATTACCTGGAAAATCAGCTGCATTTACTATATCTGCAGATGAAGTAGTGTTATTGTTGTATGGCTTCGATGTTATTTCTTTTGTATCAAAATAGTTAGAAAGATCTAACTCAACTGTTTGATTGGTACTTTTTAATGCAACAGTGACGCGGATAAAAATTGTATTAAATATTGGAGGTGATTGTATTATTGTTTCATTTTTTTTATTTCATATTGTTGATATTTCTATCCATCTATTATCATTTGGATAGTAATGATAATCTTTTTTATTTAAATGAAATGTAATTGATTTTATATTAGTATCGAGACCTTCATTTATACTATCTGTGGGAAGGACATGATATCATGCAAAATAACCGCCTTTATATCTTTTATTATAAAGTATATAATTTCAATTATTGGTAATATTATAATTAAAACTAAGCTTATATCATGAACAATCAATAATTTTATCTATATTATAATATAAAGCTACGCCAATAAGATCATTGTTATTAGTATCTAGATCATTAGTATTGATATCCCTTAATTTAATCAACATTGGATTGTAATAATAACTATAAATAGAATCTCATATTATATAGCTTAGATTATCAATAAGGCATTGCTTTGGTATGGAAATATGATAACTTTTATTTTTTTCAAGATTATATTTTCCATCATTTAATTCATACTTCTGCTTTTCATTATTTTCTGAATTAGTATCGTTTATATTAGCGCCAATATTAACAAATTTTCAAATATTAATAATTAAAATTATTATCAAAAATAGAGGTATGTAATATTTTTTCATATCTTAATTATAATTATTAATTAAAATTGTGACTAAATTTTTTTCATTGTCAATTAAAATAGCTTACATTGTATGACAAAAAATTAAACATTCTATCAAATAGAAAGTATCTCTATTTGAGTGTAAGGTTGTCTGTGACCATTGTTACGAGAATACCTCTTTTTTGATTTAAATTTAATGACCCTGATCTTGTCTCATTTTCAACTTTCAATGATTTTTGCTTTTATTGTAGTCTTTGTGAAAGGAGTTCCTATTTCGATTTTTTCTGAATCATTTTCATCAAAAACAAGTAAAACTTTTTTAATTACAATTTCTTCTCAGTCTTCTTTTTCAATTTTTTCGAGTATCACTTTATCTCATACTTTTACTTTGTATTGTTTTCATCAGTTTTCAAATATTGCTATCATGGGTTTTTAGTTATTAAATGGTGCCTCGGGCCGGACTTGAACCGGCGCGCCGTGAACGGCAAAGGATTTTAAGTCCTTCGTGTCTACCAATTCCACCACCAAGGCGCACTTTATTTAAGTAAATTTTTAAATTTCTGCTTTTTTAAGCTAAAGGATAATACAAATGTTTATTATTATTTCAAGTGTAAATAAGATTATATAATTTCTTTATTTTACTTTTACTAAATAATATATAAATTATTCCTTAGTATATCAATAACCAATATGTTTATGACTAATCAAATAATGTATATTATAGCCTGAGTAATTGTATTTATTGTTTTAATAATAATTTCTATTTACAATAAGCTAGTTGCTTTAAGAGAAAATAGAGAAAATGCTTTTGCAGATATAGATGTGCAATTAAAACAAAGACACGATCTTATTCCTCAGCTTTTAAATACAGTAAAGTGAGCTAAAAACTTTGAGCAAAAAGTACTTACAGAGGTTACTGAAGCTAGAACAAGGGCTATGTGAGCTAAATCAATAGATGAAAAAATTGTTGCAGAAAGGGGGATGCAAGCAGCTCTTACTTGATTTTTTGCAGTTGCAGAAAGTTATCCAGATATTAAATCAAATCAAAATTTCATGCAATTTCAAACTGAAGTATCAGATATTGAAAATAAATTAGCAGCTGTGAGAAGATTCTTTAATTGAGCAACGAAAGAATACAATGTTTGAACAAAGACTTTCCCAGCAATGGTAATTGCTTGAATGTTTTGATTTAAAGATGAAATATTTTTTGAAGTTGATGATAGGGAGGGGTTGGAGAAGGCTCCTGATATTAAGTTTGACTAAACTTTAGGTAAGGAATTTTTAAATTTTTAAACCCCATGCAATACATAGGTCTTCAAACCCAAATTTGGCGCAATAATTTTAAATCCACTTTATTATTATTGGGTTTTCCATGATTAATTTTATGACTTTTGTGGATTTTTTATTTCTTTTTGTATTATAATTCTGAAACTCAAGATTTTGGATTAATAAATAATGCTTTTTATGAAACTGTTCCAATAGCAATTATTATAGTTTGAATTTGGTTTTTGATAGCATACTTTTCTCATAGCTCAATGATAACGAAAGCAACTTGAGCTCATAGTCTTGAAAGAAGGGAGAATATGAGAGTTTATAATTTAGTTGAGAATCTTTGTATAAGTGTGTGAATGAGGATGCCTAAATTGAATGTTATTGAGGATGATTCTCTAAATGCTTTTGCAAGTTGAATAAATGAAAAAACTTATTCAGTAACTCTTTCTACTTGAATTATAAAAAAGCTTAATGATGAAGAATTAAAATGAGTAATAGCGCACGAGCTCACACATATAAGAAATAAAGATGTACGACTTTTAATTATTTCAATTATATTTGTTTGAATTTTTTCATTTTTAGCCAGTGTTATTATGAGATCTTTTTTTTATTCAAATCGTTCTAGTAGTAAAAGAGACTGAAGGATTATGATGATTGCTTTAGTTGTGGCAAGTGTATGATATTTGCTTTCTATATTGTTCCGATTTGCATTATCAAGAAAAAGAGAATACTTGGCAGATGCATGAGCAGTACAAATGACTAGAAATTCAATTGCTTTTGCTTCAGCATTAGAAAAAGTATCCAAAGATTCAAGAATTGAAGCCGTGGTAAGAAAAGATGTTGCTCAGCTTTTTATTGAAAATCCTCAAGAAAAAAAGAAATGATTTTTTTCTCTTATTTGATGATTTTTTGCAACTCATCCTCCAATAGGTGATAGGATAAGGGTTTTGAGGGGGATGTAGGGGGGTTAATTTAAAATTTAAAATTATCCACAGTCTAAAAGACAGCTATTAAATTTTTATTAATACATCTAGATCAATTCGTTAAATCAAATTAGAATATTTAGTTCATGCGATGCATTTTAGGAATTACCCGATTTCAAGATGTATTATTTTTTAGTTTATATTTAGTCCTAAATATATAAAACTGAAAATACACTAGCTAATATATTTCTCAAATTCTCATTTATTTATCCTTTCATTTGGAGGAATGATATCAAATCATAGAAGATTATAAATTTCATTTTCTGTTTTTCATCATATTTGTTTATTTCATTTAAAAAGTCAGTATTCGTTTAATTTAAATCATTTATTGATTGCTATTTTTCTTAAATTGATATTGTGCTCCTTGCTTCAGGTGAAATATTGCATCGCAGATCACCAAGATTTTTCAGGGATTATTCTCAGATCGATGTTTACTCAGTTGTTTAGTTTTACTGATGTTTTTGTTAGTCATTTTCAAATGATTGATATAATTTTTTCATAAGAACAAAAATGATTTATTAATTTCTCTTGATCTGATCATGAAGCTAGAATATCGATATCTTTAATGCTTTTCTTCCCTCTTCTTATCGATCAACAAATTTCAATTTTATTAAGTCATTTATACTTTTTTATGTATTTAATTAACTCATTTGCAATTTTAATTCATTCTTTATAGCTATATTTAGTTTTTTTAGATTTTAAAAACTCAATATTTTTAATGATATTTTCTTCAGATTTTTCTTTAAATCACCCAAGTGTTTTTATTTTTCACATTTTTGCAATTTTATAGAGATCATTAACAGTTTTTATTCAAAATGATTTATAAAGTTTCTTAATAGTTTTTGGTCAAATTCATTCTATGCTTATTAGTCATTTTACATCAATGGGAATTTGCATTCTAAGTTTATTGATAAATTTTAATTGATCGGTTTTAATTAGTTCTATGATTTTTAGTGCAATGTTTTTTCAAATTCAAGGAAGGTTTTCTAGTCATTTTTCTCATTTTTCATGATAAATATGAGCAATATCTTCTTGCATTGATTCAATGTACGAAGCAGCTTTTATGTAAGCTTGTGGTTTAAAAGCAATTTCTTGAATATCTAAAATAATAGATATTTCTTTGAAAATTTTAGCAATTTCTAAATTGTTCATAAAATTTATTATTTATAAATATTGTTTTTATATTAAATCTGTTTTTTTCGTCTTTTTATCCTAAAGTAAGTCACAATAGCAAGGGCAATAACGTCTAAAATAGCAGTAGGAATTACAATGTTATCAGATCTTTCTAGTACTTTTTGCATCAATTAATATATGACCTATAATATAAATGCGATGAAGCATGCACTGCTCAAATTGCTATAGTGGTTCAAATTCATTCCATTGTAAGTTTAACTACTGTAGTTTTACTTGACCAACGTTTTTCTTTTAATTTCTTAACAGGCATAATTCATTTTACATTTTTTTAATATTGATACTTTATAATTATAAATTAATAAATAAAGCTTGACAATATGAAGGCAATACATAGATTATTATACTTTAATTAATAAGTTATGAGAAGTGTAACTTGGGATGAGAGACTAGGTAAATCTACATCAGAGATTTCAAGACTTGCTGACATGGTTTCTCTTTGGACACCGTCTTTAATACAAGAGAGAAAAAGAAAAATTAAAAATAGAATATGAAAATTGGTAATTTCTTCATCTCATTTAATTTCACCGATTTGACAAAGTTCTCAAGAACATCATGAATCTTTTTTAAAAGGTAGTATAGCCAGTGTAAAGCAATATTCGATTTTAGGAAGCGATGTAATACCTCGAATAATTGAATGACTAGATCATGTTAGTTATATTCCAATACCAAATTCAGAGCAGTTATCCAATGAGGTTTCAGACTTGTCTAGAAGACACAGGGAAAGGGTTTATTATAATTTAATGATTTGAAATTATGCACTTGTTGCAGCAAATAAATGATTTGAAAAGTCAAGATTAACTAAGAATCAAATAAAAGATACATTTCTGTTTTGAGTTACAGCTAATTGAATTAATGAGAATGTAGAAAAGTTGATTAGACTTTTAAAAACTGACAGTGATACCTTGAAGCAGTTTTCAGTAGCTCAAACTACAATGTCTTCAATTACTTCATGAGTTGTGGTAAATCAGTGAATTGAGGCTGGGTATACTACAATATCAAATGCCTGTGCTTGAGTATATAGTTCAATTGCTAGAAGCGTAGAAAAAATTATGAGTTGAAATGAGAGAGTGGCAATTTCGGTTTATGATTCGTTTAAGCATGCTTTTGGACTATCTTCCATGAATAAATTATGAACTTTGTGAAAAGTTAGTATGCCTTTTGATAAATGAGCACATTGATTTGTTCCTAGTGAGGCAGCTTGATTTTATTTAATAGAATTAAAGTCCGAAGCAGAAAAGAGATGAATAGAAGCAGATTTAGAAATTTGTTGATGGTCTGAGGCTTCAGATGCAAAGGTAAATATTTTAAAACCTGTTTCTGATATTCAAGCTAAATGAATGTTAGAAGCTATTTATATGTCATGATTAAGACCTGAAGATATTGATTGAGTTGTTGCACATTGAACATCAACTCAGGCTTGAGATATGATTGAGGCTATAGCTCTTCGGGCTGTGTTTTGAGATCATAGGAGAGATGTTAGTATCATGTCTCCAAAGGTAAATACTTGACATACAATGGCAGCTTCTTGAGCAGTTTGATTGGAATGTGCTTATACTGTTTTAAAATACTGAATATCTCCAAAAAATAATTTAGTTAAAGAACCAATTCCTGAGATTGAGGGATTTGATTTAGATCAGTGAAAAAGCAAAAGGTTTAAACATATTTTACTTAATTCTTTTTGATTTTGAGGAATTAATAGTTTTTTGGTGGTTAAGCTTCCTAGTTAAGATTTGTTATTAAAAACTCTTTACTTAAATAAAATCCCATATAAGATTTCAGTAATTATTTTTTAATATACAATTATGTTTTTTTGGAACACGCAACAGAGAATTAAGAATATGCTTATTCCTACTGTAATTGATAAATGACCAAATGGTGAACGGGCTTATGATATTTATTCAAGATTACTTGAAGATAGAATAGTATTTTTATGATCTCAAATTCACGATGACATAGCGAATTCCGTAATAGCTCAACTTTTATTTTTGGATAAACAAGATCCGAAAAAAGATATAATATTATATGTAAATTCACCTTGATGAAGTGTGAGTTCTACACTAGCTATGTATGATACAGTTCAACTTGTTAAGCCTGATGTTAGCACAATTTGTCTTTGAATGGCTGCATCTGGGTGAGCGGTTATGTTGGTATGATGAACAAAATGAAAAAGATATGCTTTGCCACACAGTGAAGTAATGATACATCAACCACTTTGATGAGCAGAGGGTCAGGCAACAGATATTCATATAACTGCAAAACATATCATAAAAACTAAAGATATGCTTAATGAAATGATTTCTGAAAGGACAGGACAGCCTTTGGATAAAGTAGTAGCAGATACTGAAAGAGATTATTATATGGATTCTAAAGAGGCGTTAGAATATGGTATTATTGATAAGATTATTGGGAAATAATATCAATAATTTATCAATTTATGAGTTTAATAATTGAAAATTAAATATTATGATTTATTTTCAAAAATTTAAAAATTATAAAAATTAATATATTATGGCAATAAGAGTAGCAATAAACGGATACTGAAGAATATGAAGAAATTTTCATCGTCAAGTTCTTGAGCAATCTGCTGGAATTGAGGTTGTTGCGATAAATACTAGGAGTGAGGATATTAAAATGAGAGCTCATCTTTTAAAATATGATTCTCTTCATTGAGTTCTTGAAACGGACATTCAGATTGATTGAGATGATATTATTACTGGCTGATTAAGAGTAAAAAATTTATCTATTAAAAATGCATCTGATCTTCCATGGAAGGAGATGTGAATTGATTTGGTTTTAGAAAGCACGTGAAAAGCAAGTACGATCGATATAGCTGAGAGGCATATTTTAGCTTGAGCATCTAGGGTTTTGGTATCTGCACCAATGAAAGATGATACTAAAACTATAGTGATTTGAGCAAATGAAGACGAGGTAAGTATTGATGACAAGGTTTTATCAAATGCTTCTTGTACAACAAATTGTATCGCTCCGCCTTTAAAGATTTTGAATGATAAATTTTGAATAGATTTTTGTTTTGTTAATTCAATACACTCTTTCACACATTCTCAAAACTTACTTGATAATACCTGAAGGGATCTAAGACGATCTAGAAGTGCTGTGCAATCTGTGATTCCAACAACTTCATGAGCAATGAAGGCAATATGAAAGGTTGTTCCTGAGCTTTGATGAAAAGTTGATGGTCTTGCAATTAGAGTGCCGATTGCTACTTCTTCTGCCTGTGAGTGTGTTTTACATTTTAAAAAAGAAACAAGCGTAGAAGAAATTAATGACGCTTTGAGAAATGCTTCGAAAAAATTAAGAAATGGTGAAATTATTGGAGTTGCAAAAGAAGAACTTGTATCAATAGATTTTAAAACAGATACAAGGTCATGTATCCTAGATCCATTTTTAACAAAGGTTGATAAAAGTGGTAAACATGCACAAATACTGCTTTGGTATGATAATGAATGGGCTTATGTAAAAAGGCTTGTAGATGTTGCAAAACTTTGGATTAAGCAATAGTTTTAATAATTGATTCAGTCTGGCTTTACTAATTTGTTATAGTTAATGGCTCTGTAAGATCTCATATATATGTTTCAATAGTTCATAGATTTTTATTTTGAAGAACTTCTGTTATTTGTTTTGTTAATATAGGGTTCAAAGTTTCTTGAGATTTTATGCTTCAAAACTTTCAACTAGAATGTGATAAAAATAATTTTATTCAATTAGCATTTTTGCTTCAGCTAATTAAGCATCATCAGAGATTTTTTTTACTATCTATGGATAATGATTTAAACCTTGTTTCTTTTAATAGATGTATATGATAAAAGTTATCTGTTTTATTATACAATTTAAAGAAAATAAAAATTTCGTCTTTGTCGATAACTATTAACAGTTTTCAAATAAATTCTTTTTCTAATAATTCTATACTAGATCAATTATCAATTATTGAAATTTTATAATTTTTTACATTAATGTTTTTATAAACATTTTGGAACAAGTGTGGTGGTAATAGTTTTCTATCTTTTAAATTTTCAGCAAAATAAGTTCAAAATGAACCACTTCTGGTAGCATTTTGTATTTGATTTATGCAATGCTCACAATTGGAAGCTGTTATGGTGCTTTCGTGCCAATTTTTTGGAAAATTATGAGGAAAGTGTTTTTTTAATCTATTAAATATTGTTATAAAACTAGTTTCCCATAGAAGTGGTAAAGGAAAAAATATATGATTATCTTTATGAGCACCTCTTATTTCCCACTTATTATTACCTTTATGAGATAATAATAAATCACATATTTTTGATCTGTAAGATGCAAATTTACATATTTTGTTTTGGTCTATGTTATTACAATCTAATGTTTCTATGATTTGTTTATTTCCATCTCTATTTTCCATGTAAACTATTGTTGTTAATAACAAGCTTATATGTGACTATAATTTAAAGATTATTATATTTCAATATATTTTTTATTTAATAATCTGCTATATTTTTTCATTATAATGTATATTATTGAAAATATATGAAAAATGATAAACTCGCTATTGTAATATCTTGATGATGAACTAATTGCTCATATAGCGTATGAGCTTTATGTGCTTTTGAAGAAAAATATAATGATTTTAAACCTTGAATTATTACATGAACATCTTGATGAGCTTGAATTGCTGCTTACTTTATTGCAAAGCAAAATAGGGATACATTATATATTTGGCAAAATTTATTATCAAGTTATAAATTTATTTCAATGTTTAGATTTTGGAAAGTCTTAAATGTTGATTATTTAGTTGATGAAGTGTTTAAAAGTAAAGTTGTTTTAAATACTAATAAAATTAAGAATTCAGATATAAAATTAGTTGTTTCTGCTACTGATATTGAATCATGAGAAGTAAAATATTTTTCCAATAAAGATGATATTCTAAAAGCGCTTAAGTGTTCAAAGGCTTTGCCAGTTGCTTATAATAGGGTAGTTGAATTAGATTGAAGAAGATATATTGATTGAGCATTTTCCTCTTGATTAAATGATGATATTAGAAAGGCAATTTCACTTTGAGCAGATAAGGTATTGGTATTAAATGTTTCAAAATTAGATGATAATTTATTAATTAAGTTTTGAGAAATAATACTTAGATTATTTTCTTATTTTTTTAATAAAAATTTAAAGACCACAGTAGTAAATTTTTTAGATTCGAAATATGAAAGAGAGGAGCACAAGGTTCCAGTATTTTATTTAAGACCAGATAAGCTTCCTACTAATATGATGGATAATAACAAAGAACGTTTACTAAAATCAATTTCAATTTGATATAATGATGTTGTTAATAATGAAGATTTGGAAAAATTCTTAATGAATAATTAATTTGAAAATGTTTATTTTTGAAAGTTTTAAATTTGATGACAAAACAAAGATAGCAAGCTTTTATTATAAACTTAATGAGCATGAATTTGTTGAAAAATTAGATTTTTCATTAGTAGATTTTAAGACAATCTTATCAGAAGATCTTAAAAAAAATTTGTTTTTCTTTATGCATCTGCTTTTGTGAATTTCCTATTATAAATTAACTTGTGAAAAAGAAATTATTATAAATAGTTGAAAATTAAATAAAAAGCAGTCAGAGTTTTTTAATACACTTTATACAAAGTGACTTTGAGAATTTTTTTATCAAAATAAAATTGATTTTAAAAATTTAATTAATTTCCCGCATTGAGAAAAAACAAGTTTTAAACCCATAAATTGAAAATTGAAAATTGAAAATTGAAAATCAGCTATTGTTCCTGTCTGATGATGAAAAGACTCATCGGTAGTTTTGTCTTTATTTGAAAAAAATAATATCGCATTTGAAGTATTTACACTTTGAGATAATCGTATTTATGAAGAAGTTTCAAAATCTTTTTGAAAAATTCCAATTGTGGCAAGGAGAAGTATGGACCCTTTGTTAATAGATTTAAACAAAACTTGAAAATATTATAATGGCCACATACCAATTTCTTCTATAATTGCCTGAGTGTCACTTATAGTTTCGGCAATGAGATGATCAAAGTTTATTGTGCTGGCTAATGAGCAGTCAGCAAATGTATGAAATGCAATATGGAAGGGGATGAAAATAAATCATCAATATTCAAAAAGCTTAGAGTTTGAAAAATTAATTCAGAATTTTATATTAGAAAATATTGTTGATATTACTTATTTTTCATTATTAAGACCTTTCACAGAGCTTAAGATTTCAAAATTATTTTCTGAACATTGCAGTAAAGTTTTTCATAAATTTGCATCATGCAACAAAAATTTCAAATTATTCAATAATAAATTATTACCTAATTTAAAATGAATTGAAAACTGAAAACTGAAAATTGAAAATTGAAAATTTACTAAAAATTCAAATTGGTGTTGTATTTGCCCTAAATGTGCATTCGTATTCATAATGCTTTCTCCATTTTTATGAATTAAAAAAACTTCAGACATTTTTTGAAAAAATCTTTTTGAAGATGAAGATCTTTTGCAAACATTTATTGATTTAGCTGGTTATTGAGAGATAAAACCTTTTGAATGTGTAGGATTAAAAGAGGAGGTTCAAGCTGCTTTTTCAATGCTTTTAAAAAAATGATATAAAGATTGAATGGTTGTTTTAGATGAAATTAAAAAATATCCTTTGGAGTCTGATTGTGATAAGTATTTGGATAGTTTTGAGGAGCATTGTATTGATAGGAGGTTTTTAAGAGCTTTGAAGGGACAGTTTGATTTGTAATTTTAATTGCACTTCGTTTATTTGCTATGCTTATATCAACAGTTGTATTTCAGAGAATGCAAAAGGTAAATAATTAATTAATTGTATGAGTATTAACCTATTACAAAGGATTTATAAAGAAAAAATCTCTTTAATTCAACCTAGATTCATTTATTTTGTATATACAAAAATCATTTCCAAAGATGCTATTTAGGGAACAATTTTCACTCGATCAATTGCAATTATCTGATATCAAATTTGACTTTAATATAAATGTATGATATTATATTTGGAAATATATATTAAAATATAAAATATGGAACTATCGACAAAATCAAAAACCAAACAAATTATAGAAGAACAAGTAGAAGAACAAATAGAAGAACAAATAAAACACGTAATTGATTCAGATCTCGATTGTATTAAAGAATGAGTAAAATTTATGATAAACTTTCCTAGAATAATTAGTCTTATTGATACTTTTCTTGAAGATCAGCTAAAAGACTTATCTTTTGATAAAAGAAAAAGTACAATCGACAATGTAAAAATATTCTTAAGTAATGGTATAAGAAATATCAATGCGAATAAGCCAAGTGAAATTGAAAAATATCTTTCAGTTGATCATGTTGCATTAGAAGCAAATTCTTGCATTGGTCATAGTGATAACCTAAGACGAATGCAATTTAAAAAACAACATTGATTTTCACCAGAAATAATGCAAAAAATTCGCTGAATTATTCTTGATTTAGGAATTCCATTTAATGCAAAACGAACTGCAGCACTAGAGCGAGCTAATATACTTCCGAAATGAACTTCCGAAGCACTTAACATTATGGGTAATATTAATCCTCAAATTACAAGACTTCTTGAGGGAATATAAAAACCTAACTTTGTATTATTGTTCACTTAAATAAATCCTTAGTGTAGGTTAAAAAATAGCCTGATGCTAATTATCATATATTAATAAATTTTTAATTTTTTTTATTTTCTTCTATGTCTTTTAAATAATCAGATAATTTGTTTTTATGCTGCATCTCCAGGGTATTAGGATTAAGCATGTAAATTTTTGTTATCTTAGAAATTTTTATAGACTCTTTTTCTGTCTCCGTATTTTAAAAAATCTGAAAATTCTTTTTCTAAGATTTTTTCTTACAAATCTTCTTGACTTCTACTTTAATATGCCTAAAATCGCTTAGCTATTTTTGTTAAAAAAAGCATTAAAGAAAATTGAAATTATTGGAAATATGCTTTAAAATAAAGCAGAGAAGCGTCTATTTTTTAAATTTAAACTACTTACTTTATTGTAGGTAGTACTCAAGATAATGTAGAGTCACAAAACTTTACAGAAATTTTTTCTGTGAAGAGTTTGATCCTGGCTCAGGATTAACGCTAGCGGTGCGCCTAATACATGCAAGTCGAGCGGTAACACTTCGGGTGACGAGCGGCGGACGGCTGAGTAACACGTTGGTACGTACCTCAAACTCAGGGATAGCCCACTGAAAGGTGGATTAATACCGGATATCCTTGCAAGAGGAAAGATTTATCGGTTTGAGAGCGGCCTGCGGCCTATCAGCTTGTTGGTAAGGTAAAAGCTTACCAAGGCTATGACGGGTAGCTGGTGTGAGAGCACGACCAGCCAGAATGGGACTGAGACACGGCCCATACTCCTACGGGAGGCAGCAGTAAGGAATCTTCCGCAATGGGCGAAAGCCTGACGGAGCGACACCGCGTGAAGGATGACACCCCTCGGGGCGTAAACTTCTTTTCTGAGTGAATAAGTTCTGAAGTTAACTCAGGAATAAGCGACGGCTAATCACGTGCCAGCAGCCGCGGTAATACGTGAGTCGCAAGCGTTATCCGGAATTACTGGGCGTAAAGCGTCCGCAGCCTGAAAAATAAGTCTGATGTTAAATCACAGGGCCTAACCCTGTGCTCGTATCGGATACTGTTTTTCTAGAGTAATACAGAGGTATGTGGAATTTCTTG
>CAYWBW010000034.1:0-15280 GCA_964456745.1 uncultured Candidatus Peribacteria bacterium | reverse complement strand
TTCCTTTTCCCTTGTTAAAGGGATAGTACTTTTTGTTTTTGTTTTTGTCATTTTTGTTTGATTATATTAATACGTATTTAAATCACATTATTATAGCACAAAACTCATTTATAAACAAGGTAATTATGTATAATTGATTACTCTCTTTTAATTTTTACAATTTCAAAAGCATAATCAGTCTCATCAATAATTATTCAGAATCAAGATTTAAAGCTTTTTCATATTCATTAAGAAAGTCTTCTTATAGATAAGTGTTGTAAATTGAGAATACAACAGAGTAAAGAATACTGAGAGTATTTGCTCATTTTTGACTCATACATCAAAAAGATTTTTTTCGTTTAAGTACAATCTTTCTTATAGCTCGTTCAGCCTTATTGTTATCTAGCGGAACTCATTTAATATACAAACATACAAAATATTTATCTTTTCTATCTTTTAGGTTTTTTTTCATATGTTTTTATACAATGTTTACTTATAGGATCTAACACTCAACTTTGAGCAAGATCTCTTATTTTTCTAAATGGATGTGCCCAGCATAATTGATGATTTACAAACATATTACGATAACCTGGATAATCATCACTTATTCAAACTTAGTCTTTAATTTGATTTTTTATTTCTATTGCTTCTTTATTATCAATACATTTACCATTTTTATCTTTTTTTATTTCAATATCTCATCGCAATTTTTCTACTACACCTTTTCATCTGCATTTTCAGAACCAAAATGTTACATTGTTACTTTCAACTCATGCTTTTACCCATGAATAATTTCATTCTCAATCATTTCAATGTTTTCATGAAACATTTGCTCATTGTAGTTTCCAAGTAGTTTCATCATAATGTGCTCATACTTCTTCTTGAATAAAATTATATATTTCTTGATACTTAGCTTTAAATAAATCTGCCTGCTCATCTAGACTATTACTAATTTGTCATTTACTTACTTTAATATCATATTGAGACTTAAGAACATCTATTGTTTCTTGATGACTTAGTCATAAAAGAATATGAAAATATACAATTAAGCTTTTTTATATCTCTTCATATTTCAACTGTATCTTTTGGCAAAGTATGAGCTACTTTTCTTTTTTTACAATTTAAACATTTTCCACTTTCAATAATACGTTTAGTTACTGTTTTAAGTTTCTTAAGAGCATTATGTAATTGATCAAGATTTTCCAAATAGCTTAGTATGTTTTTATTTATCAACAATTTCATCACTTCAACAATCAGGACATTGATTAAGATTATGCTCAAGTTCTCATGTGATACCTTCTTTCCTTAGAATATCTTTTCTATAGCTTTCAACAGATCTTTCTTTTTTATTTTTCTTTTCTGGTTTTTCTCATTTTTTACTATCTTTTGCGGAAAGTGTAACTTTATTATTTTTTCTTTGTTTTCTCTTCTTTCAGTATTGCATCTCTTTAAAGCTCTTCTAATTCTAAAAGAATTTTATCTATAATTTTTTTATTAGAAATATTCTATACACAAATTATACAATTACCATCTTAAATAAGCCATATATAACATATTAACATATAGTTTTTACTCATTTTTGAGATTATTTTATAGCGATAATATATTAAGTAATATGTGCAAAATACAGTTATTTATATGAACAATATGAATTTAAAATATTTTAAAGTCGTATCTCGTAATTCAGCTTAAATACAGGCTATCTGTGAATTTAACTAAATAATGTCAAGCCAGATTTGCTTGATGTTTTTGAAAGTGAGTGACCGGATAGATAATTTGATTTGATTTTATTTTAATTTTGTGATAGAATTAAATGAAATTAAAAAATAATTGAAAAAAGTGCTTGATATGTGAAATATTTTACATTATACTAATATAAAATTAATTATGTTTAAAAAAATTATAAGCTCATTTCTATCAATCTTAATACTATTAACATATAGTTGTAATAATACATGGGCTGAAGACATCGACTTACAATTAGAAATACAGGCAGGATGAGTAACCATATGATCACCAGCCATAGTAGAATTTCAAGATATTCCTTGATCAGTTGAAGATGAAACAAGGGATTTAACTTTAACATGAGCAGCAAATGCATTCTGGATTGAAGATCTAAAATCATCTTCTAGTTGATATTCCGTAGATCTCCAAATGTGAAATTTCTATAAGTCATCTGATCCAACAGTGCTTTTTTATTGAGGTGCATTAGAGGTAAAAATAAATACATGACTCTATTTGTTTAGCTGAACACATACTTGAGTTGTTTTAGAATCAAATGTTACTAGTTGATTTGTTTCTATAGGAACAGCTCAAACAATGCTATCAAGAACAGTAGATATATCATGACAAGTAGGTAAATTTTGATTTTTCCCAAGTTTTAGAATAATAGTTCCGGGGTGGCAAGCTTTATGAGATTATGAAGGAACTTTAACTTATACTCTGACTCAATATTAAATTAATATCTAAATAATTTTGTAATTCTAGAAATATATTACAAATATGTTTTTCATTGTTTACAAAAATAATACTAATATAGATTTTGCTTTTAACATACAAACATTAATCAGAAACAATACAAATTTAATTCTAAAATAACTGTATATTGTTATTAAAACTTGATATTGATAGCATTACAATATTTTTTATATCGTACATAGATAGAATTAAGAATGTTATAGCAACTAGATTATAGATTTAAGCAAGTTCTTGGAAAACCAAATATGAAATATATAAAATATAAGATAATAAAAAGAAAATTCATTGATACCTTGAGACAGTATTTTTAATTCATGTAAATAAAAATATATAAAGCAAAATAGAAGATATTATTATTACTCAAATATCAAAATTATTCACAGCATCAAAAGGAAGCGGAGTAACAATTGAACTTAATCAAAGCACCCATAAAATATTAAATACATTAGATCACACCACGTTTCAAATAGCTATATCTGTTTTCTTTCTATAGGCAGCCATAGCTGAAGTCGCAAGTTCGGGCAATGAAGTTCATATTGCAACTACAGTAAGTCAAATCATTGTCTCACTAAGATTAAAAATTTGAGCTATGTAAATTGCTCAATCGACAATAAACTTTCATCACAAAGTGAGTCATGCTAATCAAATCAATATATAATAACTTGATTTTACAATTGTAAATTCTTCTACCTGTGGGTCACCTTCAATTTTTTCAACTAATGTCTCAATATCTTCAGACATAGATCTTTTAGCTAAAGAGAACGTATAATAAATAAAAATCGAAAAGAAAGAGATAAGAACTAATCAATCAATTCTTGAAAGCATAGAAGCTGAGCTTCAATCAATTAACGAATCGTTGATTAAAAAAAACAAAACCATGCTAATCAAAAATGCAAAAGGCAGCTCTCTCCAAACCGTATCTTTATGAACTGTAAGAGGATAAATTATAGCAGAAACTCACAAAATAAATAAAACATTAGAAATGTTACTTCATAATATATTTCATACAGCAATTCATGTATTTCAATTAATAGCAGCAACTATATTGATAGCTAGCTCAGGGGCTGAAGTTCAAAAAGCAACTACCGTAAGTCAAATAATTAAATCAGAAATTTTGAACTTTTTTGCAACTGAAGAAGATCAATCAATTAAATAATCAGCTCATTTAATAAGCATTATAAATCATATTATTAATAGTAGTATTTCCATAGATAAATTTTAATTAAATACAATCTATAGTTTTTTCATTTTTATACAATTCAAATTTCTAAGAAATAGATAACTTTATAAAGAATAAACTATTTTAAATATTATTTTGACATTTTTGTTATAAATAAATAATATGAATAAGATAAAAATATTGGGGAATCGCCAAGTGGTAAGGCACCAGTTTTTGGTACTGGCATTCGGGGGTTCGAATCCCTCTTCCCCAGCCAGACGGGATATTCTGAGATTTAATCAACTCGAATAGCCTGTTTTCCTTATACTGTTGCACCTTTCCGTCTCTGATCAAAAAGTTCGACCATATAATTTTTTGTAACCTACCCCTTCTCTCGTAAGATTGCAATTTCCAGTATGCTAAAGGGCTTTTCAGGAGTTCGACCGTAATTCTTGCTCGCTTGTAAGAATCGGTAGTTCTTTTAGAAATTGTGCTTAATTTGTTCTGCAACAATGTTCGCTCTGATGAAATTTCTTTATGCTTCATCTCGAATGTCTCGCCATCAATTTTATCATCAAGTTTCATATCAAGCAGATTTTTCTCTCTTTTATTCAGAGTTGCAATTTGAGTATTCATACTTTCTAAGACGCTTTCTCTTTCGACATCTTCCACCTCAGTTTTATCCTTAAGAGCTTTTACTGCTAATTGATAGAATTTTTCAGGTATTTGATACTTTGCAAACTCTTCAAGGATTTCTAGTTCCAAATGTTCCTCTCTCATATGTCATTGGCTACATTTTCATTTATTCTTTTTGCATCTGTAATAAACATATTTTCATTTTTTCTTTTCTGCAGTTAGCGTTGATCAACATTCTCAGCAAGTAAGTATTCATTTAAATGCATAATGGTAGGAATTTGGCTTAACTGATTTTTGTCTTCTATTGATATTATTTGCTTTTTCCCATGTATCGATATTAATCAAAGGTTTATGCTTTCATTTAAACTCCTCTCAGTGAAATTCAATTACTCAGCAATAAAACTTTCTTCTTATGATATCTTCAATTTTTTGATATCTAACCTTATTTCACATCTTACTCCTAAATCACTCGTCATATAAGAATTCTGAAATATCAACATAAGAAAATCATTGAACTCTATATTCAAAGGCTTTTTTGACGTAGAGAGATCTTGCCTTATCAACATCAATGTCTTTAGTGGCTAAATTGTTCAGATATCATATTGGAGCATGTCAGAACCATCATCACTTTTCTACTTTTTGCCTGAGTCATCTTCTTACATTTCTAGATAGATCTATACTATATTGGCTCGATTGCCCAAATAATACTCATAAGAGTATTTGATTTGTATATCTGTCGTAAACTCAGGTGCTTGTAATGATTTCAATTTTATCTTGAGACAAAAAATTCTGAATAGGAAAAACATATTTTCTTAATGAATTTTTCAAAAATAGCAATAAATATGATTGCTATCACTTATTTCCTGTTAATTATCAAATTTCATCTAATGAAAATGTTATTGAGTTTCTAAAATATGATATATTGATAGAACTTTTTAAAAAAGATAAAAATATTTTCAAAGATAACAAGCTTTACGATTTTATTGATTTAACAAATTTAGCCTATTTATGGCTCGAATGAAATTTAGTAAATGTTTTTAAAAATGCAATTTCTTATATTCCAAAATTAGGCAAACCAGTCAATGAAAGTATAGGATTACTAGAAAAATTTATTAAATTTAAAACAGAGTTAGAAGATGGTGATAAGTGATTTATTAATGGATTTATTAATGACATTAAAAAGAAAAACATCGAAGAAAACGACTTAATAAGTGAATTAATAAGAAAAAAGGTTTTAAAGCAAAAATGAGAAAGAGATAGCGTATTAATTTTAGATGACTTGGATAGAATTGACCCTGAGCATATATTTAGGATTCTAAATATATTTTCTGCACACTTTAATATAAATAATGACGAATTACCAAATAAATTTTGATTTGATAAGATAATTATTGTATGAGATGTAGAAAATTTAAAAAGTATTTTTTATCATAAATATTGAAAAAATACAGATTTTAATTGATATTTTGATAAATTCTATAATATTGAAATATTCAATTTTGATAACTCAGAACTAATCGTAAAATTAATGGATAAGATTTTTGAAAATTTTAAAATTCAAAATCCTGATCTTCTTGGTGATGCAATAAGAAATCATTGATATATTAGATTGCTCATTTTAGATGTTATAACTAAAGCAATTAACATTAAATGAAAAGAAAAATTAGACTTAAGGCAAGTGTTGAAATGAACTAAATATCCATTGCCAATTTTAAACAGCAATGTTCCAAGAAACTTAAGCGGTATTAATTTTTTGGACATTGCATTAATTTGCTTAATCTCAATAGTAGGCGGATTAGAAAAAGACTTACTTTGAATATTAAAAATAATTAAAGTAAACAGCGTCAGCATAAAAGAAAATGATAAATATGATGAGTTATATGCAAGATTTTCTTTCCATATGCTTAAAAAGATATTTAAATTGGATAATATAGATGTTGAGTCAAAGATTGGGAATGACAAAAAGCCTATTGAGTGGAATGGCTATGAAATAATTATTTGATGATGAAGTGTTCATTGATGATTTTTTATTGACAAGGTTGTTGAATCAAGCGAATGAAAAAGAGTGATTTTCTCATCTGAGATCTACTACATTTTACTCATTTATTATTTAGAAAATCAATTTTATAATAATGGTGGGGTATCTGATTTATGTTTGTGATAAAATTTCTATATTTGATGGCTATTTGAATAAGAAGCTAATTCATGCTATAAAAAGCAAAATTCATATTCATTTCTTAAAATTGTTTTCAGAAATTCTTATATGGATCTTATGTCATAGAAATATTGCCAATATCATAGGAATAAAAACAATCCAATATTCTTTTATCTCAATAAAATCAAAAGTTCATTGTATCTGATATTGTAATCCTCTAACTATGTTGTACAAAATGAAGAATACAGCAAATGTAGATCTTAATTGTGATTTGTACTTAAAATCATTACTCATAGCCATTACTGCAAAAGGTCATCAAGTTCAGAATAATCATCATAGTATTCAGCTAAAGAAAAGTAGTATATTTTTTGTGATATTATTAAAATTGATATTTTTTCAAAAAAGGGAGTTTAAAGAATAGAAAATTAGGAATAATGAAAATATCTTTAACAAAAGCATGGAAGAAAGCCTATCTACTAAAAATGCTCATAATAGACATCATGGCAATGCTGGAAGTATCATTTTAAAAAAATGCTCTTTTGAAAAAGATTTGTAATCACTGATTAAAATAAAGATACTTGCAATCATTCAGGCAAATACTCACAGAAATATGAGAGTTTTAATATCTACAAAAAATCAAAGTATTCAAAACGATATTATCGTTCAAGCAAGTCAGAATATACTTTCCAAAAAGAATCAAATTGAAAATGCCAGTGTTATTAAATATGTCATAAGTTTTAATTAAGCTTCTTAATAAGTAGGAATATGCATAATGATCAGAAATATGCAAATAAGGTTCATAAAATGATTCAAAATGCTGGAAAAGTGTACATTGCAAACATTGAATAGCTCACAAATACAATTGATCACAGCGGACTATTCTTCCAAACCTTAAATATAAAATCACTATCATAGTGCCAATAAATAATTGTCAATGATGCTATGAATACAGCAGGAAATCAACTAAACACTCATCACCAAAATGGTCATAATGCTTTTGCGAGTAATACTGAAATCATAATAAAAAATCATGCAATTATTGCTCGTGTTATTTTTTGCCTTGTTGAGTAATGAAGAGAAACATGATTTGATCTAATTTTAGGCTTTATCGTGATAAAATAATAAGCAATCAGCGTTAATAATGCATATCATGCTAAAGATAAATATAAATTTGAAAACTCATATATTGCCAATGGAATAGCAAGCAGTAGCCATACTGTCAAACTTATAATTGAACTAAAGATTATTGAATAAATCTTTTTCATTTTAATTCTTGATGCATATAGATAAGTAGCAGTAAATAGCATAATTACTCATGATGTTATTGGTAATACAGGAGCTATTTCTCATATGGTATCTGGTCATAAAACGAGTCAAATAAAAATAAAACTTATGACCACTGTTGATGGTAGTGAGATAATTATTCATGCAACTTTCTCTGATGCTCTTTCTGCTAAAAGACTTAATATGGCAATAAAGCCTCATCATACAATAAATGAAGTTATTAACTGAAGTATGAATATTTCGTCTTCTGACATTATTTAATAATTATTAAAATTCATGCTGATATTTTTTCAACTCCATTCAATTTCAAACCATTTCAAATCACATTCATCAATAAAATTTATATAATTGTTCATTGCCCTCTTTTCCACCTGCAAAAAGTGATATTTTGTAATGCTTCTTATCTTTAACGTAATCAATCAATTTTCACACTATCAATTTTCAGACTCATTTAGATTGATAATTCTTATCAACAACAATATCTAAAAGAAAGGCGAAATCGCTGTCTTATAGTATTCTTCAAAATCAAATTACTTTTTCTCAGTCCCAAACACTAACTACATACTTTGAGACTTCAAATACTCTTTTCCATCTCTTTGAATCTCTATCGCCCCATCATACAGAGCAAAAAAGTTTATTTAATTTCTTGATATCAATATTTTTTGTGGTTCTTAGTTCCATAAATTATTTTGCTATTGTTTTTACTTGGCACAATTCTCTAAATCAAATTATTCAATGTTCTCTGCACATTCAAGAGTCCTTGTATCAACCAAAAGGAGTACATCAGGCAGTAAAACTACTATTAAGCTCAATTCATCAAGCTTCTAGCTGTGAAGCAATTCTATCAAATATTTTTTCATCTTGAGTAAATACATATGCTCACAATCCATAATTTGTATCATTGGCTAATTTTATAGCTTCTTCCTCTGTATCAAATGATATTATTGATAGAACAGGTCAAAAAACTTCTTCTGTCCACACTCTCATATCACTATTGATATTTGTAAGGATGGTAGGTAGATAATATGATCATTGAAGATTGTCAGGAGTTTTTCATCATATTATAATATTTACTCATTTGTCTTTTGCATCTTGAACTTGAGAAAGAAGGATATCTAATTGTTTTTTTGAAACTAAACTTCAAATATCAGTATCTTTATCTTGCGGATTTCAGACTTTTTTTGTTTTTAAGATCTCAGTTAGCTTGTTTGCCACTTCATCAGTCTTTGATTTATGAACAATTAGTCTTTTAATGGCATTACAAGCTTGTCAGCAATTTAAGAATCTTTTGTAATAAATTCTATCTATAACACTATCAATATCAGCATCCTCAAATATTATTCAAGGATTTGAGCCTCAGAGCTCCATAATGCTCTTAATGAAATTTGAACCTGCAATTTTAAATAAATGTTTTCAAGTCTTGGAGCTACCTGTAAACCAAAGAAGGTTTATGTTTTCATTAGCAAGCACTTCTCATACTTTTCAATCTCAATAAACTTGTCCAAATACTCATTTAGGTAAATAAGATGAATTCATAACTTCATTAATAATATGAATACTGTTTGTAATTATTTGAATGCTTTGTTATACATTTTGAAATGAATTTATGACATTTATTATTTGATGAGCCTTATGGTGAATATGATCTAGTTTTTTATCATGAGCTGAAGAAGCATTACTTTATGAAACTCTAGTTCAATTAAAAAGAGAAAATGAGTATAAGCGTATAAGTTGAGATGTATTTTTTTACTGAAGAATGTCATCCGTATTTGCCTGAGTTGCTTGATGATTTTTAGCTGCACAAGAATTGGTATACACTTTTTATGCTTCATTGATACCTTTTATACCATGCTTCTTTCTTTATTTTACATTAAAAGAAACAAGACATTTTGAAAAACAAGGCTTAGAAACTTGAAATCATTTTAAAATGATATTTAAAGAAAGCTTCTTGCATAATCCAAAGATAAGAACTTTTATTATATTTACATGAATTGCATGATTTTTTGTAATTGATTTTTGGTTTAAACAAAGATATTTAGAGTTCTTAGATATTCCTATACTTTATTTTTGAATAATACTATGAATAGTACCTGTATTCTCAGGACTTTGATGAAAATATGCAGAAAAGATAGAAAAAATGCTATGATTTAGATATTCACTTCTTATCATTCCATTTTTTCCATTTCTTATATGGTTTTTGATGTGAGTAAGCAAGACATTACTCATAATTCCATTAATGATAATTGTAAATCTATTCTGGTGATTCTCAGTTCCGATATTCAATGACTTCATTCAGAAACAAGTGAGTTCTGACAGAAGAGCCACAATAATGTCATTAATGAGCCTTTCAAGGAGATTGATATTCTTTATATTTGCTCCAATGCTTTGATGGATTACTGATGTTTATGACATTCAAACTACATTTTTGATTTTAGCACTGTTAGTTTTCCTATTTGTTAGTTTTAATGTATATTTTTTAAGGAGGGTTAAAGTTATTTAAAATGATTAAAATTCTAAAAGAAAATGACAGGCAATTGATAAAAGAATTTGCTTATAAAAATGAGAAAAAAAATTTATTTATTTTTTGACATATTGATACAAAAGAATGCTTTGAACTAAACAGATTCTTTGGATACTTTTATAATTGAGAATTGACTGGATTAGCAACATTTTTCTGAAGACATCAATCTTTTGTTGTTAATTCCCAACATGAACAAATAATAAACGATTTGGTTGATTTTGTTGTATCTCAAAATTGTGAAATAAAATTTGTTCCTGCATTTAGAAAGTATGCAATTCCAATCATAGAAAGACTTGAATATCATTGAATTAAGCCATACAAACAATCTGATGAAATTGTACTTATTCTTGAAGAAGTAGATTTTAATGATTTTAGTATCTGAAATGAAGAAATAGCTTCTATAGATGATATTGATGAATTATTCCTTTTAACAAGAATAATGGATAATGAAAATTTAGATAAAAAAATCACTGAAAATGAAAGGAGGAGGAGAATCCCTGAAGAAACTTTTATAATAAGGGAGTACAAGAAAATAGTTGCTACTGCCAATCTTTATTGAAAATCTAAAAACTATGTTCAGATATGATGAGTAATTACTCATCCTGAATATAGATGAAAGTGATTAGCTAAAAGATGTGTAAGTTATTTATGCAGACATTATTTTGATCAGTGAAGCAGATATATGCTTTTGTTTACCGAAAATCCTATTGCTCTTAATCTTTATAAAAAGATTGGATTTAAGGAAGATGATAGATTTGTAATAGCTAGATATTAACTATGAAAAATATTTGAATAATCATTCGGCAATATCAATCAAAAGATCGTAAATGAGTATGGGATTTACATTGCAAAGCTCTCTATTCAACATGATTAGAAATAAAACACTGAGAATGGGAAAATGATCTACATAACATTGAATCTCATTATATAAATAATAAATGAGAATTTTTGATTGCAAAAATTAATTGAAATATAGTTTGAATTTGAGCTTTAAAAAAAGTTGATGAAGAAGTTTGAGAAATAAAAAGAATGAGAACTAATCCTGAATATCAAAAACAAGGAATTTGAACTAAAATACTAGAGAAGCTTATTGATAAAGCAAAAGAGCTTTGATACAAGAAGCTTGTTTTAGATTTTACTCCATTATCAGTAATGCCACTAGAAAAGTTCTATTGAAAGTATTGATTCAAAAAATATAAAACTTGAGAGCTTTGAGGGCATTATACTGAATATTATGAAATGACTTTATAAAAATTATGATATTTCTAATCTGATGACCACCAAAATGTGGCAAAACAACGTTGGCAAAAGAATTGTCTAAAAAAACATGATTTTCTTATATTTCAGCTGATACATTACATTGTATCGCTAGAGCCTATGTCGATAAATCAAAAGTAAAAGATTTGTTTCCAGTTAGTTCAATGCAATGCAGTTCTAATAATGAGAAGTATGATAAATATTCTGATAAAGAAATATTAGAAGCCTATGTTAAACAATGACAAACTACATATAATGCCATTGAAATGGTTACTATTTGTGAATTAACAGAAAAGAACGATTTTATTATTGAAGGATATCATATTACACCTGAACTTGTTCATAGATTAATAAAAAAATATTGAGAAGAAGAAATAAGGTATATATTTCTTGTAAAAATTGATAAGGAAGAATTTATAAAAAATATCAAAAAAAGTGCAACTTCTAACGATTGGATTATTGAAAAAACAAAAAATGAAGAAACTTATGGCAGGATAGCTAAAATGATTTGCAGGTATTCAAAGTATTTTAAACATCAAGCTAGAAGCTATTGATGTGTAATTCATTATATGGATGAAGATTTTGAAAACAAAATTGATAGCCTTGTTGATTTTATAACTAAATAATAAAATATATGGATAAATCTATATCAACAGTATCGATATACAACAGAATTGCAAATCAGTATGCAGGCTCTTTTAAAGAGTCTGCACTTGGAACTTCAATAATAATGAAGTTCATTAAGTCATTAGCAGGAAATAAAAATATCTTAGATATTGGATGCTGAAATTGTGATTATGGATACCTGTTTAAAAAAATGAATGTTAAGTATTCATGAATAGATCTTTCTGAAGAAATGATATCTATTGCAGCAAATATGTATCCAGATTTCTATTTTTCAGTACAGGATATGAGAAATATACATTTAAAAGATAATCAGTTTAATTGAATATTTGCATTTTTTTCACTTATACATATTCCAGATAATGAAATTGATGATGTATTGATTAAATTCAATAAACTTCTAAAGAAAGATTGAAAACTATTATTAGCATTGCAAGAATGAGACGGAGAAGTATTTGAAGATGAGCCATTTTTACCTTGAGAAAAAATATATATAAATTTGTTTAACAAGACAAAAATAGATCAAAAATTAAATGAATATTGATTTAGCATCATTCAGATGTGGACAAGACCTCCAAAATCTAAATATGAACTTCAATATAATAAACTGTATATACTTGCAGAAAAACAATAAATTAACTATATGAACAAAAAAATATACTTCATAACATGAGCCTCATGAGTAGGCAAAACAACACTTATTTCAAATCTAAAAGAAAAATATTGAAATAATCAAAATTGGGAATTTTTACATTTTGATTCAATATGAGTTCCATCTTTTGAAAAAATGGTTGAGGATTATTGATCTTGAGAAAATTGGCAAAAAGAAATGACATACAAATGGATTGATAAGATACTAAATGAATATAAAAATAAAGAAGTTATCATCTTTGAATGACAAGTAAATTTACAGTTTATTAAAGATTGATTTTCTAAACATGACTTCAAAGGCTATAAAATAATCTTGGTTAATTGTAATGAAAAGACCATGTCAAAAAGATTATCAGAAGACAGAAAACAACCTGAATTGCTAGCTGATAATATGAAAAATTGGCTTAAATATCTCAGAAATCAAGCTAAGGATTTTTGAGTGAATATTATTGACACTTCTAACATCAGTAAAAACGAAGCTGTAGAATCTTTTGAGGAAATTCTTAATAAAAAATAAATATGAATATAGAAATATTAATTGCATCAATTTGAGTTTTTATTGGAGAACTTTATTGAAATATGGTTGGCTGATACTTTTTTGCTCATTATTTTGATTTTAAACTACTTTTATAATTCTTCCATAATTTGCTGAAGAATTTTTTATTACCAATAAGTATTTTTAAATCTCAACTCTCAATTAGTTTTCAATTATCAAATACATAAATTATATCAAATAAATTTAGTAAATTTAACTTATGAATACTTGATATTACGCACATATCCTTAAATTCCTTAAAGATACTCTTATAGATTTTAAGTTCATTAGTGCTATCAACACTACTTGTTGGTTCATCAAGAAGAACTATATTGCTGTTTCTTGATGCAAATAGTCATCTTGCTAATGCAAGCCTCTGTTTTTCTCATCAGGATAAGTTTACTCATTTTTCTTTAATATTTGTCTTAATTCAATTTGGCAATCTTTTAATTACTTTTTCAAATCAAGCAATCTGAATAGCCTTATCGATATCTGATTTTTTATGATTAACTCAAATTGTAATATTGTATTCAATTGTATTTTCAAATATCTCAGGCTCTTGTGGAATCAGTGTGGTAAATGAAGATAAAATTCTATTGTCATTAAATTTTACTCAATCAATACTAATATCAATATTATCGGATTTACTTAGTCATCTAAGTAATGTCATTAAAGTAGATTTTCATGATCAACTTTCTCAAACAAATGCTATTTTTAATCATTTTTTTATATTAAGATTTATATCCTTTAAGTTGTGAGTTTTATGTTTTTCATCTTCATACTTGAATTGAAGATTATCAATGTCAATATTTTTCCATTTTTTGATATTTTTCAATCTTAATTTTTTTGAATATAGTTTTTTATGATCCTTAATAACAGAATCAATTGCAGTTAAATCAGTGCTCGACTTAACTAGCATTTCATAATCTCATGCTATTCAAAAGAAAACAGATATAAATCTATTCATATATCAATAAAGCATTGTAAGAGTTCATAGCATTACAGTTGCTCATGATCAAAATGTTTTCCATACATAATAGAATAAAATCACAAATTGAGCTATTTTCATAATCAAGCTGACTCAACACCACTTCCATTCATTTGCTCTAATATTTGATTGAAAAATTGGAAATATATCACTTAGCTTTCTAACTACTACATTTTTAGAAAGAGATTCAAGTCTTAAAGTGATTACAGTGGTGATGTTTGATATGTAATCATAAATAGAAGCTGTATATTTATGATATCACTTATTCATTTCTTTTTGTGATTTAATAAGATATTTATCAAATTTCATTATCATAAAGAATACAATTAATCAAAAAGGAACAATGATTAATCAATCCCATTTCATAATTGCAAATACTGCCACCATTGATACAATTAACGGAACAAGCGATTGAAAGTAAACATAAATATCTTGAATAAAATTAAATAATGCATTTCTTGACTTATCAAGCTTATCAATAGTTTCTCATGAGTGATGGTCTTTATGCCATTTTAAAGGTAGTTCAGTAATCTTTTTATAAATATCATTTACAAAATTAACTTCAACATAAAAGGCTGTTTCTCTTTCCCATATTCTTGCAGGTCAATGTAATCACCAAAATACAAAACTTAGTATTACATATCATCACAAAATTAGTCATGAATTAAATACAACATCAGGTCATCATGTTTGAATTGTATTAATAAAGATTCATAACAAAAGAGGTTCAAGATTATAAGTAATTTGTGCTACTATAAAAAATACATATGTAATTATAAATTTTCACCTTCTTCATTCTGCATAGTGCCATATGGTTTTAAGTAGATTTAAATACTGATTTTTCATAATTATATTGCAGTCTACAATATAATTAACTTAACGTCAACTGTAGACACATGATTTTATTCTACTAATTTTCTTAATTATATCTAGGCAAATGAAACATCCTTTTTTTATAGAGATTGCTAACTAAATATAGATAATGCTAAATCTTTAAAGAAAAGTAGGTTTAA
>CAYWBW010000033.1:0-20342 GCA_964456745.1 uncultured Candidatus Peribacteria bacterium | reverse complement strand
TAGTTAGTTATTACTAAATCTATTGTAATTATATATTATAAGTTTGCAATCTCATGAATTTTACTGAATCGCAATACAAGCTCTAAAAGATAAAACAGCAGTTCAAGAATTAGAGAGGTGAACAGTTGTAAAAAATATTAATCACCAAATCCAGCTCCTAAATAATAAAGAGAAAAGACTCCTAGATATAAAACTAGATGACAAAATTGATGATTGAAATTTTGAGAATAAAAATATAGAAATAAAAACTGAAAAAAGAATATTAAGAGAGGAATTAGAAAAAGTAGACCACAATATTGACCATGCATTCGATTCAGCTCGTAGGACGCTCGAACTTCTTAAAAGCCCTTCGTTATACTAGAATTGTGTGAACTAAAAAAAAGGGTCAATTGCAAAAAATAGTGTGGTCGAACATTTTACTAAAATACAAAAAGCTCCTTTCCTACTGTGAAAACGAGCTTTTTTCTATCTTAAAATCGTACTTTATCCCAAATGGTGGGCGTGACAGGACTCGAACCTGTGACCTACTGGGTGTAAACCAGTTGCTCTAGCCAACTGAGCTACACGCCCTTATGTTTTATCTGTAAAATTTTATTATTTTTTTAATATAAAGCAAGTAAAGATTATAAATGATTAAATATAACTATTTAATACTCTTATTATCAATAACATGCTTCATTAGAAACTCTGCAAGCATTCTAACAGGTACCCAAGGAACAATATTTTCAATCTTTTTTCACTTATTTAGTTTTAATCATGCATCCAATAACATATCAAACTCAGGTCTTTCTTCAAATCACAATTTTTTATAAGGAAGATTTCTATTTCTCAACGAATCTTTAAGCAAGGGGAAAATGGATCATCATCAAGTTAATAATACGAATCTAGGCAACTTCTCTTCAAAGTTCTTTAAAGCTACTCAAAATGCTGTAAGCCATAAATCTATATCATATTTAAAATCTTCATCAGATAATGCACAGCTTGGACTTGACGATCATCAGCAAAACAAAAATTTAATTTTTTCAGAATCAGTTTTGCTTAATGCAAATATTTTTGATATTCTTGCTGTAAACAAAGATCATCAAATAGAAAAAGATTCAGCTTTCCTAAATAGTCAATTTTTAACCAAGCTAACTGAAGTATTACTTGATCAAATATCTACAATTAAATAATTTGGCTTTTTATATGACATCACACTGTATACTGAAGGTAAACAATAAAATCATATAAATTTACCACCTAACTCATCGGATATGGTTTGAATATATGCTCTAAAATTTTGCTGCCTGAAATAATCATTATCAGCACTTAATCAAAATGCTATCTCTCAAACGCTCTTATTGATTTTGTTCTCGGCATTGTCAAGTGATTGGCCAACTCTTGAAATTACTGACTTTAGATCATTAATATTTCAAGACCTCATTGCATAATAATTTTGAGCTGATTCTCATGTTGATACAATTTTTGAGCTTTTCTTATCTACAATTATTGTTTTAACTAAAAAAGATCAAATGTCTATTACTGCTAATAAATTTTTTGAATCTCTGTTAAATAGCGATTTTATAAATCAGAACATAATATTTAAGCTGAAATAATTTTTAATACTAATTCTACGATTACCCATGCGAGAGTAGATATCGCTAATCACATTAATGCATGTATAACAGTCTTTTTTGCTCAATCCCATTTATCATCACTTCAAAATGCAAGAACGCACCTAAATCATCAAATTATTACAAATAACAAAGAAACAACAATTGCCACCACTGACAGCATATCAATTAAATAAATTGCATATAAATTCAAATCCGAAAATGAAAAATATCAAGATTTAAAAGCTTCTACTAAAACATTATCATTTTTTGGAATAATTGATACGGAATCGGAAATTTGATCAGTATTTGCGAAACTAGTAGATACTAGGAGGAAATATGCTAAAAGAGTTTGTATAATTTTAATCATCTTTACTATATTATGTATGAATTATTTCACAGTCAAGTTAGCTATTTAATTTGATAATATTTAAAAAATCTAAGCACATTTTTTCACAGCTTCAGCTACTGCAGATGCCACTGAATCATCCAGCGCAGAAGGTATTATCAAGTCCACTGTTGGATTTTTAATGCATCAAGCTATTGCATGTGCTGCTGCAATTTTCATTTCTTCAGTAATTTTTGGCTTCCTTGCATCTAATACTCATCTAAAAAGTCATGGGAAAGCCAGTACATTATTTACTTGATTTGGAAAATCAGATCTTCAAGTGGCAACAATTGCAGCTCAAGCAGCCTTTGCATCTGATGGAAGAATTTCTGGATCAGGATTAGCCATAGCAAAAATTATTGGATCTTTTGCCATCTTACTTACCATTTCTTTAGTTACTAATCAAGCTCTAGATACTCATATAAAAACATCTGCTCATTCAAATGCTTCATCTAAAGTTCAAGCATATCAATCTAAATTTGTTATATCTGTCATCTGCTCTTTTATTTTGTTTAAATTATCTCTTCATTTATATATTGGTCATTTAGAATCAAACAAAATACAGTGTTTTAATCAATAAGAAAATAATACTTTGCATACTGCTATTCATGCAGCTCACGCTCATGACATTATTACTTTTAAATCCTTTAAATTTTTTCAAAGTATTTTACATGCATTAATCATTCATGCTAAAACAACGATTGCAGTTCAGTGTTGATCATCATGAAAAACTGGAATATTTAATTCTTCTTTAAGTCTATCTTCTATTTCAAAACATCTAGGAGCAGAAATATCTTCTAGATTAATTCATCAAAAAGTAGGCTCAAGCCATTTAACTAATTGAACAATCTCATCTACTTTTTTAGTTCTAATGCAAATCGGAAATGCATCCACTCATCAAAACTTCTTAAACAAAATTGCTTTTCACTCCATAACTGGCATAGACGCTTCAGGTCATATATCTCAAAGTCATAAAACAGAAGTTCAATCTGATACTACTGCAACTAGATTTCACTTTGATGTATATTTATATGCATCATCCACATTTTTTGCAATTTCCAAACATGGCTCTGCTACTCATGGGGTATATCATATTGATAAATCTTCTTGAGTATCAAGCGGCATTCTTAATTTAATTTCGATTTTTCACTTAGCTTTAAGATGAGCTTCAAGGGCTTTTGATAACATAAATATTGGGTTATATTTCTAAACTATACTAATAACAAAAATTAATATCAATTTTAAATTTATTATTTCTTCTTTATTTTATTAATGCAAGTTTTAAAATAAAGAAAATAAACAACTAAACTATGAAAAAAGCTAATATAAATCCATTTGAAAATTTTTTAATAAACTTAAATGAGGCTTGAAAGATATTAAATATCAGCAAAGAAATAATAAACAAACTCTCAAATCCAAATATTATTCATGAAAAAGAAATTGAAATCTGTTTAGATAATTGAAAAATGGTGAAATTTAATGCCTACAGAGTTCAGCACAATAATTCTAGAGGACCTTATAAGTGATGAATAAGATTTCATCAAGGTGCAAACATTGATGAAGTAAAAGCTCTTGCATCAGCTATGACTATAAAAACTGCAGTTCTAAGCTTGCCATTATGAGGTTGAAAATGATGAGTAGAATGTAATCCAAAAAATTTAAGTAGAGTCGAAATAGAACAAGTAGCACGAAAATGGACTAGAGCTATGTCTGACCATATTGGACCTGATAAAGACATACCAGCTCCAGATGTTTATACAAACCCTCAAGTAATGTCATATATTATGGATGAGTTTGAGAAAATAAGCAAAAAATCTCAGCCATGAGTTGTTACATGAAAACCTATTGCTATATGATGAAGCCAATGACGAGCAAATGCTACTGCTCAATGATGAGTATATGTTCTTGAGCAATATGTAAAATCAAAATCATTAAATAAACATGATCTTCGAGTTGCTGTACAATGATTTTGAAATGCCTGATTTCATGCTGCTAGAATACTTCATTGACTTTGATATAAAATTGTTGCAATTTCTGATAGTCAATGATGAATTTATTCAAAAAACTGACTTGATCCACAAGAAATATACAAAGCAAAAACTGAGAAATGAACAGTAAATCACTTTTATTGTGAGTGAAGTGTATGTGACTTAAAAAGAATGGACAAAGACTGATCTAAAATCATTAGCAATGCAGATATAATAAAATGTAACTGTGATATATTAATACCAGCAGCTCTCGATAATCAAATCAATATAAATAATGCAGATTGAGTTAAAGCAAAAGTAATCTTAGAACTGGCTAACTGACCTACAACACCAAAAGCAGATAAAATCCTTGAAAAAAAGAAAATTTTAGTTATTCCAGATGTATTAGCAAATGCTGGATGAGTTACTGTGAGTTATTTCGAATGGGTGCAAAATAGAATGCATTTTTACTGGACTGAAAATGAAATAAATGAAAAATTAAAGAATAAAATGACAGAAGCTTTTAATGAAATATTAATGATGGCAAATAATGAAAAAACCTCACTAAGAAAAGCAGCATTTTTACTTGCGATTCAAAAAATAGCTGAAGCTGAACGGTTTAGAGGAGGGCTAAATTAATTTTTTTCTCTTCTTTTGTTTAAAATATATTTAATGCGAATCACCTCTTTATCTTCATCAATAATACTATAATAATGAATAATATCTTCTAAATTTTTATCACTGAAATCTTCAATCGTATTTGTACCACTTTCTTCCACCATTTTATGTAATTTTTTCGTAATATGATTAATTAGTAGATTCTTAATATGACCTGAAAGAGTGTCTGGCAATCATTTAATTTTTCTCTTTGTAGAAATTCATATCTCCTTGTCTTTATGCAATAATGAATCTAAAACATTTATGACAGATTCTACATTTCAAAGCTTCAGAAGAGATATTGAAGATTCTCTTGCAATATCTTCATCTTTATCATTTAAAAATGAAACTAATTTCCTACTTTCTTGAGTATTATTTGTTTCTCAAAGAATATAAATTGCTGCCAGCTTATCATCCTTATCATCTGACCTAAGGAGATTAGAAATGATAATGCTAAGTTCCAATCTATGACTCATAAATTGCCATAAAGTAATTATAGCAGAAGATTTTACAAATACATTTTTAGAATCTAAATATTTAGCTATATATTTAGATAAACTTAAATCATTAAAGTATTTAAATATATATATAATATCAGCCTTTTGGCTAATATTAGTGTCTTCTAATGTCTGAATTAATAATTTTGCAATACTAGGATCTTTAATAACTGTGAAAGCCCTTACGGATAATGATTTGATTTCTCTAGATTTAGTACTTTTTATTAGTTTCTTTAGCTCAGTTCAAATGGAATATTTTGCGAAACTTTCTTTAAAGAAATCATGTCATATATCTTTATATGACATTAAAGCTTTTAATGCAGCAATCTTTACAGTATCGGATTTTTCATCAAAACAAGATACTATATCTGGTATAGAATATAATGATCAAATACGAGCTAGTGACTTTAATAATTTTCTTTTAAGCTCTGGAAACCTCTCTTTTTTAAGCATGTATCATAATATAATAGAAGATCACTTGTGTCATCTTTGGGTTAAAACTTCAATAGCTTCTATTTTGTTTCAGATTTTAGTAGCTGCCTCTGCGTTTCGTTTAGACATTGCAGTATACCTTCTCTTTAATTTGTTTAATACAAAAATCATTATAACAATGAGTATTATAATCAATACAGACAATATGTTGTGAAGTAGGTCTCATTTGAATACAAGTGTTAGTAATAATAAAATTCAAGTTCACAAAGTAAGTCAAATAGGCCTAGCAATTCATTCTAAGAATTCTTTAACATGTTCTCGTATTGATGGTTTAATTGCATAAAAACTTGAAT
The DNA here is from genome assembly GCA_964456745.1 of uncultured Candidatus Peribacteria bacterium. Taxonomy (GTDB): domain Bacteria; phylum Patescibacteriota; class Gracilibacteria; family JAJOLG01; genus CAYWBW01. The sequence goes on along the minus strand of CAYWBW010000033.1, from coordinate 14,456 downwards.
GATATGCCGTTCTATGCATTCATCACAAAACCTCGAAAGATGCTTTTGAAATTACAGCTGTAGCCAAAGAAAAATAACTTAACATTCAAATTCACGGAATAAGCATTATAAGTGGATGGAGCCTCATAGTTTCAATAATTCATTTTTTAGTCGTAATTCTAGAAGTAAAGAATGCTTGGCTTATTAACAATAAAATAGAAAAAAGCACATGCCAAAATCATAGTCAATGTGCCAATTTTGAAGAATATGAATGATCATTATTATGGCTACTTCAATGATTTTGAGAAACATCAACTACTTGCTCTCAATGAGACTCGGATATATTGCTATCTAAAGCAGAAGTATATTGATATTCAATTAAATTAAAAAGTGCAAATTGCAATACAACAACCATTGCTAATCACTTTAAATATCTCATTCATAAAATACTTCTAAATCATAGCTTCATTTTTTTAAATCTAGAAACACTTTCTTCTCAATCATCATGTTTTGAAATTAGTTTAGGAATTTTGTTTAAAATTATTGTAAATGACAACAAAATCATTAAAAATACTAATAATCAAAAAATTATCTTAAAAAAAGTTAATGGTGAAATACTTGTTGCTCAATAAGCCAAAACTCATCAAGCAATTATACCTCAAACTGGTTCTGATGCTTCAATAAAAGGAAGAGTTCTTTCTGCTTCCAATGGAGAATATAAATCTTCAATAAACAATGAAAGAACTATATTAAGTTGAGTTATACAAATAGAAACAAAGGATATTAAAAGAATGTAAAATAGCGATGTATTTTCTATTAGCAGCGAAACTCAAGTAATTATAAATATTGAAAAAACAGTTAACCAAATTAAAAAAGCCCGCTTTCAAGATTCTCGCAAAAGATATCAAAAAAGTAAGGATCAAAATATTATAGCTAGTGAATTGAATATATAAAGAATTGGAAGACTTTGTATATGATACTGTTCAACAAAAATGGCTATTAAAAGGGTTGATGCGATAATAAATATAATTTGAACAATGGTTTTTATGAAAAATGAAAATAAAACTCTTGGCCACTCATGATGAGTAATATTGAAAAGTTTATTCAATAAATGTAATACTTTATGCATGGATTAAGTAATTATTTTCACTTAATTATAGCACGTAATTATGTGTAAGTAAAGTAATTAGAAGTCACTTTATCTATATATTATTGAAAATAATAAAAAACAGTGATATTATTAATTTGCAAAAAATTTATCTTAGCTATATATAATATGAACAAACTAGAAACCCTTAGACACTCATGTGCTCACCTATTAGCTGCTGCTGTACTTGAAATTTTTCCAGAAGCACAATTTTGAACTGGCCCAGCTATTGAAAACTGATTTTATTATGACATCCTACTTCCGCGAACTTTAATCCCTGAAGATCTTCTCCTTATTGAAAAGAAAATGAGTCATTTGTCGAAACAAGCTCAGAAGTTTGAAAAGAGTGAACTTGATATTGAAAAAGCAATAAGCTTTTTAAATAAAGCAAAGCAACCATTTAAATCAGAAATCGCAAGTGATATTAAAGAAAATTGAGAAAGTAAAGTAACATTTTACAAATCTGGACATTTCGTTGATCTATGCGCTGGTCCACATCTTGAACACACATGAAAAATACAACACTTTAAACTTACAAATATTTCATGAGCTTATTTTAGGTGAGACTCAAATAGACCAATGATGCAAAGAATTTATTGAGTGTGTTTTGAATCTAAAACAGAATTAAAAGACTATTTAGAAATGATAAAAGAAGCTAAAAAAAGAGACCATAGAATAATATGAAAAAAACTTGAATTATTTATGACACACGAATACAGCCCATGATCAACATTTTTCTTACCAAAATGATACATAATTTATAAACAGCTTCAAAACTTTATAAGAAATGAGTATGTAAAAAGATGATACAAAGAAGTAATGAGTCCAAATATGTTTAATAGGAAACTGTGGGAAATTTCAGGTCATTGGAAACATTATTCAGATGATATGTTTAAACTAGAGATTGAGGGTCAAGAATTTTGACTAAAACCAATGAATTGTCCATGCCACTGCCTAATTTACAAAGATAAACTAACTAGTTATAGAGATTTACCTTTAAGAATTGCAGATTTTTGAGCATTGCATAGAAATGAATTATCATGAACACTTTCTGGCATTACCAGAGTGAGAAAATTTTGCCAAGATGACTCACATATATTCTGTACTATTGAGCAAGTTGAAGATGAAATTGATTGAGTAATTGAATTTGCTAAATATGTATATAAAGATGTATTTGATATGGATTTTATTCTTGAATTATCAACAAGACCAAATAAAGCAATTTGAGATCTAAAAGTATGGAAAAAAGCAGAAGATGCTCTGGAAAAAGCAATCAAAAGAAACAAGATGCAGTACAAAATTAATCCTTGAGACTGAGCTTTTTATTGACCGAAAATTGATTTTAAAATCAAAGATTCTCTCGGAAGAGTTTGGCAAACTGCAACAGTGCAACTTGATTTCAATTTACCTGAAAGATTTAAACTAGAATATGAATGAGCAGATTGAGCAGCTCATAGACCAGTAATGATACATAGAGCAATTTTATGATCTATTGAAAGATTTATGTGAATTTTAATTGAACACTACAAGTGAGCAATGCCAGTATTTCTAGCCCCCATTCAAGTTCTTGTTTGCCCAGTAAATAATGATGCACATTGAAAATATGCAAAATGAATTTATGAAAAACTAATTACAAATTGATTTCGAGCTGAATATTTAGATAGCGGTGATTCACTATGAAAAAGAATAAGACATAGCGAAACTCAAAAAATACCGTTTTCTCTGGTTATATGAGATAAAGAGCTTAAGAATAAATCAATTACTATAAGAAATCTTTGAAAAGAAGAACAAAATGAATCAAAATTTGAAGATTTTTGTAAAACACTAAATGATCTTGTAGTCAATAACTAACTCATTAAACTACGTCAATTATCAACTCTAAGAACCTGACCTGTAATAGATTTAGCCAAATCTGATGCAAAGAAATACACTGACTCTGCTATTTCTTCCGGTTCTGAATATCGTTTTAATATAGATTTCTCAGCTTCTTTTTCAAGGCGTTCTAGATTTCATTTGTGCATTAATGTCTTTGTAAATCCTGGTGCAATTCAATTTACCCTACAAGGACTAAATGACTTAGCTAAAGTTACAACCATGTTATGCACTGCAGCTTTAGATGCACAATAATCTATTGAAGAAGCAGATGAACTTTCTGGCCATCACCTCATGGATCACAAAAAAACTATAGATTTTCAATCAAGTTTTCACTCTTGCCTTTGGATGAACTGCCTTGTAACTAAATATGGTCATACAGCATTGATATTTAAAATTTCAGAAAATCTATTTCAATCAAGTTCTGGGAACTTTACTCTTCATACAACGGCTGCATTGTTGATTAAAATTTCTGGATTTTGATTGAAATGATCCTTAATTTCAGAAAATACTCTATCAATATCCTCTTGTTTTGACATATCTCATTGAAAAGCTTTAGCATGTCAGAGCTGATTAGCAAGCTCATTTGCATGATCACTAGAATTCAAGTAATTAATTGCAACTCAGTATCACTCTTTTGCAAATTTCTTACAACAAGCAGCTCAAATTCATGTTGCTCATCATGTAATAAAAACCAATTTTTTCATTATAAAGTAAATTTATGTTGATATTTGTAGTTAATTTAAATATATTTTTTTATAAGAAATAAACAATAACATTTATTCATGAAATATTTTATCACTCTCATACTTCTACCACTACTATCCTGATGTCTAACATTACCACAAGATATAGAGCTTGCACCTCTAATACTAGAGGATGATACTATTATTGATTCAAGCTGATCTAATAGCATATCAACATGAACTTATAATACAACAATTTCATCAAGTGGGGAAATAATACAAAATGATAATACTGAAAATGATTGAAGTTGATCAAATCTAGAGAACACTAAAGCCATTGATTCAAATTACATAGAAGATAATAGCGGTTCTTGATCTTAAGATTAAAAATCCCAAGATCAATTCATACTACTAGATTGAGTATAATTTACTACAGTGGATTCAAAGAAATTTCCTTTTTCCATGTTATTTTCTTGAAGTCTATCCAAATGCTTAAATGGATTGTTCAATATTTTAGGATACAATGGATCTAAGCCAATAAGTGAAAGTCTTTGATTAGATAACCATTTAGTATAATTTTCAATATTTTTATTTGTCATTCATATTACCATATCTCCAATCATATGTTTTCACCACTTTATTTCTTGCTTTACAGCTTCTTTCATCATTTCATAAATTAATTTTTCATCAAACATTTTTGGAAATTCTCTCTTAATTTCATTAAATATATTAGCAAATATTGTGATATGACTTAATTCGTCTCTTCTGATATAATTTATCATTCTATCTGTTGCTACCATTTTTCAGTTATCAGCAAGAGTATCAAAGAATGCAAATCAGTTATAAAAATATATCGATTCTAGTAAATAGTTTCATACCAAAGCTTTAAAGAAATTTGCATCATTTGCTTTATCACTAAAATCTTGATAAATTCATCAAATAAATTTATTTCTTTCTAAAAGAATTTTATCATCTCTAAAAAAATAATAAATTTCCTCACGTTCTGCTGAATCTACAACAGTTTCCAAAATTACAGAATAACTTTGAGAATGAATAGCCTCTTGATATGCTTGTATAGATAATAATAAATTGATTTCAGGAGCTGTGATATAATCACTAATTCTGGGTAAATTAACAGTTTGAATACTGTCTAAAAATATTAAAAATGACAATATCCCCTTATAGGCTCTAGCCTCTCTTTCAGTTAATTCTTTTCTAAATTGAATAGCATCTTCTGCTAATCATCAAACTTTTTCAGGCACCCAAAAGTTTCATATCATCAATTGATACATTGGCTTTGCCCAAGAATATTTAGTGTTATTTAAATTAAATAAACCTGTTGTATCTCATTTAATAATTGTTCTGTTATTAATCTCATCATTTCAATTGGGATTAAAAATTTTATTAACTTGCATATTTGTCATTTAAAAAAATTAAAAATAGTAAAATTATCAACTACAGCTAACACAATCTTCTTTGATTTCTCAACTCATACTTCGAACATAATAAACTGTTTTTATTCATTGCTTCCAGGCTTTTATATAATATCAATAAAGTTGCTCTGGACTAACTTTCGAAGGATCTATTAGCCATTCAAAACTAATTGATTGATCAATCCATTTATAAATTGTTCAAATCATATCTATAACATCATTCATATCCATATTTACATACTCTTTATAAAGCCAAAAATTTTTAGGAGTTAAATTTGGCGCAACTATAACCGAAGGGGCAATTGAGTTTGTTTCTACAAAATACTTTTTATAAATTGGAAGAAGCGCAGCTGTTGTTCACACAACTCAAGCGGTTGAAGTATTGGGAGCTGGAGCTAAATGATAAGCGAATCTCAATCATTTCTCCTTAATTGATTTTGTTAATTTCTTCCATTCAGATTTATATTTAGAATTCTTCTGATACCAAGACTCATCTCTTCAAAACAAAATTCACTTACTCCAATCAGATCATTTAAATAACTCATATTCTCACCTTTCAATAGAAAGTTTATTTGAAAATCTTAATGTTTCTAATGCATATTTTTCAAATAATAAGTCAACACTATCTCTTGCTGCTTTACTATCATATCTTAAGTTATTACATGCTAAATATTCAGCTAGTCATAAAAATCAAAGTCAAACACTTCGATATTTTAAAGCAGTAATCTTAGATTCTTCAATTGGATAAAAATTCAATGATATAACATTATCTAAAATTCTCATAGTAATAGGAACTACCTTTTCAATCTCTTCATTACTGTGAACTTTTGCAATATTAATTGAAGCAAGGTTGCAAACCACTGTGTCTCAGGTTTCATATGAAATACTGACTTTTCCATCCCCTGCTACTTCATCGATAAATTTCGATGGCTTTGTATTCTGACAAATTTCTGTACAAAGCTGTGTTGAATAAATATTTCAAACGTGTTTGTTAGGGTTAGCTTTATTAACTAAATCTCTAAAAAATACATATGGCATTCAAGTTTCCACTGTAGATTTCATGAATTTTTTAAATAAATCTTTTGCATTAAGCTTTTGAGAAACTTCTAAACCTGGATCACTTTCAAGTTCCTTGTAAAATTCTTCAAATTCTTCTCAAAAACTGTCTTGTAAATTTTTTCAATATTTCTTAGTTACTTCAAGTGGATCAAAAAGTGTCCAGTGCATATTAAATTCCACCCTCTTCATAAATAAATCAGGTATAGAAATCGCTGGAAATATATCAAATGCCTTAGATCGTATGTCTCAAGTTTCTGTTTGCAAATCTAAAAAATTGTAAATATCCATATGCCAAACATCTAAAGTGACAGATATTGCTCAAGCCCTGGATCACAGCTGATTAACAGCAGAAGCAGTATCATTCATGACCTTTATCCAGGGAATTACTCATCATGATGCTCATTTAACTCATCTGATAGATGATCATTTTGCTCGTATATTTCAAAGATACACTCAAATTCATCAACCAAATTTTGAGATTTGAGCCATATTTTCTACTCAATGATAAATAGATCTCAAGTCATCATCTAAATTCAGCTTAAAACAGCTAGATAGTTGACTAAAATTTGTTCTAGCATTTAAAAGAGTGGGAGTTGGTAAGGATATTTTTTGACTTGAACAATATTCATATATTTTCAGAGCAACTTCCAATCTATCCTCTTTCTTTTCTGGAATTGCTAAAAATAAAGCAACTGTCATATACATTTCTTGTGGTAATTCTTTTACAATCTTATTAGGATTTAACAAATACCTTTTATTATACATTAGCATGGTTGTATAATTATAAGTAAAATCTCTAGTTTTATTTAGATGTTTTCAAGCTTTTAAAATATCTTGTTTAGAATAAGAATTGTAAAAATCTTTAAAATATAATCATGATTTAAGGTAATCATCGAAATGCTTAGCATAAGAATCATGTGAATAAATATCGGCTAATTTAATTTTTCTATTTTTACTTGCTTGTTTATACAAATTTGTCGTTAATAATCTTCAAGCAATAAATTGCCAATGAGTATTTTCTAAACTGATCAAATCAATTGAAATTTTAACTAACAACTTAGAAATATCAGATGTGCTAATTTTATCGATAATACATTTATTTAAATTTGTCTCAAATAATTCAAAACTACATTCTTTCTTGTATCATTTGGAAACAATATTAAAAAGCTTTTGAATCTTTTCCGAAGAAAAACTTTCATACGATCAATTTGATTTTTTTACTTGAAGTTTATTTTTTTTAAGTTTTTCAAAACTTTTAAGTTTGTGTTTATAACGTTTTTGAGAATGATCTTTTCTATAAATAATATAAGTCTTAGCAACATCAAACTTTCAAAATTTCATCAAATTTGTCTCAACTAAATCCTGAACATCTTCCACTAAAACTATACTTTTTCAAAATTTTTGATTAATGTCAAAGACCACTGAATCAACTAGTGAATTAATAAAGGTCTTATCTAATTCTCAAGATGCATCACAAGCTTTTATAATAGCTAGCTCAATTAAACTTCTATCAAAGTCTACAATAAGTCATGATCTTTTTTTTATATTTTTAATCATATTTATAAGTTAACACTATATGTTGTGCATCTCATCATACTCAAACACTATATATGGATCAATCGAATAATGTTTACCAAGAAATTAAATGATTGTATTTTGTACAATTTTAAAATTATAGCTTGTTTTGTTAGCTAATTAGTTTCTTTTAAAACAAGTACCCTGGATACAATTTTAGCGATTTGTCACCTGGTTACATCTCTGGAAGGTCAAAAAATTCAATTTCAATATCAAGCCACAATTCATTTTTCAGCAGCATAATTTACATATGATGAGTACCAAGTATTTAAAGGAACATCAGTAAAACTATTGTTTCAAATATTCAAATCTAAGTTAGCAGCTTTTAACACAAGTTTAACTGCCTCAGCACGATTAACACTATCTCAAGGTCTAAATGTGTTAACTCAAGAATCTCAGGAAATGATTCAATTTTCAAATGCTCAAGCAAGGTAAGATCAATACCAAGAATTTTTATTAATGTCTTCAAATGGAAGAATTTCTAAATTTTCATTCTTTTGATATCAAAATGCTTCAACAACTATTTTTACCAACTCTACTCTATTTAAACTTTTTTCAGGATAAAAATTTTCATTATCTGAAAATACTCACCTTTCATAAAGATTGCTAATATAAGATTTTGCCCAATGTCATTGCAAATCTTGAAATGGCAAAGCATCTTCTCAATTTGGAGAAGATTTATTTATATCAATTTTTTTAAAATAAGCTAAAACAAATAAAGAAAAATGATCAACATAAACAGATAAACTTTCTGAAACAGAGTCATAATAAGGTTTATCATTTTCAAGAGTATAAGCTTTTGTTTTATAATCATATGAAAATAATGATATGTCATTTCTATCGTAACTTTCTGACAATCACTTAGTTGACATTGTTAGCTTAACCGGTTTTGAGAAATATATATTTTCTTCGTCATTTCAAATTTGCATAGCTCTAAGTGCTATCGCTCACTTGCTCATAGCTTGAATTTTAGTATTTGAAACTCTAAGAGGAGAGTCAATTTTTCAAAAATAAACTGATCAATCTCATTTTGTAATCTTCGTTCACTTTTCAATTTTAGCAAAGTACTTGGATGAACTGTGTTTAATCGTAATAGTAACAGGTAGTATTCAAGATTTAATATTTTTTAAATCTATATTATCAAAGGTATTAATTTCTTTCTTGGCAAGTACAGGTAATATATATGTACTAACCTGATTTGAAATTACTGACGACCCTCAACCTCATCATGAAGAATTTGATGAACTACTTGTTGTACATGTTGCTAAATTACAAGAAGATCAATAATATCATCATGAACAATCTTCTCAGCTATTAATCTGATACGTTCAATCTCAACAACTTGCAGAACATGTAACCTGAGACAAACTACATGCTCATCAATCTCATCAATATATTGAAAAATGACTTACTCAAAAAGACAAGGATTGCTCATCACATGAAATATTTGAAACTGTATCTGTATAATCAATCCAAGATCAAGACAAGCTATCCCAATATTTAACTTTTGCACTATCACTACACTCTTCTCATAAATCTATAGTCAAGGTTACATCTCAACCACTAAAACTTATTGATTGTCAATTTGCTCACACACTTATCGTTGTTCATGGTTTATCAGAAGTATCCAAACTAGATCATGAAGAAACTTCAAAAGATGTTGGAGGTAAGATGATTCACGAAAAATCAGATGAGATAGTTATTCAAGAAGAAAATAAAACAGAAGATCATGATCATATCATAGTAAATGAATTTCAATTTGTAGTAAGAGATCAAGAGCTTGAAGGTATAACAGCTGTCTCTATATCTCAATTAAGTGACGATGATCATGAAGCGGATACAGTTCTGATAATAATTTTTGTATCTCATGATAAACTTACAAATGATTCAATGTCTGATGTTTGAACACTTTCTAATTCATAAAGTCATGTATCTGAATTGTACACTTCTATAATTTTAGGATATGAAGCCGAAGCACCAGAAACAGTAATCGGAATTATTACTCAAGTTGAAAACAAAAGTGAAACATCAATAACCGAATCAATAGTATCAGTACTAGACTGAATCAATCAGGTTGTATCTTGATTACTATCCAGTGCAAGTCTTTTTATACTGCTAGACAGATTTGATAAAGCAAGTGAAACTGTTGATCCAAATGAAGAATCTCACTCAATTTCAAAAGCATTTGAAATATATTGCATACTATTTCATACAATATCTTCTATGAAAATCTTTAAATAAACTTCTCATCAATATCAAATATCATCAGATATATAAGCTCCGGTTTCAGTTCAATTATCCATGCTAACCCATGAACTACCTGATCATATAGAATAATACCACTTAATCGATCAAGTGTTAATTCAAGAATGATTATCTATGAATGATCACGTAAAATAAACACTATTTCAACTCTGAGTAAAAGATATCACTGGATTATTATTATCAATTAAATATGACTGTGAGTTAATAATAGTTACATTTCAAGCATTATCAATAATTGCTGCATCTACTATTAAATTTCATGTTGTTCAAGAAGTAATACTATAAGTATGTCATGCTCAGGTTGAGGAATCAATATTATTAGACCAAACAATATCATCACTTGAAAAATCACCATCACTTGTTAATACAGAGAAAATATACTCCTTTGACCATAAGTTATTAGATACAGTTGAATATATAGATCATGTAACTGATGTTTGATCTAAGACAATATTAACAAAAACACTTTCACTAATATTTAGAGCAGAATCAAGTAAAGATAATTCCAATCTAATATCAGCATCTCACTGAAATAATTCTAAATCAATATAAGAAGATTTAGTCAAAGTTCATGTATATGTTGCTATTAATCAAGTTCATGAAATAATATAATCAACTGGATATTCAGATGAAGATAATTGTGCAGTAATTCAAGTTAAATTTGTTATGTCAGATCAGCTGTTAATAATAATTAATCATGAAGGAATAGTAGTTTCTTTTATAACTTGTGAAGTTCATGTAATTCAAATATTTCATGCCTGATCTACTATGTAAGCATCAAGATATAAATTTCCATCATCCAAACTTATTAAATCCAATCACTCAATATTAAATCAAGTTTCTGATCACAATATTATTGATCATGATACTATATTATTAGAAGCATCACTAACTGAATAAATAAACAAAGATCAACTTTCTGTTAAGCTTAAAACTCAAGAAATCGGTACTCACGTCTGCGAACCAACTCAAATAACTGATCAAGAATTAATCGACAAACTTGGCTTTTCTGGTGACAAGCTATCAATAATGAATGATCATGTGTTAGAATTATTTCAAATGTTTCAGGCTAAATCAACTGCTCTAATATTAAGAAAATAATCTCAATCATCTCAAATTCAAGTATCAATGAATCAAGTTCAAGTAAGCGATCATGAAAAAATTATCTTTGTGCCACTGTAAGTATAGAAATTATAATAATCAATACCTGATATTGAGTCTTGAGCCTCGATAAAATCTACATTAATAATTCATGTATTGGAATAATAATTATCTAAATTAATAATTGTTCAAGTTCACGGGGCTCAATTGTCTAAATATAAATCAAATAAACTTAAAGATGATCATGTAGCTCACATGTCATTAAATCAATATATTGAAAATGAATTTACTCATTGATCATAATTTACTCAATTCTGATTTAAATCAAATCAAGTAGCTGCGTAACTATAGCTTCAAGAAAGAGAAGTCAAAGCATTTTCATATGCAATTACATATCAACTTATTACTCACTGATTAATAGGTTCTTGCCATTGTAAGTATGGTCAAAGAGAATTTACCCAAGTTGAATCCTGAACTGCTATAGTTTTTCAAGAATCAGTATAAACACTAATAAGATCAACCGAAGGATCAGCAAGTTTTCAAATAGCATTGTAAGCATTAATTCTCTTTCATGTTATAAAGTAAGAAGACAAATTTGCTACGCTGTCTCAAGAATCAATTATTAAATTGACCACATCACTAACAGAATAATTAGGTTTCATAGCATATATCATAGCTGCTAATCATGACACATAAGGTGTAGACATAGATGTTCAATTTTTATATCAGTAAGTCTCACTAATTCAATTATCAAAAGAATAGATACTGATATCATCTACCTTACATCAATTAAAATTGTTGTTGTCTGAGTCTGTATTCCATCAAAAAACATATTGAAAATTTTCAACTAAGTAGTTTTGTGCTATTTCAATTTCAAATACATATTTTGTATAATCTCACTCAATAACTTTTGAAATATTCAAGTTGTTAGAAGTTCAGGCCTCATCCCACAATTCTTTTACACTTAATTCAGATCAAGCTTGAAATGAAATGCTCATATAATCTTCCCATCAAGTATAAGTAATTTCTGTATCACACCATGAAGTAAAATTGAAACTTGCAGCACTATAAGACGATAAATCAATTCACAGAGAACTAATAGAACTTTGCATATCAGCTTCCATAGGGTTATCAAGATCTCATAATAATTCTCAATTACTTACTCACCAGTTTCAAGCATCTGAAACAGTAAATCCTGTTAACAAAGATCAGGAATATGAATCAAAATCTTCTGTAAAAATTAAAGAACTAGAAAATTGAGTGGAGTAAATATTAGTTCAAGGTGCTCATATATGAACATTTCAATAATCTGAAAAAGATGCTTTATTGTCATTTTGATCTGTAGCTCATACAACTAAAATATTATCTAGTCATCACCAGCACGATGTATCAAAAGCATAGTCTGCCGGGAAATCAAAATAAGTCGAAAGATCATGATTTTTATTATCATTTCATGCAGCAACTACAAATACTCATGGAAATGACCCAATGGTTAAATAAGTAGCAAAATCTAAAGCTGAGCTACAATCATTTGAAGTTATTCATGCTCACCAGCTAGCATTAATAACTTTCGATCAATTATTCTTAGCAAAATCTATAGCCTTAACAATTTCACTAGTTGTAAGTCTATTTTTTAATGCCATTATTTTTGCATGTGGTGAAATTCATAGCGTTCATTTTGAATTATTAATTTGCGATGCGATAATTCATGCTACATGGGTTCAATGAGAAGTTACTGGAGATGGAAATTTATCATTGTCCCAAAAATCAAATCAATTAATACATTCTCAAATCGAATTTCAATCAGAGTCGCTGCAATTTGAGCTTTCCCACATTGCATCTATTAGATCTGGATGATCAAATGCAACTCAATCGTCAATAACTGCAACTATAACTCATGATAAACTAGAAACATTTCAATGATAAATATCTAATGCCTCAATTCAATCAATATCTGCATCACTAGTTCAAGAAGTTCAATTTACATTCTGTCATGTGTTTTCTATTGCCCACATTGATGAATAATATGTATCATTTGGACTTAAAATTTCTCGACTTTCATAAATAAAATTAGGTTGAACATGAGCAATATTTGGATCTTGTAGTAAGCTAAAAATACTGCTTTGCAAATCCGCACCAGTTTCAATTTTTATTATCTCTAATTGACTAAGTTCGAAACTTTTAATTCTAGAACTTGACAAAGACTTAACAGAGTTAGCTCAAATTAAATGCTCAGATTCATCCTTGTAAATTACTAAAATTTCTCAAAGTACATATGGAAGATCAGAAATATTATTATCTGTTTCATTTACCGACACAACAATTGTGTATGATAAAAAAGAAATACAATATACAAGACTGAGAAAAAATGAATATAAAAATTTCATAACTTGTTAACGAGAATTATAACTAATGTTTTTTTGGACAAACTTTACCTCTTCAAGGTTCTTAATTTTTTCAATAAAATCATCTAAATCAATTCAACTTTTCATTGAATAATCAAAAGAAACCATATTTTGTCCTTTAAAACTTCAAGAATATTTTAAATTATACTTTTCTCAAAATACTCTCGATTTTTCTATTCAGCTAGCAGAATTTAAGTTAATATACTTATTGTCAAAAATTACTAATATTTCAGTAGATTTTGAAATTTGATTTCTAGTCTTTGTTAGCCTAGTCTTACTAATTTTATCTTCTGCTATGATAAAAAATTCATTATAAAGTCATATTCAAATTATGCAAAATAGCATAGATATGATTAACAATGTAATATGTATTTTCTTCTTTCTTTTTTTCTTAAGATCTACTTGTTCATACATAAATAAAAAAGTTAATTTATTCACTAGCATATTATAGTAAGTGAAATTAAAATAAAATATTTTAGAAGAAAAAAGGGCTTGTAATCCATTTACATATAGTTATTATAGTATACTATTACACTTAGAAATATAAATGGAAGGTTTAGAAAATCAGTTTTTGTATACTAATAAGAGTGGAAATCATGAAACAAATGTAATCCTAACATTTTTAAACAAAGAACAAAAACATAAATGTTAATAAAAAAACAATTCATGGGATTGGTTATCTTAGACAATCTGCGCAACATGACTCAAATTTAGTTAAATTATCTTTGGTTAGATCATGAAGAAACGATAATTTTGTAGAAATTCACCAAGCAATGTATTGGTGATTTTATAATCATATATTTTGAAATCACTGAAAGCAAATTTATCTCGGTATTGCTGCGTAAGTCATAAATTTTCATCATTCTGACTTGTATAAAACAAAAAATCCAATAAAATAGTTATTTATTGGATAGTATCATTGGTGATTCCGGCG
>CAYWBW010000032.1:0-20957 GCA_964456745.1 uncultured Candidatus Peribacteria bacterium | reverse complement strand
GGGTTAATTGACATTAACCATAGTATACTTATATATAATTAGTTAGCAATCTCAATAATTAATTATATAATGAGAACTTGCCAGTAAACTCTCTTAATTCATCAGTTCATCAAAACAGAGTGATTCAATAATACTCAAGATCCTGCTCCAATGTTTCTGAAGTCTTATTTACCTGATCTTCAGAAGTTCAGACTGTCATTGTACTTGTAAAATCTGAAAACAATATTCATCTCTTTATGGCTTCTTCACGAACTCTGCGAATTTTATTTCAATTATCAGCCTTAAGAACTATAAATGGATAATGTGAAATATTTGGATGTATTCAATTATCTTTATCTTTGTATTCCAAGAAACACATTTCTTTGAATTTCTCTCAACATCATCCAGTTAATCATGCTGTCATATGTCATAATGCATTAAAAAGCTTTCAGGTCTCTATTTTTTTATTCAAGATTGAGATGAATCTTTTTTCGTTTTCATTTGGTAAATTTTGCATATAAAATTATGTTTAGTTTATAGATATTAGAAAGCCAATCCCCAGATTAAATAAATTACAAATACAACACTTAAATATTTAAGGAAGGTTTCTAATTTTTTATAGTGAATCTTATCTAAAATTAATCCAGCTAATATTCATCAGCAAATAGTTGCAGTAATCATTGGAATAATAAATTTAAAATCTATCAAGCCATGTGTATAATATTGGTATGCAGCCATTGGCTGTGAAAATATCACAGAAAATACAAGTAGATATACTGCGTTATGGTATTTAATTGAAAAGAAGCTTGTGAGTATTAATAATGCTACAATCCAATCTCAAATAACAAACGCTCAGTTGTATGCTCAAATAAAGATTGCAGCAGCCGAGAGTAGTGCAATATTTTTTCAATTAACCTGAAATCACTTTTCTTTGTGTTTTAAGTCTTTTATGAAAAGATTTTTTATCACCAAAAGAATAATCATAACTATAAATATTCCCTGTAATAACTCTTTATCAATATTAACCAGTATTAATGATCATAGTACAGCTCATGCTATTTGAAAAAAAGTAAAAAGAATATACCACCATTTAACCTTATATTTTCTTGCCAGTATTAACATCATTCAAATATTTGATCAAATAACTGCTGTATTATCCAGTGCCATTGCTGATTTAATATCTATATGCAAAATATTCTGTAACACAGTCTGTGTTACAAGACTTCATCCTCAAACCATATTTCAATACAATTCTCATATAAAGACTCAAATTGATGCTATTATTATATCTAGTTCCATATTTTATACTACCTACCTTATGTCAACAAGTTTAGCTATTTGGAAACATTTAGCAAACATATATTTTAATATATAATAGCACAAGTAAAAAGCGGCATTGATGAAAATTACCTACAAAAGAAGATCAAAAGAAACAATGGGAAAGGTTAAATGTTCCTGAAGAAGAAGTATTAGACATTCCCAATCCTAAGATTAAATGAATGTATCCTTTCAGTAAAAGTTATTCAACCCTTTTTATCATGACATTGTCTTGGATAACTTTCCATTAGAGGAAATCCTGCCTTAACACACTCTTTAAAAGAAGATATTGTACTGCTTTTAGATTGGTCTGAATTTTTGACATAGCTAGTTGTAAAAAAAACAGAAATTCATAATATTAATAAAACTATTCATCATATTAATCAATATTTTTGAAGTCTTACTTTTTTGTAAGCGAACGTAATTCACTAGCAAATTTCTTTTCAATTACAGCTCAAATTGCAAGACCTAGAGCAACTCATACAGGAACTCATAATCATGAGTTATCAATTATAAATCATGATAGAAAACTTATTGTTAGGCCTATTATTAAACCAATACCCATATAATGTCACCTTGGATGCTTACCTGTTTTCTTATACTCCTCTCTTTTGATTTTAATAGCAGGTATTGCTACTAGCAAAATAAGGATTATTAAAATAAAAACAATTCATTTTATTGATAGTATAGTGTTCATAAAATATTAGTAATAAGTAACTTTATTTTGAGTATATATATTATTAATAATATATATAAAATATACTAATAATCTAATAAAATCGTTGAGCATCTACATATTCATTAATTAGGTTAAACAAAGAAATGACATCTGAAGATAAAATCAATTTTGAAAATGTTGAAGAAGAAATTTGTTTAGATCAAAAATCAAATGAAGACAAGTCCCTGTCTCAAGTTCGATTTTGCAATTGTTTAAGGAAAGAATCATCATATCTAAAAAATTGGAAAAATAATCATAAAGTTCATTCATGAATATTATTAAAGTTATTTCTATCTTCTATTTTCATGAGTACATTTGATATAAAATAAATTAATCTTTCATTATCACCTATACTAATTAGCTTGGTTGAAAGTCCACTATTATCACATAATGAAGATGCCAATTCTATAAAACATGGTTTAAATCAATTTCTAATTAAAAATTTTATTTTTCAAATATTATGAGAAATCTCATGAAATATGCTTCAATTTAATTGCTCATATAATCCAAATAAAAACTGTCAAAATCATACTCATGAACAATCTTGAGATATTTCTAGTCAAACATGTCGTGAATATTTATCAAAGTAAATGGAAGGATAAACTTCTCAAATGACTGTATGACTAGGATCATTTATAAATGGATCAGGGTCATCTAAGAATAATCTTTGACTGGGATTGGTTCATAATTTTGGCTTGTGAAGTACGCCTGAAAGCTCTCAAGACGTTGATTTGTAAATTAATATTATACTAGCCCATACTTCTTCAAGATTATTAATCTTATGTATAACTACAAATAAATCTTCACATGTTGTATTAACAACACATTCCAATTCTTCACTTTGTTTAAATCTTTCTATTTCATTTTGTGATCAATTTGCTAATTTAAGCATGATGTATTTAACTAATTAAAACATATTCTATGATAAAGTTGCTATTTGTCAATGTTTTGTATAATAAGTTATACTCTTTTGTAATAATAAATTATTAAAATAAAAATAGTATTAGAGCAAGTGATAAATATTTGTTTTTATTTTGAATTTGATTAATAATTTTCATAAGACCACTTTGTTAGTTAATAAATTAAGTTTTTTTTCAAACGAATCTTAACAGATTCATTATTTATTTCTTAATTAAAGTGGTCGGGTTTATTTTAGAACTTTTAAATGAATACTTTCACTTGATCATCAGCAATATTTGTGTTATACTTAAATTATTAAAAATAACACAATACATTATGGAAACGTCAATATTGATAGCTAAAATTATAGGACCAACTTATTGAATTGTATGAATAGCAATTTTATTTAACAGAAAATTTTACAAGAAAATGTTATATGATTTTTCAAAAAATATTACAATGTTTTATATAGCAAGCCTGCTTCCTCTTTTAGCTGGTTTAGTAATTATATTAAATCACAACATTTGGATATCTGATTGGACAGTTATAATCACGATTTTTTGATGGCTTGCTTTTATAAAATGAGTATGTCTTTTGATCTTTCCTGAATTTAATTTAAGAATGATTAAGAACTTAAAAAAGTCGGATTCATTACTTGTAGCATGATGAATTTTTGCTGCTAGTCTCTGAGCATATCTAACTTATATGTGAAATATGTCTTAATTTAAAACTTATATCTAAAAAAAATAAATAACAAAACAAAAATGAAAAAAAATATCTATTCACTATTAGTTCTACTGCTAATTTCTCTATTTACTGCAAACACTCATGCGCAACTGGAGAGCAATTCTATTAATTGAAATCTTGAAGAACAATATTATGAAGAAAATATAAAAACAGAAATCTTATGTGAAGCTCTAAATAACAAGGCTGAACTTTCGAAAAAAGATGTGGTCCATGAAAAAATTTCAAACTATGCAAAAAAGTATGAACATAATAACGCGAAAAAATATCACAATAAGTGAAATTACTATAATCATCAATGATATCATTGAGACAAATACTCAGATATTTCATATAAGAAAAGATGAAAATTTTGACACTGAGCCGCTTCAATAATTTGATTTGTAATATTTAAAATATTCCTCTGGATCTTATTTCTTTCAATAAGTACAATTATAATTAGGAGGGCATGGGAATATGCTTGAAAAAGCGATTTTCTAAGATTTAAATAATTTAAAGCGTTCTTTCAAATGCTATAGGATTTATTCAAGTAGGATTAATTGCTGTCGAATATGCTGCAATCTTAGAATTATTATAAGTTCTATCAGGATTGCGTCATGCTATTGTAATATATCTGTTTCAAAATTTGATCATTTGACTTTCTAATTCCCTTATATTCAAGCTTCTATTCTCAGGGTCTGAGATTATAATTTCTTGATATACCGATCAAGGTGATGGATTGACTGACAATAATGTTAAAAATCTTGGATAAATATCTCAAAGAATAGTTGCTGTTTCATCAACATGACTATCAGAATATCTTATTCATCATAATCATGACATAATCATTGCTGAAATTTCAATTTTCGCATCCCGTAGCAATGTTCATGCAAGCTTAATATCTTTTTGAGTGCATCACTTATTTACCAACTCTAACACCTTGTCATTACAGCTTTCTATTCACCAGTAAATTAAAGAAAGTCATGAATCTTTTAATTGTTCCAAGTGTGCTGCCTTTTTTATTATAGTATTAGTTGTCCCATAACTTTCAATTCTTCTAAATTGTATTTTACATTTTTTTTGTGTATATAGCAAAATTCTTTTAAAATTGTCAGTCGGTATAGAAAGTGAGTTTGCTCATGTGTAAAACACTCTATCAAAGTTATCCTTAAGGTAAGGGTATCACATAAATTCTACTAGTAAATCTAGATGTCTCTTAAAACTGTCAACTTTCTTTACTGTGTATTCAGATGTTTTATAAAGTTCACAATAATTACAGTTACCATGATTACATCAAGTTGACCCCTCAAGTCTTAACACATTGTTTCAAGTAGAAGGTGGTGGTGCAATTGGAAATGACGAAAAGTAATCTCTATCTGAATACATCATTCTAGTTTTTAATCCAAACTGCTTTCATTCAGGATGGTTAATTTTTTTGAGAATATCATCTATTATTGGTTTTCAAAGCAATTGTGATAAATTATTTTTGCTTTGATTCTTAAAAGAATCTAATATATTTTTAAGTCTAAGTAATAATAAATCTTCAAAATTATCTAAAAAGTCACATTTACTTTTCTTAATCTTAGTATGCTCAATATTCCTGTTATTAATATTAAATCAATAATCATCTGTTTTATACTTACCCCAGCGTTTAAATAATTTTAACTTTAGATCCTGATCACACTCAAAGTATTTATGTTGCGAAAAATCAGCTTTTCAGTTCACAATAGGGCAACAAATTACAAAAAAAATCTCTAATGGGAATTGTAAATATCATTCAAAAAAATATAAAACTCCGTTTTTTGTAACAATATCTCATCATTTCAGGTCTTTTCAACTCACCTGACAATCAATATTTTTTCAATCTATAGTTATAGTATCAAATGGATATAAATAATTGTTTGAAAATTCAAACTTATTACTTAAAAGACTATTATTTCAAGCAAACATTGATAAACTTGTTTTATAGAATTTCTCTAACATATTTCGCAAATCCATTTCATTATTAGCACAAAGCATTGAAGTTTTTTGCATTTCAATTAATTGTCATAAATAAGAAATATCTGTAACTCAATTATAATCATTAGAATTTATCAAATCCTCAAGTTTGTCGATAAATTGTGTAAACATCAATTCTCATTGTCTGGTCGCATTATCTAATTTTAATTTAACAATATCACTAGTATCATCACTTCTTACTTCAATATTCATCACTTTTCCAAGCTCATGCCTCATATCATTTACAATATTTAAAAGATTTTCATAAATTAAGTTTAATTGTTTTTCATCTTCTTGTGATCAAAATGATTGTGACTTATAAGCTTCTACCTCTCACTCATGCTTATCAAGTGAGACTGACTGATTGGTAATATATCTAAAAAAATAAGATCTTTCCATTCATAAAAAAGAAGATATGCTATTTAAACTTATTGATAATATGTGTTTAGAAGCTGATCTAGGATTATCATATTTTCACAAGAGATTTGTAAAATATAATGGAGCTTTACAAAAAATATTGTATCAACTTTGTCTTCATTTGTTGTAAACTGGAGCTATATAATGCTCAATTTCATTTAGTATTTCAATCAACAATTGAGGAAAATTATCAATAGAGACTTCCTTTAAATTATTTGTATTAAAATCTAATCAAATTTTGTATCATATTCATTCTGCTAACCATTTAATTACATTGCTCAATACCTGCTTCCACATCGAATAGCTCTCTGTTTATTACAATTTCATTTTTAATTAACTTAATTTCACTTTTTCAATAAGTTCAATGTATATGATTTTCTAATTGTCAAAAAAAATTTTGCTCAAATGCAATCAAAGCATCTAAATTATCTTCATTTTGTAATCTCGAGATAATTTCTTTATAATTCTTAATTCTAAATATTCAATTAATTCTTTTTACCGTGTCTGTCAATTCAGTACTAAATATAGCTCATATAATTCTATTAAATGAGTGCTCTAATGTTATTTCTGCTAAATGTTCACATTCAATGTTTTGATTTAAATCTAATGAATTTTTTGTATTTCGAAACAAATCATCAACAATTGATTTTTTGAGAGTTGGTGATTTCTTAAATTGATCATTTGATCGATCTATAGAATCATCCTGATCTAGTGTAAAATTATAATCTGTATTTGGATAATATGATCACCACTTTCGAATAAGTTTTAAAGAAAGATAATCTTCTCTAGTAATGTAATAATTTTGACTAAATAAATTTCATTCTGGTGTAATTACTCGTCACCACATTATATATTCATAAAGATGTGTATCGTAGGAATATCAATCTATTAAAATACTTTTTTTGTACAAATCTGATTTACTATCCAAATCAGTTACAATATCTCAGGCTTTATATCAAAAATCATTTCTAGTAGTATCAACTTTAACTTGTGTATTAAAAATATGTCCTCAAATAATCCTATATTCATAGGGAAAATCAGTTTCAGATTGCTCTACAAATGCAGTTGATGAATTAACATGATCTTCATCAACTAATTGTGATACACTTACTCAAAAGTCAGGGTGTGATAATGAAACTAAAGCATTAAGGTTCTTGGTAAGTAACTCTAATTTAGCAGATCATAATTCTAATTTTTTCTTTGCATTAAACAATCAGTCAACATGTTTTCTTGGAAATAAATTATCCGCTGTATTCATTCTATATTTAATAAAGTATTATACTTTATAAGTATTGATATAAGATTGTCAAGTATATAATATACTATAAAAGTTTTTGTTTATTATTTTCTTTTTACTTTTGAGAAAATATGTGTAAGATAACTCGGAATTTTTAATTTGTTTAGATTTCTTATTTCAAATTCATAACTAAAATTAATTATAAATTCAATGTCTTACAGAAATATAGCAATAATAGCTCATGTAGATCACGGTAAAACGACCTTAGTAGATGCAATGTTGAAGCAATGATGAGCATTTTCAGAGCATGAAGAAGTAACTGTGTGTGTTATGGATAGCAATGATCAAGAGAAAGAAAGATGAATTACAATTTATGCTAAAAATACTGCTATTAATTATCAATGAACAAAAATTAATATTGTTGATACTCCATGACATGCTGATTTTTGATCAGAAGTTGAAAGAGTATTAAAAATGGTTGACAGTGTATTATTGCTTGTTGATGCATTTGAATGACCAATGCCACAAACAAAATTTGTTCTAAAAAAATCATTAGAATTATGACTAAAACCTATAGTTGTTATTAATAAAATTGATAAGCCATCATCAAGACCAGATGATGTTATAGATATGGTTTTTGATTTATTTGTTCAATTGTGAGCTAATGACGATCAGCTTGATTTTCCAATAGTATATGCAATAGCAAGAGACTGAATTGCTATTAAAGAGCTTGATGATGAAAAAAAGGATCTGCAAGCACTTTTTGAAACAATAATGGAAAAGGTTCCAGAAGCAGAAAATAACTCAAATTTAGATCTACGTATGCAAATAGTAAATCTAGCCTATGACAATTTTCTTTGAAGAATGTGAATATGACGAATATATGAATGAAAAATACAATTGTGACAAAATGTAATTATTATTTGAAGAGACTGAGTTAAGAGGAAATGAAAAATTTCTAAAATATTTACAACACTCGGCTTAAATAAAATTGATGTTAAGCAGTGAATGGCATGAGATATCATAATGATTGCCTGAATTGCTGATATATATGTATGAGAAACAGTGTGTAATGACGAAAATCAAGAAGCTTTACCGGTAGTTACAATTGATGAACCTACTCTAAAAATGGCTTTTTTAATCAACGATTCACCGTTTGCATGACAGGAATGAAAACTTGTTACTTCTAGAAATATAAGAGATAGGCTAGAAAAAGAGCTTGAGGTAAATGTATGAATGAAAATTGATTTCTGAAATGAAAATCAATTTATTGTATATTGAAGATGAGAACTTCATATCTCAGTACTTATTGAATCTATGAGAAGGGAGTGATTTGAATTACAAGTATGAGCACCTGAAGTTGTGTATAAAGAAGAAAATTGAATCAAGCTAGAGCCAATTGAAAACTTATTTGTAAATGTTCCAGATGAATTCTCATGAGCTGTAATTGAAAAATTATGAAAGCGAAGGTGAGAGATGAAAGATATGAAAACTGAAAATGGTATTTCAAGTATAGAATTTGAAATTCCAACAAGATGACTTCTTTGATATAAAAACATTTTTATTATAGATACTAAGTGAGAGTGAATACTGGCTTCATCATTTTCTCACTATTGAGAATATAAAGGACAAATAAACAAAAGAGAGGTTTGATCTATGATATCATGAGAAAATTGAGTTGTTATGGCTTATTCACTATTCAACCTTCAAGAACGATGACCGATCTTTATAGGTCCACAGATACAAGTTTATGAGTGAATGATAATTTGAGAACATTTAAAATGAAATGATCTTACAGTTAACCCTTGCAAAAATAAAAAACTCACAAATGTAAGAGCTTCTTGAACTGATGAGCAAATCAAATTGATTCCGCCAAAAACAATGACACTCGAAGAAGCATTAGATTATATATGAAATGACGAATATGTAGAAATTACTCCAGAAAGCATTAGACTTAGAAAAAAATATTTAACGGAAACTCAACGAAAAAGATTGCCTAAATAATTATTATAAAAATAACAAATCTTGAAATGATATTTTTAATACCTTGGCCTAGGTGTAAGTCTATTATTGTTTTGAACTCTTTGTCGTCAGTCTCTATGCCTTTGCACTGTATCAATATTTCTTCGATCAAGCTCTACATCTTCATGTATTTGGTCATTAAAACTATTTTGTTCAAGTTCTAATTCATACTCTTGATCCTGTACAGGTTCTACTATATGATTTTCAAGCTCTAGATCATCCTCATGATAAATATCCTCCATATTGTCAACTTGCTCAAAGTTTCAAGACTGCCTATCACTGTCTTCATCATTTTCAAATTCTGCACGATCATCAGAATGTTCTTCAAAATGTTCATCATGATTATCATCTTCATTATCAATACTCATTTCGTCAGGCTGATTATTCAATTGCTCAACCCCAACTGTTGAAGCCGAATATTGTCACAATGATTGTGAAATTTGATTTGGTAAATCTGTCAAAAATAAAGCAGAAATAGAAATCATTATAAGAAGTATTTCTTTGATTGTTTTTAATGAATCTAAAGAAGTCTTTAATACATTATTGCATTTTTGAGAAAATGATGTTTTGTTTTCTTGTTCCATAATAAAAATTTAGTCATCATAAAATTATAACACAAAAATAGAAATAAATCAAATTAATTTATTAAAATATATAGAGTCTTAATACTGAGAAACCGTATTCTTGCACAGATCATTCAAAATAAAATTGAATTTTTGATTCATATCTGTAATTCTACTTTTATATGGAATTCGTGTCTTTTGATCCATTATCATAGCTCGATTATATTCAATCTGAAAAGACCATCTTTCGACGTCACTTGGATAATTTTCATCTCAAATTTTTCTGCTTAAATATCATCAATTATATTTAAATCATTTTGGATAAAGAGTATTTATTTGTACTGGATGTTCAAATTCTCTTTCAATCAAAAATTTTAATTCAATCATTAGTTCTGGTGGACATGTAATAGGATATCACCTTTCTGAATCAACTTTAGCAGTATCTGGAAGTCAATGATTTATTATTATAAATGGAGGCATTGGCTTTCCAGAATCTCACATGTTTCTATCTCTATTTCAGGTCTCAGTATTATAATCTCAAGTACAATGACCATCAGCGAAAAGGAGTTTTCTAAATCAATAATATCTTGCTTGTTTATTTATACTATTATTAATAATCAAATCAGAACTATCATAATGTTGGAAAACAAGCGACGCTTTCTGTGCTAAACTTAATCACATTCAATATTTCCATATCCGATTTCATCTAAAATCATTCACAGGGAAACAACTAGATTTTTCTCTATTTAAGTCTCACAAGGCTCTATGCAATCTTGACCTAAAGTTTAAGATAGCATTTTTATTAAAAATTACATCTGCTGAATACTTGTCACTCATTTCTCATATATGCCAATTTGATAGATTTAACCTATGGGCAAATTGTCTTGGAATATGATCACTATCATGAGGAGCTGATGTAATTAATGGTAAAGTAGATTTCATGCTTGATTTATTGATATTTTATAGTATATTATTATTTCTAAAAGTAAAGATAAAATAATGTTAAACATAAGTAAATTAAATAGATTTGAACAATCATGGCAGCAAATTGACAAAATACTTGATTTAAGTAATTTGGATGAAGATTCTAAAAGACATTTTACAAATATTTGATATTTGTATCTGTCTTGAAAAAATGAACAATTAGAAAGTGTGCCAAAAGAAATACATATTAAATGCGAAACAATACTAAAGAACCTTTTCTCAAATAAATTCGAATGTCTTTCACAAATTTATAGAAAGAAAGTCTTCAATGAAGCTATTGAGAATGAAGAATTTGAACAAATTATAGAGCATGGCTGAAGTTTTGAATGATTAAATTTATCATGAATAGATTTTAAAAACCTGAAATCTAATAAACTTTCTTGATTTTGTTTTAGAAATTGTACATTTTGAAGACAATATGCTATTTCAGAAGTGGATTTTTCTTATTGTGATTTTTCAGAATCAAATTTTTCCAGGGCAAAATATATAAGTAATTGTAATTTTTCACATTCTAATTTTGAAAATACAAATATGAAACATTTATCTATAAATAAATCTGATTTTAGTAACTCAAACTTTGAATTTGTATCTTTTCTTGACAATAACATTACAAACTCCAAATTTAATAACTGTAAATTTAAATCATGTGATTTTAATCATTTAACTTGAAATAATACTGATTTTTCAAACTCAATTTTTGTAAATTGAACTTTTTTTTCATGCGATTTCTTACTATGTAGAACTACAAATACAAAGTTTAATGGTGATAAATTCTCAAAACTGCAGAATAAAAAAATACTCATTAGAAACATTACAACTGAAAAAAGGTGGTGTACAGGTTTTGAAGAGAAGTCTTACAACAATTCATTTGATATATTGAGCATAAATTTTTGAGAATATTGAGATTTACAATTTATAACACGCCTAACCTGATATTGAAAATTATGACTAATTCCATTTGATAATTATGATTTTTGAAATTGAAATATTCTACAAAATAATGCAATATATATTATTACGAACGAATCAGGGAATACTAGATCAAGTATCATAGAGCAAATTCAGGCTTGTAAGTGAAAGTGATGAAATGTAATAAAAATTGGAATTACTAAGAATCAATCACTAAATCTAGCATGTTCCAGGCCATTTAGTATACAATACAAGGCTAATCGGGATAATTTGGATAATTTAGTAAGTAGACATAGACTCTAAATTGGCAAAAAAATAGTTGTAGCTATTCCTCTACAAGAAAATATTAATCTGTCTCTGACAACTTAGCTACCATTTTTTTCGTAATACTTTGCATTTCAGATAGCTTACATGTTTTAAATCACAGAGATTCACAATAAACGATATATTCCTTCAACATAGACTCTTTTAAAGTTCAATTTTTATTATGGAAATCTGTTTGTCCAACTGCATTCATAAATAGTATTATATAATTAGCTTACTATACCTAGAATCTTTTGTCAATGGTTGATACTTGATCTATTTTCTTTCAATATACATTTGGAACTCATCAAAATAAGCTGATTTAAATACACCCGCAATAAATTTATCAAATCTTCAAAATTCTGAAATAGATTTCTGAGCTCTTCTTCTAGCAAATTTAATGATTGTAATGTAAGCAATTCTGAACTTTTCTGAATCTTTATTTTCTATGCTTGGATTACTTACGAGAAACAGAAACAAATTTTCTAAATTAGCCCTTAATAAACAAGGAGAAAACTCTGAAGCAAAATTTCTTCAGATTAATGCAATATCTCAGTTGCTTCAATGAATTTCTTTAAGCAAAAATGACAATGATGGCAAAAAATTTAGATCACTAATAAATTCAGTATCACGAATTCTATTTTTTCATCATAGATAGAGATTTTCAAGCAGAATTTTTCTAATCATATGTTATTAGTATTTATATATAAAACTTTATATTAATAATTCGTTATAATCAATGTGCTAAAAAAATAGTAATATGTATAAATAGATTTTACTAGTTAATTCTACCATTAGATAAATTCAGCATATTTTCTACAATTATCTGATAAAGCCTTATTATATTAGTTGTAAATATTAAATTTATTTTTATGAAAAATGATAAAATTTATTCATGTAAAGTTAAAACGCTGTATTCAGTTATAGAAAAAGCTCTAAGTATTTTAAGTGATTCAAAAAAAAGTGATAAAGAGTTAAATGAAATCAAAAACATATTAATTTGACCTATCATAAAACATTGTGACATGGAAATTAAGAAATCATGTGAAAAGTGATGTAAAAGAATCACTAAGATTTATAAGAAAGAAGCAGAAATTCTAAAATATCATGCACAATCAGAAATTCGTGAACATCTCACTATTATTATACTTAATACAGATACAGTTATAAATAAAGAATGCAAATTAGAAGAAAGAGAAAAAGTATTAGAAGATACTAAGAAAGCAGCGTTTTATATTTCTGATAAACTAGATTGATATTTTAAAACTCCTGATGTAAAGAATATTTGTAATAGTGAATGTAAATCTCTACATATTTAGCAATTTATTCAATTAAAGCTGTATATAATAGATCATTTATACTATATATATTAATTAAACATATAAATATGATAATCTAAGTCATGTAAATAATAAAAATACCACAGCAGTTAAATTGATTATAAATGGCTTTAGTTAAATTAGATTTGCTAATGTTTTTGTTGCAAGCTAAAATTCCATTGAGATATTTATTTAAAATAATTAGTGCAAAAACAATGTAAGCAATGTTTTGTTGAATTTGAAATCACTCAAGATGATTTGAATTTTTATAATAAAGTTAGCCCTGTATTTGAGTGAAAGAAATATCAGATACCAGCCCCAACTAATTGTCCAAATTGCAGACAACAAAGAAGACTTTCTTTTAGAAATGAAAGGAAATTATATAAAAGAAAATGTGACTTAACTTGAAAAACAATAGTTTCAATACATTCTTCAGACAAGCCTCATAAGGTGTATGAACAAACTGAATGGTGGTCAGACAAATGGGATTGTTCTAATTATTGAATTGATTTTGATTTTAATAAAACTTTTTTTGAACAATTTAGCTATTTAGAATTACAAGTTCCTAAAATATCATTAAATACTGCCAGCAATGAAAACTCAGAGTATTCTAATTATGCTGCATATTGTAAGAATTGCTATATGACACTATGATGGATAGAACACTGTGAAGATGTATTTTATTGAAGAAAAGTACTTAAATGTAAATCATGTGCAGACATTGCCAACTCTACTTCCTGCGAGCTTTGTTATGAAGTAGTAGATAGCGAAGATTGTTATAAACTTTTTTATTCTCAAAATTGTCAAAACTGCTCAGATTCCTACTTTTTAATTGATTGTATTTGATGCATGAATTGTTTTTGATGTACAAACCTGATATCAAAACAATATTATATTTTTAACAAGGAATATTCAAAAGAAGACTACTTTAATGCAATTAAGAAATATGATTTATCAAATTATAAATTTGTTAATACATTGAAAAATAAAATAAACAACATAAGTAAGGGAAATATAAAAAAATATTATCACTGAAAAAGTGCTGATAATTGTACTTGAGATTATATTATAAATTGTACTAACTGTATAAATACTTTTGACACAGGAAAATCGGAAAATCTAAAATATTGTATAGATTGATATGATTCAAAAGATTGTTATGATTGCAGCGTTTATTGAAGTTTTGATACAGTATTATCTTATGAATGTGAAAGTTACACAGGTCAATATAATAGCTTTGTATCAAAAGTTTGGTTTAGTGATAATATATTGTATTGTATAAATTGTGTTAATTGTTCATATTGCTTTTGATGTACTTCTATGCACAACAAAAAGTGCTGCATACTAAACAAACAATATACAAAAGAAGAATATAATCAGCTGGTTCCAAAAATAATTGAGCATATGAAATCCACTTGAGAATGGTGAGAATTCTTTCCAATAGAATTATCTCCATTTGCTTATAATGAAACAATAGCACAAGAGTATTTTACTTTGACAAAAGAAGAATGTTTAAATACATATTCAAAATGATTATTTGATAATAACATTAACTCATGAAAGCGATTAATCGCGCCCATACGCAAGGGTTGGAAATGGAAAGATCAAGAAGATCACATGCCTGACATGGAAAAAACAATACCAGCAAATAAACTTCCAGACAAAATTAAAGATGTTCCTGACGATATACTAAACTGGGCAATAAAATGCGAAGTATCTCAAAGACCATTCAAAATCATTTCACAAGAACTTGAATTTTATAGAGAGCATAATATCCCAGTTCCGCATTTGCATCCAGATGAGAGACATAAAGCTAGGATGAAATTAAGAAATCCTAGGAAGTTATTTGATAGGAAGTGTATGAAATGTGAGAAGGATATTCAGACTACTTATTCTCCTGACAGAGAAGAGATAGTTTATTGTAAGGAGTGTTATTTGGGAGAGGTGTATTAAAATATAAAGAATATTATTATGTGGATAGCTTATTCATTACTAGGAGCATTATTATGGGCAATAGCAAGTATTGTTGATAAATATGTACTAACAAAACTTATTAAAAATCTTTATGTTCTAATTATTATACTTTGAATTATTTGATTAATAGTATGAATTGTTATTATATTTTATAAATCGATTGAAATATTACCATATTTTGAATTATTTCTTACATTAATAACTTGAATATTTAGTACTCTTACAGCTATTACATACTTTAAAGCTTTACAAACAGATCAAGAAGTTTCAAGACTTGTTCCTATTTTTTATACAACGCCAATATTTGTTTGATTATTTGCTTTTATTTTTTTATGAGAAATTTTTGAAAATATTAATACTTACTATTGAATATTGTTATTAGTTATTTGAGCTGTTTTAATAAATTATAAACAATGAATATGATTTAAATTTGATAAATCAGTTTTTTTTATCTTACTTTCGGTATGATGTTATTCGGTAACGCAGGTTATAACTAAATATTTACTTGAAATTAGTGATTTTTGGACTATTTTTGCACATATCAGGATTACTTCTTTTATTTTTGTGATTCCTTTTATAATAATTCATTTTAATGATTTTAAACAATTGCTTTTTCAAAAGTCTAAAAAACCTTTAGTTTTAACTTTTTTAAATGAATGATGGAACTTACTTGGTTATTTATTCATTACATTGGCAAGCTCAATATGATCTGTGACATTGGTAAACGCAATGATATCAATTCAGCCAATGTTTGTATTAATAATTGCAGTTTTTTTAAGTATATTTTATCCAAAAATTATAAAAGAGGAATTATGAAAATGAATTTTAAGCTTGAAAATTATTTCAATATTAATAATCATAATGTGAGCTTTTCTAATTACTTAAATATTAAATTATGAAACTATACAAAAAGATAATCGAAACTCTAAAACAGTATAACATTAACTACAAAGAATTTGATCATGATCCAATTCTTACTTACGAAGATGCTGAAAAAGAAAAAAATAATCACAACTGGGAGTGAGTTGAAAGTAAGAATGTATTCATGAATAATAAAAAATGAAATTATTACATCTTCATAACTGTTCAATGAGAAAAAGTTGATTTTAAAAAAATGAAAGAAATCACATGAGAAAAACTTAGTATAGCTTCAAATGATGATGTTAAGAATATTATTCATTGTGTGCCATGATGCGTAGCTCCATTTTGATTTAATTCTAAAATTTTTACGATTGTTGATAATAAGGTATTTGAATTTGATAATTATTTGTTTAGTCCATGACTTACTACAAAAACTATTCAATTTAGTCCAAAAGATTTAAAGAAGATTTTAGATGATTTGGATAATGTGACTTTTATTTAAAATAAAAGTATGTTGTAAATATTCACCTTATAGTAACAATAGTTATTGAAGTCAGTTAAGCATTAATAAAATTGATATAGAAAAATGTTTCATAAACTATCAAATACAAAGCAGTGAGAATTATCAATAATATTTCATACATTACTATGAAGTTTATTTCCAATAATTACAATACTTTCATATTCAAACCTATCTCATCTTTTTTCACTTGCATGGAGTACATTATTTTCATGTATTTTCTTTGCACTAATGCTGACAATAAAAAATAAATGGTGAGATTTTAAAATTAAAAATATATGGATGGATTTATTGTTAACATCAATATTTATTTGAATATTATTTTATCTATTTGTTTTTTGGTGACTTTCAAAAACCACTGCTTGAAATGCTAGTATTATATTACTTATGGAAATATTTTTTAGCTTTGTATTATTTGAACTCTTTATGTGAGAAAGATCTCCAAAAAAGCATTATTTATGAGCAATAATGATGGCTATTTGAGCTTTTATAATACTATTTCCATGAAAACTAACATTTAACCTGTGAGACTTACTAATATTAATATGAACAATGCTAGCCCCAGTATGAAACTACTTTATGAGAAAAGTTAGAAAAAAAGTAAGCTCTTCTTTTATCATGTTTTTTAGAAGCATAATTTCTACAATATTTCTTTTCATTCTTGCTTACTTTATTTCTGATATTCCAACTACAGACCAACTATATAAATCTTTTCCATATTTAATATTCAGTTGATTTTTATTACTATGACTTTCAAAAATATTTTGGATAGAAGGCGTACATAGAATTTCAATCCAAAAATCTGTATCAATGAGATCTATAACACCCGCATTTACCATTATTCTTGCATTTTTCGTTCTTAATGAAATTCCTAATTTATATCAAATCATATGATTTATTCCCATTTTTATTTGATGAATATTGATAACTAGGAAATAGATATATTTGGCAAAAAAGCATATTATTTTAATGTATCCACCATGGAAACTGAAAATAAATATAATAGCCTTCTAATCAGATTGGAGAAAATTAATTTTATATTGAGGAATTATCTCTTTTAATCAATAAAAATAAATCATTTCTTTTCATTAAAATTAATTTCTAACCTCGATCACAATTTTTCTAGTAATTTTACACCAATAATACTTTCATCTTTATTAAAAGTAATAAATATATTTTTGAATTCTTTATTAAAAATTAATAATTTTGGAATTGAATATTGAATAAATACCTTTTTTGAACTATCTGCAAGTGTGTATTCAGTTTCAAATGTAGTATATGTATTAATATCTTGAAAAAGATATTTAAGTTTTTCAGATAAACATAAATATGATGAAAATCATGTATCTATTAAAAATTTCTCTTTTTGTTTATAGATATTAGATTCAACATAATAACAATCATGACTTCATAATGATAAAGGAATACATTGCATATTATTTCATATAAAATTTATACTTTGGATTTAATATTTCTACTTTAAAGTTTACTCATTTATATTTCTTTCCTAAATCCTCCATTAAAACATAGGGGTCATCTCAGTAGAATTTCTCTCAAGTTTTTTCGTTTATTATTAGAACGTTTTTTTTGTAGATGCTTTCATTAGAACATTATAAGTAAATAATTCTTATATATATTATCAATAATAGGAAAATAAGGCAAATTTTAGCAATTTCTCATTTTGCAATGCTAGGCAATCCACAAATCAATAAATATATGTAATTAAAAAGATTTATATTTTATAATTACATTTATGAATGATCCAATGCTTGAATTAGCAAGGCTTGCACTTCCATGAGAGTGGCTCACTTATTTGATGTAAAATGAGTTCAAATGATAGATAAACAAAAGGAAATTAAAATATTATTAGTTGAAAAAAATGATATAATTCCAAAGAAGCTTCTGGATATAGTTAGATGAGATAAATTTGCAATTGACTTTGATATATACTAAGTATATACTTAAATAAATTAATCTAAAAAATTTTGTCTACTGTACAATATGTAATAAAAATCGATGATAATCTTAAAAAACAAGCTATGGGAGTTGCTAAGCAAATGGGCTTAAGCCTGTCTGCACTTACAAAAGCCTTTTATCATGATCTAATTAAAAAGAAATCTGTATCATTGTCTGTGAATAATAGGACATTTGACCATGTATTAGAAGATGCAGTTTATTCATCTAAGGTTCAAAACTCTCTTAAGAAATTTGAAAAAGTAATTCAATGATAATTATATCAAAAACATTTAAAAGTAAGGAATTCAAAAAGCTCACTGCTGAAATTGAGTATTCTGAAATTGAAAATTGAGTTCTAAGATTTTTTAAAAAGAAAATTGCAAGAAAGTGAGAAGCTTATTTGTGATGAGTTAACATTAAGAATCTTAAAATGGCAAAACTTAGGGTGTGAAAGTGATCAAAGTTTAGGATGATTGTTGTTTTACTAGTCAAAAATAATCAATATTTCCCCATTATTATTAGGCAAAAGTGAAAATCTGATGATAATATTTCTCTCAATGCTATGGAAAAATTGCTTGTGGATAGAATTGATTCGACATTGGAGGATTATCAGGATTGAAAATATGAAATTTTGAAAGATTGAGAATTAATCTCTAATTAAAAGTCTACTACCTATTACAAAATATTCTTTCCTTTAAAGAGCATATCTGAGAAGCTTATGCCTCGCATAAGAAGTGTAACATTAATTAATCACTGTTTAATAATATTATCAAAGTTCTGGTGAAAAATTTGCAATATTGCTTTTGCATCTCAATATCCTAGTATTTTTATTTGAGTTTGATTCATATTTTGGTCTAATTAAGAATTTTATTATTATAATGAGATATTTTGGGATAAAAGTGGAATACTTAAGTCATGAAATATAAGATAAATGGCTTTGTTATAATCAGACTTGCTAATGCTATTGCTGTATGTAAAATCTAATTAACCTTATTTACTAATAAAAAAGCTTTATGCATAAGAATTGCAAACAATGTTCAATTGAGTTTGAGATTACTCAGGAGGATTTTGATTTTTATGATAAGGTTAGCCCTGTTTTTTTGGGTAAGAAGTATGAGATTCCTAGTCCTGTCATGTGTCCAATATGTAGAGATCAACTAAGATTAACATTTAGAAATGAGAGGAAGCTTTACAGTAGAAAATGTGATAAGTGCAAAAAAAGTATTGTTTCAAATTTTTCCAGTGATTCACCTGTTAAATTGATTTATTGTGAGGATTGTTATTGGAGTGACGATTTTAACTGAATAGATCATTGAAAAGATTTTGATTTCAATAGATGATTTTTTGAACAATTTTTAGAATTACTTAATACTGTTCCTAAAATAAATCTTGCCGTTACTAAAAATCAAAATTGTCCATATTTGAATTTTACATGGAACTCAAAAGATTCTTACATGTGTTTTGATTTATGATATTGAGAAAACTGTTATTATGATAATGCATGTCATTTTGTTAAAAACTTAGTTGATTGCAGCTATTGTAAAAACTCCGAAATTCTTTATGAATGTATTGAATCATCAAATTGTTATAACTCAATATTTTTAGAAAAATGTAATAATTGCAATGATTCAGCCTTTTTGTTTGATTGTAAATCATGTAAGAACTGTATTCTTTGCTCATGATTAATAAATGCTGAACATTGTGTTAATAATAAAAAAGTAAGCAAGGAGGAATATGAAAGTGTTTATAATGAAATAAAAAATGATGTAAAGGCAATTGATAAATATAAATCTAAGTTTACTAAGCTTAAAGCCAGATCGATCCATAGAGCAAGCTATAATAAATCTGTAGAAAATTGCATGTGAGATAATATTCTTAATTCAAAGAATTGTATTAGTTGTTATGATGTATATAAATCTGAAGATATTAAATATTGTCATAGTATTGACTCTGATCTCAAAGACTGTATGGATTGTTCATCCGCAGCAGAATGAGAATTGCTTTATGATATTCAATGTGCATCTTGATATAGCATCATCTTGAGCAATATATTGGTTTGAAAAAATGCCTTATATTGTTCATATTGTTTTAATGATGTTGAAGATTGTTTTGGGTCTACATCATTAAAAAAAGCTAAATATTGCATCCTAAACAAACAATACACAAAAGAAGAATATGAAATGCTTGTTTCAAAGATTATTGGAGATTGCTAACTTACAATATATAAAGCTAAATCTTTATAAAAAAATAAGTATAA
>CAYWBW010000031.1:0-21063 GCA_964456745.1 uncultured Candidatus Peribacteria bacterium | reverse complement strand
TACATCTCCATGATTATACCAATGAACACTTATATTTGATTTATTGGATAATTAATTTTTTCATAAATCTATCAACTTGTTCAATTCATCAATTATCATACTGTTTAACAATTTCAGACCCCATAACCGCAAAATCTGCATGTCACTCTAAAAATGTGATGTGCTTTTTTTCTTTAATTCAAAATCAAACTGCAAGTTGTCAGGCATAGTTAGTTTTTATTCTTTTTAAAAAATCTAATAACTCATTTCAAAAATTTGTATCTGATCAAGTTATTCATGTTCTTGCTACAACATAGATTAAATCTGGAGAATATTTTGCCAAAGTCTTCATTCTCTTTTCTGAGCTAGTAGGTGCAAATATACTTACAATTTTTAAATTATATTTTTTAGACACTTTAAAAAATTGCTTGAAATTTTCAGGAGAAATATCTGGCACAATGAATCATTTAACTCCGGAATTAAATGAATCAATTACAAATCTTTCTATTCAATATTTAAAAATAATGTTTCAGTAAGTCATTATTAAAATATTTGAACTAATCTTTCCCTTTAGTTCACTTAACAATGTAAAAGTGTCTGAAACTTTAAATCAATTATCCAATGATACTTGTCATGCATTTGTAATTATTGGTCAGTCCGCAATTGGATCTGAGTATGGTATTTGTATTTCAATATATTCTGAGTATTTATCCAGTGTAAGTAATAACTTTTTTGTTTCAGATAAATTTGGATATCATGCAACAACATGCGTCATCAGCTTCATAATAAATCTATTATTTATAATATAACTATATTAGATATAGCTATAATATAATCAAGATGCAAAAATGCTTTTTAAAACAAAATTTTTGAAAAATGATTGACTTAACTTATTCAATTACATAATTTAAATTTATGAAAAAAGAAAAAGTTATTATATTTGATACTACCCTACGAGATTGACAACAGTGTCCATGAGCTTGAATGTCTTTTGAAAATAATATTGAATATGCGCGCCTTGCGAAGCTTTTATGAGTAGATATACTTGAAGCTTGATTTCCATCCGCAAGTAAACTGGATTTTGATATAGTATCTAAAATTTCTGAAAAGTTTTGAGGAAAAGGTTCTAAGATGAAAATATGTTGACTATGTCAACTAAGAGAGCAACAAGTTGATATTACTATTGATGCATTAAAACATGCTACTAAATATTGAAATTCAATATTACATGTATATCTTCCAGTTGATCCTATTTTACTCAAAGCAAGTTTGTGAGAAAAGTCTAAAGACAAAAAGAAATTAATCCAATCTGTATACAATTTGATAAAAAAGGCTACAACTAAATGAGTTGAGATAGAATTTACACCAGAATGATATTCTAGATTGTGAATTAATTTTGATTTTAC
Source organism: uncultured Candidatus Peribacteria bacterium (assembly GCA_964456745.1). GTDB lineage: Bacteria > Patescibacteriota > Gracilibacteria > JAJOLG01 > CAYWBW01. The sequence continues at coordinate 19,678 of CAYWBW010000031.1, read as the reverse complement.
TACACATGTTATAAAAGCTGCGATTCAATGATGAGCAACTACAATTAATTGTCCAGATACTATTTGATGAGCAAGTAGGTATGAATGAAAAAAATATTTTCTTGAAAACATAATTAAACATAAAAAAATAATCGACAAGACCTTTCCTGATAATAAAGTAATTTGGTCTTGCCATAATCATAATGATTTATGACTTGCAACTGATAATTCAATTAATTCTGTTTTTAATTGACCAGTAAGACAAATTGAAGTGTGTGTAAATGCTGTATGAGAACGTGCATGAAATGCTTCATTAGAACAATGTGTTATGATTATTAATAATTTTTGAAAACAAGATAATAATCATTTTTATACAAATATTAACTTGAAGCATTTAAAAGAGATATCAGATTATGTAGATAGACACATGCTTAATAGACAGTTTCACTTTCCAATTACTTGAGATAATTCTGCTAGACATTCTTCTTGATGACATACAAATGCAATATTGAAAAACCCTTTAGTATATCAGCCATTTGATCCAAAAACAGTATGAAGCTCTATTTCATTTATCTTTGGTCCACTTAGTTGATCAAATCATGCAAAAGATATAATTATTAAACACTGATATAAATGTAGTGAATCAGAAAAAACAATTATTGCACAATTTATAAAAGAATTTTATTCCGATAGAAGAAAGTGAATTACAGATCATGAGGTATTACAATGATATTTTGAATTTAGAAAAGGAATAAAAATTGATGAATATAAATATTCTAAAGATAAATGATGATCGCTTATTGAATTAAATTGAAAGTTTTTTAATAAATCTATAGTCAAACAAGCATGTAAATGAAAAGATTCTGCACTTGCTGCGTTATTAAATGCTATAAATAAAATTTATAGCTGAATAAAAATTCAAAATTATAAAAGTGAGTCTATTTGAGCTTGAATTGATGCTAAAAGTCAATCTTCAATTAGAATTGAAGATAATTGATGAAATATTTATGTTTGAATATGATCAGATGAAGATATTGAGATTTCTGCATTTAAAGCGTTAATAAATGCAGTGAATAAAAGTTATATTGATACAAACTTTAAAATTTAGCTCCAATACTTTCTTAATCAATTATACCATAGTTTATAAATTTCATTATTTGAAAATCACCAATCGTTATTTATATTTCAACTAAATTCTAGTTTTTTATTAGAAGTGGTTTTTCAAATAATTTGAGCATATTTTCAAAACATTTCTAAAACTATATCTTTATCCTCAGGCTTAATCTCAATTAAGATTCATAAACTTTCTGAAAACAAAAATTGCAGCTCTGTATTAACATCAATGTCACAATTTATTTCAATTCATAAATCAAAACTTGTGTCTTTTTGATTTGGCATAATCATATCAATTATGCATGAATAAAGTCATCAAGTTGAAATCACATTAGAACTAAGTATCTTTTTTTCAGAAATTAGTTTATCCATCGCATTAATAACGTCTGCTACAAATTTAAAATTACTCTTAACGACATTTTTTCAGAGTATTAGTCAATTATTATCACAAATATTTGAATTGCTAGCTTTATCAAGTGTAATATTCTTGTAAAATTCTGATCATCATAATTCATTTAGTCTTTTTCAAATCATTATTAATATATTATCACTTCATTTAATTTTTTTAGATATAGCATTCTTGTAGTTATCCATTTTTCCAACACATCATATAATAGATGATGGAGGGACGTTTTTATATAATGAAACATTTCATGATATAATAGGTAAATTTGATCCATTTAATTCATTACCAATTGTTAGGCAAGCATCTTTAATTCATTTTATTCATTGAGAAAACTCCCACATTTGTTCTGGAATTTCAGGATTTGCATAATTTAAACAGTCAGTAATACAAATAGGACTTGCTCACACACTAGCGACTAACATACAGGCTTTCGATACAGAATGACTAGCTTGATAATAAGCTGAAATTAATCAATATCTTCATGATCAAGTTTGTGCAAGTGATATTCAGATCTGGTTTAAGTTTCATTTTAGATTTATTCACTTAAGTGGACTTATTACAGATGCTTGAGTTTCTCATCTTTCTAAAAATGTATTTGCTTGTACGCTTTTATCATATTTTTCAAATACACATTCTGATGAAGCAAGGTTTGCAGAAGAAATAATATTTTTTGCAATTTCCTTTATTTCCATTGAGAAAACGTCAGATCAATTATCTGATATAATTATCTTAGTATCTTTAATAGAAATATTGGGCTCACAAAATTCTCTAAGAGCTTGAGTTACTTCCCTGTCATAAAGGATTCATTCTGTAATATTCTTAGCTTTTGCATCACATACTAATTCTCATTTGTAATACATTTTATACTGACCTCATTTTACTACTTTTCATATTTTTGAGGCTTTTGCTCATTTTGAAACTTCTCAAAGTGCCCATTTGTCATTGTAATGACTGAGTATCATTTCAGTTAATTCAGGATGACATACCCACATAAATCTTTCCTGGGTTTCACTACATGCAATAACTTCAGGCTTCATATTATCAATAGATTTATGAATATCATCTAAATAAACTTCTCATCAAAATCATTGACCATCAACTAATTCTACACTTGCACATATTACTCATCAAGCTCATAAATCTTTATATCCAACCCTTCAAAGATTTCAGTCATTTTCTAATTTTTTAAATAAATCGTAAGTTGAAGCCATTAAGTGTCTTTCTAGGAATGGATTAGGTTCTTGAACTGCTCATTTATTTTCTTCATAATTTAATTCATTTATGTTCTTACTTGAAAATGCAGCTCATCCAAATCATGAATTATCTGTTGGTTTTCAAACTAAAATATAGTCATATCATAGATTTCATGCTTCTTTGGGAGCAAATGAATGTATTATTTGTGACTCTTTTATAAGTCAAACAGCAAATACATTTACAAGACAATAGTCTTCAAATTGTTTATCAAAATATATATCTCATCATAGATTTGGTACTCAAATTGGATTTCCATATCATCAGATTCAATCAACACATCATTTGGCAATGATTTTTGATTTTTCAACATCAAGAGATCAAAATCTCAAACAATCTAATACTCAAATTGCCTTTGATCACATGCATACAATATCTCTCATTATTCATCATACTCAAGTTGCAGCTCATTCATATGGAACGATTTGACTAGGGGAGTTGTGAGATTCATGAGATACTACTATTCAATATGAATCTCAGTTTGGAAGATCACATAGTTTAATAACTCAAGAGTCTTCAGTGGGTCATAAAATTACGTCAGGTCCAGAAGTAGGCAAGGTTTTTAGATAATTTCTTGTAGATTTATAGCTAGCATGTTCGCTTCATTGATTTCCCCAAATTATAGCCTCTGTCATTGTTGGATCTCTTCATAAAATTTTAGATATTTTTCTTGCTTCACTAATTTTTAGTCAAATATTATGTTTTTTAAGAGCAATTTCTAGCTGATTATCGCTTAAATCAAAAATTTTAAATATTTCCATAAGTTTATTAAATTACTTTTAAATTGAAATCACATTTAATATAAGTGTAAATAAATAAAAAATAAATGTTAAATTCGATTGTATTTTACAAAGATATAAGAATAATTATTATATAAATTAATTAACTCAAAATATGTTAGATATTAAAAAATTAGTAGATCGAGATAAATTATATATCGATTGAATTGAAAAGAAATGATGAGATATTGGATTGATAGATTATATTGTTTTAAATTATGAAAAATTAAACAATTTATCAAGATCGTTAGATGAAAAGAGAGCATATCAAAATAAGATTGGCAAAGATATACCAAATCTTCAATGAGAAGAAAAACAAAAATCTCTCAATGAAATGAAAGAAGTTAAATCATATCTAAAAGATCATGAATCTTTAGAAAAAGATCTTAGACAAAAACTGAATAAATCACTTTGTAGTTTACCAAATCCAGCACATGATTCTGTTATAGATTGAAAATCAGATGAAGATAATAAAGTAATTCGTTACGAATGAAAAAAACCTGAATTTGACTTTGAAGCAAAAGAGCATTGGATGCTTTGAGAAGATCTTGATTTAATTGATTCAGAAAGATGAGCAAAAGTTGCATGATCTAGATTTCATTTTTTGAAAAATGAACTTGTTTTATTGCAATTTGCTTTAGTTCAATATTCATTTGAAATTGTAATGAAATATTGATTTAAACCCCAATTGCCACCGTACATGGTAAATAAGGGAGCTGCATTTTGAACTTGATTTCTAGATAGTTGACACGAAGAAGAGGTTTATGCAGTTAACCCTTGATTAGATGATTTATATCTTATTGGAACTTCAGAAGTTCCAAATACAGCATATTATGCTGATGAATTAATACACGAAGATGATTTGCCTATAAGAATAAGTGCATATTCGCCATGTTTTAGAAGAGAGGCATGAGCCTATTGAAAAGATGCAAAATGAATATTGAGATGCCATCAATTTGACAAGATTGAGATGTGAGTTTTTGCAGATCCAAAAAAATCATGGGAAGAGCATGATCAAATATTAAAAATTGAAGAAGAAATTTATAAATGACTAGGTCTTCATTATCAACTTATTGACATTTGTGCATGAGATCTATGATGACCTGCTGCAAAGAAATATGATATTGAAGCTTGGATGCCAGGGCAATGAGAATACCGTGAAGTTACTTCTACATCAAATTGTACAGATTTTCAGGCTAGAAGATTAAATATTAGGGTCAAAAGAAAAGATTGAAAAAATGAAACACTACATACTCTAAATTGAACAGCGGTTGCAGTATGAAGATGTTTAATTGCTATTATGGAAAATTATCAGACAAAGAATTGAGAAATATTAGTACCAGAAGTATTAAAAAAATGGGTAAATTTTGATAAAATAGTTAAAAAATAGTACAAATAACATATTATGTGGAGAGATGGCAGAGTGGTTGAACGCGCACGCTTGGAAAGCGTGTGAGGCATTAGTCTCCACGGGTTCGAATCCCGTTCTCTCCGCCAGTGATACTATCCAATAAATAACTATTTTATTGGATTTTTTGTTTCTATGAGAAGTTAGCAATTGTCAAAAGATTGACAAAATTAATGTTATATGTATTCATAAATACTATGAATGAAAAAACTTTTTTAGAAAAACAAGCTTGAATTTCATTAGAAATCAGAAGTGATAATCGATGTACAAATATTTGTACCCATTGCCATCATTGAAAATGAATATTCGAGACTTGAGAAATTACTAATTTTAAAACTGAAGTTGTTGAAGTAGTCGGGTTAATACGAAAATATTTTTCTATACAGTCAGTTGGCAGTAATGATATACTAATTGTGCCCCCGGTTAATAGTTTAAGTGAAAATTTGGATCTTTCTATGCTCAAAAATCAATCATCAGTAACATTTACAATTAATGATATATCAAGAAAATTTAGCAAATTTAATGACCAGGTTTTGTTAGAGAAAATGATTGATTTATTAAATTATTTTTGTAGTGAAAACTGTGCGATCGAGTTTAAGTATTTATATTGACCATGAGATTCTGTTTCAGAATTTTTTAATAAAATTAATTCAATATATGTTGATCTAATAAATTATGTTCGTGATAATTCAATTAAAAATAGAATTAACTTAACCATATTATGATCTAACCTTAATGTTAGTGAATTTACTAACAGCACATCACAAATTAGAGACTTTGTTATTTATTTATGAAATATGTTTTTAATCAAAAAAGCTAATTATAGTGCTAGTAGTATTGTTAACATGTATCAGAGTTTCATTGAAGGTAATTATGAAACTCGATGATGTGTATGAGTTGAAAGTCAACAGTTTTCTTATGGTTATTTGTTTCGAGCACTTAGTGACTGTGCAGTGTTTGATATTGAACAATACTTAGCAGATTTAAAAAAATGACAAGCATTAATAAATCTATCTTTATTTCCTGATCATATACATGTCAATCATTGAGCATCTACTATAAATATTCCTGAGCTAAAACTTTCATATGAAAGCATGCAGAGCAAGTTAAAATCATTAATCTGATGATGAGATGAGCAACTATTCAGAGACTGGCTTTATGATCAAATATCTAAAAAATAAAAAGTAATTAATCAATTTGATAAAATTAAGTGTCAAATTGTTGAGCTTTTTCTAATATTCTTTTTGCTTGACTAGCTATCAATACTGCAATCATTTCTCAGTCCAATTTAAATGCAATAGGATTCTCACGATAATCACAAGGTAAATTATTAATAATATTAGTTGCCCAGTCTATAAATTTTCTATTCTACTGGTATCCAATGGAGTTCTTATTTTTTGGTATTATAATTGAATATATTTTTCTATTAATATTAGCAATAGATAATAAACTTCTTAAGTCTGATATATCATCAATTGCAGTTTTATTTGAACTATGTTTATCAAGAGAATTAATTCTTATTGAGATTTTTTTTGATCAATTGTAGTTAATTAATGTTCTTTTTAAGTTGTCAAGGACAAGTGCTTTATTTTGGTTGGGCACACTGTATTCTAGGTCAATGCAAAAGTTATCTTCATTTCACTTAGCATTATAAGAAGAAATAACATCTGACCTATATCAAGGAGATATTAAAACACTTCTAACTGGTTTTTCTAAACTTCTTTTCTTGATAATATAAGACTCATAAAAACTTGATTGATTACGAATATAATCTTATCTAAGTTAATTACAAGTTAAAATTTTACTGGTGCCCAGGAGAGGACTCGAACCTCCACTCTCGCGAACATGGTTCTAAGCCATGCGTGTCTACCAATTCCACCACCTGGGCTTGATTTATCTAAAAAATTTTATTATATGCTCTCATTAAAGTCAATTGAATTTATCTAATTTGTTTTGTACTTGCAAACACTAATAAAATTGTAAAAAACTTAGCACCAATGCTGATACAAAAGGAATGGTAACATTGTCATTAAGTTTAAATCAATTAATTGTAAATTCTGGAACTTCAACTAACATTGCAATAAAACATGTAATAAAAAGAAAGCTTAATGAAATTCAATATGAATTAGCTAAATAATATGTTCAAAACATGGAAAAAACAAATCAGGCCACGCTTCACTCTAATGTTTTCTTTTTATTAAAAGGCCATTTTGTTTTTCAATATTTTGTTCAGATAAGAGTTGATACTGAATCTAAAATACAAAGTATTAGTATGCTTATATAAGCAACTCAAATTTCTGAGTTTTGAAAAATTAAAAAAAGCAAAAGACTCGAAAGTGTAAAGTAAAAAAATCATTTTCAAGGAAATGATTTAAAATCAGACTTTCTTTCAGTATTTTTCAAAAAACTGTAAATGAGTGGGATATAAATTTTTTTCTTTATAAGATATAGTATAATTCACAAAAAAAAAGTAAATACTAATAATAGTTCATTTATGATAAATCAGTGATAATGTAAAACTACTAGAATTGGTCCATACAAAATATGCAATGATTGCCTAAAAAGCTCTTTTCTTTCTGTCATTTAATAATTTAAGCTAGCTTTTATAAATTGATCAAATAAGGGATGGCATTTATATGGTCTAGATTTGAATTCTGGATGAAATTGTGTTCATAACATAAATGGATGATCTTTTATTTCTACTATCTCCATTAAACTTCAATCAGGGGATGTTCAAGAAATAACTAATCATTTAGATTCCAGCTTTTCTTTAAATTTATTATTGAATTCATACCTATGCCTATGTCTTTCATGTATTAAATCTTTATTGTAAGCGTTGTGGGCTATGCTTCATTTTAGTAGTTTGCATGGATAAGATCACAATCTTAGAGTTCATCATATATCGTTTTTTGTTGATTGTCCAGGCAAAAAAGCAACTATTTTATTAGCAGTTTTGCCATCAAATTCTTCGGAATTTGCTCATTTTATTCAAATTGATCTCGCAAATTCTATAGCTAATATTTGACTTCAAAGACATAATCAAAAGTATGGAATATTATTTTTTCTGCAATGTTCGGCAATTTTAATTTTTCATTCAATTCATCTAATTCAAAACCCTCAAGGTACGCATATTCAGCTACACAATTTTGTTTTATCAAATTCTGCCTGGTCTAAATTTTCTACCTTTTCTGTATCAATCCAAACAATATTTACTTTTCTTCAATTAATATATCAAGCTGTTTTTACAGCTTCGATGACTGAGAGGTATGCATCATCAAGTCAGTTATACTTTACTGCTAATCATATACTTATTTCTTTTTTTGTTTTCTCGATTAAGTTTACATATTTTTCAAACGCTTTCATGTCAGGAAGCTTATATTTAAGTCAGAATTTTTTTGCAATTACTTTAGATAAATTATATTTTTCAAAATAAATAGGCACCTTGTATATAGAATCAAGAGTTTTTGCTGGTATCACTGCGTCTTTATCTACATCACAAAACATAGAAATCTTTTCCAAGATTGATTTTCATACATTTTTATCAGCCCTGGCTAAAATTATGTCAGGTGTTATTCACACGGACTTAAGAGCTTTCACTGATAGCTGTGTAGGTTTAGTTTTTAATTCATTTGACGCTAGTAAGTAAGGTAAAAGGGTTAAATGTACAAATAAAGTTCTCTCTTTTCATAGTTCAAATCTCATTTGTCTTATTGCTTCTAAGTATGGTTCTCATTCTATATCTCAAACTGTTCATCATATTTCTACAATTAAAAAATCTGCCTTACTTTTATTTCATGCCTTTTTAATATTGGCAATAATTTCATTAGTTATATGTGGGACTATTTGGATCGTTCTACCTTTGTATAGTCATTTCCTCTCTTTTTCTAAAACACTTGAATATATTTTTCAGGTTGTGAGCGTGGAGAACCTAGATAAATTGTTATCTATAAACCTTTCATAATGTCATAGATCAAGATCTGTCTCAGCTCAATCTTCTGTAACGAAAACTTCTCAATGTTGAAAAGGTGACATTGTTCATGGGTCTATATTTAAATAGGGATCAAGTTTTTGCATGAATATTTTATATCATGCACTTTTTAATATTGCCCCTATTGATGAAGCAGCAATTCATTTTCATAAACTAGAACATACTCATCAAGTAACAAAGATGTGTTTTACCATCGAAAAAATCTTTTTATTTATTAATCTTTTTTTTGATTTTTTTAACTGCTTTATTTACGGACTTCTTTATATCTTTCTTCGCAACTTGTCATTGTTTTTTTAATGTTTTGGAACCTTCTTTAAGTCACGATTCAATTTCTTTTAATGCATCTTGCAATATTGGTAAATATTCCTTAAGTCATTCGCTTCATGATGCTTTAGCATTTTTAATCATTTCTTTTACTTTTGTTTTTCACAATTTACTAATTTCTTTAACCTGATCATTTTCAGGAATATCTTGCAAAAGCGCACTGAGCTCTTTTCATATGTCTATTAGTTCACTTCAAATTATTTTCGCTTTTTGCTCAGTTGTTTTTCATTTGAGTTCAGTTCTCAATGTTTCTCATGTTTTTTTAGCACAAAGCATTCATACTGTTGCTCAGGATACTAATCATAGTATAAATTTAAATAATTTCATAAATTTTAATTATAAATTAATTAAAGTCATATTAAATTTTTGTTGATAAAATACAAGACGAATTTTCTTTACTTAGTTATGCAAAAAATAAAAATAAGTTGAAAAACTAAATTGTAAGAATATCTTAATATAGATAATTTATAGTATTCGGGAATCGCCAAGTGGTAAGGCAAGGGACTCTGAATCCCTTATCGTTGGTTCGAATCCAGCTTCCCGAGCCATAAATTACGTCGAAATTTCCTTAAGTCTTTCCCCCTGGTCTCAACCTGAATAACAAAATTTAAAATAAATTAAACAAAGTTAGTTAATGTATGTTTAAAATCATTTATTTGTAGTTAAAATTTTGATTTAGGTTATATTTCACGACCTCCAATGTCTAATAGTATCAATCACTTCATCTACTACTGGCACTATCGACAAATTACAGTGAAATGCATGAAAATTTCAATTAAATGTATTTAAGTTGGCATAGGCTTTTCAATTCTTCAATAGATCGCATACTTGAGCATTGACTCAATATCTTATACTAACTCAATTCTTTCATGATAGTATTACATCTAAATCATTTCATTTAGCATCTACGGTATTGATATGTGTACTAGCGTCAGATAAATTGATATGTAGAGGTTTTCATTTATAGAAAATATTTGCTTATTTTAGACTCTGAGAATTAATAACTGTCTTTAATTCATTATTTATACGAAGTAAATTATCTTTTAATTTTGGTAAGTTGTGCAAATTCTCAATTTGAGCTAAACAAAAAGCAACTAAAGATATTATTAACAAGGCTCAGAATGTTGAATTGCTGAAATTGCATTCTTCTTCACATTCTCTAAAACAGGGGGTTTTATTCATAATCTATAAAATATATATTTTACATAAATTTATTTTACATTTATATTAATACTAATAAAATAGTCAAGTAAAACTTGTAATAATTATTAATTCATATACTTATGGATTTTCTTCTTAATCATATACATTTAGAGTTTCCTGTATTATTCATTATTTATCTTATAACATTAAATATTGTAAATAGAACATTTTCTAAATTAATTAAATACAAATGGGTGTTTTATCTTCATTATATTTCTGTATGGATACATGAATTATGTCATTTTATTGCTGCTATAGTGTGTCTTAAAATACCTAAATTTAATAAAATTATTATTAAAAAAGATTTATGAAAATATAGAATTGAATGATCTGTAAATGTAAAAAATTATACTTACAAAAGTCTTATTAATACTCTGTTTACATGAGACAAGGTTTCAGCTTTTATTTTTTTATTGTGGGAAATGATCGCTTGATTTATAATATGACTGGCACCAATAATCATACCACTAGTATTTAGTTATTGTATTTTTTGAACTAATTTCACAAGCTTCTCAGACATAATCAATAGTGCTTGATTTTGGTGGCTGCTATTAATTCCAATATTTATGCTTCTTTCACATATTTCAAATGTATCTAGTGCGGATATAAAACATGCTTTACCATGAATAATTCTACTAATTTTTATAAAAATTGATCAATCCTTAATCAAATTAGTATTATTAAATATGTGATTAATGCTAGCAGTTTTGATATTTAGTTTAGTTATCAATCTTATCGTAAATTTAGTTAGTAGAAATAAATACAAAAATAGTTGAATAATCAAATAATCTATTTATATTTAAATAACTAAAATTTAGTTCTTAAAATAAAGAAATTTAGCAATAGAGAATTTAAATAGGGGTTTATGGTTTGGAAATCAATTTGACACACTTGGCAAAAGAAAATATTGGAAAGACTATTTATTAATCTTTCAAATGCTTATTTATTTTCTTGACCAAAATGAATATGAAAACTTCAGGTAGCTAAAGATTTTTGAAAAAATTTGTTATTTGATTGAATAAAAGACAATGAAATCTCAAGGCAAATTGATTTAAATATTTATCAAGATTTTATAATTCTTGATAAATTATGGATAGATTGAAGTTTAACTGATATTGAAGAGTTATCAAGATACACTAATATATCCCAAGATCATAGACATAAGTGAAGTTATAAAGCAAAAACAAATACTATTACAATAGATGACGTACACGAATTGATTAGATTGACAAATAAAACTCCAGTATGAAAGAGAAAAGTAGTAATAGTTTCAGATATTGAAAGAATGAACATAAGTGCATTTAATGCCTTGTTAAAAACATTAGAAGACACACCTTCTTCAACAATTTTTCTGTGTACTAGTTCAAATCCATCCATTTTATCTCCAACTTTGATTTCAAGATTTCAAGAGCTTAAATTTAATTTTATGTCAAATAATGAAATCAATGATTTCTTGTCAGTAAAATACAGCAACACATTAAATATTGAGCAAATAAAAGAAATATCGCAATACTCATTTTGAAGAATTAATTCTTCAATAAGATATGCTAAAAATATTCTAGATTTAGAACAAACAAAAACAATATTTAAGGATATTTCAGAAATATTTAACAAATGATGACTTGTAGTAAAACTAAAACGTGCAGAATTGCTATCTTGAAATTTAGAATTATTAGAAAAAGAAATAGAAAATTGGTTTTACTTTTTAAGATCAAAACTTTTCGAATCAAATTCAAATACAAAATTGTGATCAAAAGCTATTATATCGCTAATGACTTTGATATTTGATTTAAAATCAAACGTAAATAAAAAATTAGCATTAGAAAATTACTATTTAAATTTATAAGTATGCCAATAATACTAGTATGAATGCGATGAAGTTGAAAGTCATTCATTTGAAAAATGTTAGCTGACAGATTAAATTTAGAGTTAATTGACACTGATAAGTTAATTGAGGATACATATAAAAATAGTATTAAAAATATAGTTGAATCTGTTTGATGGGATGAATTTCGAATTGCAGAGGAATCTGTTTTATGAAAAATTACATCAAAGAATAATAAAGTTATCGCAACTTGATGATGACTACCTTTTTATTGAGATAATAAAACAAAACTCAAACAAATTTGAAAAATTATATGGTTAAAAGTTAGTCCTGATTTAGTTAAAAATAGATTGTTATGAAATATTGAAATTAGACCTGCAATATCTTGAGATAACGTTTTAGATGAAATTAACATATTATGTAAACAGCGAGAAGATTGATACTCTGAAATAGCTGATATAATAGTAGATATAGACAAATTAGCTGATTGAGAGAAAATCGTAGATTTTGTAATATCAAATTTAGAATTAAGTTAATATTTGAAAAATAAGTAATTCAAAATGTTATATTATTGACTATTAAAAAATAATTGACAGTATATTAATAATTATAAAATATTATGGATACTACAATAACTTTAATTTTACTGATAATACTTTCATGATTTTTCTCTTGAGCTGAAATTGCTCTCATATCATTGAGCCATGCTCAGGTTAGATCATTGGTTAGAAAGAAACTGTATGCATCGAAGACTATTGAAAAATTAAAATCTGAGCCAAATAGGTTGTTAATTACAATTTTAATCTGAAATAATCTTGCAAATATAGCAGCTTCTATGATTACAGCCATTTGGGCGACAAATACTTTTTGAAGCAATAGTTTGTGAGTTGTTACTTGAGTTTTAACTTTAATTGTTTTAATATTTTGAGAAATATTGCCAAAATCCCTAGCGCAGAAATATAGTAACTGATTTTCTTCATTAGTTGCAAAGCCTATGATGTTGATATATTTTTTATTTTTACCATTTACTCTTATCTTAGAACAGTTTATTAAAATATTCTGATGAAAACATTGAATAGTAAAATATGATGATGAGGAACTAAAAGCAATGGTTGATCTGTGAGCAGAAAGTTGAACAATAGATTTTGAGAAGAAAGAGCTTATTTCAAATGTATTAGATTTTTGAGAAACAACAGTTGAACAAGTTATGACAGACGAATCCAAGATTGCAAGTCTTTCCTCAAAATTAACTATTGAAAAAGCTATGGATTTTTTTGTAAATCACGAACACTCAAGAATACCTGTTTTTAAAAATGATCAAAAAGATGAGATTATTTGAATTTTAACAATGCGAGATATTCTTAAGTATTGACGAAGTAGGGATCTTGGATTAAAATTAGAAAATTTGGATTTTACTAAACCAATGTTTATACCAGAAACTAAGAGAATTTGAGATCTATTTAAAGAATTTCAATGGAAAAGGGTACATATTGCTATGGTGATTGACGAATTCTGAAATGTTAGTTGATTGGTGACTTTAGAGGATATATTAGAAGAAGTGTTTTGAGAAATACACGATGAATCAGATGAAAATGAAGAAGAAATTAAGAAATTAAACAGTTTTTCATGGAGGATTGCATGAGATGCAGAATTAGATAAAGTGAATGATGCACTTTGAGTTTGCATTTCTGATGAAGAACACAAAACACTTTCATACTTTTTATTAGATCTTTTTCAAAAAATACCAGAAAGATGAGATTGAGTTGATAATAAATGATTTGAATTTTTCGTTGAAAAAATGACTTGAAATAGAATTGATTCTGTGAGAGTACAGTACAGTGACCAAGAGAAAAAAAAGAATAAGCTAAAAAAACATAATAAATAATAACTTTAATTTAATGTAAAGCTTATAGAATTTATCATTATACAAATTTATACTATTATTTAAAGAAATTAACAACAAAAAAACATGAATCAAAATCCATTTGAAAGATTTACAAGAGAATCTAGGCTTGCTCTCCAGGTAGCTGAACAAGAAGCTTTTAAGGCAAAACTCAATCATATATGAACTGAACATCTTCTATTATGAATATTAACTGTACCAAATTGCATTGCATGCTCAATTTTAAATAATATATGAATTAATTTTGAAACTGCTCAATGAGTAATAAAAGAAGTTTGAAATATTGGAAAAGAAAGTTTATATGAGAATACTAAAATATCAAATTATTTATCAAAAATAATTGAGGATTCATTAAAAATTGCAAAAAAATTTGGTCATACTCATATTTCTAATGAACATTTATTATATTGTATTACAGCTAGTAAAAAATGTGCATGAAACATAGTATTAGAAAATTTACATGTTGACACAGATTTCGTTAAGTCTCAAATTGAAAATTTCTTTACTAAGTTTAAATGAGAAAATTCTAACACTAAACAAAATCAAGTTGGTCCAGTTCCTAAAAATTTCGAAGAATTGTTAAATAATCTTACATGAGTTGTATTCTGAGCTGTTTGATGACAAAAGTGAAAACAATTTCAATCGCCTTGAATATGATGAGATGAACAAAGTTATTGACACAAAAGTAAAGATACAAGCAAGTCAAAAACACCTACACTTGACTACTTCTCAACAAATTTAAACAACTTGGCATTAAAGTGAAAATTAGATCCTGTGATATGAAGAAGTTTTGAAATTGAAAGAGTTGTTAATACCTTAAATAGAAAAACCAAGAATAATCCTGTACTTTTATGAGAGGCTTGAGTTTGAAAAACAGCTATTGCTGAATGACTAGCACAAAGAATTGCGAGTTGAGAAGTTCCAATATGACTTATAAATAAACAAATCTTATCATTAGACTTATGAGAAGTAATTGCTTGAACAAAATATAGATGAGAATTTGAAGAAAGAATGAAAGATATTTTAGCTGAGGCTGTATCAGAAGAAACAAATGTAATATTATTTATTGATGAGATACACACTATGATTTGACTTTGAGCATCAGAATGAAGTTTGGATACAGCAAATTTACTTAAGCCAGCGCTTGCTCGATGAACAATACAGCTAATTTGAGCTACGACTCTAGATGAGTACAGAAAATATATTGAAAAAGATAAGGCACTTGAAAGAAGATTTCAAAAAGTTAATGTTGATGAACCAAGTCAAGAAGACGCTATTGAAATATTATCTTGATTAAAAAAAGTTTATGAACAATATCATAATATTAAAATTACAAAAGATGCCATAGAATCTTCTGTTAAACTGTCAAAAAGATATCTTGCTGATAGGTTTTTACCGGATAAGGCAATAGATTTACTTGATGAAGCATGAGCAAGAAAGTGATGAAAAGCTATTATAAATTCAAAAAAGAAAGAAGAGATTGAAAAAGCTATAGCATCTATCGAAAAAGAGAAAGAGAAAGCTGTTCAAAGCCAGGATTACCAAAAAGCTCTCCAGCTTAAAAATAAAGAAGCAGATCTTCGACAAGATCTTGAAATTTCTTTAAAGCCCAAAAAGGAGTGAAAGCCAAAAGAAATTAATGAACGGGACATTACATTAGTACTTTCTGATATTACTTGAATTTCATCATTAAAAATATCTAAAAATGAAGAAAAAAAGATAGCTATGCTTTCTTCGCAACTTAAAAAGTCTGTAATAAATCAAGAAAATGCAATCGATCAAATAACAAAGAGTATAATTAGAAATAGGGTTTGAATTTGAGAACAAAATAGACCAATTTGATCCTTTTTACTTCTGTGACCAACATGAGTTTGAAAAACTGAAACTGTAAAAAAATTGGCAGAAGAGATGTACGAATCAAGAAATGCTCTTATTAAAATTGATATGTCTGAATTTGCCGAAAAGCATAATGTATCAAGGCTGATATGAGCTACAGCATGATATGTTTGATATGAAGAATGATGACAGCTTACTGAAGCAGTACGTAGAAAACCCTATGCGATTGTGCTTTTTGATGAAATTGAAAAAGCACATAAAGAAAGTTACAATATATTATTACAAATTCTTGAAGATTGATACTTAACTGATGCCAAATGAAGAAATATTGATTTCAGAAATACTATTATTGTTATGACATCAAATCTGTGAGCAGATATTTTAACACAAGAAGCTAAGTCTATTTGATTTGAGACAGATGAAAAAAAGAAACTAAAAGACGCTATAAGTTGATTTGAAGAAAAGAAAAATGATGTAGTTAAGGAAGTGAAAGAATATTTTTTACCAGAACTTTTAAATAGGATTGATAAAGTCATCGTATTTAATCCATTAGACAAAAAAGCCATCAAGAAAATTTTGAAACTTGAGGTAGCAAATCTCGAAAAAAGATTAAAATTAAAGAAAATATGATTAGAAATATCAGATACAGTATTATCAGATTTAACAAATATAGCTTATGATGCTGAACAATGAGCCAGAAGAGTTAGAAAAATTATACAAGAACAAATTGAGGAACCATTATCACAACAATTGGTTGAATTAAAAATCAAAGAGGGTCAATCTGCAAAATTAATAAGGGAAAAATGAAGTAAGGAAAAATTTATTATAGTTAGAAAGAGATAATTATTTTTTTGAATGGTGAATCAATTTAATAATAATATTAATGAACTACAGAAACTAATTAATTTGGTGGATAAAAAGTTGCCAAAAACTAATAATTCTAATTCAATTGACATTGAAGAAGAGTATTCAGAGTTTTTGCAAACTTGATTAAACCATGTAAAAAAAAGAGCTAAGTTTTTATCTAAATGTATAGTATTAACTTACAGAGAAAAGAGGGCTGAGTTATCAGTTTTATCTAAAAGTTTAATGAGTTTTTTAAGAATAATTAAGTCATTTTACTGAGTATATTACTGAAAGGAAGAAAGGGCAGAATGGTTAATGAAAGATAAATCAACTTCAAATATTTCATTTTTTGCAAATTTATTCAAACAAATTTATAAGCTAGATAGTGGATTCCATAGTTTTTTAGAGTTATCGGCTAGCATTTCTATTAAAGATTATAAAATATCATTTGATCGTTATATTTTAGTAAAATCAAATAATCCAAATATTAATCTAATTAATGAAGTTTTATCAATGAAGTTAATATTATCCTGATATCTTAAATTGCTTTGAGTTAAACAAAGTGTAATAGATAAAAGATTATCAACAGTAAATTAAGATTATATATTATTATGGATCTAAATAATAATGTTAAGCAAAACATGCTAGCTTTTGATCACCAATCTGTAATTGTTTAAATTGTCAAATTTCATTTTCTACTCTTAAGAGTTCTTCTTGCAGTCTTTCAAATATCTTTATTCACTCTCTAGCAATGCGTGATGGATGATGTTCAAATATTCAAATTGCTTTAGCCATTCTTGATATATTTCATGCTCAGATTTCATTACTTATTGCTATAAGCAATTGAGATAAATGTCATAGTTGATCAATGTTATTAAATTCAAGCATATGTCATATGGACTCAATAACGCTTGATAATAAAGACATATTTTTATCAATAGAATCATAAGCCTCTTTTAAGACATTGAAATCCACATGATTGCACCAAGTATTTATAGTATTGTTTAGGGTAGAAAAATCTGCTGATTTACGATAAACAGCATTAATATCTCAATTTTCAAAAAAATTTGTCAGCTGACAAGCTATATCTCAATTAGCAGTAAGTCAAATTACAGGGCAATTACATCATTGTAATTTGATTTGCTTTGAAACATCTACTCAACAAGTTCAAGGAATAACTTGATCCATGAATACCAAATCTAACTCATGTCATTGTTTATCGACAATATCTATAGCTTCTCTTGCACAAGTAGCAGTAAATAGTTTGATATTTGAAAACTTAGACAACCTAGCCTGTAATAAGGATAGCATCTCTATATCATCATCTACTATTAGTATAGTTTTGTTTCATATTCTAGAAATGTCAACAGAATTTGATCAATTATTTCATAGTAATATATCATTTATTCTTACAATTTCTTTGAATGAATCTTCGTAAGCTTCATAATCGGTTGTTAATATAAAACTTGATCATTGTCAAATAGTACTATCAACACTAATTCCACAGCCAATCGCATTGCATCTATCCTTAACACTATTTAATCATACTCATGATCGAGTAACTCAAGTGGCATTACCTGATTTTCAGAATAACTCAAAAATTGTAGATAAATCATCTGAATTAATTCATCTTCATGTATCTTTTACTTCGAAACTTAGCTCTGAATTTTCATTTATTGTTACTATGATTCTTACTTCTCATTCAGTTGTATATTTTACAGCATTACATACCAAATCTGACAATATTTGATGTAGTTTAAACGGATATCAGACGATTCTATCTGGAACATTCGAATCAATTGTAACTACAATTTCGACATCAGGATCCATGTTTGAATACATAGCTCTCAAATTATCTGTAATTCTTTCACTTATAGAAAATGGAATTTTTATAAAACAATCTGGATTTCTAGCTAGTGCATTTAAGTTCTTTAATGTTTCTACATTAGCATTTAGGGACATTAATGAAATTTCGGGTATATTTTGATTTGATAAATTCTTTACAACTTTATCTATTGCAATGATTTTTTCATTAAAATTAGTTAACAATGAACTTCTATCACTATTTCTATCTAAGAATGTTAATTCACTTTCACTGATCTTATGTCTTGAATTAACTTTTTCAGCTATCTCAAGCAATGTATTAACAAAGCTCAATAAATCTAAACAAAGTGTTGTTAACAATCCAAAATCGTTAATTGATTGCAAATTATCTAAAGAACTTATAATTCAATTTAATGGACCCCTTATGTCGTGTGCACAGGCTACTAATGTATTTAAAGTATCTATAGCAGCAGCATCAAAAGTTCAAACTTCATGATTATTTGCTCGAATCACAGTTCCAGAAATTTCATCTGATAATGCTAGAGTGTTTACCTGAATTCATTGCACTTCTCAATTTTCAGTTGAAACATTTAAAGTAACTGGCTTTGGAATTTCACTTGTTTCTCAAACTGACAACACAAGTGATCAATCTGAACTTCTTGTTTTAGTTTTTGAATCCATAGAAGATTGCTTTGACCCGTCCATATTAACAATCCCTTGTATTGACATTTAAAAAATTAATTAATAAATAGTTTAGTATGATAATAGATTTATTCTATTTGTCAATACATTTTTTTTCTTTAGTTAATTCTAATTAAATCAAATATAACTAACAAGTCACAGTGATGAATTGTTTATCAATAATTAGTTAAGTCAAATACCAGCTATAATTATAGCACTATATAAATTCAGGGAAAGATTTAGAAATTGATAAAATTAAATGGCAATTTCTCATTTTGCAATGCTGGGCTATCTACAAACCAGTAAATAAAT
>CAYWBW010000030.1:0-21331 GCA_964456745.1 uncultured Candidatus Peribacteria bacterium | reverse complement strand
GATACGATTTTTTGTTTTTATCTTGACACTTTCCTTTAATAGGCATCTCGACCGAGGAGGTTACAACGAGCGGAGAGATCTTTTTCGGTTTAAGCTAGTAATATAGATAATTTTAAATATATTTTATTATGGGATTAATCTCTCAACTCACTACGCTCGCTCGAGAGTGAAATGAGCAATGAATTATTGATGTTGTTATTTTTGCAAAAGAAAGGGTAGAATATTTGTTTTTAAAAGAATATTATTTACATACTGCAGAATTTAATAGATTGTCAGCGAAAGATAGGCAAGCAAAAAACGACAAGGTAGGTAGTAAATGAATTTTACACACAGCATATTTAGTTAATAACTTAACTCAGTGATTGTTAAAAGAATATGAATTTTACAATAATGATTGCAATAATAGAAAAATGCATTTGTGGCATTTAGAAAAGGTTTTCAAAAAAGCTGCGTAAATAAAACTTTAACTTTTATTTTAAATATAAAACACTAAACTTGCTTTTGTGAATTTAGCAAAAGTTTCAATCGGGGTGATTTTGTATAAATGAGAAAAATATATTCCATATTTTTTGACTACTTTGATAGATCAAGATTATCAATGAGAAATTGAATTTTTATTTAGAGATCAAGATAAAGATTTGTCAGCTACAAAATATATCAGAGAAAATTATCCTGAAATTTTTGAAAAATGTATATTTAGTTCAGGAGAAAATTTGTGGCACTCTGGAGGTCATAATAAATTAATATCTCAAATGACTTGAGATATATACTTTTGTTGTTCTAATGATATGCTGTATTCTAGGGATTTTGTATCATGAATTGTAAATACGCTAGTCAAAAATGAATATGCTCAGATGGCTACTTGTAAAATTAGAAGATGGAATTTTGATGAAATTGAAAAATCTTGAAATTGACTGCTTGTTAAAAAAATTGAAAAATCAAAAACTAATTTTTTAGATTCATGTTGAGTTTGAATTTCCAAACATCATTATTTTTTTGATATATGACAAGGAGAAAATGACACTTGACAATATGACAATGTATCAGATGTGTTTTGACCAAGTTGAGCTGTTGCTGTTTTTACTAAATCTGCTATAGAAAATTTAAAAAATGCTGATTGATTCGTATTTGATGGGGAAAATGTGGCTCATTATAAAAATGATGTTGATTTATCTTATAGGTTAAATTGGTATTGAATTAGTACAATAATAGCGACAAATATTGTTGTTTATCACGACAGGCAAGTTGCTAATGAAACAGAGTGATTGTTTAATAAAATAAAGGAAAGAAAATTGCGAGGCGCTTTTGCAAACCGATCATCGTTAAGTGGGCATTTAACAATATTGCACAAGAACTTTTCTTTCAAGTTGCCTTTCAGTGTTGTTGTCATGACGCTATTGTATGAATTAAGGAAATTTTTATTTATTTTGTTATTTGAAACTTATTTACTTTGAGTGTATTTTGATTTTTTTAGAAATAAAAAGAATGTAAAGAAAACAGTTAAGAATTTTGAGAATATAAAAAAAATTGTAGCATTTATGAAAGCTAATTAATAATTTTAAATCAAAACCAAATTATGATAATATCAGTTATAATACTCGATTTTCTAAAGGCAGACAGGGTAATAAAGAATGTAGATTGATTATTGTCTCAAAAGTGAGATTTTGAATTAGAGATTATCATTGTCGATAATTCTTGTAATAAAAACAATGCAGACAAGCTTTTAACACTTGAAAAAAATAAAAAAGTTTCAGTGATAATTAACAAAACCAACACTTGATATCCTAAATGAAATAATATTGCTGCTAAAAATATAAAATGAGACTACGTTTTCATTATAAATCCAGATATTATATGTAGAGATTCGTTTGTAATAGCTAAGATGATAGAATATCTTGAAAATAATAAAGATGTTTGAATATTGGGACCCAAGCAGTTAAATGATGATTGAACTATTCCCACAATTATTCGAACATTTCCAAATTTATTTATCCAATTTTTTAGACGAACATTTTTAAGAAAATTTCCTATAATTAGCTCCTTGGTAGGTGAAGACGAGATGAGATTTTCTGATCTTGATTTAACAAAAGAAGTTGATTGGATACAGTCCTCTTTTATGGCAATAAGGAGAGAAGTATGGGATAAGATATGATGATTTGATGAAAATTATTTTATTTTTATGAGTGATTCTGAAATATGTTTCCAGTGTTGGAGACTTGAAAAAAAAGTTATTTATTATCCTGGTATTAAGGTTTATGCTGATTGAAAAAGATGCAGTCAATGAGGATTCTTTACTTTTTTTAAAAGCAAGGTGCTAAGACAGCATTTTTATGATTCATTTAAATATACTTTGAAGCATATGTTTGAAAGCAATCCAAGAAAGTATTATTATTTAAATAAAAACAGTAATTTGATATAAAATGCAAGAATTAAAACTTATAAAAACCATTCAGACTATACTGTCTAAACAGATACAAAAGGAGTTATTGCCTGAGTTTTGACTTGTTACTATTACAAAAATAAAAGTAACTAAAGATTTTTCCCATGCAAATGTTTATATATCTTCAATACCAACAAATAAAAGTGTGCTTGATTTTTTAAAGTCAAAAGCTGGTCATTATCAGAAACAGGTCAATGTTTCATTAAAAAGAAAAGTTGTCCCTAAGATAAGATTTCTTTATGATGAAACATGAGAATTTGTCACAAGTATAGATAATTTGTAATGTTTAAATAAATATATGAACCTTTCAGAAGTTAGAAAAAAGCTTGATAAAATTGACAACAAAATAATTAGTTTGCTTTCTGATAGAAATAAGCTTATTCCCTTTGTTGCAGAGTATAAAAAGAAAAATAATATTGCACAATTTCAACCGTCAAGAGAGAGCGAAATGTTAAAAAATATAAAGAAATTTGCGAAACAAAATGATGTTTCTGAAGATGTGGCAGAGAGTATTATTAAGCTTATTATTAGAGAGGGGCATAATATTCAAAAAAAGTTAAATCAAAAAAATAGCAAGAGTACTAATATTTTTGATTTCGAAATTAACAAATTTAATAAAAAATTAGATTTGGATATTACAATTTTTGAACTCTTTAAAAGAATATATGCTAATTATGACAATATTTTTATCTTAGAATCATTAACTAATGATATAGATTTTTCAAAATATTCTTATTGTTGATTTTGACCTAGGCTTACAATACAGGCTTTAGGAGATAATTTATGGATTGATTGAGAATTATTTGAATATAAAGAAAGCAATCCTTGGGAGTTTTTAAAGAATAATTTTCCATGTGACCTAATTAATTGAGAAGATTGATTTATTTGAGGTTTGGTGTGATACAATAGCTTTGAAAGTTTCAAATATGTAGAGCCTGATATTGAATTTAAAGAAAATAAAGAGTTTTATGATTTTGAATATGGTTTGTATTTAGAATGACTTAAATATAATCATATTACTAATGAGTTTAAATATTTTTCCCTTGTTTGAGATAATTCAGTCAAGCTATTAGAAAACATTGATTCCCCTATTGATTTATCCCCTTTTAAGGCAAAACAAATTAAAAAGGAAAAGAATATAGATTTTAAAAAGTCAGTTGATTACTTGATAGAAAATATAAAAAAATGAAATATATTTCAAGCAGTTCCTTCGATACGTTTTGATTATAACACTAGTTGACCATGACTTTCACTGTATGAAAAACTGAGAGAGAAAAACCCTTCACCATATATGTTTTTGCTGAAGTTTGATGATAGACAGATAATATGATCTTCACCAGAATTAGTAGCAAGTATAACAAATGATAAAATTGAGACATATCCAATAGCATGAACAAGGAGTAGATGAAAAACTATTCAAGAGGATTTAGATCTTGAAAAAGAGCTTTTAAATGATGAAAAGGAATTAGCAGAACACATGATGCTTGTAGACATGGCTAGAAATGATTTAGGAGTAGTTTGTAAATATTGATCCGTGGTAGTTGACAAGTTAAAAACCATAAAAAAAACTTCTCATGTGCAACATATAGTTTCATTTGTTTCTTGAATTTTAAGAGATGATATAAATATGTTTGATGCTTTTATACATA
Source organism: uncultured Candidatus Peribacteria bacterium (assembly GCA_964456745.1). GTDB lineage: Bacteria > Patescibacteriota > Gracilibacteria > JAJOLG01 > CAYWBW01. Next base: position 17,242 of record CAYWBW010000030.1, on the reverse strand, counting down.
GTTTTCCTATGTGAACTGTTTCAGGAGCTCCAAAAATTGAAGCTATAAAATTGATTCAGGAACTAGAAAATACTGCTAGATGACCTTATACTTGAGCAGTTTGATTTTTTTCATTTAACAATCAGGCTATGATGGCTATGGTTATAAGGTCATTTTTTATTTCATGAAAAAGTGCTTACACTCAAGCTTGAGCTTGAATTGTATTGGATTCAGTAGCAAAAAGAGAAGAAAAAGAGTGTGAGAAAAAATCAATGACTATTAGATCTTGTTTAGACACTTAATGTAATAATATGAACATAAAAACAAATTTTCTTGATTTTGATTTTGACCCACCAATTGTTTTAGCTTCTTGATTTTTAGGAGTTACAGCTGATTGAATGATTAAGGTGTTAAAGAATTGAGCTTGATGAATTACAACTAAATCAATTCATTTAAAACCAAGAACTGGTCATTGTAATCCTACTGTTATTTGACTTTGAAAAGAAATTTGAATAATAAATGCTATCTGATTATCTTGAGAATGAGTGCATGAAGCTATGAGTACATATAGTGAGTATAAAAGTAAAGAGCATAATGCTCCAATTATTGTTTCATTTTTTTGATCAAGTATTGATGAATATTGAGAATTAGCTCAGATATTAGATGAAAGTGATGCTGATATTTTAGAAGTTAATATTTCTTGTCCAAATGTTGAGGATGAGATGTGAACTCCCTTTGCTTGTCATATTGATAGCGCAGCAGCTGTAACTAAAATTGTACGAAAGAATACAAAAAAGAAAATTGTTATTAAGCTATCGCCAAACGTTGCAAGTATCGCAACTATAGCAAAGGCTTGTGAAAGTGTTTGAGCTGATTGAATTTGTGCTATTAATACAGCTGGACCGTGACTTATTGTTGATCCCTATGCTCGCTGTCCAGTTCTTCAAAATAAAGTTTGATGACTTTCCTGACCAATGATCAAAGCTATTGCACTTAAGGCTATTTGGGACATTAACAAAGCTGTTAAAATTCCTATAATTTGAACTTGATGAATTAGTATCTGAAAAGATGCAATTGAAGCAATCATGTGTTGAGCAACAATTTTATGAGTTTGAACTGCGATATATTCTCGCTGAGAAGAGGTATTTTCTTTAATTGTTAGTGAGATGAAGCAGTTTATGAAAGAAGAGTGAATAAAGTCTTTGGAAGAAATTAGGGGGTGTATTGCATAGTTTATGATCTTGATTTGGTGTATAAATTTAAAAATTTACACATCACTCCTAATGTTGCTAATCCCTTACTGCGTATAAAAAAATTACCCATATAGTTGAAATAGCAAATAGATTCTATATAATTGACTTATAATTTTTTGATATGGAAAATGAAAATAAAAACCCTTTCTTAACTCAGATTCATCCAAGTGAGGAAAATGTTAACAATAGTGGTGTTGAGAATTTAAATGATAATCATGGTGAAAAACCTAAGAAAAAGGTTTCAATTTGGGCTATTTTGTTTTGAATTTTTTTACTTCTTCTGTTTTTATCAGTTCTTTTAATTTTTGTTCTTATTATTTGATGACCTAATAGTCCTCTTTTGACTATTTTATGAATTGAGGCTCTTACGATTCAGCAATCTTTATTAAGCCTTACTAGTACAATTTTTTCAGTGTTTTCTATAGTACTTTTTTTAATGCTCAGTGTTTGAATTTTTAGATGATTACTAGCAAAAAAAGAAGAGGTGGATAAAAAGAGGTTTTCTTTATTTTTATCTCTTTTTTCATGACTTGCTTTGTTTATAACAATGATTGTATGGATATGATTATATAATTTTATAGCAAAATTTGAATTTCAATTAAATATTAAAGCTGAATTAACAATATCACCTACAAATACAAAGGATCTAATTGCACCAGCATTAGTTGGTTTTTCTATTAATAAAGCAATTATAGTTGCTGAGGCAAAATGACAAGAGGTAATAAATATACTTTGGGATTTTAATAATGATTGAATTACTGATAAGAAGTGACTGGACTATTCGGTAGATTATGAAGTAAGAAATTCTTGAATTAATAAAGTAACAGTAAAGTTGGAATTTAAAAATTGATCTTCTCAAAGTTTTGAAAATATATTTTCTTTAGGACAAGCTACTTTTTATGCAAAACCAGATAATTGACCTGCACCTTTGGAAGTTGAATTTAATGCAAGCAATTTATCAGACAGTGGTGGTAATGATATTAAAGAATATAGGTGGTTTTTTAACTGAATAGACAGTGAACCAGTTATTTCAAAAGAACCAATAATAACTCAAAGTTTTAATAAAATTTGAATATATCCTGTAATATTACAAACTTTGGATACAGCTAACGTTGTTAAGAGGCATGATAAAGATATTACCGTTAGGTCTTGAGAATTAATCAAAGATGTTGAAGCAATAATAAAGGTATATCCATGAACTCAGTGAGAGGCACCATTTAGACTTACTCTTGATTGAAATGAGAGCAGTTCAACTAAATGAGATATTGTTTCTTACAGATGGCAATTTTTAGATACTTGAGAGTATGTAGCATGAAGATCTGTAAATTATGTTTATGAAAAAGCATGAGAATATGAGCTAAGATTGTTAGTTAAGGATACTGCGTGAAATCAATGAACTGAAACAGTTTTAATAAAAGTTAGTGAATGAAGTTTTAATCCTGTTGCTAGTATATCAACAAAGCCAAGTGATTTAAATTGATCAATACCATTTACAGTAGAGTTTGATGCTTCTGATTCAACAGATGCAAATAATGATATAATTGAATATTCTTGGGATTATAATTGAGATTGAGTTTATGATGCATTTTGAGAAAAAGTTGAGTTTGTTTTTAGAGATGTTTGAAAACAATTAGTAATTTTAAAAGTTACTGATAGTACTTGAAATGATGATATAGCAAAATTATCTTTTGATCTTAGTGATATTACAGGAAATGCTGTAATTTGAGTGGATAAAATTTCTTGATCTGTTCCCCTGATTATATCATTTGATTGATCAGCTTCAGAAGTTGAATCTGAGGACGTGATTGTAAATTATGAATGGGATTTTTGAGATTGAACAAAAAAGGAGTTTTCTTGAGCAAAGAAGAAGCATAGGTTTATAAATCCTGGAAATTATACTGTTAGCTTAAGTGTTTATACTGAAAAGTGAGAGGTATATACGACTACTAAACAAGTATTTGCAAGAGAGCAATGAATACAAGCTTGTTTTGAGGCATCAAAAACAAAAGCAAGAGCTGCTTCTAAAATTAAATTTGATTCACAGTGTAGTATTTGAGATATTGATACATGGACTTGGGATTTTTGAGATTGAAATATTTCAAGATCCAGATCCCCTATTCATGAGTTTGCCGCAGCCTGAAAATATACAGTTATATTAAGAATTGCAGATACTAATAATAATATATCTGATTATGAGCAATTAATTGAAATTGAATAATGAGACTTGATGTTTATGTTTGTGATTTTAAAAAAATTAGTAAGAACCAGGCTCAAATCTTAATAAGAAGAGAGTTGGTTTCTGTTGATGGTAAAATTATAAAAAAGAATTGATTTGAGATAAGTTGATCAGAAAAGATCATAATTTGAGATTTTCCTGTACAAGAATTTCATGCTTTGCCGACAGAAATGCCCATAGATGTCATTTATGAGGATGAGAATATATTGGTTATCAATAAGGAAAAAGGTAGGCAAGTTTATCCATGAGATGAAAATGATATGACATCAACATTATTGTCAGGATTGCGTAATAGGTACCTTGTATCTAAGTGAAGGTTGTCCGTAGAACATATTTGATTTGTTCATAGAATAGATAAGGATACAACTTGAGTATTAATGACTACAAAGAATAAAAAATCTTTAGCATTTTACCAAAATTTATTTCAAAAAAGAAAGGTTAAGAAGATTTATTTATGCTTTGTTCATGGCCACCCTAAAAACAATTGAAGGATAGTCTCCCCTATTTGAAGATCAAAAGATGATAGAAAGAAAATGTCAGTGAGACCTGATTGAAAAGAAGCTGAATCAATTTTTGATGTATTGAATTATTATGAAGATTTAAATATAAGTTTGCTAAAGGTACAAATTTTTACCTGAAGAACACATCAGATCAGAGTGCACTTATCATCCATTTGATTTCCGGTAGTATGAGATAGTGTTTATTGAACAAAGATACTTAATGAAAAATTTGAAAAAACACATTGAATTGTATGACAGGTATTGCAAGCATATAGGCTAGAGATTGCGTCAGAGACTGGATGAGCATTTAGATTTATTGCACAAATAAGTCCTGAGTTTTTAAAGTTAGATTCAACATTAAGTAGTGCAGAATTTTAACTTTTTATTCTATTAATGTATCGATATAGCCAATTTGTAATTATCAGACAAAGAGCAAGGGTAAACCAGAGTTCGGATCATGTTTTTATTGCACTTCATTTGGGCTTAATTATTTTTATTATTTTATTGTCGTATTTTGATCTGTCTACTAAGGCTCATGGTTTTAGTATTCAAGGTCAGTCTGGAACCGCTAGTACCATATTGGACTTTCTTGTTGTCTCTTGTCACTTTGCGTCAGTTCATACAACTTGAAAATAGTATGGAACTTTATTGATAAGATCTTCTATGTTTCTGATAGTACTATTATCGTTAGTATTGATAATCTTTTCCAGGTTAGTTTGATCAATTCAATACATTATTTTATAGTTAGAAACTTGATTTCAAAGTGGTTTCCAGCTAATAGTTACCATGCTATCGCTTGCTATTATGTTTAATTTGTCTTCACTGCTAACTCAAATAGGGGAGTTATGACTAAGCTCTTCTGGAACTGCTTCGATAGGATCACTTTTTTCAGATTCTTGTCATAACTTATCTATTGCACTTAAAGAAAAATAATATTTTTTATTTGCTATCAAGTTTTCTATTGTAATATCGTTAACATTAGTTTTTCAGAAGTATTCTAAATCATTTGAATTAATTCAGAGATATACTTTATAATTTATGATTTCATTTTCGCTATCAGGCTTGGTCCATTTTATTTTTACCTTGTTAGCCCCAGGGCTAATATTAATATTTTGCATCTTATTAGGTGCTACAGGTGTCTTGTCATCAACAGTTAGTGTTGATTCTTCTTTATATGTTTCCTTGTTTCACAGTGAGTCTACAAGCATTACATCTATTGAGTATTCTCATGAATATGATGGAGCTACTATGTTAGCACTGTAAAGTCATGGTTCTCATTTTTTTTCAGAAAGTGCTTCTATTGATCAATTAAGCAGTATTTTTACTGATGATAATTCTTTTTCTGAATATATTCGAATATTAAATGAGTCTTCAGTGGTAATTCCTGATTCAGGAAAAATTTCTAACTTGTCTATTGTTGGGGGAGTTGTATCAATGTATATTTCAACTTCTTCACTACTTTTTCGTTCTCATTGTTTTTCACTAACATATATTATGTTTTTTCAATCACTAAGTCATTTTATATTTATATTAAATCATCAGTCTTCTCATGTTTCTGCGTCTCATTTTTTTTCTTCATTTACAAATACTTTTAAGTCAGTAAATGGTAAACCAATTCATACAATGTTAACCTGATTGCTTCAGAGTTTTGTTCAGTCGCCAGGACTTATGATCTTTAATAATTCGCTAGTTTGAGTCGTGGTAGTAGTAACATCTTCATTTGTTTTTATATTTAGTATTTTATTTCAATTTATTAGCTCATTTATTTTTCAGTCTTCATAATCATACACATTGATAGTAAGCTGTCATTCTTTGTTAAATGTTTGTGAAAGGCTGTATTTTTTTATTCACTGATCTTTTTCGGTAAAAGTGTAGAGTCCTTCTCATGGCAGTATTACATTAGGATCTTCAGGAACTTCAATTAATACTGTTCATTGGTAGTTTTTTACCCTGTTTCACTCATTGTCTATTGCTTCTATTTGCATATAATTTTCATCACTTCATATTATGATTTCCTCTGATGTTTCTATGACAAAACCATCAACTTTTCAGAAGTTGTCACTATATTTTTCAAGTAATCATCAATTACTGTTTAGCAAGCTTGCTGAATATGGATTTCATCAAATTGGATCCAAAATATTATCTGCATAAAATACTATTTTTACTCTTTGATTTATTGTTTTATTTTCACTTAAATTTATTGCAGTAAAGGTTGAGATTCAGGCTTTATTTGATTTAATAGTAAAGTGTGCTTTTCAGCTGGAATCAGAAACAACTTCATCATCAAATTCATCCTCAAATCTTGAAGACAAAAGCTTAACTCTTTGATTTGCTATAGGGTTTAGATATTTATCTTTTAGATTTACCACGATTTCTAAATTTTCTGAATGTAGTTCCAAAGAATCTTGTGATGATGTGATACTTGATTGAATAGCTGAGCAATCTGCAGGATAAACATTGAACTCTGAACGAGTAAGGTCTCAATTTTTATTTTTTCATTCTATGTTGTAAATTCATGATTTCTTTGTATGGTATCATGAAAAGCTGAGTTTTATTTTTCGATTATTTGAAGACAGTCATGATAATTTTATTATTTCTCAGCTTGGTTTTGTTATACTGTAGTAAATTTCTTCAAATGGATTTGAGGTAGAAGAATAGATATAACTATCTTTTCAAGCAATTGTATCTTCGCTGCTCATATTTATGCCTTGTGCGCAAGCTAGGCTTGATACAAGATAAATTGATAAAAATCCAATGATTATTTGTTTTAGTTTCAATTTTTTTATTTTTATTTCAAGCTATTATACACTTTTTAAAGCCTTTTTAACAGTTGATATGGATGACAAAATCCGTATTTATTATATTGTAGAATTGATAATTTAATAAAAATTCTTATAAAAGGAATATGAAAGAAAAAATATATGAGCTTTTTGAGTTTTTTAAATCAAGTACAGAATTTCTTTTTGAAAATATTGATTTTTCAGTTTTCTCTCCAGAGATAGTGTTTTTTGATATCTTAGTTACATCGACTATTTTTTATTTTTTAATACTTTGGGTAATAAAATTTAAGATTATTAGATTTTTTTCTTTTATCATATGACTTGCTAGTGTTTATATATTATCTACAATTTTTGAATTAGTGGCATTGGAAGTTTTGCTTAGATTTTTGTTTTTAGTATTGTTAATAGCTTTGCCTATTGTGCACCAAAATGAAATCAGAAAATGAATAAATTATTTTTGATTTTTTTCTTTAAAAAATACTTTTCATAAGAAACATAAGCATAGAGTAATAAAAGAATTAAAACATGCTTTAGAAATATTGGTTAGGAAAAAGATTTGAGCAATTATAGTTTTTGAAAAACATATAAATTTAAGTAATTATTGTGCGACTTGAATTATTTTAAATTCAAAATTGTCCAAAGAACTTCTTATTAACATTTTTTTCCCAAAATCACCATTACATGATTGAGCAATTATTGTAAAAAATGATGTTATTATTTCTGCTTGAAGTGTATTACCACTTTCACACAATGTTACAGATATAAAATATTGAACCAGGCATAAAGCTTGAATATGAATTTCAGAACTAACTGATGCAGTTGTAGTTGTGGCTTCTGAGGAAAGATGAGAAATTTCTTTCATTAAAGAAGGGGAGATTTGGCCTAATATTTCATTGAATGAACTAGAAAATTTATTAACAGAAGAAAAAATATAATGTCTAACTTTTTAGCAAAATTATTATCCTTATTACTGTGACTATTCTTTTGGTTTAGTATTGTTGTGAGTAAGCAAAATATTTCTGAGTACAAACAAGAACTTGATATTACTATTGTTAATTTGGCTGAAGATCAACAGCTTTCTACGGGTTTACCAACCATTAAGATTAAGATTGATGCTCCAAGTGATGTATTAAGTTCTTTAGATATTACTGACTTTAAAGCAACAATAGACGCAAAATGATTGATGAATTGAGAATTTGAAAAGGAGATTAATTTGTCTCTTCAAAATACAAAAGCTAGAATTGTGAGTTTTAGTCCAAAAATTGCAAAGTTCACACTTGAGTGATTTTGAAAAAAATCTGTGCCAGTTAAGCTAAATTTATTATGAAAAGTTGCTCCTTGATATAATATTGTCTCTTCTGCTATTAAAGAAAGATATGTTTCAATCAACGCTGCTAATTCTGTATTAAAAAATACAAATGAAGTAATTATAGATTACGAGCTTAACTGAGAAATTTCTAATATTTCAAAAAAAGTTAAACCTTTAATTAAAGACAAGGATGGAAATGTGTTGCAAGTAGGCTTTACACCAAATTTTTTAAATTTAAATATTGAGCTTGAACAAATAAAAATGACCAAGATACTTGGAATTAATCCAGTTTTTATTTGATCTTTGTGAGATGGTTTAAAGATTAGTTCCATTATAATAGAACCACCTTTATTGAGCATTATTTGAGATAAAAAATATTTAAAAGACTTAGTAGCGTTAGATACTGAAGATATAGATTATTCTGATTTAAAATTATGAAGAAAAATATATTCAAGAAAGATCATATTCCCAAATGAAATAGAAGCTAGAGAAGATCAAATAGTGAGAATAATAATTGAACTTGAGAAAATTGATATTTAATATAACACAAGATTAAACAAAATTTACAAATCCTTTATTATCCAATTTTGTAACATTTGATAGTATATTACGTTGTAAGCTTCGATAGAGAAGAAAAAATACCTTCTTTGTCTGAATTAGAATATTGAAATTAACGGCTAATTAAAGAGAATAAGAGATTATTTTATTAAGACAATTTATTTGTCACACAATTTTATTATTTTGCTAAGAACAAAATATATTCGCCATTTTGAGTAAATTAACTGATAATTTATTATCAAAAACTCATTTGGCATTAACTAATTTATTAAAAGATTTAGTACGGGCAGGTCGGACCAATAGTACTGAGATTTTTTGAATAAATTAATCAAACTATATATTATAGTTTGATTCAATTTTTTATTAAATTTTATTAACTTATTTAAAACTATGATTAAAATTAAAAAATTAATAGCGAGCGTTGCATCTGTAGCTATTGTCCTTATGACATCAGTTACAAGTGTACAAGCGTATGATGACGTCTCTTCGTGAGATTGGTTTTCACCATATGTTGAAGCTCTTGCTGTTGCATGAATATTCGATGCTTCTAAAGATACATTTAGAGCATGAGACAATATGAACAGAGCCGAGTTTGTAAAAACTATGGTACAAGCAGCATGAATTTCTACAGATGATGTAGAAGATGCATGATTTAGCGACATTGATAGCCAATGGTTTGCTAAATACGTAAATGCAGCTGCTGCAAAATGAATTATTGATGGTCCGATGTCATCTAAAGGAAACAAATTTAATCCTTGAGATAACATTGCTAGAGCTGCTGCAGTAAAAATTGCTCTTTGAGCTTTTTGAGTTGATGCAGACGATTATCAAGATCCAGAAACTTCTTTCAATGACATTGGTGGTCACTGGGGAGAAAACTATATCACTGCATCATACAATCTATCTATAGTAGATTGAATGTGAGGTTCTAGTACAACATTTGCACCAAATGCAAATATTTCTAGAGCAGCAGTAGCTAAGGTGTGAGCATTTTCTATAATTGTATCTGACGATCCAAGTACTTATGTTAGATTCGAAGATGGAACTTCCGCTTTCAGTCCTTTCACTGCTAGTGATATTGAACAAATGGTATGAGATATTGTTGTTGTAGATTCAGATGTTTCTGATGATGATGTTTCAGATGACGACGACGACACTTCTTCACCTATAGTTGTATCTGATTGATCTTTGGAGATTTCAGTTTCAGCTGACTCTCCAAAATGAGCAGTTATACCTTTTGGTGTTGCTTGAGTTGAGTTTGTTAAGTATGACTTAACAGCTAATTGAGATGATATCTTAGTTACATCACTTACTCTTACAAGAAAAGGTCTTTGAGAAAGAGATGATTTTTCTGAAATTGTTATATTTAACGATGGATGATCAAGAATTTCTAAGACAAAAACTTTTAACTCAGACGATGAAGCAAATATCACTTTAGATAGTTGATGACTTGAAATTGAAGCTTGAGAAACAGTTACTGTTTCTGTTAGAGCAACAATTTGAGATGATAATCAAACTTGAAACAGGGCAGCAGTTACTTTATTATCTGCTTCAGCGGTTGCATCTAATGCAAGTGAGGTTGTATGAGACTTTCCTTTAAATTGATCTACTTTTGAAATTGGTAGTCAGTGATGAGGTACTCTTACTATAGAAACTAACTGAACTGTTTCTGATGTTAAAGTATGAGAAGAAGAAGTAACTGTGATGAAAGTTAAAGTTACAAATGATGATGTTGAAGATGTTTACTTTAATTGAATAACATTTAAAGAAATTGACAGTGTTGATGAAAATTCAGAACTTATGAATTTCAAGCTTTACCAATGATCAGATCTTGTTGCAACAGTAAACAGTATGGATAGTAAATATTTAACTTTTATACTTGATGAACCATTTTTGGTTAAAGAATGAAAAGTTGAAAAGTTCTCAATTAAAGCAGATATTACATGATGAGCTAATAATGATATTTTATTTAACATAGATAAGGCTCTAGATGTACAAGCAACTTGAGTTAAATATGGTTATTGAGCTGCTATTACTTGAGCTTTAGTTATCAATACTCCAACAGCTGATAATGATGATGATGCAAATGATGTTACTATTACTGCTTGAAAAGTAACTGTTGTTAAGGTAAATCCAACTATTGATAAGGTACGAAAAGACAAAGATAATATCGTATTTTGACAATTTAAATTAGTAACAAATGCAGGTAAGAATTTAGAATTCGAACAAGCAATAGTTACTATAACTCAAACAAGTTCATCAAATTCAAGCTGAGTTTTAGCTCTTTTAGAAAACATAGAGCTTTATGATGAAACAATGTGAAGCACGTACGAACTTACAAGTTCTGCTGCTAGCACTTCAACATCAATCACAGCAAGTGATACTGATCTTTGAATTAGTCTTAGCGATGGAGAATCTAGAATTTTTTCCATAAGAGCAGACACAGTAGATACTTCAAGTATTGACTGAGCTACTTTTAATTTTTCAATCGCATCTATTTGATCTACTTGAATTAAAATTCAAGAAACTGAAGATGATACTACTGTAAGTGATATTACTCCTTCAGCTATTTCATTTACATCTGTTGATGGTCAAACTTCAGCTGCAACTTTTTCAGTTAAATCTCTTTCTGCTGCAAAAAGCGTTGTTATCGGTACAGATAATATCGTAGCATTAGATTTTGAAGTTGAAGCAGATGAAACATCTGATCTTAATATTACTGAAATTCAATTAGAAGATACAACTTATACAACTTCTACTTGAGCTTTCGCAACTGATAGTGTTGCAGAAGTAAAACTTTGGAAAAAAGAATGAACAAACGAAACTCTTATAAGAGCTGAGTCTAATATTTCTAGTTTCGAAGCTACTTTTGATAATATTGATGTAAATGTTCCTAAATGAGAAAAAGTAAGATTTGTTGTTACAGTATCTGTAGTTGATGATTCAACTAATGAAAATAATCAATTGCAACTTCAAGTTAAAGATTCATGAATTACACTAGAAGATGAAGATAACGATACTGTTACCTGAAACGCTGGTGCTTTAGCTTCAGATAGAGTTATTACTGTTGTTTGAAAAGGATCACTTGATATGTCTATGGACAATGATGTGGCTGGACCAGACTGAGTTTGAAATGTAAAATATAATCAAAACATGCTTGCTTGAGCAACAACTGATTTTGTAGCAGCTATTAAGTTAAAAGCTACAAATGAGCCAGTTGTTTTACAAGATGTGTGAGTTGCAATCTATTCATGAGGATCAGCTTATACTGATGCTTATAAGCTTATAGATTATGTAAATTTTTATACAGACGATGGTGTTACTTTGATTGCACAAGAACCTCCTTCATCTGGTACTCAGTACATAGAATTTGAAAACTTTGATCACGAAGTTTGAGAAACAACTGAAAGAATTTATGCAAAATATGTTCTTAAACCTCTTTGAAAAGACACTAGTGCAGTTACTGTTGATGAGTTGAATATGTGATTTAAAGTACTAAAAGCTAAATGAGCTAGTTCTTGAGATCAATTAACTACAGTAGATGTTAATTCTGTTACTACAACTATTAGCACAACTATTGCTACTACTTGAACTTTAACAGCTTCTTCAAATACTTGAATAGTAGTTTCTGCTAAGATTTCTTGAGCATCTATTGTTAATTCTGCTTCTGATTCATGAGCTTCAGATAGCTTATTAGCTGACAGTTCTAATATTTCTTGAGAATCAAAAACTATTGGTATTATTAAAGTAGATGTTGCATCAACTGTTAATACTGATAATGACAATAATGCAATGAAAGTTGTTCCAACGAAACTTAAAGTTAAGATTTCTAAGAACGCTTGAATGTGATTTGATAACAGTGCTACTTACGGTAGTTGAGCATCTATATGGATTGAAAGACTTTGAGGAAGTTCAAGTAATAAAGCTTATATTAATACATGAGCTTCAGCTTGATTATCATCTTCAATTTCTATTGAATCATATGCTGCAACTAGTAATACTACTGCTACTTGATATACTACAGTATATGCAGTATTTGATCTTAATTCAGATGATGATCTTTGATCAGATGCAGAAATTACTCCAGGTACTACAGCATACTTTGTAGTTAAGGCTAACATCGTTGAAGAAGACGGTGCTGGAAATGATTACATTCTAGTATGACTTGATAGTTTCAATTGAACTACACCTCCAACAGTTTGAGCTTCTGCAACTGAGACAGCTGCAAATTTCACATGGTCAGTTCAAGAAGAATCTGATAGTGCTTCTTCTCTTGAATCTTGAAGAACAAATCTTTACCTAGGTTGAGCTGCTGAATCTACTAATTCTGCTTATCAAATTGATGAGACTGATAGTTAATTCGAACTCGATTAAGATAAAGAATGTTTTAACAGACATTTAAAACCTCTAGAACTTTTCTAAAAAACACCCCGCGATTATGCGGGGTGTTTTTTTATGTGAAAAATTTGTAATTGCTTATGCACAAGCGGCTAAGGCCGCATGTTGAAAGCAAGATGTGAAATTCATATATTTTTAATTGATGTTTTAAACGTTTGTATAATGCATAGAGTGGGTAGTTATAAAAATTTTATATTGATTTCAAAATACTTTTTAAGTATTATCAACCCCAAACTATTTATTTAAACTAAAAAAATTATGGATTCAAGTAAACAATTAGCATTCTTATGATTATTTGAAGATGATCCTGTAAAGGAAACTGAAGATACAAGTGCTGTAAAGGTTCAAAAGAAATCTGTAGAAATAAATAAAGCAAAAGAAAAAACAGTTGAAGTTGAAAAAGAGATAGAAGAAGAAAGCATTATTAAAAAATTTTTTACCAAATCGACAACTGAGCAGAAAGAAGAAAATGATATAAAATTGCCTGCGTCAGGAATGGGGGATTATGTGTTGGTTTTGAGTATATTTTTGTCTTTAGCTTTAGCTTTGGTTGTTAGGTTTTTTAAAAGAATTTCTTACTAATTTGAAATTAATATAAAGAAATTTAGTTTTAAATAATAAAAAACATAGAGATTGTCTTTGCGAAGAGTGAGGTACGAACGATGAAGCAATCCCGAGCGTAGTGTTTTTTATTTACATAACTTCAGTATACTGGATTGCTTCGTTCCTTGCAAAGACATGTGTATCAAGCTTTGTATTTTATATAGTTGTTAACTTGTATTTAATCTACAAGTTTTTGTAATACTGATATTTCAAAATATTTCTTGTAATTAAATCTAATATCAGTATTTTTAAATTAATGAATAAAATTAATTAAAAAATAATGAAAAAATTACTATTACTCACTGTGCTTATGCCATTAGTGTTATTTTGATGTGTTTGAAATAATAAAGATGATATCGCTACTTTGCAGAAGCAAATTGATGAAATAAAGAGCTTGCCTTCTATTAAGCAACAGTTTGATGCAGAAAAAGAGGAAGAAAATAGGGAGCCGTTTAATGTAGTTATTGTTTCTGATGATGCTGATATTTGATCTAAAATTGATCAAATAAAGCAAAATGTTTTTAAGAAAATGAACTATGAAGTGGTGAAATCAGATAGTGCTAAATGAGCTACTTTAATAAAAAAGTTTTGAGTAAAATATCTTCCAATGATGGTGACTTGAGAAGCTATTAAACAAACAGAGGTTAAAGATTTTTTAGATCAGTTAGCAGTTGAAAATCAATGACAGTATAATGTTGATTTATCATCAATTGCATGACAAATGAGAATAGAAATTCATAAAACATATTTAAAAACACCTAAGGCTTTAGAATATGATTGAGTAAAGTGACCAGATGATGCAAAAGTTGTCATGATAGAGTTTTCTGATTTTGAATGTCCTTTTTGTGCAAAGTTTTATGAATGAGCATATAAGCAAATTGTAGAGCAGTATTGAGACAAGATACAGATAAGGTTTAAACATCTTCCATTGCCTTTTCATGCAAAAGCTAAGAAGGCAGCAGAGGCATCTCAGTGTGCGTGAAGACAGTGAAAATTTTGGGAGATGCATGATAAGCTATTTGAAAATCAACAGGCTCTGTCAGAAGATAATTATAAAAAATGGGCATGAGAAATGTGAATTAATACTTGAGAATTCACTACTTGTTTAGATACTTGAGCTACAAGTGCTGAAGTTGAATTTTTAACAAAACAAGCATGAGCTTTTTGAGTACAATGAACACCTTGAGTATTTATAAATCAGCAATTTGTAAGTTGAGCTTACCCATTTGAGCAGTTTCAGAGAATGATTGAGCAAGAGCTTCTTAAGTAGCTTGTTTGCAATTTCGGGTACCATAAAAATCCAAATCAAAGATTTGGATTTTTTGTTTTGTTTTAATTGAGATATTTTCAGGTTCTGATTAAAAAGATCCTCGCCTTCGATGGGATGATAGAGGTTTGGGATTGTATTTGTCTTTTTAGTCTTTGCTAAATTTACCTACTAATATAGCATTTTCTATAATACTTCAGCTCATAGCATATAAGATCTCTTTCTTCGAGCTACTTTCTGCAATATTGAGCACGGTATCAAGGGCATAGAGTGTAAAACTGTATTTGTGAGTTCAAGAGGGGGGACAGGGTCATCAGTATTTATATTCTCAAAAACTGTTTAGTCAAGTTGTAGATTGCATAGGATTATTATCTTTTTCAATATTTTCAGTTGTGGGTAGTATGTTCCATATCATCCAGTGAATCCATTCTCATCAAGGTGCTTCTTGATCATCCATTATTAAAGCCAAGCTTTTTGTATTTTTTGGAATATTTGTAAAATGAAGCTCTGGATGAATATCATCTCAGGTGCAAGAAAATTCTTCTGGAATCTTTGAATAGTTATTAAAATTAGGACTTGTAATGCTTAGTTTTGTTTTAGATGAAAGACAAGAAGATAGTAAGATTGTAGATAAGATTGTTATTAATATTTTTTGCATATATTTTTATTATTGATCATAAAATAATTTATTTTAAAACTAACCAAAAAGCAAGCAAATTTCATAATGTCAAGAATTCAAAGTGTAATATATTATAATTTATACATAATTACAAATTTAATTACTGTGTAATTTTATTTATTAAAATATGCTAATTTATGTTTTTTTGAAAGTTTTTTCAAAATACTGCATATATACTTATATGGAATTTATTAATTAACAAATATTTATGAATTTATTATTACGATTATTACTGTCAAGTGTTCTGGTGCTGTCTTTTTCATTTGTCTCACCTGTTAATGCAGAAGAGGAGTCTTGAGATGATGATTCTTTTATTGAAGAGGATTATGATATTGAAGATTATGATGATGAAGATGCAGAAGATTTGTGATATGAGGATGAAGATGAATATTATTCTGATATTATATCAGAAGATTGAGATGATTATGAAGAGTTTATTGATGAAGATGAGATAGATGATTATTTAGATGATCTTGATATTGAAGTAACAGATGATGACTTTGATGACTTTGATGATATTGAAGAAATAGAAGATGTGGCTTGAGAGTTGTGATATGATGATGCAGATGATCTTATTGCTGACCTAGAGTTAGAAGAAGAGTTTCCAGAACCTGAATCCTATGATGATATATTTGGAGATATAGAAAATGATGAATATAGAGATGCCATTACATTTGTAGAGGATATGTGAATTGTAGATTGATATGATGATGGGTCTTATAAGCCAAAGAATAATATTAATAGAGCTGAACTTTTAAAAATTATTATGGAAAGTAATTATCCATGATTTGAACCAAGTGATAAGAATTGTTTTCCAGATGTTCCATGGGATCAGTGGTTTGCAAAATATGTATGTTGAGCTTTAGAAAAATGAATAATAAAATGATACTGAGATTGAACATTTAGACCATCTAAGAAAGTGTCTTCAGCTGAATCAATAAAAATGATTCTTAAAGCAAAGGGTGAAAACATAGAAGATAACAATTCATGAAATTGGTTTGATAATTTTATGGGGAGAGCAACAGATCTTTGATTGTTTGAAGATGTGGAGAAAGATGCAGTAATGGAAATTACTAGATGACATATGGCAGAGTTTATTTATGCTGTTTCAGATAACGCTAAGTGAAAAAAAGCAAAAGCAAAAGCAAGAAAGAAAATTAAGAAAGAATTAAAAAACAAATCAGATGATGAAAAAAAGAAGTTGATTAAGAAAAATATAAATAAATGAAATAAGGCTAAACATTTAATTAGAAAAAAGAAAGCTAATCAGCAAAGAGCTAAAAAGATAAGAGAGAAGATTAAGGCTTTACCTAAAGCTAAAAAAGAAAAGCTCAAAGAAAAGGCAAAGAAAAAGTGAGTTAATCTTACCGATAAACAGAAAAAAATAATTAAATCTAAGCAAAAACAAAAAATGAAAAAGCGTTATAATAAATTGTCAAAAGAAAAAAGGGAAGAGATGAGAGAAAAAATTAAAAAGAAAGCTAAAAAAGCTAAGAAGAAAAAATAGGAATAAAGAAACGTAGAGACAAGGCATTGCCTTGTCTCCGGGCTCTTTATATTGTCTCAAATTCCAATTCCAGCTTAGTTGCCAGCTTAAGAATTACTAGTATCTTCTACGATTTAAGCCTTAAAATAAACTTTGAAGTGCAACACTTATCGATAAAATTATTAACTAATTTT
>CAYWBW010000029.1:0-22567 GCA_964456745.1 uncultured Candidatus Peribacteria bacterium | reverse complement strand
TCATTTTAGAATGAAGGAATATTTTTCTTAGCATTGCAAAAAAAGATTTAACCTTCAAACTTAACGAATTTTAAATTAAAAATCTATTTTAAATTAAAAATTTTAACTTTTAAATTGCTATCACATTACAAAGTACCAACCTTATTCTTAAAATTAATCCCACACTACAATTATTATCATTGACCAAACAAAATTTCTTTATAAAATGCTTTAGTAGTTTTAACTTAAGCTAGTTAAAAACTGAATATTAAAATATCATATGGAGAGTTGGCAGAGTGGCTGAATGCGGCACCCTGCTAAGGTGTTATCTCATTTTTGGGATCGAGGGTTCGAATCCCTCACTCTCCGCCATTAGGGATATCATCATTTCAAGAAAATGGTGTATTTCCACTATCTCAAGGGCTTTGAGGTGGTTTTTTGTCAGTCCTTGAAAGTAACTCGTCAAACCCTTCATCTGCCCTGTATCATACCACTTTGCCGTCTTTTATAGTCAGTTCGGAAAAAATCAAATTACACAATTCTTTCCTTTCTTTGTCAGTTCACTTTTTATAAAGTTCTGAAGTCATTTGTACGAGTTCGGAAAACTCAGTAACAAAATTAAGCATTTCTATTCAAGTTTCTGTTTGGATTTGGAACATCTTATCAATCTTGCTCATCTCCTCTTTTAGCTTATTTTCTTCAGATACATAAGATTCAATGGTGTAAAATCATTCTTTGATAAACTTGAGTTTATTTTTAGTAAGAAAGTCTAACTCGTCAAATAACTTCTCTTTATCCTTAGTCATTTTATGGAGTTTTTCGTTTCTTTGCCTAGCTACACTATCAATATCAGTTTCAAATTCTTTTCTAATCCTCTCAAGTTCAGCCTTAGAAAATGAGAGTTTTGTAATTAATTCACAAATAATATCATCAATATCCTTTTCATTAAGGCATTTCTTAGAATTATCACAGTCTTTCTTGCACTTTGAAGAATAAAGAATGTACTTTCATTTTTTTAGTTCAGGCGAATAAGATCTTCAGCAGGTACATTTGATTATTCAGCGATATGGGAAGAATTTCAAATCATCATATTTTATTGATGTACGGTTACTCTTAAGGTGTTCTTGATTTTTGATGAAAGTTCTCATATCAATAAGAGGTGTATGCTTTCATTCTCTCCACTCTCATCTAAATCTAACTCTTCAGATATAGAACTGACTGTTAAGCATGGATTCAATTGCTCTCCTTGTAACTGGAGGAGTAACTTTTATTCAAGTCTTATCTCATTTCTTTTTTCTTGGTTTTTGAGTAAGTCATTTTTTAAGTGCTAGTTTAAGCAAGGAATCAATACTGTGTCATCATGAAACAAAATTATTTAGAAGGTCTTTCACAATACCTCCTCTTTCAGGATCAACAGGCTTATTATCAGATCATTTATCAAGATATCCTATTGGGGATACATTTAGACATCTTTTCTCTTTAATGAGCTTATCAAAGGTAGTTTTAACTTTCACCGATATTGTCTTGCTATAATGCCTAGCAAACATTCAATCAATATCTCTGTGCAAATCTCATCAAATTCATTTGTCGTATTGTGTTTGTACAAATTGAATATCAATTCATTGGTTATCAATCAGCTCTTTCACAATCATGTCATCTTGCTCATTTCTTGAAACTCTATCCCAACAAAGAACTATCACTCATTTATATTTCTTCTCAATCAAAAGCCCTATCATTTGCATGAATTTCGGTCTTTCAATTTGATATTCCATTAATCAATCTTTTCAAATTTTTAAAGCTTTTGTTTTAAATGCGGAATGACTTTCTTTTATAACTCATGACTTCATTAAACCATCGATAGTTTTTGAAGTTATTTTTAATCATTTAGATTTAGCAAATTTAATTCACTCTTGCTCTTGAACTTCAAGGGAGTTTTTTTGATTATCAACTTCTTCAGTTGATTTCCTGCAATATATAAGATATTCAGAATTGATCATATTTATAATTTGGCATTTGCAA
Organism: uncultured Candidatus Peribacteria bacterium; assembly: GCA_964456745.1. Lineage (GTDB taxonomy): Bacteria > Patescibacteriota > Gracilibacteria > JAJOLG01 > CAYWBW01. The sequence goes on along the minus strand of CAYWBW010000029.1, from coordinate 20,569 downwards.
TAAACAGAATAATAAAAAATTTATGAAATGAAACTTGAGAATTTAGCAAATTTTATTTCCTTACATTAAGAAAATAATCCTTAAAGTCAGTTATTGCCTTAAGAAGCTCCTCTCTTTCAAAATCTTCTAAAATATCAGTTCTATCAAGTATTCACTCAATTACAATAATCATTACTTGTGCATTTTCTCTTAACTTAGCATATAGCTCAAACTCTGCTTCATTTATTATTGCCTGTAATTTTCACGGATTTAGATCTTTCATTTTTAAATACTTTAATTAAGTTCAGGTATAATGGATTTTATTAATAAACTATTTATGCTTTATTTATTTGTATTACTGTTAATTATACCTTAATTCATTACGTCTATAATTCAAGTCTTTTTGCAATATTATTAATAAATAGAAATTATTAACTATTTATTTATGGCTAGAAAAAAGAAAAGACCTGTAATCCTGTGAGTATGAGATGTGGCAAAAAGACTTTGATTATCTCCGCAGTATTTGTCCGAACTAATTAATGACAACAAAATACCTTATCAAAAAATATCCTCCTGAGTTGCCTTTTTAGAATATGAAATTGATGAATACATAGAAGATAGAAAGCAAAAAGCTAAAAAAGATCCAAGAATCAAACTTAAGTAATATTTCATATACTTATTAATATCTAAACCAAGCCATTAAAAATAATTTTGAAAAAACTTTTGACATCTTCAACAATATTCTAAAATAAGTAGATAGAACAAGTAAATAATTAAAAAAAATTATTTACCAAATAGAACATTAAATTCATACAAAACATGGAAAAAATGCTTAACAAAAGCTGTTATTTTGCATAAACTCCATGTTTTTTTGAAAATAGCTCTGTTAAGTAATCTTAGCAGTTTTTTTTATGTAAAAAAATATCTGACTAAAAAGATTATGAAACAATTCTAATTAAACCTTAACATATGAAAATCAACAAAAATATATACAAACAAATTTCTTTATTAATTTTAACTACCTAATTTAATAATTTAATCAGCTGTTTGCTGATTAAAAATGATGACAAATGATGACTTTTTCTAAGGAAACAACAAAGGCAAAAGGAAATAAAGAGATATCAAGTGATGTTTCAGAGAATGAATTGTCAGAAAATTTTTATCATCATTTACCAAAATATTGTAGATATTTTGAAATCCTTAATTGAATCTATCAAAGAGAAATAGCTTGAAATAACTCTTAAGCACAAAACTTAAAAAATAATTTATAAACTTAACTATAATAATTATGACAACAAAGTATTTAAAAACTAAAACTGCAAACAACACTGTAACTATCAGTACTTTTACAATCGCAGAGGAAATTGATAATTACCAATGGCTTAATACGATTCTTTTCTTAGAGAATAGAAAATTAAAGCACTTATGACCATTTGAAGAAAAATATCATGAATATTTTGAACACTGAATGAAATATAGAGCTAGATATTATGACCTTAACGAAAGACAAGCAATGCTTGTTTGATGTTGTATCGGTAGTGATGACCCTATGGGTAACAAATTAGTAAGATCATTAATATACAGCTTTTATAGAGCTAAGAAACGACAATCAGAAAGTTTAATAAGAAAATACCTTAAAAATTCCAAAAAGGATTTTCAAGCTCTTATTGATTATTAAGTGTACTTAATGTGTTTGATTGAAATAAAATATTAATTTATGAAATACACAAAGAACCACATAATCGAATGAATTATGCAATTCTATGATGATTTAAGCTTCATAGAGCGAATTAACAACCTTACATGGCTTAGAAAAGTTCAACTCAAAGCCAATAATAAAAACCTTACCAAGAAACAATGATACCATTCTTCTCAAAATTAACTACAGATCAGTATAATGAAATACTTATATGGTCATGCAAAAAACCACTAAGATTAGCGATATTATTAATGATTTCAGCGAGAGTTAGATCAAGTGACAGTATTATTGAATGAATGAAAAAATGAGAATTTGTATTGTCAGAAAATGAATATGCTAAATTCTGACTGGAAAAGAATCAGAAATCTCAAATAACAAGAATAATAAATGGCTTAATATGAATTTGAGTTATTCAAAAAACGAAGAGTAAAACGAAGACCAAGCAAGCAACAATTTTTCGCTATATTAACAATGATTTCATAGATTGCTCAAGAGAAAGCAAAGATAGAAACGAAGATGAATCAAAGATAGAATGAAGACGAACTAAGAATGATAAGAATGAAAAGAATAATATAAATAATCAAACACAGCAGAAATTTAATGAATTTTGGAGCTTGTATTTTAGAAAAGAATGAAAAGAAAAAGCTAAGCAAAAATTTCTTAAACTATCATTATCAGAACAAGGTACAGCAATCTCTTGACTCAAGAGGCATGTAGAGTATTGGAAAAATAATAATACTGAACTCAAATTCATCCCACATCCAACGACATGGATCAATTGAAGAAGATGGAATGACGAACTTGCAAATAGTAATTCAATGCTTAATTCAAAGGCAATGGATGATTTTTGAGACAAACCCTTTTAATCACTAAAATAGAATAAAATGGATGAATTAAAGATTTTACCGCACTGATTAGATACTGAACAGTCAACATTATGAGCTGTTTTTATTGATCCTGATGTTATTAATATACTGCTTCCGTTATTAAGACTTTAGGATTTTTATGATGAAAAAAAAATAAGATTGTTTGGAAAGCATTTAAAGAGCTAGGTAGTTTAAAAACTAATATTGATATACTAACAACTCATGAAAATTTAGAAAAATACAAAAAATAAAATAATTCAATATATTCTTTACCTATAAAACCATTATTTGTAGAATATAAATAATAAGTAACTCAAATATATGCCACAAAAAAGAGCTAAGCAATTATTATCGTTATCAAGTGCAGTAATAATAGATACTGAAACTACTGGCTTATGAAAATGAGCTGAAATTGTTGATATTTCAATTATTGATCTAAGCTGAAATACAATATTTGACTCTTTAGTATTACCTCATTGAAATATTGAATCTGGTGCTCAAGAAGTTCATTGAATTAGTAGGGAATTTCTGGAAAATAATAAATCTCCAACTTGGGATAAGATATATGATGAAGTTAAAAAACATCTTAAATGAAAACCTGTTATTATTTATAATTCTCCATTTGATACAAGAATGATTAGTCAAACAAATAGAAAATATAAACTTCCTGATTTTGAATACGATCCTAAATGTGCAATGAATATATTCTCTGAATTTCATTGAGAATGGAATAACTATCATTGAAACTATAGATGGCATAAATTAACAAAAGCAGCACATGTATGCAAAGTACCAATTAAAAACGCTCACAGGGCATTATGAGACTGCCTGATGACACTCTGAGTATTAAAATATGTAGCAAATAATTAATAAAATCATCCAACAGTTGGAAAATATTGAAAAAAACTTAAACAATATCTTACAAGTCGAATAAAGTGAGTTGGTGACAATTTGTCACCAACTGAAATTAATATTTAAACTGCCCATTCATCAGCTAAAAGCTCAGCTTGTTTTAATATATTCTCAGTAGCTAATTTTGCCATATCAGGTGGATATCAATATTGCCTTAAGGTTCTTTTTACTATTGCTCTTAATTTCGCTTGAACTGTTTCCTTGATTGTCCAATCTATTGAAGCATTTGATTTAACTCGCTCAACTAAAACACAGGCAAGCTCTCTCAGTGTATCGTCTCAAATTATTCATTTTGCACTATCATTATTTGAAAGTGCATCATAAAAGGCTATTTCATAATCGGTTAATCAGAGATCGTTTGCCCTATCGTCTCAATTTCTTACATCTTTTGCAATATTAATAAGCTCTTCAATTACTTGAGCTGCAGTAATAAGATTATTTTGATATTTTTTTATTGCATTTTCAAGCATATCAGAAAGTTTTTTACTTTGTATGAAATTCTTCTTTGATCTAACTTTAATTTCATCATTAAGAATTTTTTTAAGTAATTCTAATGCAACATTTTTTCTTTTCATTCCTTTAACTTCTTCTAAAAAATCATCAGATAAAATAGATATATCAGGTTTTTTAATTCAAGCTGCATCAAAAATATCTATTACTCATTCAGATACAACAGCCTTATCTACAATTTGTCTTATCGATGTCTCAATTTCATCATCACTTTTTCAATTTCAACTAGGCTCAAACTTAGTAAGACGAGCCTTTATCGCTTGGAAAAATCAAACTCAATCTTTTATTTCCATTGCTTTTAAGTGTGGTAATGAAAGAGCGTACGCTTTAGATAATAATCATACTTCTTTAGTAAATCTATTTTTTCAATCTTCTAATCATAATATATGCTCTTGAGCCTCAAGAATAATAGTCATTTTTTCTCTAATATCTGCTGTAAAATATCTATTAAAATTAAATCAACTGAACATTTGTGATACTACTTCATATTTTTCTAACATTGGTGCTACTGCTTCTTCTTGTTCTAATGCTGGATCACCTTCACCTCAGCTTTCTGTATAAGTAGCTAATGCCTTTTTAAGATTTGAAGCTATTCAGATATAATCAACAATAAGTCATCATGGCTTATCTTTATAAACACGATTTACACGAGCAATTGCCTGCATAAGATTGTGTCATTTCATTGGCTTATCGATATACATTGTATTTAAACAAGGTGCATCAAATCATGTGAGCCACATATCTCTAACTATTACAATTTTTAATGGGTCACTTGGGTCTTTTAATCTATCTCAAAGAGCTTTGCGTTCTTTTTTGCTAGTATCATGTTGTTGCCAATTTTGTGGGTCTGAGGAGCTTGATGTCATTACAACCTTAATTGCTCATTTATTAAGATCTGTATCATGCCACTCAGGTCTTAATTTAATAATTGTATCATATAATTCTACTGCAATTCTACGACTCATTGATACAAAAATTGATTTTCATTCATTAGCTTCTTGTCTGATTTCATAATGCTTAATAAAATCTTCTGCTACTGATTTTAATCTATCTGAATGTCATACTATTGCTTCAAGTTGAGTCCATTTAGCTTTTGCTTTATCTTTAGCAGTTGATTCTTCTCATTCTGTAATTTCCTCTACTTGTGCATCAAGCCTTTCTTTCTCTTCTTCCTTAAGATGTATCTTAACCAATCTTGATTCATAATATATTCTTACAGTAGCTCAGTCTTCAACTGCTTGTGATATATCATATATATCAATGTAATTTCAAAACACTGCTGGTGTTGATTTATCTTCGTTTTCAATAGGTGTTCATGTAAATCAAATAAATGATGCATTAGGAAGTGCATCTCTTAAATATTTTGCATTTCAATAAGTAACAACTGCTCATTTCTCTGTCTCTCTGGTTTTTGCTTTAAATCAGTATTGACTCCTGTGGGCTTCATCGGCAACTACTACAATATTTTTTCTATCTGAAAGTAGTTCGTGAATAGTTTCTCAATCTTCGGGATAGAATTTTTGTATAGTAGTAAACACGATTCATCATCATGCTGTCTTGAGTAAGTCTTTTAGGTCTCATCTATTTTTTGCTTGAACTGGGTCTTGTCTAAGTAATTGTTTACAGCTGGCAAAAGTATCAAATAATTGATCATCAAGATCATTCCTATCTGTCATTACTACAATCGTTGGATTGTTTAAATCTAACACTATTTTTCCAGCATAAAATACCATCGATAGAGATTTTCATGATCACTGTGTATGCCAAACAACTCATGCCTTTTTATCTCACTTGCTTTGATTTTTTACAGATTTAAGTCAATAACTTTCAGGTTCTTGCCTAAGTGTTAAAATTCAATTATCAATATTTGTTGCTCTTATTGTAGATTCAACAGCCTTATTAACTGCATGATATTGATGATACGAAGCAATCTTTTTAACTGTTTCAATTTGGATTTGTCATGTTTTTAAATCTTCTTTTTTAGATTTTTCAAATACAGTGAATTGCTTAATAAGTTCTAGTAGTACATCAGGTCTTAGCATTCATCTTATCATAGTATCTATTTGTGGTACAGTCAGTGGATCTTCTTTAATTCAATCAACAGTTTTCCAATTCATAAATCTTGTCCATCATGCTGTTAAAGATCATGCTTTAGCGTCTAATCAATCAGAGGCAATAAGCACTGCATTATAATTAAAAAGATTTGGAATTGCGTCTTTGTAGTTTTGCAGTTGAGTATAAGCTTTTTTGACTGTGGCATTCTCATCTGTTGGGTTTTTAAGCTCAATTACAACTAATGGCAATCCATTTATTAATATAATTATATCAGGTCTTTTAATTACATGATTGTTAGTTATGGTGAATTGATTTGTTACTATGAAGTTATTCAGCGATGGATTATCATAATCTACAATATTTACAATTCATCAAACAGTATCTCAATTTTTTTGATACTCAACAGGAACTCATTCTGTTAAAAACTTATGAAATGTTTCATTATTTTCTACGAGATCTTGCGAGGTTAGTGTGAGTATTTGCTTAAATGCAAAATCTTTAGCATCTGATGGGATATCAGGATTAAGAGTATCGACAGCATCTTTTAGCCTATCTTTTAATACTACTTCGGAAAGATCAGGTCTTTCTACTTCTTGAGTTTCAGTGTCTAGGTATGTATATCACTGAGACACAAGGGTTTCAATTGTCATTTCTTCGACATCTGATTCGTATATTTTAGTCATAGGTTTATTTATTTTTTATCAATAAATTGAAGTCTTGTTCTAAATCTAGCAAATTTAGACCAATCACCAGTTTCTTTAGCTAGCCTTCATGCGACTATTCATTTATCGATTTTTATCGCATTGGAGTATTGTTCAATTTTTTGAGCTAAATTGTCTAAGTTAACAAATTTGTTTTTGAAATCCTTTTCGTCGGGAATTAAAGTTTTTTGTGAAAAAATATCTGCTTCTTCTTCTGTGATGCATTTTTCATCATTATCAATATCAACAAAAAATCATTTTTTACTTTTCTTTAAATGTTTTAAAATATGTCAAATCTCATGAAAAAATGTAAACCAAAAGGTGTCTGCATAAGCTCACCTTAAGCTAAGCTGAATCACAGGATTATTATTTATCCACCTTGTAGAACCATTAACTAATGTATTTTTTAATGCTGGTGTATAAATAACAATTACTCAGCATTCAACACAAATATCCTTTAATTTTTCAGAAAAAATTTCTGCTCTTTCGTTTGTTAAAAGTCTCAACCTTTCTAAATTTGTTTTTAACTTCTTTTCATCATAGTTTTTAACTTCAATTTTATTTGCTTCTATTTCTCAAATCCTCAACCAAGCTGCCAATGATTCTTGATTAATCTTTTTTTGAGTAGATTTTCTATATGCAATTTCTTCAGTTTTCTTAACTAGAGATAGAGATTCAACGGCAAAAAAACGAAGCAACTCTTCTACCTTTTCTATCTTATTTCTAGTTACTTTTACAAATCACATTTTTGCTAATTCTAAATAACAAGAAAATTTATCTAAATAAATACTTTCGTTTTTTAATTTTTTTTCTTCTTTTAGTCTCAATAAATCCTTATCATAGCCTTCTTGAAATTTAATCCAAAAATCTCTAGATATTCATAAAACTCTTTCAAATTTTAAAGCTGATTCAAAAGTAATTGGAGCTTTTCAGTGTATAATTCTACTTATAGTTTCTTCTGTCATACTAGATCTAAGTGCAAGATCTTTTTGTGAAATATTTAGCTCTTCTAAATTTTCTTTAAGAGTTTCTCAAGGGTGTATTGCCATTGGTGATTTGTATCATATTTTACCCATTTTATTTTTTAATGATAATTTATTATTCAAAGTATTTTTACATTTTTTATAGTACTTTGTTTTGCTAAATCAGGATTTCAATATGGTTCAAATGTAAGTCTCCATTTTCATCTTCATCATCATTCATTAGGTAAATCAACGGCAAAGTATAAAAATTTATTACCTTTTTTAACTGAATGTTTTTTTGCATTAGATGGTATATCTGTATATGAATCACTATATTTTATTTCATTCAATCTTTTTACAACGTTTCTGGCTACTTTTTTTCCATAGAGAGACTCTAAAAAATCATTATTTTCTAATTCACTTTTTAGCCTTTTGCTTTTCCAACGTATCTCCATTTTATTAATTTTTGCTAAAAAGTCAAAATATTCTTGACTTTATACATCAAGTTTTTTATAAATATTTTCTTAAAAAATCTTTTTTTAATAAGTAATCAAGTAATAATTCATAATATAAATCCTCAAATAAGTCATTTTTTAAAAGTTAAATTAATAAGTAAATTATTTTCTGACTTATTAATATTTCAATTATTTGAAATTCATATTTTATTATTATCTCCATTTGTTTCAAGAATTGGACTATTTGATCAAAAAGTAGCTTTTGCATTATCTTTAATTTGAAAGTTTTGAATAGGTTCAACTTGCTGTCAATTCCAAAAATAATCATTTCACCAAATATCTAGATATCCACTTCAACAAGATAAAATACCAGATCAGCTTTTTCCATTTGGAGCTTTCACTATTAAACTTCAGTTATTAAGTTTATCATCCCATTGATTGTATTTATCTAATCAACGAAGCAAATATTCAATACTTACAATATCTACAGGTTGTTTTATTTTTTTTACAAGTTCTCATGTGTCAAGGTATTTAATACCTGGATTTTGATCACTGATAATAATATCATAACTTCTACAATCTTCATAAATTATTTTACTTAAATAGGTAAAAAAGTTATCACTATGCTTTGCAAAAGCATTTAATGAAAAAAATATTATTAATATGAATATGTAAATTATTTTTTTCATGTAGTTATTTTTCAAAATTAACTTCAACTTCCCTGCACATTAATTTAGGCAACAGAATATCACGAATATTAGAAAGATTTTGTATCTGATATTTATTTTTATCAATTTTTTCTAACATAGGAAAAATTAAATTTTGATATTCATTCATTGTAATATCATCTGAAATAATAATTTTTGCATCTAAAATATCCTGTGGGCTAACTCTCTGATGACTACTGCTTGTTCATTTAGCCTTTGAAAACAGTTCATTTATAAAAGACTCAGATCTTAAAATTGAATAAACATAGGCAAAAACTTTCAAATCATTTGGTTTAATTACTTGAAATTCTGTTGAGCAAATTCAGTTATCATCAGGTTTGAAAATCATCCAAATTCTAGGAGTTTTAGGATTTAATTTTGATACAAGAAATGACATTGAGTGAACTTTGTATTTATTGCTAAGAATTAAATTACTTTCAGTGGTATTTGGTTTTTCTCATTGATCAAAATCAGGTAGGCTGTAGTGGGCAAACAGATTATCAGGATTTTGATATGGTTTAATATTATCCTTCAAATGGCTATTTAGATCTCATAACTTTCAAACTCTCCACTCTTTAGGAATCTTCCCAAGCTCAGAATCAATCATCTTTCAGTTAGCTCATGGAAAATTAAAATTCACAAACCATTCTTTAAAAATATTCTGAGAAATATTTTCTAAGGTCTTATTTTGCTCTCTCAAAAGCTCAATCTTGTCATCAAAAGATGAAAGAATAGATGCAATGGCTTTTTGTTCAGGAAGAGGTGGAAGATTTAAAATAACATCATTTAAAACATTAGTCGTTAAACTTGGAACTGCCGAGCCTACATTCAGACTTTCTAAGTTCATTATCTTTAATTTATAAAAAAGAAACTTTGGTAAAGTTTTTGAAGTATCTATTTTAGTATAAAAAAGTGTATCAACTGTCCAAAATGGCTTATCTATAAAAAACAAATTGCTCAAAGTTCCTTTCCTTGGGATTAAAATTGATTCTTTATTATATAAAAAACTTTCAACATATCTCATAATTCCACCAGAACCATATAAAGGATATTGCCCATCTTTTAATTTTTTATGATCTTTGCCATACATTATTTTCACAACTTCCCCCAAAGTAGTCTCAACCCATTCATTCCTACCTTTCTCATAAATAACCTTCCCATACCTCCTAATATGCTCCTTAAGCTCATCAGAATTAATTGTCTTATAATTAAGAATATCATAAAAATAAGGAATACTAGAATCTTCAAAATCACTTTGCAAGCTAGCAATAAGAGAATGATTAACATTGTCTCAATAAATAGTAATATCAACATCAGAGGCAGTCTTGAAAGTATTTTTTGCTCTAGATCAAAACAAAACTACTTTTTCAATATCTTGATATTTTTTAAAAACATCAAGCATTTCTTGCCATTCTTGCTGTAAAAATCAAAAACTATTTGTCTGCATCTATTTGTTGTTTAAAAAAGAAATATAAATCTCTCAAAAGAGAAAAGTATTTATTATTAATATCTTCTGTAACTTCTTCTGCCATGTTTTCATCATAAGCATGAGAGGTTTTGTTTCTATCATCAAGAGCTTTAATCCATAGATTGCCATCTTTTATCAATCATTCTTTAAATCCTTGTCTTACAGCTTGTTTTGGAGAAGATATATCGGTAAATCATTCTTCCTCTAGATAGTCCTTGAGAGTTTTCCATGCAAGTTCTATAGTATATTCATATCTTTGGATCAAGGAATCTCTAACAAAAAGGTTTTTATCATCTTTTCCAAGTTCTTTTTGACTTTCTTGAAGAGAAATGAAAGCTCTTTCAAGATTTTGGAATCTTTGTTGCCATTGTATTGGTGTATATGTCATATTAATATTTTTATTTATAAATTATTAAATACCAAATCAAATATTTGAAAGCTGTTTCTTTATTTCATCATCAAGCTCTTTTTCTTTTTTCATTTGTTTAGATAATTTATCTGTAAGGTCTGCCATTTTATCTTTGAAAGGTATTCAGTCATCTATTTCATCAGGAATACCAACATACCTTCATGGTGTTAATACAAAATTATGCTTTTTAATTTCATCAAATTTTGTAGACTTGCAAAATCATTTTATATCTTCATATTTTCAATCTGTATTTCTCCATTCGTGGTAAGTTTTAGTTATTTTATCTGTATCTTTGTCTGTAAATTCTCTATGTGTTCTATCTGCCAAAAATCACATCTCAGAGGCATCAATAAATAATATTTCTCAATTTCTTTTTCTTTCTCAATTCATTTCATGCCTTTTTTTAGAAATAAACCAAAGGCAAGCAGGTATTCATGTATTATAAAATAATTGTTTAGGTAGAGCTACTATGCAATCTACAAGATCAGCTTCTAAAATCCTTTGTCTTATTTCTCATTCTCAAGAAGTATTTGAACTTAAAGATCAATTTGCTAACACAAGTCATAGTACTCACTTAGGAGCTAGATGATAAATCATATGTTGCATCCATCAATAGTTTGCATTTCATGCAGGAGGAACGCCATATTGCCATCTTGGATCATTTCTAAGTATATCTTGACCCCAGTCGCTTTGATTAAACGGAGGGTTAGCAATTATATAATCAGCTTTTAAATCAGGATGTGAATCTTTAAGAAATGATCATTCGCTATTCCATTTGATTTGAGATCAATCAATTCACCTAATAGCCATATTCATCCTGCTCAACCTGTAAGTTGTCTGATTACTTTCTTGACCGTAAAGCGATATTTGATCAAGTCTGCCAGAATGCTCAAGTACAAACTTCTCACTCATTACAAACATACCCCCACTTCAGCAAGCAGGATCATAAACACGACCTTTAAATGGTTCGATCATTTCTACAAGAATTTTTACAATAGATTTAGGAGTATAAAACTGACCTCATTTTTTTCATTCAGCATTTGCAAATTCACCTAAAAAGTATTCATATACTCTTCATAATACATCTTTTGATTTTGATGCTTCATCTCAAATAGCAGTATCTCAAATCAAATCAATTAATCATCAAAGAGCAGTTTTATCTAAATTTGGACGTGCATATACTTTTGGAAGTATTCATTTGAGACTAGAGTTTTCTTTTTCTATTAACTCCATTGCATCATCGATATCTTTTCCCACTGTTGGCATTTTTGCCCTAGAGTGCAAATAAGCCCATCTTGCATTTTGAGGAACCCAAAAAACATTTTCTGCCATATATTCATCTTTATCCTCTGGATCTGCTCATTTATAATCTCATTCTCATTTTTCCAATTTTTGATACAGCTCTTCAAATGAATCCGATATATATTTAAGAAATATAAGTCATAATACAACATGCTTATATTCTGCTGCATCAATATTTTTTCTCAATTTGTCAGCGGCTTTAAAAAGATTTTTTTCAAAATTATCTAATGATGAATTATTATTTTTTGACATATTTTGTATTTAATTAATTCGTTGATAGTATATTTTAATTTATTTAAACTTTATTGATTTTATACATTAATAGCAAAGTAATTACCTACCTCTTTAGTAAATATTAATTTGAACTATTTCCATTTTGGAAATAGTTCAAGCTTTTTTAACGAATTTAAAACATCTTAATCTGATTTCGTTACTGCTCTTTTTTGTAATACTTATTTCTTTGCTTTAAGCATATTCATTCGTTTTACACACCTTTTGTGAGCTTCTAATAGATTTAGATTTTTTAAATTTATCTAAATCTTTCTCTTTTGATATAAGAAATTTCAAAAATGATTTTTCTTGAAAACGACATGTTTGAGACAAGCTTAGCAATAGTAAAAAATCATCTATAAGCGATTTATAAAAAGATCCCGATATTTTTCTTTGAATTGCTAAGCATCGTATAGCTCTTTCAGCCATATTATTATTCCAAGGTATGTTATCATGATTAATAAATTCAAATAAACCTTCTTTATATCGAATAAGTCTTTTTTGATATTTTAAAGTATATTCTGAATCATATTGCTGATTAACAACATCTCTGTAAAAAAATTCAATCTTTTTTTGAAATTTATGTAAATTTCTTTTTTTAAGCCCATGTTTTTGTACAGTTTCAAAAATCGGAAGAATTAAATCTCTTAATTTTTGAACAAAATCACTAAATTCATTATCAAATTGATTCTTCCAAAGATCGTTATTTATATCTTTAATAAGATGTACCCAGCATTTTTGCTGTCGACATTTAACATTATCATAGCCAGCATAAAAATCAGATATTAAAACTCCTTCGTAATTTTTTAGTAATTTATGTACTACATCTGACTCTCTTGTTTCTGATATTCTAAATACCACATGTTCTCAATCAGTAAAAACCCAAACATACTGATTCACACCTTGAATATTAATCTTAGTTTCGTCAGCATGGATAAACGGACTCAGAAGTAGCTTATTTATTATTTTTTTCTCAGTATTTTTGTAATTTTTTGAAAAATATCTTATAAATCGTGAAATCAATGATTGGCTTATTTTTTCATTAAATTGATCATTTAAACTTTGAATAATTGTAGAATATGGCAGATGAAGACACATTCTTAGGTAAATAATCCAAGCCATGAAATTATAACCAATTAACCTTTGTTCTCAGAAATCTTCAAAAAATTTTGGTATAGATAACTTCTTACAATCAGAACAACGAATTTTATTACCAATATATTCAATAATTGTTTTTCTGATACCATTTTTCATAAAAACAAGATCAATAATAACCTGGCTAATAAGTGTTTGTTTAGAATTTTTTAGATCATTTTTACAATAAATACACTTTCTTCTTGATTGAATCTTTATTGTCTTATTTGGCTTAGGAATTATTCTTCTATATGCTTGATGCCCAATGATTGCCTGCCCCCTGACCAATGATTTTTTTTCCTTTCGTAGGGAAATTTTCTTATTATCATATCCAAGACTAGCAAATTTACGAATCTGCTTAAACTGATTATCAAGTTTTCATATTTCAGAAACAAAAAATTCTTCTTTATTTTCGTTTACATAATCAATTTTTGCAGTACCAACTGAATTAAGTTGAAATATCTCTTCTTTTACCATCTTGAGCCCTAGGCAATCTTCCAAATTATATTTTATCAGTTTATTTCTATAAACTTCGTTTACACTATTTTCCCATCTATTTCTCCAAACTAAACTTTGAATCCCAGATGCATTTTTATCAGACCATTCAAATCCAAGAAATTTTCCAACATCTTTTAACCCATTTGAATAAGTTGGAAAATAAATATTTAGATACACAAACGAAAGAACATTACAACATTTCTTGATAATTTTCTCTATCAGCTCAGTTTTATTATCACATTTTTTTTGTACTTTATTTAAAAATTTATTTTCATAGCTTCCATAATGGAAAATTATAAAATCATTATACTGACTAATTACATCTAAAAATTTCTTAAAAATCTTTATTTCATCATCTTTATTGTTAGCCCAAAAAGAATACTCTTTTTGATTTTTACCATCTATAACAACCAATCCAATTAAATAATAAAAATCCTCATCAGGATTACCCTCAACATCCAAAAAAATCTCCACCTTCCCTTTAGGCAGCTCAGGCTTTTCAAAGATGTATATTTTGTTTTCTCGAATTGCCAAGGCTTTTAGTTCATCATAATGACGTTTGTATATATTTTTAGCTCTTTTTGATCTACGTCGTGGGCGAAAATTATAAGATAACTGTGTTACTGTAAATATCCCTTTTTTATTCCATTGTTTAATCTCTTTCTCGGACATTCTTCAAAGCAGACTTAGATGATCCTTTTCTATAGCCTTTTCATGACATTCTTTTTGAAATTCACATGTATTACAATGTTTATTTAAACAAATTTCAGACAATTTTTCATTAAGTGTTTCAATTTCTTTAATTATTTTTTTCACTTTTGGAATCAGTGTTCATAATTTTATATTTTGGGTCTTGTAATTATTACCAAAAACAATCTTCCCATGTTGTATCTTTTTACTACTGAGTTTTGCAAGAGCAATACTCTGAAAAGCTAGAAGCATTCTATCCTCAATTTTTATTTTTTCATTATGAATAAAAAGTGTTGGCACATACTCATAACGAATACTTTCACCTAGCTTTTTTGCCTTTATCTCTAATGCATCTAAGTTTAAATCAAATATATTATCTTTCACAGAAATATTTATTATAAGCTTATGATGATTTTGTTTTGTTTTATTAAAGTCTGACGGATTATTTAATAGCTCATTGTAAACATAACTACTAGACATCTTCTCTGCCACTTCCTTTTTATACTTTATCAAAAGTTCATTTTGTAAAATTTCATAATCACAAGGTATGCCAAATTTTTTCTGATAATACAATCAGGCTTTATATTTACATCCTAGGAAGGCTTGGAAAATCTTTGTAGAAATTTTATAATCATTTTCTATCATAATGCATATATCATATTATCTATTAATTATAGCGTAAAATAAGCATAAAATAAAACCTTTTATTTCTCCCATTACAAAAACTTTAAGGTGTTAAATTTCGGCTTTGACAAAAATTGGAATAAGCCAGTTCTGAACACTAATTAGAAAATTATTCCTAATTGCCTAATAACTGTTTTATCTTCTTAACTTTCTCATCAGTTTCTCATGTTTCAAGATATCTTTTTACTTGGTTTCCACACTTATCACATTTCCCATCTAAAACAATGTCATAAAGATTATTTACCAAAATATTATCTTCATATTCAACAATTTTTGTAAGTTTGCAACTTCAACAGAATACATTATTCACAAGTTTATCTAAGATATTTTGAGATAACACTTCAATTAATTGTTCATGTGTAATTTTTTTATTTTCTTTCATATATTGATAATTATTATTTTTAAATTAATTTTTTCTCTATTTTTATGTATAATTTAACTACTTCGATGTAGCACCTTTGGTGTAGATCCCCTTGTTTTAGGACTTAAGGGGATTTTTTATATCCCAAACATTCTTACACTGTCAGTAATTTGTTTTCTAATTCCACCTCTTTATGATCATCATTCATGAAATTGTTATTATTAATATGTAAATTACACACAAATTATATAAATATCTGATAAAATATGAAATATAAATTATGTCGCTATAGCTAAGTCACATAGTGATCAAACCAAAACAGGCTTAACAACAAGCGAATAAGTATAAACTATAGTCAGTTCGGAAATTGTCCCCAACACCCCGCCATGAATTTCGAAGAAATTTCCCTAAGTCCTAATCCTAATTCCTTGCCTTTGCCTAGCAGGCACAAGCGAAATTCAAGGACATTGGAAATAGGAATTAAAGTTTAGGAATTAACATGATAATACATAAAATAAACTAATCTTAAGATAATATTAACCTAAAATAGTATAAATAAGCCAGTTCGAATCCCGTTTCGCTTAAAGTCATAATTACAAGTTTTTGGAACTATACAAAATAAAGAAAATATTTCAAACTATCTCAATATATTGTAGAAATATGCAATAAATGAAAAATATACTATCAAATGACATCTTCTTGAAGGATGTTATTTGAAAGTGATATAATAGAGTTTGTGAAAAATAAAAAAGAGAAAGCTAAGAGCGATCCTCGGATTAAGCTGTAAGAATTATTTGAATTTTTTTAAGAATTAACACTAGATAGAGTATAATCTCAATTTTCAAAGGCTTCTTTTTTATTTCCATCTAAGGATTTTGTTAAATACATTCTAAAATTATCAAGCATTGTCCTACTTTCTCAATTAAGTTTTTCACATGGATCAGATCTAACTATATCGCTAAAATCCCAAGAAAATCTAATTATTGATTCAGGCTTGTCTTTAACATAGCTGATAAAATCTGATAATTGTGATTTAGCATCACCTAAATCTTCTTGCAATAAATATTTTGCAATTTTTAGATAATAAACAACAATTTTATCACTCGAATCAATAACTTCATCATTTAAAGCATTTATTTTTTCGTTAAAATTGGAATATTCTTCCAAAAATAAATAGGTTTCAAGCAAATTAGCTAAAACTAGAAAATCAGATACATCTATTATATGAGCTTTTTCATACATTTTTTTTGCTCTTAAGTAACTTCTACTTTTAATATATTGAAATCCTTGATCTTTATATTTTTCAAGTCGATTCTCTGCAACTTGAATAAATGCAAAATAACCAATAAATATTGCAAATATTAAAGCTACAAAATGACCTAATACAGATATATGCAAATCTATATTGGATTCACCTGAATTATTAATAACAATCCAATAAATAAATGATACTATAATAACAAAAGGCAATACAAATTTCCAATAATCTTTTATCAAAGCAGCTTTTTTAAAAGACTTTAATAAATATACTTATTATCGGTTTTTTAATAAGAATTCATAGTATTAAACCTATTGATAATGCAAAAATAATTATTTGCCAATTTTGAATTATTAGATTTTTCATATATTTTTGTTGCTTAATTATGTAAATATCATTATAATTAAAGTACAAATTTGAGTAGCTCGCAAGAGTGTATTCACCTGACCCAGTTTATGCTCGCATGAACTGGGGATTTTTTATATCAAATTTTTAATTTTTTCTATAATCTCCAAAAACAATTCATTATCAAATAATGGATAATGAACTCATTCATGAAACCTATCATTCAGCTTTCTTACAAGTCTTTTCTTACTAATTACCTTAAATTGATTGAGTACAATAAAGCTAGTTTTATCCAATCAGTATTTTTTTCAATCTATTTCAACCAATATATTTTTTAGAAATTTATTACATTTCGTAGTTAATGGTGCAATTAATACAAGATCTCATTTAAAATGCTGGTTAATAATTATACATGGTCTAATAAATTCTTTATCCTTACTTTCTTCGTTTCATAAATTTACTCAAATTCTATAAAGCCAAAATTGTCTATTTTTAACTTTTAAATCGTATTGCTTAGAAAATTCAATTTTCTTTTTTACATTATTCCAACGATCAAATAATTCATTTGTTTTTATCATAATTAATTATCACTGATATTTTTTAAAAACAAAATTATTTTATCAGAATTAATGTTAATTGAAATCTAAATATTTATTAAAATAAACAAAAAAATCTTTTTCATCATTGTTCACTTTTAATTTTAAAAATATAAATAACTCTTTTTCTTCATTTACATTAAAATATCATATTAATTCACTAACCAATTTCTTAGCAAAAAGTTCGACCGTCGTCCCGTTGCCCCCGCCATGATACTGGCTTTACAAGGCCCATAAAACCCTGTTTACTTCTTTATTATTTCTCCTTAATCTCTTTTACAAATCTATCAAAATCACTTTCAAATAATTTATCCTGATTAATTCTAAACTGATTATACTCTTTTTCAGCTAATTCCATAACAACTTCATGAGATACTTTTCATTTATCCTGCAAGATTTCTTCCTCATTGAATTTAAGAAAGGCATTTAACTTCTCTGACCAATCTTTCATATACATCGGTTTTCATTTACTCGCTTGATATTCAGCATAATCAAGATACATATCTACAATGTGATTTAATGCTTTGATTTCCTTTTTATCTAAATAATTTTTAGCAATTCACACATCACTTTTGTAAATCTTTCATTTAGGAGCTTTTCGCCATGTAGTTAGTCAAATATTATCTTTTTTACTATCAACTCTTGAATGGACTATTTCTGCGGCGGTCTTTCAGGTGATTACAAAATGCAATTTATTCTGAACTGTTGCGAAGAACTTTTCTGCTTCTACTGTCTTTGTAGAATAATCAATGCTTGTTGCGTAAATATCAGTTATTTTCTGATAAGACATCCTCTCACTTGCTCTTATTTCTCTGATTTCCTCCATGAGGTCATCAAAGTATCGTGCATCAAATTTACTTCAATTTATGAATCTATCTTTATCTATGGCGAATCATTTTAAGATATAGTTTTTAAGCTTGTCAGTTGCCCATATTCTAAACTGAGTACCCCTTTGAGTGTTTATCCTATATCACACTGAAATAATCGCTTCAAGACTGTATATTTTGGTATTTCTCTTAATTTCTCTACTTCATTCTTTTTGAACCTGTAAGAAATCCTTACAAGTTGAATATTCATCAGC
This sequence comes from uncultured Candidatus Peribacteria bacterium, assembly GCA_964456745.1. Classification (GTDB taxonomy): domain Bacteria; phylum Patescibacteriota; class Gracilibacteria; family JAJOLG01; genus CAYWBW01. The sequence continues at coordinate 1,627 of CAYWBW010000029.1, read as the reverse complement.
CTCTTTCTCTTTATAAATATTTTTTAAATGTAGGGTAATATTTTGTGTTGTGGTTTCAAATAATTCAGCCATTAGTTTTTGACTTAACCATAAGTTCTCGTCTTGAAATAAGACTCATATTTTAACTTTTCAGTCTTCTGTTTCGTAAATGGTTATTTGATTCTGATTTATCATAGATTTTTAATTAATTATTTTTGCAAACATTTCATATTTATCTTTATTTAAAATGAATGACTTTCCACTGATTGGCAATTTTCATTCAACGGATTTGATAAGATTGCAAAACAATTTTCCCCACTTGTTAAAATACTTAATCATTTTTTGATGCTCATCTCTAAGGCAAAATGAGTAATATTCTCAATGATTAGGATCAATTCATTCTACAACTCTCTGAGCTCATCACACTCGAAAACTCGTAGAATCATTTGGCGATATTCACCATGAGGAAAATAATGACAAGGATGCAAATTCATCAGATATATTATCAACATCCCATGGCTTACTATATACTGTATAAGCTGAAACTTTATTTCTAAACATTTTTATATTTTCAAAGTCATTTTCAAAATCTCTATATTTACTCACCAATTCATTAATATCTAAATGAAAAAATTTTCAAAGATTTTCGCAAGTATCTTTATATAGCCTTATTAAGATTCAATTTAATATATAAGTATGATTTGTATATGATATTATTCTTGAAATATTTTTATGTGATAATTCATGATCTCAATACTTATCAACTTTATAGGACACATTGCAATCTCTTATAAATTCATCATATAGCCAATTGCACATCCATTTAATAGAATTAATAGTCATTACTACATCTCAGTCTGGAATACTAATTAATAAATTCCTTTTTCAGGATAATGTCACAACAATCGTTACTTTGTCTAAATTTATCATATTTTTTGAATTGCTTTTATAAAACCTTGTCCACAATCTTAGGATTCTCAAAATCCTCATTATTAATAATAAGATTAGCCTTATCTTTAGGTTTATATTTATCAAAATATCTTTCCTGTGCAGGAAGATATTTAATATCATATGATTTTAAATCATCATCAGTTAATTCGGTATTTCTTATTTTAGCTCTAATCTTGCTCAGATTGAATGGAATATCAATTAGTACCTTGTAGTCCAAATAATCTATAAACTCATCTCTAAACAAGAATACTCACTCAAAAAGCACTATTGTATTTGAATCAATGTCATATTCTTTTTCTAAATCATATTTGTCAGTTTCAAGGTTTAATAATTCAAGTTTCTTTTTTATTTTCTCTCAATTTTCAATTAGTTTCAATAGTTCTTTTAGAATGGCTTTATTGTTAAAACTTTGATTAAAATATTTTTCATATTCAGGTATATCTCAAGCATATCTAATAGCCTTAGTATTATGAAAATCATCTAAATGAATTATTTTAGTTTTAAATCATTTTTGAATTAAATAACTATTAAATTGCTTAGTAAATTCAGTTTTTCAAGATCAATCTATTCAGTTTATTCATATTACAAATGCTTTATTGGTTTGTTTATTTGAATTAATATCTAAGATGATTTTATTGAATATTTTATTTTTCATAATTTTATTTAAAATTACTTAATTCAACATAAATATCATTTA
>CAYWBW010000028.1:0-23519 GCA_964456745.1 uncultured Candidatus Peribacteria bacterium | reverse complement strand
TGTAAAATGAACACTAGATGTAGACTCAGACACAACTCTAGAAAATTTAACAGTAAACTGAAATTTCTCGGTCAACTGAACTGAAACCGTAATTGACTCAACGGTATTGGAAATAGATGATGAGAGTATGACTTTAAATAAATGATGATCTCATGTTTCAAGTCAGTGAGCTTGAATAAGCATAGAAGAAGGATGACTTTCTTGAGTTGTGTCTTCAATATTGTGGGACAGAGATGATTTAAAATGGATAATCTCACACACTCTTGAGACAGCAGCTAATCTTATAATAAACTGAAGCACTACACTTAAATCAAATCTTACAGTTAACTGAGAAAGTACGCTACAGACAACAAACATAACAAACCTAGCAGTAAGTGAATGATCAACACTAAACTGAGATACAAATTTAGAAAATTTAAACGTAACTAATAATTCTACTATAAACAATATCACAACAATTTGAGTAACAAATTTGTGATGATCAGACCTAATAATAAATTCAACTGAATTTATTACACAATCAGAAATAATTAATTTATGAGATACTAATTCGATTACAAATATACAATGAGATAAGATAACAACGAATAATAAAATTATTTCAATATGAGGACCTCATACTGAATATATAACTCTTTGATGAACTAAGACAACAGTTAATTTTTGAGATAATCTTTTTATTACAGTATCATGAACAGTTATTAATAATGCTTGAGATACTATTATTACTAATAAATGAGATGTTAATGATACACTGTCAAAATTATCATGTTCTGATGATAAAATAATCAAATACAATAATAACACAAAGCTTTGGGAATGTGCTGATTTTTCTAGTGTTTTTGATAATATTGATTGTGATAACTGACAATCCTTAGTTCGTGATTCTTCAGACCCAAATTGATGGAAATGTTATACAGCTCCTTTGGTTTGAGTTTGTTGACTTAGGAATAATTGATCTTTTCAGAGTTTTGATTTTTATGATGATTTTAACAACAATACAGCAAACTTGTGTTATGCCTGAAATCCAGCAGCTGTAGATGTTAATCCATCTGTGTGATGACAATATACTTGGAATTGTGAATGAAATAATGTTACAGATGATTCAGATGTTAGTTGCAGTGCAAATAGGTGTAGCCCAACAAATATAACATGGGCTGCTAAAACATATTGATCTTGCACTCCAGGTTGCTGAACTAATATAACAAAATCTTGGACGAGGGAAAAACAATGATCGATAAGTTGTTGAGGATCAGATCTTACGGTCTGAGCTGAGTCAAGTTGAACAGAATCTTGTCCTGATATCGCTTGTTGTACTCCTGTGGATAGACAATTATCAGATAAAACATATACTTCATGTACAGAAAGTTGCTGAGGTTGAACTAGAACATGGACACAGACATGTATAGCAGAGAGCTGCTGATGACTTTCTTGTCCTGCAGCTTCAGAGCTTACATGAACAGAAATTTGTAATCCTCAAGCTTGTGATACTGTAGTTAACTGAACATGTTGATCAATTAGTACACACACAGTGACTTCAAAGCCAATAGATAACCTTTGTTCTACTTGAACAGTAGACTGGCAAGATGAAACAGCTGAAGATTGAAGATACAATTGGAATTGTATGTGAGTTGATTGATGAAATTATGCTTGATGTAATGCTATTCAAGAGGGTGCTTGATATTGCATAGAAGTAACTAACAATTCATTAGTACAAGAAATGGAAGTAGATCAATCAGATATTTGATATCCATTACAAATTTTAGTCAAAGATAGTTGAGATAATCAGTGAATTTATACTGTATGAATGAAAACTATGGGTCTTTGGAGTTATAATATTGTAATGGAAAGAAGATCTCTAGATGGACAAACTATTCATTGGAATAAAGAATCTGATCATTATATTTGGGATAGTTTGTTTTTAACAAATAAATCTATTTGAATTGAGGGAGATTATATTTATATATCTTTTAGTTCAGACAATGGTCCAGCAAATTTCAATACTTCATGAGATTGAATTAAGAAAACTTATATTGAAAAAAGAAATTTAAGCAATGGGGCTATGGCATCTTGATGGCCAATAATTATAGATGATAGTGGTGTATGAACAAATGTTGTGGAAGATGTAGTTAAAAAATTGAATGTAAGATCAGATGGTATTTATATGATTTGAGTAGCAAGTAAAGTTGATTCTGAATTTTATGCCTCCAAGAGGAAATTATCAAATGGTTCTATTGATTGGAGAATTGATTTGCCAAGACCTGTAAAAAATATGGTAGTAGATAATATTTGAGAAGCTGTTTGAGATAAAGAATGAATGTATTATATTAGTGATAACGTAGGTCAGTATGCACCATTTACTACTCTTGATAAATTTGTTTTAGAAAAAAGAGATATTTCAAATTGAAATTATTTATGGGAAAAAGAAATCAGTGTTTGAAGTAATTATATTTATTGATGAAAACTTCTCACAGATAAAGAAAATATTTACATTTCAATGGTGAGTTGAGATAGTGTTATGTGAGGTCCAATAAAAACACATATTGAAAAAAGATCAAAATTAGATGGTGAAAAAATTTGGAGTATTGATATTGATCTTGCTACGCAGTGAAATTTCTTAGATTATTTTGTTTTAGATGATAGGGTGTATGTACTTTTAAAGAGTAAAGATGATAATAGTTGAGAATTGAAAATCTATGACACTGATTTAGCCAATGTGCTATCTACAACTCCTGTATCTTATGACTTTAATGATCCAGTTTGAATGTTTTCAACTACAGTTTGAATGGTGGACTTAGATATTGGTACAAAATGAGGGGTTTATGTACTTGATTTAAGCAGAGCATCTTGGCATATAGAGAAACTTAGATTTGATTATACAAATATAGAATGTGAAGGTGGTGAGTTGTCTAATGAAAGAGTGGACTGAACATGTTGACCAATGAGTACACAAACAGTTGCATCTAAGCCTGATTTAAACCTTTGTTCTGATTGAATTGTTAATTGGATAGATGATTTGGCAGCAGATTGAAGATACGATTGGAGTTGTGTATGATTAAATTGATGAGATATTGCTGGATGTAGCGCTGCAAGGGTGTCTTGTGTTGATATTAGTGCTGGTAGACAGCATACAGTTGTATCAAAATCAGATTGAACAGTTTGGGCTTGGTGAAGAAATAATCGTGGTCAACTTGGTGATGCTACAACTACTATGAGAAAAGAACCAATACAAGTATCAGGCTTAGATAATGTAATAAAAGTAGATACTTGAAACGAACATAGTGTTGCTTTAAAATCAGATTGAACAGTATGGACTTGGGGATATAATAATTATGGTCAATTAGGTGATGGTACAACTACTATGAGAAAAGAGCCTGTACAAGTACCAGGTCTTAATGATGTGATTAACATCACTGCTTGACAATATGCTCACACAATTGCAGTAAAATCAGATTGAACAGTTTGGACATGGGGAAGAAATTTGAGAGGACAGCTATGAGATGGTACCAATACCCAGAGATTATTGCCTGTAAAAGTTTTAAATATTACTGATGTAGTAGAAGTTGCAGCTTCTAATGGTAATACATTAGCAATTAAATCAGATTGAAGTTTTTGGGCTTGGTGATGAAATTATTTTAGTGAATTTGGAAATAATAATACAAGTAATTCTAATGTTCCTGTGAAAAATACTAGCCTTAGTGATATTGTAAAAATTGCATCTCTTTCAGAAAATACAATAGCTCTTAAATCGGACTGAACTGTATGGGGTGCTTGAAGAAATTCGCGAGGACAAGTTGGTGATTGAACAACTACTACTAGAAGAGTACATGTACAAATACCAGATTTTGATGATGTTGTTGATATCGCATCTGGTGATAATCATTTTGTTGCTCTTAAGTCAGATGGTACAGTTTGGATTTGGTGAAATGATAAAAATGGAATAGCAGATAGTCAAATAACCAGATCTACACCTATGAGAGTTCCAGATCTGAATAGTATTGTTAATATTGAAGCTGGAGCTAATCATACTACAGCAGTTAAATCAGATGGTACGGTTTGGACACTTTGACATAATTGATACTGACAGTTTGGAAATGGTTTCACAACATATGATTGAGATTTTAATAGAACTAGTACAGCTATTGATTATGGCTCTATGAAGGCTAAAGAATTCAATATTGGTCAGTGTGATCCAATTGTTAGTACGCCTACTACTATTGGATGAATTTGTACTTTAAATAGTTCAAATATCGAATGTAATTTAAATTAAATTTAATTAATAAAAAATATTATGAAAAAAATTAAAAAAATCCTAAGCATACTTATTACTGTGTTTATCTGAAACATTATGATGATATGATTAGTATGGACAGTGTATGCACTAAATTACCCAACTAATTTAAGTACAACTATGAACAGTTGAACACAACTTACATCTGCAATGTGGAATGATATTGCTAATGCAGTTAATAAGTATACTAACTTTTGAGTTGATAATGAGTGAGAAAGTTGACAAGTTTGGACTTCCGATTGAGATTTGAGATGAGCATGGCAGGATTTGAGTAGTGTAGCTTTTGTGAAAGGTGGTTTGTATTGAATATGTCATGCAGATGATGATGGTACAAATTGAAAAGAATGTGATGCAGGTGGTAATAGATTTGTCAGAGAGCCAGCTTTTTGTTCAACTACATGAGATAGCTGTAGTTGTCCTAATGGTTTTGAAATAGTTAGGGTTAGTAGAACTTTAAAAGCTTCTGATGGTGATTATTATCTATCTTATTCTTGTATAAAATTATAATTATAAAATTAATTTGCTAATTTTTTAATACTTCAATAAGTCATTTAAATACAAAATAACTTTTTCAAGATTATCATCTGTAATTGTTCAAATTTTATTTTTTAATCTGTATTTAGATATTGTTTTTACTTGAAAAGAGATAATTTCAGAATTATAATTTATTTATTTTGTTTTTTTAAAAATTTAAACCAGAACCATGAAAAGCAAGACCGGTATTAGTATTGCAATCAGATGATTTAAATGATATATGACATTTAAGTACGATTATTATTCCTATGACTTCGAAATTAATCAATGAAGCTGAGCCTTTAAGGTTTAGAATTAAGAAAAGATGAAGCTTGGATTGTGATTCTGATTTGTTAATTGATCAAATAAGATCAATTGACAATAAAAGGTTTTGTTCAAATCAAATTTCCTTTTTAAATGAGAGTGAATTACTAATAGTAGAAGAGTATTTAAAAATGGTACTTGCTTTAGATTTTTAAATACTTTTTTATCACTCTCCACTTGACAGTGCTAATTATTTTCTATACAATATTAGCACTCTTGTATGTAGAGTGCCAGCTTAATAATTTATTAAGGGTAAGAACTAATTAACTAAATTAATAACTAACCAAAAACCTATGTCAAAAATAATTTGAATTGACCTATGAACAACAAACTCCTGTGTTGCAGTAATGGAATGAGGAGAGGCGACTATAATCGCTAATGCAGAATGAATGAGGACTACTCCTTCAATGGTAGCTCTTACTGATTGATGAGAGAAGCTCGTTTGAATTCCTGCTAAAAGACAAGCAGTGACAAATCCAAAGAATACAATATTTTCAGCTAAGAGATTTATTGGTCACAATGTATCTGAAGTAAAAGATGAATCTTGAATGGTACCATTTAAGATTGTTTCTTGAAAAAATGATGCAGTTATGATAAAAATGTGAGATAAAGATTATAGACCGGCAGAGATTTCAGCAATGGTTCTTTCAAAACTTAAGAAAGATGCAGAAACTTATCTTGGGCAGGATGTTACAAAGGCAGTTATTACTGTTCCTGCTTATTTTGATGATTCTCAACGTCAAGCTACAAAAGATGCTTGAAAGATCGCTGGATTAGAAGTTGAAAGAATTATCAATGAACCAACAGCTGCTGCTCTTGCTTATTGAATTGACAAGCAATGATCTGACAAGAAGATTGCGGTATACGATCTTTGATGAGGTACATTTGATATTTCCATCCTTGAACTTTGAGATTGAGTATTTGAAGTGCTGTCAACAAATTGAGATACACATCTTTGATGAGATAATTTTGATGAAGTTATTATTACTTTTTTAATAGAGGAATTTAAGAAACAATCTTGAATTGATGTTAAAGCAGATCCAATGGCTCTTCAAAGAGTTAAAGAGGCTGCTGAAAAAGCAAAAATTGAACTTTCTACTACAAATGAAACTGATATAAATTTACCATTTATTACGGTAGATAAGGCATGAACTCCGCAGCATTTTACTTATAAATTTTCTAGACAAAAACTCGAAGCTCTAGTGGAACCTCTTATAAAGAAATCTCTTAAACCTGTTGAAAAAGCTCTAAAAGATGCAAAAATTTCAACAAGCGATATCAATGAAGTTATTCTAGTTTGATGAATGACAAGAATGCCAGCTGTGTGAAAAGCAGTAGAGAATTTCTTCTGAAAATCATCACATAAATGAGTTAATCCAGATGAGGTTGTAGCACTTTGAGCTGCTATACAATGATGAGTACTGGCTTGAGATGTTAAAGATGTACTTTTATTAGATGTTACTCCACTTTCATTTTCTATAGAAACTATGTGATGAATAGCAACTAAGATTATTGAAAGAAATACCACTATACCTACAAAAAAATCTCAGATATTTTCAACAGCAGCAGATAATCAGCCTTCAGTAGAAGTGCACGTTGCTCAATGAGAAAGAGAAATGTCAGCTGATAACAAATCACTTTGAAGATTTATATTAGACGGTATAGCACCTGCTCCTAGATGAATGCCACAAATTGAAGTTACTTTTGATATTGATGCAAATGGTATATTAAATGTTACAGCAAAAGATAAGTGAACTTGAAAAGAGCAAAAAATAACAATACAAGGATCTTCTTGAATGTCTGATGAAGAAGTTGAAAAAATGAAGGCAGACGCAGAGTCACATGCAGAAGATGACAAGAAGAAAAAGGAATTTGCAGAATCAAGAAATCAACTTGATGGGTCAATATTTCAGGCAGAGAAGTTGTTAAAAGATGCTTGAGATAAGGCAGAAGAAGCTGATAAAAAAGCTGTCGAGGAGGCGATAGCAGAAGCTAAGAAAGCATTTGAAAAAGAAGATGCTACAAAGGAAGAATTTGACAAGGCTTACGAAGATCTTTCTCAAAAAATGCAAACTATATGACAAAAATTATATCAAGCTGCTTGAGCGCAGTGATGAGATGCTTGAACAGAAGCATGACCAGATGTTCAAGATGTTAAACCAGATGATTGAGTTAATGTTAAAAATGCTGATTGAGATGTTGTTGATGCTGAAGTTGAGGATAAAAATGATGATAAGAAAGAAGATAAGTAGGTAGTGATTTTAAAAGAATTTTATAATAAAAACTAGGCTATTTAGCCTAGTTTTTATTTTGATGTATTGTTTTTTATTAAAAAATGTGATATATTTAATTTAATAAATTTATTTTAGATTGACCGAAAATATGCACATAAGCATACTATTTAAAATAAGACTCAGGATTTCCGAACACAGCTTTTAACCTAAAGCTTGAACCAAAAACTTGAGATTATAATAAAATTAACGATTAAAAAAATGCCAATTAAAAAATTAAGCTCTTGGCTTGCTAAACAGTCTGTTCCTTGAGAAGATATGCAAGAGTGAAAGAGTAGTGAAAATTTAGCGAAAAAAACAGTAGAAGTACAAGAAAAAAAAGATAGTTCTTTTAAAAACATAGTGAAGAATAAAACATCAGACGGTAAAACGTTTGAAAAAAAACCTTTTAAGAAAAAGCCTTTCGAAAAAAGCTCTTTTCCAAAAAAAGATACTTCAAGTAAGAGTTTGGAAAAATCTGATATTGAGATAAGGCCATTTAAAAAGAAGCTCTTTGAAAATAAACCTTTTGTAAAAAAGCCATCTGAAAAAAGTAGATTTAATACATCAAAGTCAAATTCTAATAAATTAAGAATTATCCCGATTTGATGATTTGAAGAAGTGTGAAAAAACTCAATGATTATTGAATATTGAAATGATATCATGGTAATTGATATTGGACTTCAGTTTGCAGAAGATGAAATGCTTTGAATTGATTATGTTATACCAGATATCTCATATTTGGAAGAAAATAAACATAAAATAAAGTGAATATTTATAACTCATGGTCATCTTGATCATATTTGAGCTTTGCCTCACGTTCTTGAAAAATTAAATTTTCCAAAAATTTATGCAACAAAGTTAACAAATGGTTTATGCAAAAAAAGAATTGAAGAATTTTGAATGCTTTCGAAATGTACATTTATAGACATTAGTCATAAGGATGTATTAAAGCTTTGAATATTTGATGTTAAACCATTTAGAGTAAATCATTCAATACCTGATTGAGTATGAGTAAGGATAAAAACTCCAAATTGAAGCATAGTTCATACTTGAGATTTTAAATTTGATTTTTCACCAGCAGATGGCTGTCAGGCAGATTATTCAAGAATTGCAGAAATTTGATCGCAATGAGTTGTTGCCGCTTTTGTAGATAGTACAAATTCTTGAAGAGAGGGCTTTACAATGTCTGAAAAAGTAGTTTGAGAAAATTTAGAAAAAATAATTATAGACGCAGACGGAAGAATAATAATGGCTTTATTTTCATCTCTTATATGACGTATTTCACAAATAATAGATTTTGCACAGAAAAATTGAAGACAGGTTTTTCTTTCTTGAAGAAGTCTTGTTAACAATGTTGAGATTGCACAAAATTTAGGATATATAAGATCTCCAAAATGAGTAATAAAAAAATTATCAGATGAAGTAAATAAGCTTCCGCCTGAAAAAGTGATAATATTATGTACAGGTTCTCAATGAGAAGATTTATCAGCTCTTACTAGAATATCTAGAGATGATCATCCTATTATTACAATTCATAAGAATGATACTGTAGTGTTATCAGCTAGTCCGATTATATGAAATGAAAGAGCTGTTTACAATGTGATAGATTTACTTACTGCCAAGTGAGCAAATATAATTACAAATTCTTGAATGGATGTTCATACGTCTGGTCATGCAGCACAATGAGAACTTATGTTAATGTATTCTTTATTAAAGCCAAAATATTTAGTTCCTATTCATGGAGAACTTCATATGAGAGTAAAACACAGAGATCTGATTCAGGAAAGTCTTGGGCATAAGAAAGATGATATGCCAATTTTGTACAATTGAACTATTTTGGAAATTGATGATAAACAAAATGCGCAAATTTTAAATGAAAAAGTAAAATCAGATATTGTTATGGTAGATGGTCTTTGAGTTTGAGACATTTGAACAGTGGTTTTAAAAGAAAGACAGATGATGTCTGAAAGTTGAACCTTGATAGCTTTATACAAGATTGATAAGAAAACTAAAAAACAGAAAGAGGATCCTGATATTATATCAAGATGATTTATTTATGTAAAAGAATCAAAGAAATTTGTTGAAGAAATCAAAAAAGTGGCAAAAGATATATATAATAATTACATTGAAACTAATAAGGAAGCTGATATCAAAACTCTAAGAAAACAGATATCTAATTGAATTGTTAGATTTACCGATAGGAAGATAAAAAGAATTCCTATGATTATTCCGGTTTTTGTTTATGTATAAAAGGGGAGGGGTTTTTAATTTTTATAATTTTTGGAATTTTTAAATTTTAATTCACTAAACATCTTGTACTGGATGATGGTGTAAATAAGTTGGATAAGATATGACTAAGAAAAAATATTATTTTTGTTTTTAGTTTAAAATTTAAAAATTGGAATTTATTTCAAAAATTTAAAAATTACAAAAATTAAAAATTCTTAACCAGGTACTGTTTATATTGCTGTTAATAAATAATGTTAAGATACCAATATTAACAAACATTCTCTTTGACTTTAATAAATAAATTGTTAAAATTTCCTAGTCGCAGATAGAGGGCTACTTTAAGATTAAAGTATAAGACCTTCCGAGATGAAAAAGCATTCTTTTATTATTAAAGCTTTAGGTCGGATTCGTCATCGAAAACAAGTTTGCGTGAATATAATAGTTTTGTTTTTAGTTAATTTACTAAAACTTAAAACTAATGAACTAATAACTATCAAATTTGTATGGCTATTTCAAAAGATAAGAAAAAAGAGCAGTTACTAGAGCTCGCAAATCAGATGAGAGATGCTTCATCTATTGTTTTTACGCAGTATAGCTGATTAACAGTAAGTGAGATTTCTGATTTGAGAAAGAAGTTAAGGGAGGTTTGAGCTACTATGAAAGTAATCAAAAAAACCTTAATTAAATTAGCTGCTAAGCAAGTTTATGATGTTGATTTGGATGATAAATATCTAGAATGACAAGTTGCAGTAGTTTGCTCGCAAGAGGAGCTTACATCATGACCAAAAATTATTAAAAAATCATCTAAAACATTAGAGGGTTTAAAACTGGTTTGAGGTATTTTGGATTGAAAAGAGTTGTCGACTAAAGATGTACAAGCGTTAGCAAGTTTGCCTTCAAAAGAAGAGTTAATTGCAAAAATGCTTTGAAGTTTTATGTCTCCAATTCAATGATTTTATTCAGTGAACAAATCAGTATTTTCTTGATTTGCTCGCGTGTTAGACGCACATAAGCAAAATTTAGAGAAAGAAGCTTGATAAAATATCAAGTTAATTAAGATGATAAGTAAATTATCATTAAACTAATTATTAACATTTAATTAAAATATTATGTCAGATGAAAAAAAAGATTTACCAGAACTTTCTAAAGATGCACAAAGCATTTTAGATAGTGTAAAAAAACTAACAGTAATGGATCTTGCTAATTTAGTTAAGCATCTTGAAGAAGAGTTTTGAGTTTCAGCAGCAGCGCCAGTTGCAGCTGCAGCAGCTTGATGAGCAGCAGATTGATGATGAGACGAATGATGATGAGAACAAACTGAATTTACAGTAGAATTAACAGCTCCATGAGCTGCAAAAATTGCAGTAATTAAAGTTGTAAGAGAGATTACAGGACTTTGACTTAAAGAAGCTAAAGATTTAGTTGATTGAGCACCAAAGGCAGTTAAAGAAAAAGTTGCAAAAGCAGAGGCAGAAGAGATTAAAGCTAAGCTTGTAGAAGCTTGAGCTACAGCTGAAATTAAGTAATTATAATTATTGAGGTGCCCCTTTTGTGGGGGTATCTTAAATAATAAAATTATATTACATTCACTATTAAGTTTTTAATTCGTTATTTAGTGCAATGATCAGTATTCAGTTATTTTATATAAATTTGAGTTAGTTTGTGAATCAATAGGTCAATATTATTGTTTATTACTACACAATCAGTAGCTCAATTGGTAGCTAAGTATAGATTAAGAAATATTATTGATTCCATTGAACCTGCAATAAAAATCTTAGATTCTTCATTTGCTGGAATATCATATATTCTTTCAAGATGTCTCATTTCTTTACAGAGAGTATTGTTTGCATCTATAGTTGCAGTTTGGCTAGCTATTATGATTAAATCATAGCGCATTTGATTTTTTACTGAGATTTCAAATAAGTTCATGGCTTCTTCATGATTACTAACAAACTTGATATTGTTATTATTTCTTTTCTTCTCTGGATCTCTTTTAAATGTGGTATCGGCATTAAGGGTTAATATGTTCAGTTGTTCCATATGATATTGTTAATTTTAAAAAAAGAACTTTAGCATATGGATGGTAAGTAGGTAGTAAGTATAATTTGTTATTATAGTTATTAATGACGACAGTGTACTAATAATATTTTTTACTAAACCTTATTTTGCAATGTTGAAGAATAATCGTATTTCCGAATTTATGAGGAATACAAATAAATTCGAAAAGATGATCTTTTAATTTTATGACTATAATTGCATTGGAAGAAAATTTGAGATATTGTATCTCCATGGAAATTTTTCTTTTTACAGATTGAGCTAGTAGATGAAATCCTGGAAAATCTTGAGGTGGCTTTATAGCTTTTAATAAAAATAAAAAGATTTTATTTACTTGAAAGAAGTATTTTTGAATAAAGACAAATAATCAATCTGAATATATGGCTTTAATTGAATGAATAAAAGCATCAATTAAATACTGAGCTTTAAAAATTAATATTTTTTTAGATTCAGAACTTATTACAAGACAGCTTGAGTGAAGATACAAGGTAAAGAACAAAGATCTTAAGTCTTTATATTGAAATGTAATTGATTCACTTTGAAAGACTATTTGGACGGTAAAACATATTAGACGAGAGTTTAATAAGGATGCAGATAGATTGGCAAATGAGGCTGTTGATTCAGGGGCTGTATAGTCATTAGGCTCTTTAACAAAATAAAATGGGAAAGTCTGATATTAAGAAGTTTTCATATTCTCAGGTAAATACTTATAAGATTTGCCCAAAGGCTTATGAGTTTTTATATATAAAAAAACTTCCTTCATTTATGACTAAGGGGGCGGCTTTTTGAACTACTATTCATTCTACTTTGTATAAATTTTATGAAAAAATAAAGAATAAAAAGTGAGTTCAGACTCTTTTTGATGATGATGAGGATAATGACTCATTAGAATTATTAATTAGTTTCTATAATAAAAGCTGGGTTTCTTCTTGATATAAAAATGAAGATGATGAGTTTTTTCATAAGAGTTTATGAGAGGGGATGCTAAAGCGGTTTTATAACAAAAATAAAAATAATTGGTGAAATCCGTATTTATTAGAATCTGGTTTTAAACTTCATCTGCATGATTTTATTGTTGTTTGAAGATTTGATAGAGTAGATAAATTAAATTGAAATGATGTTGAGATAGTTGATTATAAGACATGAAACTTTTGTATAAAAAAATACGAAAAGAATTGAAATAAATCTTTTGATTTACAGCTTAGTATTTATGCATTGGCGTTAAAACAAATGTGATTTAATCCTATCAAAGCTTATATTTATTTGTTTAACAATAATGTAAAACAAGAGTTTGATATTTGAACTGATGCTATGACAAAAGTCGAAAAGGATTTAATTGAAATAGCAGGGGGTATTAATTCTTGAAAATTTGATGCACTAGCAGCTAAGTGAAAATGTGATGCTTGTCAGTTTAATAGATTTTGTTGTGATAGAATTTAAATTAATTCTATTGAAGTAAGTGTTCATCTTTAAGCACTTTTTCCATGCTTTCAGGATCATTGGAATATTTTATTGCATCTTTTGTAGAAATTTTATCCTCTTTAACAAGTTCGATTATATTGCTATCAAGAAGTTTCATTCATTCTTGAGCACTTGTTTGTATTATGGATTCTAATTGATGAGTCTGACTTTCTCTTATTAGATTAGCAATAGCACTGTTATTTATCATTATTTCCATTACGAGTTCTACTCATTTGCCGGTTTTTGAAGGAATTAATTTTTGAGTAAGGATGGCAGCTAATGCTTCAGATATTTGAATTCTTATTTGATTTTGTTGTGCTGCTGGAAATCAATCTATAATTTTATTTATACACTGAATAGAATTTCTTGCATGAATAGTAGATAAAACTAAATGTCCACTTTCAGCGATGGTTATTGCAGCAGAAATTGATTCTAAGTCTCTCATTTCTCAAAGAAATAATACATTTGGATTTTGACGTAGAGCGGATTTCATAGCTCTTTTGAATGTTCGTGTATCTGTTCACACTTCTCTTTGTTCAATCCACGATTTCTTTTTTTCAAAAGTATATTCAACAGGATCTTCAATAGAAATAATATGTTTTGAAGAATTTGCATTGATATGATCAATCATTGCGGCTATTGTTGTTGATTTTCAAGATCATGTGATTCAACAAACTAAAACTATTCATGAATTTCTTTCAGAAAGAGTTTTCAATATCTCTGGCAAGTTAAGTGAGTCAATTGTATTATTTTCATTTACTAAATATCTTAATGTTGCAGATGGTTTTTTTGATTGATGAAAAGCATTCACACGAAACCTTCTATCACTTCAATCAAAATCAGACCAAGAATATGCAAAATCAATTTCTAAGTCTTCTATAAATTCAGCCTTTTGTTTTTCTTCAAATATTGAATATAAAAAATCATTAACTTGTGATTCGTCTAGTATTCAAAGTTTTTCAAGTTTGCATATTTGTCAATGAACTTTCATTCATACTTCATATCAGCTAACTACATAGATATCAGATACTTTGTTTAAAGTAGCTACGCTTAATATTTTTCATCTCAAATCTTCAATTACATCCCAGTTTTCTGGATAATCAATTTCGTCATCATCTTGAATTCAATTATTATTTCAATTTTCAAGATCTGCTTGTTCGGGAGTAATTGTTTGAGTTTCTTGATTGGTATTTATATTTGGATTTTGTATTCAATTATTTATTCAATTTTTATAAGATACTTGTTCAGGATTAGTTACCTGAGTTTCTTGATTATTAATTGTATTTTGATTTTGCACTCAGTTAGCTATTGTGTTATCAGAAATTGTTCAGTTGGAATCTAATTGTTGAGTGTTTAAATTGTTAAATGGATTATTATTTTGTGTTTGAGTAGGATTTAGATTTGGAGCAGTTACTTGAGATCATTGGTTATTAACAAGATTTTGATCATTATTTGTTTGCACATTCTCTTGTCAATTATTTCAATTCACAGGATTTAAAGTGGTAGGGTTATTTTCTCAAGTACTTTGAACTTGATCAGGAGTCTGAACTTGATTGTTAACAAAAACACTTTGAGAAACATTTCAAGAAGGATCTTGGGAAGAAACCTGGTTTGTTTGAGTTCAATTATCAGTCATCAGTCATCAGTCTCCAGTATTTATTGGCAGAGGAGTAGAGGTTCAGGCATTTTGATCAATTGGATTAATATTTGTATCGTCCATGTTTTTATTTTTTATTTGTTATTTTTTTTACTATCTTTAATTAAAAAATTTAAATTAATTCTTTTAAATCTATTTTAAATTTTAAACTCTTAAATTTTTAAATTACTCTTACTGTATTTCTTCAACTGGATAAGGAATTCACCAGTTGGTAGTCATATTAGGCCTAGCTACGTTTTTAGCTTTTTCTCATTGTTTTTGTCTATCCATAATTTCATTTCTTTTACCACCTCATATAAGAGAGTATGGATAACCTGAAACATCTTTTCAATCAACTTTTCTCCTAATATAGTTTCATAGAATTAAAGTTTCTGGATTTACTTCGTTGGTTGTATCATCTTGTCTCTCGAGTGTTGCAGCTACTTGATATTGTACTCATCACAGTGCAGCTCTGATATCATTATTATTTTTAATGTTATCTCTAAATACAGCATAAGGATAATATCACAATCAATAATCTTTGTATTTTTCAGAATCATATTTAGGATCAAAATTTTGTTCTTTTAAAAATCCATAAAATGGAACCGTTGGATCTTCTGTGTTAATTGAATTCTTTCATGAGTTTTCTGTAAGAGTTCATTTCCATCATACAATAGTTTCTTCTATATCTGTTTTGTCAAGTATCATATCAGTTGCTATTATGGCATTTAAATTCAAAATATCATCAATGTCTAATTCTTCAGCTGCTGGAAGAAAAAATTTCATTTCAGCATTTGAAGGATTGTCTATATAGACCTGTTTATCAAGTTCATAGGCTAATCTTTCGTTTTCAAAAAAATCAATACAAAGTTGTAGATAGTTATCTCATTCGTATAGATGTTCTCAAGATTCTGTTTTTATTTTATCAGTGTAATTTCAATCATTGTAATAGAGTATTCAATCAGTTGTACTTGATCATGCTATATATTTACAAGTAAAACTTTTTATCAATCTTCGAGTTTTAACTATATTTCATCAGCAAGTATAGAAAGATTCGTTATACTCAATCGTATCAAGATAGACTTCACCATCTTTTTCAAATACTACATTACATGTTGGTTCAGCACTTTGGTTTCACGATCTAAATCACCACAAGTTATTTGCAGTTTGCAGTGCAGGCTGAGGATAAAAACGATGTTTAATATAGTAGGCATCTAGCGCTGCTGTTATTGTGTTAAGATCTGCTACTCTTCTAGAGTCTCTTGCACTTGATTGAGCTCAGGTAAATATTGTGATTGCTGCAGCTGTAAGCATTCATATAATAGCCATTACAACTATAAGCTCTGCTAATGTGAATCATTTTTTATTAAACATTTGTTTGATGTTATATAATTATATACAAAATTATAACATTTTTTTGCAGAAAAAGGAAGATAATTTTGCTTTATTATAAGGAGGAAATATGGGGAAATCCCATTTGTAAATTCTTCTTGATAATATCAATAATTTCATTACCATTTAAAGGGTAACTTAATTTACATTTGATATGTTTTTAGAATCTATACTAAATTTTCATCAATGGCTTTCGGATTTTACTTGGATGGAGTGGATACAGCAAGCTTCAGGCATTGAAATAGCTCTTAAATTTCTTATTTTATATTTTGCATTTTTTTGGTTTGCTCTAGTGATTTGGGTAGCTAGGGATGCTATAAATCGTTCAAATAGTATTTTATTTCATGTTATTAGTATTCTATTAAATATATTTCTTCCTATTTTTTGACTAATAATTTATTTATTAGTAAGACCACCAAGAACTTTGATGGATAAGTATTATGAGGATTTAGAATTTCAATCTCTTTCAAATGAGACTAAAGATTTTTGTCATAATTGTAATAGTGTAGTTGGTGAGGATTATAAATTTTGCTGAGAATGTTGAGAAGATCTGATTTGTAAATGTAATTCATGCAAAAAAGATTATTTTATAAGATACAGAGTTTGTCCATTTTGTGGTCATAAAAAAGGTAAAAAAATTAAAGAAGAGAAAGTTGAGCCAAAGAAAGATGAGAAAAAAACTGATAAAAAGAAAAAGTCTTAGAAAATTACTTTGAACATTTTATTATTTTAAATAATTATAATTAATATCATAAATATGGAATTAATATCTAAAATTACAAATCTAGAAAATTTATTTAAATTAAATCCGTCTACAGATTTTTCATATTCGAGTTATATTTTTGTATTTGTTATATTTCTTTTTATTTGAAGCTATGTTTTTGATTATTATGTTAAAACTTTGGCAGTTAATAATAAACTTTTACACAAATCACTTAGAGGAAATATGTGAATATATAGATGGGTATTTACTTCATCTGCATTAGTTATGCTTATTTCTAGACTCGAGAGTATTCCAATTTTGAGCATGAAATTTTTATGGATTGTATATTGATTTTCTTTTACTTGTTATTCTGTATTTTTAATTAAACGTGTTAAAAAAAATTACCTAGGAAGGGCTAAAAATAAAGAAAGAGCGTCAGTGTGAAATGATGATAATAGCAAGTACTTGCCTTCAAAATCTAAAAAAAGAAAAGGTAAATAAGTCGGTAATATAAAAAAGGTTTGATATGTCAGAAATAATAGTGTAGTTTTGATTCCTGTTAATAATAATTAGTAACAAAATAATTTTTATTTATGTCAGAAGAACAAAAAAAAGAAGAAAAGGTGTTGAAGATAAAAAGCCCAGAATGAGTACATGATGTCTTGCCAGATGATCATGAGTATTTTAGTTTGATTAAGAAGGTTGTAAGGCATAGATCGAGACAATCTTGATTTAGAAGAATTACACCTCCTGTATTTGAGGATAAAAATCTTTTTATCAGATCTATATGAGACGAAACAGATATTGTTGAAAAAGAACTTTATAGTTTTTCTACAAAATCATGAAAAAATTATGCTTTGCGTCCTGAGTTGACTGCATGAATTGTAAGGGCTTATATTGAACATTGAATGGCAAGTCTTCCTCAGCCTGTGCATTTATATTCTTTTGAACCTGTTTTTAGACATGATAGACCACAAAAATGAAGATATAGACAATTTTTTCAATATAATATAGAAGTTATCTGAGAATCAGATCCATGAATTGATGCTCAAATTATTCACATGGCTTGGCAAATATTAAAGGATTTAAAAATTGAAAAAAATATTGTTGTTTTGATAAATTCTCTTTGAAGTGTAAAGGAGAGAGAAAAATTTAAAGAAGATTTGAAAAATTATCTAAAATGAAGAAGCAGAGTTCTTTGTGAGGATTGCATAAGAAGACTTGATAATAATCCATTAAGAGTGCTTGATTGTAAGAATGAAGATTGTAAATTAATTGCTTCCAAGGCACCAAAGATGAGTACATATTTAAGTGATAATGATAAAGAGTTTCATAAAGATGTTTTGGATTTATTAGATTCAGTAGGAGTTCCTTACGAACAAGATGATAGTTTGGTAAGAGGGCTTGATTATTATAGTAAGACAATATTTGAGTTTGTTGAAAAAGATGTTTCACTAAGACAGTGAACTTTAATTTGATGATGAGGTTATGATTGACTCGTTGAGCTTCTTTGATGAAATGAAAAGACACCTTGAGTTTGATGTGCGTTTTGAGTTGAAAGAATAGTTAATAGAATGAAGGAATTTTGAGTGAAAGCGCCTAGTAAGGATGTTATACATGTTTTTGTTGCTCAAATATGAAAGCAGGCAAAATTAAAAGCACTTCCTCTTATTGAAGAGCTTCAAAATTTATGAATTCATACAATGTGAGCTGTTTGAAAACCTTCTATTAAATGACAAATGAGAATGGCAGATAAATTTAATGCTTGGTTTACATTAATAATGTGACAAGTAGAAGTAAGAGATTGAACAATAATATTTAGAGATATGAAAAAATGATCTCAAGAAATTGTTCCATTTGAAGAGGCTGTTGATAAGATAAAAGAACTTGTTTGAAATAAAAATTTTGATAAAACACAGTTTTTAGAAGAGATTTATTTAGATCCTCCAAAATTAGATGAAGATTGAAAAGAGATTCAGGAAGAGAAGAAGAATGAGTGGGATGTTAAGTGTAAGTTTAATTAGGATTTGATTCTATACTTGTAATTCAAAATTCACTATGTTAAAGTGTTTTAGAATTTAATTATAAGATTTATGTCAGATTATTCAGCATGAAATATTCAAATCCTAGAGTGACTTGAAGCAGTTAGAAAACGTCCTTGAATGTATATATGAAGTACTGGTATTACTGGACTTCATCATCTTATATGGGAAATTGTAGATAATTCAATTGATGAGGCTATTGCTGGATATTGTAAGAATGTTAATATCATAGTTCAAGAAGATGGTTGAGTATTGATAGAGGATGATTGAAGATGAATTCCTGTTGATAAACATGCAAAGAGTTGAAAATCTTGAGTTGAAACTATTATGACTGTTTTGCATGCATGATGAAAATTTTGAGGTGATGAGTCATGATATAAAGTATCTTGATGACTTCATTGAGTGTGAGCTTCTGTTGTAAATGCGCTTTCTGAGAAGACTGTTGTATCTGTTCATAGAGATTGAAAAATTTATTATCAAGAATATTCAAAAGGAAAGGTGGTTTCTTGAGATTTAAAAGTTACTTGAGAAACTAAAAAAACTTGAACTCATGTTTTATTTTATCCAGATACTGGGATGTTTGAAACAGTTGAATTTGAAGCAAGTACTATTGTTGCAAGGATTAGACAGCAAGCATATCTAACGAAATGAATTACAATTTCTTTTAAAGATTTAAGAGTTAGTCCTACTATTAGACAAAAATTTTATTTCGAATGATGAGTATCTTCATATGTTAGACATTTAAATTGAAATAAGGAAGTTGTGTGAGAATCATTTTATTTGAATAAAGATGTTGATGATTGTGTGATAGAAATTTGAATGCAATACAATGAATGATTTAATGAAAATGTTATGACTTTTGCAAATAATATTTTCACACCAGAGTGATGAATGCATCTTACATGATTTAAGTCAGCACTAACTCGTACTATAAATGCATATGCAAAAAATAAAGATATAATGAAAGAGAAAGATTGAAATTTAACAGCTGAAGATGTAAGAGAGTGACTCACTGCAGTTATATCTATTAAAATTGCAGAGCCACAATTTGAAGGTCAAACAAAATGAAAATTATGAAATCCTGAGGTTAGAAAAGCTGTAGAGACAACTTTTTGATTAGCTTTATCAAATTTTTTAGAAGAAAATCCTCAAGATGCTAAGGCAATGATATGAAAATCAATGTTAGCTGCTAGGGCAAGACTTGCTGCTCGTGCTGCAAGAGATACAGTTTTAAGAAAATGAGCTTTAGAATGAGCAGGGCTTCCGTGAAAACTTGCAGATTGCACTTCAAAAATTCCTGAAGAATCTGAAATATTCATAGTCGAGGGAGATAGTGCGGGTGGTAGTGCAAAACAATGAAGGGATAGATTTACTCAAGCTATACTTCCATTAAGAGGTAAGATATTAAATGTTGAACAGGCAAGATTAGATAGAATGCTTAACAATAATGAAGTAAAAGATTTAATTATTGCTTTGTGAACTTGAATATGAGATATGTTTGATTTAGAAAAATTAAGATATCACAAAATTGTAATAATGACTGATGCTGATGTTGACTGAGCTCATATCAGAACTCTTTTGATTACTTTGTTTTTTAGATATTTTAAGGAAGTTATTGAAACTGGACATCTTTATATAGCACAATCACCATTATATAAGATTTCAAAATGAAAAGAATCTTTTTATGCTTACACAGATGAAGAAAAATTTAGTATTTTAAAGGATAAATGAGTGGATGATTGATCTAATGATAGTGCTTGAGAGTTTCAAGATAAAGAAGATGAATTTGAGAAGTGACAAAGAGAGGCATTAGAAACTGCTTGATTTGAATGATTATCATCTGTATGAGAAAGTGTTGTAAAGAAGAAGGCGTCAAAATGGAATATTCAAAGATATAAAGGTCTTTGAGAAATGAATCCTGAACAATTATGGGAAACAACCATGGATCCAAATGAAAGGAAAATGTTAAAAATTACAGTTAATGATTGAGAGAAGGCAAATAAGATATTTGAAACATTAATGTGAAGTGAGGTGCTACCTAGGAAACACTTTATTCAAACCCATGCTAGAGGCGTTAAGAACTTAGATGTTTAAAAAAATATATTAAAAATTGTATCAAATAAAAAAGAAATATAAAATTTATTTGACACTAAGTGGGACTTTGAATAGAATATGACGCGTTATTTTTATTTTTATAACTAATCAATTAAAATGGCTGATTTTGTAAGAGACCGTACACATGTAAATGTTGGTACGATAGGTCACGTAGACCATTGAAAGACAACTTTAACTGCTGCAATTACTGCTGTAGCTGCTGCAATGAGCTGATGAGAAGCAAGAGCTTTTGATCAAATAGACAATGCTCCTGAGGAAAAAGCAAGATGAATAACTATTGCGACTTCGCATGTAGAATATTCAACTGAAAAGAGACACTATGCCCACGTTGATTGTCCGGGTCATGCTGACTATGTAAAGAATATGATTACATGAGCTGCACAAATGGACTGAGCAATACTTGTTATCGCTGCAACTGATGGACCTATGGCTCAAACAAGAGAGCATATATTACTTGCAAGACAGGTAAATGTACCTTATATAGTAGTGTTTATGAACAAGTGTGATATGGTCGATGACCAAGAATTATTAGAACTTGTTGAAATGGAAATTAGAGAACTTCTAACTAAATATGAATTCCCTTGAGATGACATTCCAATTATTAAATGATCTGCATTAAAAGCATTAGAAAATCCAGCTGGTCCAGATGCTACTCCAGTGCAAGAACTTCTAAAAGCTATTGATGAATATATTCCTGAACCAGTAAGAGAGCTTGATAAGCCTTTCTTAATGCCTGTTGAAGATGTGTTTTCAATTAAAGGTAGAGGTACAGTGGTAACTTGAAAGATTGAAACTTGAATTGTTAAATCTTGAGAAGAAATTGAAATAGTATGACTTCGAGATACAAAAACTATAGTAGTTACTTGAGTTGAAATGTTTAGAAAAAACTTAGATGAATGAAGAGCTTGAGAAAATGTATGACTTTTATTAAGAGGTGCTGAAAAAGATGATGTTGAAAGAGGACAGGTATGTGCTAAGCCTTGATCAATAACTCCTCATAATGAATTTGAAGCAGAATGTTATATCCTTTCAAAAGATGAAGGATGAAGACATACTCCTTTCTTTAAAGGATATAAACCACAATTTTATATCAGAACAACTGATGTAACATGAGAAGTTATATTGCCAGATGGAGTTGAAATGGTAATGCCTTGAGATAATCTTAAATTTGTAGTTAAGCTTTGAAAAAATGTAGCTATAGATATATGAACAAGGTTTGCTCTTAGAGAGTGAGGTAGAACAGTGTGAGCATGAGTTGTTACTAAAGTGATAAAATAATTATAAAATATATTAAAGAACGGGATACAAGTTTATTTCCGTTCTTTAATCCCTAATAACCCCTTAAGAACATTGATATTATGGCAAAAACTATAGTTACTTGAAAAGTTAGAATTATAATCAGATCTTTTGATCATCATTTGATTAATAAAGCTGCAGAAAAGATTATTGATGCTACAGAGAGATCATGAGCAATAATATCTTGACCGATACCAATGCCGGTAAAGAGAAAGGTAATAACAGTTAATCGATCAACTTTTGTGAGCAAAGACGCTAGAGAACAATTTGAATTTAGAACACACAAAAGACTTATTGATATTAATCAATCTACACCTCAAACAATAGAGGTACTCAAAACACTTGCTTTGCCATCAGGAGTTGAAATTGAAATGAAGATGATGTAATATTTGTCAGATTTTTAAAATAGTGACTTTTTATTCAAAAAAATACGGAGTGGTAGTTCAGTTGGTTAGAACGCCTGCCTGTCACGCAGGAGGTCGCGAGTTCGAGTCTCGTCCATTCCGCCATTAAGCCATTTATAGCAATTTTGATAGGGTCTCACGACATCCTGCCTGAGACAGGGGGGCGTGAGCTTTTTACTATTTAACCAAATTGCTATGGCTCAAAAAAGTTTATTAGATCTCCATGAAAGATTCACAACGGAGGCAAAAATTAAAAATTATTCAAAAAGAACAATCTATTGGTACAACGATGTATTCAAAAGATTTCTTTGGCATTCATGAGTTTCGCAGTTAAGCCAGGTAAGCACTGAAATCATTGAAAACTATCTCTTTGAGTGAAAGACTAAGAAGAATTGGACAGTCTCCACTTACATTAATTACAGAAAGAGCTTAAACTCATTCTTTACTTGGTGTTATAAGAAAAAACTTATTGAAGAGAATCCAGTATCAGAAATCGTTAAACCTCAACTTGAAAAGCCTTTGCCTAAGTTTATAAGCAAAGAAAACGCTGTCAAGGTTCTTGATTATTCCTTTAATTCAAAGTACAAATTCCAATTTGAAAAGTACAGAAATAGGGCTTTGCTCTGAATAATGCTTTACACTGGACTTAGAAGAAACGAAACATTGGATCTATACTTAAATGATATAGATCTTCAGGCAAATGTTATCTATGTAAGAAAAGGTAAATGAAATGAGATTGCAAACTTATAATATATAATTACAATAGATTTAGTAATAACTAACTA
>CAYWBW010000027.1:26624-27030 GCA_964456745.1 uncultured Candidatus Peribacteria bacterium | reverse complement strand
AAAATTAGTTAATAATTTTATCGATAAGTGTTGCACTTCAAAGTTTATTTTAAGATGAAATGAATGGATCTGAATATTGATCTCATGATATAATACATACTTCAAATCCTGATAATTGGACAAGAGAGGATTTAAACTTTGTGTTGTCATGTATTAATTCTTAGCAAGGGTTAAGTTATTGGTATTAATTTTTTATCACAGATAAATTTAAATTATAATTTACTTAATTCTAATTTTATCTCTGAATTATTAAATCTTTACAGAGATGATATAGATCCTGTGTGAATATTTAAAAGACTTGACTTTATAAAAATAGTTTGTATTATAACTATAATTTAATAATATTATGCAACATTATATAGATGAAGATAGTCAATTAAATACTGTAAGAGATCAAGTGAGAGAA
>CAYWBW010000027.1:0-26524 GCA_964456745.1 uncultured Candidatus Peribacteria bacterium | reverse complement strand
AGTACAGAAAGTACAGAAAGTACAGAAAGTACAGAAAGTACAGAAAGTACAGAAAGTACAGAAAATAAAGAAGTACAGGTTTCATTTGGAAATATCATACTAGATAATGTAGTAAAAATTTATAGATTAGAAAAGAATAATTGAGGAAATTATTTTAACTTTACTATGCAAGATGGCTCTACTAAACATTTCAGGGTTAATGAGCAATGATTGAATGAAATTATTAATGAATATGAACAATTTGCAGATTGTGCAGATTGTGCAGATTGTGCAGAAGGGGGAGAGTTTTTACATAAAGAAGATGAGAAGTGATTAAAAGATATTGATTTGAAATATAATGAAACTCTTCGTTTGATTCTTGTTTTAAATGTAGTGGATTCGATTTTTGAACATTTATGGCTTCAAGATGGATATGATCCAAAGAATTTAGAGCTTGTTCAAGATGAAGCTCGTACAAGATATACTACGGCATTTAAAAACTTAAGAATTAGAATTATAACTCTACCCGAAGGAGAAATGGAGTTTCTTAATAGTAAATTGAAATTTGAGAATTCGTCAATATCTATATTACCTGCCTTATTATTAATTTCAGAATCAGTATCATTATCTTCAAACTATGCTGTTCAGGAACAACTAACGAAAATTGCTAAAGATCATTCGAATAAAGTTGTTATGCGTTTGGCATATTCTTTATTGAGCGTTAAAAATAGACAAAATGTTCATGGTTAGATTTAATAATAATTTTATACTTTATTTGTAAAAAATTTTTTTGACATAAAAAATAAAAATCTATAAAGTCGAGATGTAATAACTTATGACTAATAGTATTATTGAAGGATATAATCAGCATGAAAATAATCCAGATTTATGATGATGATTGTTTTATTGTATCAGGTATGATAAAAATATGTTATTGTTTAAAAGGCAAGTGGTTGCTGATGCCTTAACTAGGTTGTGAGTAATAGGCAAGAAGACTTGTAAATGAATTGAAATCAGTTTACCTGAAAATATAAGCAAAGAACTTGAATTTAAGATAAATATCTTATTAGAAGAAATTTTGGTAATTAACGGTGCAATAGCATATAATAATTTTGGATTATGAAAAGCTAATTCTATTTCAGATCTGTGTAATTTGTTAAAGCAAGAGTGTGATGAGGTATATAGAGGTGGAATTGTAGATGCTTTTACATATATTGGTTCAGTAATGCCTTGAATTGTCAAAAATTTAAGAATTGCTCACCAGCAATGTGGAATTTTGAGTAAAATAGATCTCAAAGCAATCGATGAATTATCTTCTTTTGCAGAAAAGAGTTGTGAGGGATTAAACTGATTTGTATGATTGAGTTAAGGGGTAGGTATGCAATAAAAATTGAATGTAATAAAACATTATAGAGAAAATAAAGCCTCAAGTGATAAATTTCTTATGATGAATCAATGAGACTGCCGTTAGCTTGTCTTGTAATTCTTGTGTTCAACCCATCGTTATAGATGATAATGGAAATATAGTAGATGGGCATCATAGATACTTAATGACAAAACATTTTAATATGACTCATATGTGGTGCTGGTGTTCAAAAGAAAGCCTTCCAGTATTGCAAAAAAATATTGATGTAATCAAGGTATTAATTATAGAATAATGGTATTTTTCATTGTATAAAACAACTTCAATAAGCAACTTTATTTAAACACTACAATGCTTCTCAATGATTCAAATACACACTTATTCCTTTCACTTTTCTCAATATCAGATTCATCAGTAAAATAAGCTTCTTAGTTCTTTCACTTAGGGGTTAGAAATAGCTTGTTTGTAAACAGTCGAACTTTTTTGTATAAAATAAAAACCACAATTTATGGCTTAGATTAAGGCAAATGTTGAGATTAAGACTTAGGGAAAAAATCGAAGATTTTTTCATCGATTTTTGCAGAAAAATGCAGTTTTTTAAATTCATTGATTTAGAAATTAAAATAATATAAACGGAAATAACGTTTATATTTGACTTTTAAAAAAATATAATATATAATGATAATAATTTTTAACAATAATTAATATGATATCAAAAGTAGTAATTAAGAATTTTAAATCTATTGAAGACTTAACTTTAGATTTATCATTTGCAGAGGGTAAGGCTCCAAATGGGTATAAAGCATCAAATATCTTATCTTTTTTAGAAGCTACTCCTGAGCCTGAGGATAGATTTGTATCAATAATGAACATTTATGGCGCAAACGCTAGCGGAAAAAGTAATATTGTTCATGCTCTATTTTGTCTTATAAGAATCATACAGGGAGGAATAAAAGCTCTGCCTCAAAACTTATTTTCTATTAACAAGCTAAAAAACTTAGGAAGTGAAACAACTATTCTAATAGATTGCTTTATTAAAGGAAATAAATATCAATATATTTTAACTTATAATCAACTTTCTTTAACAGAAGAGAGGTTGTTGTTTAACAATGAGATGTTATTCTCTATAAAAAATACAAAAATTGATTTTAAAGGTATCGCAGTAGAGAATTATAGTGAAGATGATATAAAGAAAAAGTTTGAAGTTACTTGTATGGCTACACGTGATGAAAAAAAGGTGCAGATTAAGACATTTCTATCCTCTGTAGAAACAGATCTTCCAAGCTTAAATGAGCATTTAAATTTAGTGTATAGTTATTTTAAAGACGACATCATCGTTGCTCTTAATAATGATATTCCTGCTTATTTTTCAATAGACCTTCTTGCAAAGTCGAATAGTGAAAAAGATGTCCAAGATGCGTTTAATAGAATTTCTGAATTTATTAAGAGATTCGATATTGATATAGAGAGATTCAAGTATGAACAAACTAAAGATATATTAACTAAATATAAACATGAAAATAAATATATAATCCCTCATGGTTCAAATAAATCAGTGAGTATAAATAAAGAGGATAATATTATTTTAATTAATGAAATTAAGTCATTTCATAAAAATGAAACAGGAGAAGAAATTCCTTTTGGATTTCATGAAGAATCTGCTGGAACATGTCTTGCATTTGGTTTAATCGGATTTATCTTAAGGGTATTAGATAAAGGTGGTATTTTTATTATTGATGAGCTTGATCGATCTTTTCATACATTACTATTGCAGTCATTGATACGCATATTTAAAGATAAAGAATACAACAAAAACAATGCTCAACTTGTATGTGTACTACATAATACTGACATTTTAGATGATGACATCTATAAAATGTCAGAGTTTTCTTTTGTGAATAAGAATCTAAAAAGAGGATCGTTTATAAAAAGACTATCAGACTTTGAAGGAATTAGAAATGATGCTAATTTTAGAGATAGATATCTAAATGGTTTATATTCAGGAATTCCTTATCCATATAATTAATTGTAATGAGACAAATTTGTGTATTTTGTGAAGGGAAAACTGAGTATAACTACATTCAATCTTTGAATCGTATTTTAGAAGAATATGATGTTTTTGATTTTCGTTTTACTGCTAAAGACTTATGAGGAATTAGAATAAATAATTGTCATTCAAAAATTAGAAAATTTAAATCAAAAGAGCTAAATGCTTTTAGAGAATTTTATGCATGGATAGATTATGATGTTTTTAAAAGAGGAGAAATAAGTAAAAAAGAAATTGAAAGTAAGATCAAAAAAATTAATTTTAATGCCAAGCCTGTAGAGCTTCTTTTGAATTATATGAATTGAGAGGATTTTATAATTTTACATGAAGATTCTTTAAAAATAGAAAAATGGAAAAATACTTGTAATCAAAATAATCACTTTAATGTGCCAATGGATAGTAGTATTTATTTACCTTTATTTGAAAAAATCATGCCAAGATATAAAAAAGGAGCTACACCCAAGCTTGATAAAAAGAAAATTGAAAAGTGTATTGAAAACATTAACGACTCAAAAATTCCTTTTAAGAGCGATATAAAGAAGATATTAAAAATAGTTTTAAAACAAATATAGATTAATTCATAATTTTTTTATTTATTATCTTTTTTTAATCTCATGCTTAATAATAATATTATTGCACAAGCTAAAAAACCAGTTCCTGATACAAACTGAAATAGTAAATCTGGTAAAACGAAAATACTATAAAGAAACGCTACCCCTCCGCATAATGTCCAAATAACATATGATGCAATATTAGCACTTGCTACCTTGTGATGATACAAATCTTTAACTGTTGGCCAATATCAAATAAGTCCTACGAGTCCTACACCAGCATAACTTATTTTCAAAACTTGTAATAATAATTCTTCCATAATTTTAATAAATATTTTTAATTTCACACAGCTCAAGCATAATTTAACTGATTAATCTAGTCAAAAAATTGGCACAAGGGCTTTAGAATTACTTTGATGAATTCTTAAGGATAATATTTACGAAACAATTCCGTAGAGCAAATTATCATAGAAATAGAATTATTAAGCTAAAGAATAGATAAAAGGAGGTTCGTTGAATTTTTGCTTAATTTCAATAAAGCCCATTCCAGAATCGAACCAATTGAATACGATTCCTATAAGCCAATCTATAATAATTGTAATGATAATAATAGCAAAAACACCATGTCGGAGTTGAACTGGGTCGAACTGCTGAGAAGGTATAGTTAATGGCTTAAAACAAGGAAGAGTTCGAGTTTGAAGATAGAGAGAAATCTGATAAATCAGATTTGGTAATCACCAAGAGAAAGGTTACATTTACTTATCAATAAAATGAAGAGTGCATAAAAGTATTAGTGGTAGGAAGTGGAGTACTATGATTAAGCCAAAAACAATTGATTCTTATTTTGATTTAACAAAGAAGATTGATAAAATATCTATTGCTCTTTAATATGCTAATGCAATTAATAAAATTCATATGACAAAGAAAGGCAAATCAATACATGTTCAATGAATAACTGTAAATTTATTTG
The DNA here is from genome assembly GCA_964456745.1 of uncultured Candidatus Peribacteria bacterium. Lineage (GTDB taxonomy): Bacteria > Patescibacteriota > Gracilibacteria > JAJOLG01 > CAYWBW01. Next base: position 21,614 of record CAYWBW010000027.1, on the reverse strand, counting down.
ATATAAATAAAGAAAATTACATATCTTTGACTGACATGGCTAGATTTAAAGATCAAGATAGAAGTGATTATGTTTTACAGAATTGGATGAGGAATTATTCAACAATTGAATTTCTTTGATTGTGGGAAAAGATTAATAACAAAGATTTTAATTCCATCGATTTCGATGGATTTAAAAATAAAGCTTGATCTAACAGCTTTTCATTAACTCCTAAAAAATGGATAGAATCAACAAATGCAATATGAATAATATCTAAAACATGAAGATATTGAGGCACTTATGCCCATAAAGATATTGCTTTTGAGTTTTGATCTTGGTTAAGTGCAGAGTTTAAGCTATTTCTGATAAAAGAGTTTCAAAGACTTAAAGAGCAAGAAATTGAAAAAGAGGCTTTATGATGGGATTTAAAAAGAAATCTAGCAAAAGTTAACTACAAAATCCATACTGATGCTATAAAGGAAAACTTAATACCATTAGAGATAAATAAAGCACAAAAGGGATTTATTTATGCCAATGAAGCTGATGTTCTTAATGTTGCATTATTCAATATGACTGCTAAGCAATGGAGAGAGGCTAATCCTGATAAGGATTGAAATATAAGAGATTATGCAACAGTAGAGCAATTGGTAGTACTTTCTAATATTGAGAGTTTTAATGCTGAGCTGATTAAAACTTGAATAAGTCAAAAAGAAAGGCTTATAAAGTTAAATCAGATATCTATATATCAAATGGAATCTCTAACTAAAAATACAAATATTAAAAAATTAAAATAATTTACATGGTTAACATTGAAATAAGGCTAAACCCTATTACAAAACTTAGAATTTATAGAGAAGCTAAAAAAATCATCTTACCTTTGATGGATAGCGATAAGATTACTCCAGAAAGAGCTGATGAGATATTATGATATGTAAAAAATAATGTTGTTAAAGTTGAAACTCCTGAAATGGCTAAAGAGTTTTATGAATATTTATCTAATAAATTTAGTGAGCTTAAAAGAATAAAAAATAGATTTGATAATGAAACATGAGAAAAAGCTGAGAAAATAGTAAAATTATTAGTTGAGAATTTAATTAATAAATGAGAATTTGATTTTGCTATGAACATTATGGATGAGATTAAGGAGATTAAGGAGATTAAGTGAAAAGACGATGAAATTGAATATATTGAAAATCTTAGTAAGAATATGCCTAATGCCTTTAGCAAGGCTGTTTGTGAGGTGTGCAAAAAAGAAATCTAATACATTTTAAAAATAAGGTAGTATTTTATAGAAAAGTTTGCTATAATGTAGAGAAGCTTTTTAAAGCTAAGCTTAAAATAAAAATTATGAAAACACAAAATAAAATTTTTTAGAAGCTAGATTATTATTTCTAGGAAATCCTGAAGCGTGAAATGATACTGTTGCTCAAACTCCTAAGCAGTCGGATGATAGTTGATTAAATGATAGGAAAGATAATGTAAGAAATAGATATTGAGATGAGAGTTTTTTACAAGAAGAACGTATTGCTCTTCCTAGGGCTCTTCAGTCTGATATTGATAATTTGGATAATTTACTAAATACTGCTGATTGAATAACGCTATTAGCTGAAATATCTGCATCTGTTGAAAATTTTTGATGAATGGCAATGTTACAAGGAAAACCTGAGTGGAATACGGCAATAGAACAATGGATTACAAAGAATCAGGATGCAATAATCAAAAAACAAAAAGAGGCTTTTAAGTGATTGGAAATAACATTATTTGAAAAAATAAGTTGAGATAAGGTTGCAATTTTTAATAAAATGCGATCTGCAATCTCATTGGTTAAAAATTCTCCAAATGACGCAATAAGAAACGAATGACTTGCATTATTTGATAATGATACTTTATGAATTATACAGGTAGTAGAGGCAGTAATTAGTGGATTAGATGAAAGTAATGGGGTAACATACTGAAATACAATTAAAGAAATAATTAAAGGACTGCCAAAATGAAGTAGTATCAGGAGTTCACTTGAAAACAAATATTGAGAATATCTTTAATTAACATGATTTTTATTCAGGCATATTTGAAAATATCATCTTATTATTTATTAATTCCCTATAAAAAAGGCTCTATTTAGTAATTCTATTCAAACACTCAAAAACTCCTCAATGATTCAAATACACACTTATTCCTTTCATTCTTCTCGTTGTTAGATTCATTAGCAAAACAAGCCTCAAAGACAATCTTCTTAGTTCTTTTTCACTCAGGGGCTAGAAATAGCTTGTTCCTATACTTTGTTACTTTCCTTGCAGACATCAACTATTTGTTTATTGATGGTCTGAGGATAATGATTGTATATAAGAGCTAGTGAGCTGTTGGAGTTTATGGCTTATTGTAGTGCAATTATTCTAAAGTTCCTTGATGTAGCTGTTTGGCAATGTTAATAATAATTGAGATCAATTTAATCTTAGAATAGAAAATCAAAAGCTCTCCATAGCTTTCTTGTTTATTCACTTGTAAGCATGGGTAATTTTGCTTAATGCAGTCTTCTTATTATCAAAATAATCATCTACACTTGCTCAATAGATGTAACAGTAAATTGATTCTAGAGATAACAGCTCTCAAATAGGATGCTGAAACATAAACTTAGCAAGAGTGTCTTGATCACAATCAGGTTGTAGTTGAATCATGAAGTTATAGAAATGTATTTGTGATTTATCATCAAGATAGATTAATGGAGATTTGAAATCCTTTGATATTTGTTCATAGAACTTCATTAGCAATAATAATTTCTTTTCTAATATTTTGATTGTAAAAATGAGTGGATACTCTGTTGCATAACTATCATTATAAATTGCATTATATTTCTTAAACTCAAATATAGGACTGTAGTCAAGAAATAGATCATTAAGAATATCACAAGCTGATAAGTACCATTTACTGAAATCTTCAATCAATATGCTATTTTTAGTAGATTTTAAGTTTTGAGATTTGTTTATTTCATCTACTTCTTTTTGAAGTTTAGCATTCAATTTAGGCTTATGAGTATTTGATTTATTGAATATGTTATCTTGATATCTAATCAGGCTACATTCAGGCGTCATAAAACCGTCAACTGCTCTAGGATCAGATGATAGGAATAAATTCTTAATATCATCAAAGATTATTCATCAATTCTTAATTAGATTATCAATCTTCAATAAAGCCTCTTTAGCTGATACTTTAAGCCTCATAAATGAAAGAGGTTAATTTATAATTAGAGATCAGGTCTTTTAAGGGGAGTTAATCTCTAGCTTTGCTCATAGCTCTTCAAGTAACTTAACTCAAATGATATTTTCATCTTGGTTAAATGTTAGATAAATATCTTCAAAAGTTTTAGTTCAGATTTTAAGTTTAGGAATTGAATATTGCTTAAATTCTTTTTTAGAACTATCTGCAAGAGTGTATTCAGTTTTAAATGTAGCGTATGTATCAATGTCAGGAAATAGGGGTTTTAGGTTATTAGACAAACAAAGATATGAAGAAAATCAAGTATCAATTAAAAAGCTTTCCTTTTTGTTATTAATGGTAAGCTTGGCATAAAAACAATCATGACTTCATACTGATAGATTTACAATATTCATATTATTTCATGTAGAATTTATATTTTGGATTCAATATTTCAACCTTGAAATGAGATCACTTATACTTTTTCCCTAGCTCTTTCATTAAAGCATGAGGATCCTCTCAATAAAACTTTTCTCAAGTTTCTTCATTGATGATAACTACATTCTTTTGAATAGTTGTTTTCATAAGGCTGTCATTAGCAATTAAAAACATATTTTATGCCTAATCAGAATAAATGCAAATTCATGAATTATTCTAATTTATAGCATATACCTTTATATATTAATTAATCTTAGTATGGTTATTTTGTAATATGCAATTAATCATATCTAAATTGAGTTCTAAGAAGAGTTCTAAACCATTAGGCAACATAGATACCAAAAAGACTAATAAAGCTCTTAAATCGAAAGTATGAGTTAAGAAAATAGTTAAAAATACTAGAATCAATAATAAGAAGATTGATAAGAGTAATATTGATGAAAATGAGGTACAAGAAAAACTTACAACAAAACAAGAATTATTTTGCAATCTTTATGTTAGAAGCATGAAGTGTTATTGAAATTGAACTCAAAGCTATGCAAAGGCTTACTGATTTGATTTAGAAGATAGAAAACAAAATGCAACTGCTAGAATGTGAGCAAGTAGAATGCTGACAAATGATAACATTTTGAAAGCTATTAGGCAGTTACAAGAAGAACATTTAAGTAGTGAGGTTGTAGATAATGAACTTGCCTTTCTTGTACTTCAAAGAGCTGATCTATGAGTGAAGATAAGGGCAATATCAGAATACAATAAAATTAAATGAAGATACGATCAAAAGAAAGAAGATGCCTGAGAAGATGCCATAACAAGACTATTCAATGAGATTAATTGAACATCCAAAGACCTTGTTTGAGAAAGAATAAAGAGAGATCCAAATTATGGTTGATATAATGGTCAATGAAATAGTCAAGAGCAACATGATATGTAGTGATTATTGAGTTACAGGATTGCAAGGTTACATTCCCATATAGGATATTGGTTGATAAATAAAAACTATATAGGTATATTATTTGTAATATTAAATATTATTAATCATAAAAAACATGGATAAACAAGGCACATGATATGTTAGAGTAGCTATCTATATCAGAGTATCTACTGATGAACAAGCTAAACATGGCTTCTGAATTGAGATGCAAAAACAAGCTTTACTTGATGCAGTTGAATACAAATCAAAACATCATTGATGGACACATAAGCCTAAATGGTTATTTATTGATGATTGAAAGAGTTGATCTGATCTCAACAGACCTCAATACAAGAAGATGATGGAATGAGTTAAGAATAAAGAATTTGATCTAATTGCAGTATGGAAGATAGATAGACTATCAAGAAGCCTTTCACACCTCCTTAAAACTTTTGAAGACTTAAAGAAATACGGTGTAAGCTTCTATTCTCTCAAAGAAGATATGGACTTCTCATGACCTATGTGAAGACTTGTATTTCATATGTTTGGAGCATTAGCTGAGTTTGAAAGGGAAACAATTAAATCTCGTACTATTGAATGAAAGATAGCTTCTGCAAGAATGTGAAACTATATAGGGAATTGAATACCATATTGATATAAGAAAACTCCTAACAAGAGAACAAATAAATGAAGTGTACTTGAGATAGAGAAGAAAGAAGCAAAAATTGTTAATGATATATTTAAGTGGTTTGTATTTGAGCAAATCAACTATGAAGAAATTACAAGAAGATTAAATGATCTATGAGTGTCAAAATGAGTAGCTTGAAGAAATGCTGTTAAAAAAACAAAGTGGTATGCTACTACTGTAATCAATATAATCAAAAACTCATCTTATATGTGAATTAGAGTAGAGAGAATCAAAGACTGAGAATGAAAAAAACAAGAAATAATTGTTAATGTTCCTAAGATTATTCCTGAAATGCTTTACAGACAAGCACAGCTTAGAGTAGATGAAATCTCAAGAACTAAAGGAGAAAGGTGATGAGGGCTTATTAATTATTTACTTTCAAGAAAGATCGTTGATACAGAAACATGAAGAAAGTTCGTATGAGTCAAAAGAACTAAGTGATGATATTCTTACAGGAGAAAGTTCTTTATTCATCCTACAACTTGAACAAGATTCAAGAACAAGGAAATACCTGCTCAAGCCTTAGAGGAGTTCGTGTGGAGTTATATTGAGAAAGTTATTAATAATCCTAAGGAGTTTTATAAGCAGTATAAAAGGCAAACAAATACATCTAAAGAATTAGAGAATTTATTTGAACAAGAGCAAATTCATGAGGAGAATATTATTAAACAAAAAAACAAGATTGCTCTAGTAGATAGTGATTATTATGGTTGAAAAATAGACGAAAGTAGACAAGAAGAGGTAGTAAATGAATGTCAAAGAGTGATAGCTTATTGCCATACGGAACTTGATAAACTTAAAAAACAAATAGAAATATTACTTAAGCAAAACCAAGCAGAAACAGCAATACAGGAGTTCTCTGATAACTTCAAGCAGAACATTGGCAAGCTCACTATTGAACAAAAGAAGCTTCTTGTGGATATGCTGATTGATAGAATTGAAGTATCTGAAACTAACAAGCAAATCTCTGTAAAAGTGATATTCCAGTTCGAACAACCTAAAGATGTTGACCTCTGATGAGGGGTTGAACCTAAGCATGACTTGAAAGAGCGAAAACTAACTAAGAAGCATGAGCTTGATAGTCAAGCTGGTGGGGGCAACCCTACATCGGTCGAACTTTTTACAAGCAAGATATCCAGTTTCTTGGTGCATAATCAGCATGATTGATTTCCTGTTTTTGACAGAAAAATTGAGGAATTTCAAAAACAAAAATCCTAATGTTTTTCAATTACCAGCCAAATATTTCAACTATTTCATCAAAGCCATCTATGATATGGATATTTAGGGTTTCAATCCTCATAGTTATTTCAAATAATATCAAATCTTCTGTGTGAACTTCATGGCATCAATCAAACTGTCTCAATTAACGAATTTTCATTATTTAACTCAAATTTTTGCATAAATCAATCTCAAGCAACATTGGTATGCACCTCAATGAAACTATGTTTATTATGTATTCTGCAGTTTGTATAAGGTCAACAATACCAAAAATTGAGTCTGTATTTTACTCAGTTAAAAATGTAATCAATATAATCACTTCTATAGAGATCTGTATTTTCAAGTCAACATCATGGAAATAATTTATCAGCAAATGACCAGTTTTTATGACAATATTGTCAAAATTCAGTTTCAACATCAATTATATTTAAAATGATATCATTGTTATCAACTTGTATCATAGAAATTAAGGAATTTTCTTTTCAAATTAATTCTCATCAATAATAAACTGATGATTCAAATGTAGATATTTCTCATTTTATTTCATCAAATATTTTTCAAGTAATTACAGATAAAATTGTAATTCACTTAATTTGTAATTTTTCTCATTTTTTTAATTCAACAATGCTGAATTTAATCCTTTGGTCTATATCAATATCTTTCATATAAATATTATAAATAAAAATCAATAAAACTATATTGAATATTAGTAATAATACAATGCCAATAGTTCAAAATACTACTTCTCTTTCTTAGTAAGCATCTCTTTAATATCCCCCAGATCCATATTTGAAGCCACATGATTATTATCTCAAGATAAATCCTTAATTTTATTTACATAGACATTATCGATTTTCTCGCATCTAATAAAGCCTCATCAGTCATCAGGATCATCATCTGTTCATGATCTTCTTTTTGAAACAGAATCAATTCTTGAAATAATATCACCTAGTAAAAAGTTTTCAGGTAAAAAGTCATTTATTCATGCATCTAATCACTCCCACACTTGATCCTTGTCAATTTCTCACTTACATATCATTATAATTCTAGTTTTTTTGTCCTTAGATCTGATCATATTTATCAATGAAATACCATTTTTGATTATTTTATTATCACTAAAGTCATAATTACAAATAATGATATCAAATTTATTTTCCTTTAAATTTAAAATATCTGCTTATTATCTTTTGCAATAACAATATCCCAATTAATCTGTATTAGTTCATCAGCAGATTTTTTAAGAGCATTATCCTTATTGGTAATTATCAGCACTTTCATTTGTATTTTTTATTAAAAAATAAAGTTATAAAAAATCTTAATTTTTAGTGTAATTTATGAGTATTAAAAATTTATTAAAATCATTGTTTATTAATCTAATACACATCTATTTTTACTTAGAACTTTTTAACATTAACACCTATACTGTCAGATTATTGTCAGATATTAGAAAAAATGTGAAAAATATTACAATACATAAAATTGTAATTATATATTCGTATATAACATTTAATTTAATTATTTTAAAATTTTGTAATGTAACTGGATTCAATCATCGTCAAATCGTTCTGATCAAATAAGTTCCAATCTATGATTTTCACTACTTTCAGGAAATAGTTTTTTTCATTCTCATAATAAATGTGGCTCAATATCTACAAAAATTTCACTTACAAGATTTTCGTTAAGAAACGAAGCAATCAATTTTGATCATCAGGCTAATAATATACTTCAATATCATTCATTTTTTATATAAGCTAAGGCTTGCTCAGGAGATTTATTTAAAAATGAAATATTTTTATTTGATTCATTGTAACTTTTTTTAGTAAATACAAATGTTCTGACTCAATCTAGATTTTCAAATTCATTATATTCTTTCATGACCTCATATGTTCTACTTCATATTATTATGACTCAAACCTCTTTGGCTTTTTTTATATATTTATCCCATTCGGTATCTGAAACAAATGTAGTGTCATCATTTACTGAGCAAATGTATCAATCAAGACTAACTGCCATATATAATAAAACTTTCATATTATGCATTATCAATATGATTACAAAATTTCTCTTTTACTTTTTTTATAATATTTATATCCACTTCTTTATTCATCCATTTTGGAACAGTTCAATAAGTAGTATCGTGCCACTTTCTTCATGCAAATTTTCTTACTTGTTTATATCTTGGAATACAATGAAAATGCAAGTTATGCCATTTATTTCAAAGTTGAAGATAATTAAATCTATTAGGATTAAATTCAGGTATTTTTACCATAATTTCTTCCATTTCTTTCATAATTGTCTTCAGTTCATTTAATTCTTCATTCTCTAATTCAGATATTTTTTCAACTCATTCTCTTTTGTACAATATTATATAAGCTCAAAGTGTATGTTGCCTGTATGAAATTGCCGTACTCCAGAATTTATAATCTTTAATATTTCAGTCTGAGTATTTTCCTTCTTTGTCCCAAAAATATGTCATATTTTATAAAATTAGTTTTCTCATTTAATCTCTTGTTCTAGCCTTTCTAAAAAGGTTTTATGATAAGTGATTCTATCTTTTCAAATTATTTTTGCTTTTTTAGTATACAATTTATCTACGATAAATTTAAATTTTGTTTCATATTCTAGATATGGGCTGTGTTTATTTACATTAGAAATTCTTCAATGAATATTTCATCAAAGATTTTCTTTTACATATTTATCAATATCAACATCTGTATAAATTTTTCATCAATTTTTTCAAACATAAATAAAGGCTCTTGATATTCATATAGCTCAAATAGAGTCTAACTTATCGGCATCAAATAATATTTTAGCTTCTTTTGAAGTCGGTGGATTATTTGATCTAAATCTATGAGTTAAAATACAGGTTTGAATTTTTCAGATTTGTTCTGGCGTAAATCATCAAACTTCTTCTAAAACATCTTTTGCCATTTTAGCTCAAACTTCAGCGTGATCAGTATTTCACGAATGATCACTATCTTCTTTTACTCTTGCTATGTCATGAAGTAAAACAGAGGCTTTTAATACGTTATGATCAATACCACTATCATCTTTGGCAATGTGCATTGCAAGATTATATACTCTCATTATATGATCCATATTATGAGCTGAGCATTCTAATTCCTTTTCTACTATTTTTTTAATTTTATCAAATATTTGTTCCATGGATATTAATGTATAATTTTATTATATAGATCTTTATAAAAAATTTGTCACGGACATGCTTTTGACGCTAATCAATAATGTCAATAGGTAGCAAATCATCATATATTTACGGAATTTATTCTGCTTTCTAATCATTTATCTCACATTCAAAAAGCTATAATATTATTGTATTTAGAATATTTATCTATTAATCTATAAAATACTTCATTATCTTCAATATTGTTAACCATTGTAATAAATTTTATTAAATATGGATTAAATTTTAGCATATCTTCAATAATACGTACTGCTTCTTCAAAATTGGGAGTTTTTTCAAAAGAAGCATATTCAAATGCCACATTTTCATTTGATTTGAAATTTGATACTTTATTTTCTAATAACATTAGTGATTTTTTTGCGTAATCTGGAAAATTATTTGTATATTCAATATCAATAATAGAAAATCAACTATTTTGAGCTTTGATAAAATGATTAATTTTATTATCTTGAGACATTTGATCTCATTTTGATGCTAATCCACACACTCATAAAATTGGCTTATCAATTTTTGACAATATTTCATTTACTCTATCTTGATCATTACTGAATAAATTAAAAAAATTAGGAATATTGATTTCAATTCAATGAATAAGATCATCTGCATTTATTTGAGTAATTCTATCTACTACATCTGAAGTATCTTCATTCTTATTCCACGTCAGCGGTGTAAGTATTTTTGGCATATATATTTTATAGTTTTCTTTAAAAGAAGACTTAAGTGGAATCATATCTCTTGTTTTTTTGATTTTATCCTTGTTTAAAAATCAAAAATGGTATCAATCCTTAGTTTCAGAAATATCATTTCACAAAGGATCAGAAATACAAGCAGAACCTGTATATTGAGTATTTGGATCACTTCATTTTCTATCTACCATTGCCATAAATATTTGATTTTCTGTAGCTCTTGCTTGAGTAAAAAATTTAAGTATTTCAAATTTATTTTCTCATTGAATCCAATTTGCAGGTACAAAAATTGCTTCTGCTCAAGATTTAGATAAAGATTCAAAAAGACGTGGAAATCTGATATCAAAACAAATGGCAAGTCAGCATTTCCATCAATCTAATTCAAACACACCAAGCTCTTCTCATGGGCTAAAAAACTTTCATTCATTTCACTGAGAAAAAAGATGATTTTTCCTATATATACTAATTAATTCTCATTTTTACTTGTCACAAAACTTGAATTATAGGGCTTTTTTGTTTTGCTCTTTTCAATAAATCAAGCTATTAAATTTACATTATATTTTTTTGAAAGAGTTTTAATCTCATTAACACAGAAATCATTTTTAGATTCTTCAATATCTGATAAATTTTCTTCAAGTATATATCAAGTTAATGAGCACTCAGGAAATATTATAGTATCAATTTCTAATTCAATCTCTTTTATATTTTTGATATGATTTTCAATAATATAAAGATTTTGATTTTTATCTTTCCAAGTAGCATCCATATTTACAAGACAAATTTTCATATATTAAAATTAACTTAAACCTGTAAATTTTACTTACATAAAGAGATATATAAAGCCGAAATTATCTTATAACACTTTCTAACTTAATTCTCGGATCATTTTGAGCCTTCTCAATCCTTTTTAACTGAAATACTTTTACATCTCGTTCAAAAAATGCAGTTCATGAAGATATTTTTTGATATGGAATTCTTTTTTTCATTATTAGTCTATCAAGATACTGATGTGATATTCAAAGAAGCCTTACAGCATCTCAGTATCAAATTATTTTAAATTTATGATAATTCATATATGATTTAAGATTAATGTTACTTTCAGATTTATTATAAGCTTAATAAGCAATCATTTATAGTTTCTTAATATCCAACTATTTGTAAATAGTTGCATATCTAAATTTAAGATTTATTGAAAAAAAATAAAAAAATCAATTGACATGTATTGAATTATTAATAATATTATTGTCCTTTTATATTTTATAAATAAATTATGAAAAAACTTAACGAAAGAAAAATAGGGTTGCCACTTATTGCACTATCAACATTCCTGGTTTCACCGTTATTATGACATACTGCCGCTTCTCCTGCAGCCCCTACTAATAAACCATTAACAGTAAAATCCTTACAAAAAAAAATTGATGATAATATTTGATTTGTTAAACAAGGAAAGCAACCTGACTTAATCAAAATATCTCAAAATGATATAAATTGACTATTACATGAATTTGATACTAATTTTGCAACAAATTTAAAACAATTAAACGATATTAGATTATCAACAAATTCAGAATTAAGCAAAGTGGCTAAAAAGCTTGGTTATACAGAAGGAGAGCGAAATATATACAATCCTGATAATTGAGCATTAACATTTTGAAACGATAATAATGAAGTAACTGCGCACCTTAATGGTGACAAATCAACGGAATATTCAATTCAAAAAAAATGATTTTGAAGTTCAAATTACAGCTACAATGCTAGGTTTGACTCAATAGCATATTTAGAAGAATCAAATTCATGAGTAATAGGATGAATACCAAATATGAAAAAAAGAATTAAAGATGAAATTAATTGGGTATGTAGATACAAATTAACAAATCGTTTTACAGATACAAATGGTAAATCTAAAAGGAAAACGCTTGACCTGGAAGATGAAAGGTGTGATTGAATTTTTGAACATGTTAGTTTTATAAATTGATCTATGTTACAGATGATGTTTTCTGATTCTATACTAAATTGACCAATGTGAAGACAGCGTTTTTATGATAAAGATTTACTTGAAGCAGGCAAAATACCAACTCTTATAAAAAATAGCGAATGAATTTTTTATGACGAAAATGCCCCTTTATAAAAAATTTATTAGTAATCTAGATTCTATATATTGATTTTCATTTATATCATCACTTATAAGTAATCAAATACCCACTAGGATCAAAATACCCAAAATATCAATTTCAATAATCTAAAACAGATAAATCAAAAATTCTCTTTCTGTCATCCTTCTCAATCTTCCTCATTCAAAAATGCAAATGCGGTCACGTAGAATTTCCAGTATCTCAAGAATATCAAAGCAAATCTCATTGATAAACCTTTTTCCCACTTGAAACTACAGTATTAGATAAATGACCCAAAACTATCTCAAGTCACTTGTATGAGTTTCTAAGTTTAATATGGAGTCAGTATCCATATTTATCTTCTTTAACTCTTACAACTCAATCCATTGGTGCAAATATTGGAGTTCAAGTGGATACTTTAAAATCTATTCAATTATGTCACTTGATTCACATGCTTGAATAATTTAGCATTCAATCTTCAGGTCTCACAAAATCTTCTCAAAATTTTTGAGAAATTGTAGGTCTTATTTGTAAGTGTCAAATGCCTATGAATAATGGCTTGTTTTCTATTGGGCTTATTATCATTTTTTTGAAATTATTTAAGTACCTACAAGTTTTTTTGTAGGTGTGAATTTGTAAGTACACCTACGAATTTCTGTAGGTGTCTTTTGGAGTATTTAGAATTGTTTTCCCTCAAGAATAAAATCAGCTAGCTCAAAGTCATACGTCAATCAATTATACATTGAATGTAATCAGGATTTTCTATTCTAATTGTAAGTAGTAGTGAAATAAGTATTCAGATTCATATGGAAATAAATGGCACAAGTCTTTTATTTAAATCTCATTTGAATATTTGAGTTAGAGCTGTAATTACTGGTATTGTTAGTAGTTCCATAGACTTTTGGTTATTTGTTAGTATGGATAGTTATTTTTTTATTTAAAAAAATTCTTTCACTTTTAGAGAGTTATATTAATTGTTGAATTTTCATATCATCAAGACGGACTTGCATATGTTCATCACGTTGCTCAAAATCAGAGTTTCAAATTTATTCATGAAGGATTTATTAATTCTAGATGAAACTTTATAAAAAGTTCATCTATATCTGTATATGGGATAGCTGAAGTAGTATCAATAATTGAAGGTCAAATATAATTTGTATAATCAATTATTTTTTCATTAAGTACTCAATTGATGTTTAAATTTAAGATAAGATTATTTTGATAATCAGCTGAAATTCATTTAACAAGCATTCATTCAAGTGCATCATCTTCTTCATTTACTCAATCTGTTTTGTAAATTCTTACATGGTATCTGTAGATATCTGTAATTCATCAACTTGTAATGGTTCAGTGAATATTTAATTCATCATCATCTGCAATGATATTATTTGAGAAGTTTTCTAATTTTGTTACAGAATTTCTATAGCAAGCTGGATGATTGTAAATACTTGCAATGTAATCTGATCATGTATCTGATATTACTCATGCGTTTGTACATTGTTGAATATCTTTAGATGAATCTACATATATGATATTAGTTCAATCAAATCAGACTACTGCTAGATCAGTTATTCAATCAAAGTATCATGATGAATTATCTTCATCATGTTTCCATGTTGTATGAGTAAATGTAGTTGTGTTACTCATATCTATTACTCATATTTCTCTCATTCTTGCATAATAACTTGGTGATTCTGAGCGACTGTATGCATTAGAATAAAAATAAATATTATTTCATTTAACATAACTTCAACATGAAACTTCTCATGAATGATAACTACTGTATCATCATGATTTAGATATTGTAGTTCAGTGATCTATAAGAGTAATTGATCAATCACTGTTTGCTTTATATAAACTTCATCTCATTGCTACAGCTACATTTCAGTTTATTGCATATTCTCTTTTAGCTCAGTACCAAATCCAGAAGTATTCATTTTTAGCTCAAACTATGTAAACATTTCATTGTCTACAGGCTCATCATAAATCTTGAGAATCTATTTCTTCAGTGTATTCAGTTCAAGTTGGCTCTCAAGAGTTAGTACATGGAACAATATAAATATTTGCACTAGTTCATCATCTTACTAAAAAATTATTTCATCAGGAATTTACTATGAATCATTTTGTATTTATTTGTTGAATATTTATATCACTAGAATCAACTCTTCTCACTTCAGAGATTCTTCATGCAGTTCAATCAAAATCTATTGCATTCCAAAGTGAGCTATAGAGTCTTGATTTTATGCTTCAACTTATGATGTTTTTAATGCTAGCTGTAAAGTTTCATGTGAAACTGTGGACATTTAGATTAGTGTTTCAGCTAAAGACATTTAATCAATAATAATCTTTCCATGATTGGTTTTGATTAGATCTACTGTCTATTTGTAGTCACCAAGCTTCTTGACTTGAATGAGTTCAATCATTGTACACATTTGGAACTGGATAGTTTTTCATCTGAACTGAGTAGAGGTCATATTTACTGTCTATGAGTTCTTCATAGCTTCAGACTGAGGAGCTTAATCATCAGCTTTCTGTGTTTTTTAGTGGTATTAGTAGTCACATAGTGTTTTTGTTAGTGTTTTAAATTATTTTTTCTATTTTCTCTAGTTCTCATGAATCCAAGTATGTAATTTTCCATTTATCAGTAGTAGATCAATCTTTCTTTTTTTCTATTTCAAAATATGGATCAACTTCTTCTAAGAAATGTCACCAGTCAATATCAACAGTGAATCAGTAATAATTATCAGTTACTTGAGTAATATCTCATTTAACATTTCTTCATGTTATTTTTGTATTATTACTGAATGAAAGTTCTTCTAATTCTCTAAGTCATTTTATTCAAGCTTCTAATCAATTTTGATTAATATTATCTGAAGTAATGGTTGCCTGCTTTGTTATATTTCCAATTCTTGTCCAAAAATAATCAGATCAGATTGAAGTATTTATTTCTGAATCAGAAAGATTATTTGTTCAAGTTCACTCAACAAAATATAAATCTAAATCACTAGAAGTAATTGAACTTCAATTTGCATTGAGCAAATTATTTGAAGGATTGATTACGTCTTTTTTTACTCTTGCAACTAATGCTCAGATGTAAGTATCAGTTCATGTGATTTCGATGTTTTTTATTTTAGTATTCTCAAAAAGGATATTGAATGTTTGATCTGGAGTTCAGGCTCTTGTTACTTGAATAAGTGCAGTTCAAATTGATATATCTATAGTAGATCATCATCAAGGTGTTATTTGAAGTCACTGCTTTATTCAAGCAAGAGAATATCATCCAATTCTTGATAGATCGTAATCTTGATTTACTAATGTTTGATTATTTAGAATTGCTACTCTTTGCATAATTAAGTGTTAAATTGGAGTGTTTTTATGTCAGATTTCATATTTTTAATTTCATCAATAATGTTTAGACTCTTCTTTCTTGTTTTAGCTATTTTGTAAGTATTTAGAGTTAAATCTCATTCTTGATAGATTTGCTGAATGATTTTCATGGTTCAGGAAAAGCTCATTAGATCACTTTCTGTAGTAATTTGAACATCAGCTAAATCTCAAACACTTGCTTGAGTGTAATCGTTTGATACTGGTGTTATTTCTATTTCTCTTATTGAGTATTTACTTTCATCTAGTTCTGATTGAGAGGCTTGATCTCAATCTCATTTAGTTACAAAAGATTTTTCTCGAAGTCAAAATATTGAGATTTGAGTGTCATCTTTTTTGTAAAAATAATCTGAACTATATCTTCAAAGTACTGCTGTAGCTATTGTATCTGAATTGTATTTTGATTTGGAATTTACAATGTTTCTTGTTGAAAGATCCTGATAATTAAAATTAAACTTCAGATCATTTGTTTTATCTTCTCAAATTTCTTGTTTAAATATTAGCTTACTATTTGTTGTTTTGAACTCATATTAGGAAAGTGATAAATCTTTGAGCACAGAAAAGAATGTGTCTCATTTATCGAAAGCTTTTGTGATTATAGTTGTAATTCATGAGTCTAGTGTTTTCTGAGTATCCCATCTTGTATTAATATCAGTTAAAATTTCATTTAAAATGTAATCAATTGATTTGTCAGTGAAATTATAATTCTTATCTAGGATAATTTGCTTCCACATTCAATCAAAAGATTTACATTTTACTTGAGCTTTATGAATGTCTGCTTCTACTCATTGAATATATCAAGTCCAGTAGAATATTTCTTTATTTCAGATTTGCTTATAAAAATCTATTCTAAAAAATTCTTGTAGATATTCATATTTAGCATTTGGATCAGATAGTGATAATGTAAATTCAGCAAATGAAATATCATTGAGTTTGTTTGTGATTTTAACTTCGCTACTTTCTGTTATTTGAGTTAGTGGAGCTCCTTCTATGTTGTAAATTTTGATTATCATGAATTATTGTTTTCTTTTTTTTATTTATCACATTTGCCAAGCCACTCTTTGAAGATAATCTTCAAAATCTAATCAGTTATTAACGTTCACATTTTCTACAGTGACATGTCTTGAGTGGTCTGAATTTGAAACTCAATTGTTTCATATTCTCAATGTTTCTAGTTTTGATATCAGGTTCGGAAAGGCATTTACCATGTTTTTTGGTATTACGTATTCTCACCTGTGAACAATTCATGCTACTACATTTTTACTTCAATTTCATGTTGGTCATCATTCTGCGAATCAAGTGAATCATCAGAGCTTAAATCAGACCATTGATTTAATACTGGATCATATGCTAGAGAATGAGCTTTTGATTTTATTTATGATATTTCTTACATAATTCCAAGCTTTACTCATTGCTCAGATGATTACATCTGATATTCAGTTCCAAGTATTTGATACAGTATTTATGAATTCAATTTTTTTAGATTTTAGATAGCTTCAGATAAAATCTAATCAGTGACTCACTAAGATTTTCATTGAGTTCATGACATCATTTAATGTTAGCTTTATTCAACTCCAAAGCTCACGCCACTGACCAGTGAATAAAAGCTTAAATCATTTGAATATTTTGGTGATTGCTGACAGGGCAATTTCAATTGTAAGTTTTATTGATTCAAAACTTATTCATGTTTGCTCACTAAGAAAATTGTAAAAGATACTCATTGTATTTTGAGTATCTGTTGTAAATAAAGAAATGACTTCTTTGATTTTTATAAACCAATCTGACACTGATAGGAATATTTTTTCTGTAATATCTTTTATTCATAGGAAGTTTTTATTCCAAGCTACATAAAGAAGTCATACTGCAATTGCTATTCATGCAATAATCCAAGTAACTGGATTAGCAAGTAGAGCTACAGTGAAAGCTTTGACAGCTAAGGTTGCAGAAATAAATGCAGGAACTAATGCTAGAGTGATTGCAGTTCAAATTCATATTATTCATGCCCTGAGTAGCACACTTTGTTCATCCCAGTTTTTAAAGAAATTTATTAAAGCTCAAATTTTATTTGCTAATACTTTTGCTCAGTTTGCTAAGCTTGGAAGTATTACAGATCATATTTCAATAAGCACTGTTGATAACTGGTTCTTTAATATTTGATATGAAGACTCAAAAGTTTGCTTTTGTTTCTCATAGGCTTCTTGTAAAGCTCAAGACTTTCAGTTCATGTCATCTAGTGTAGAGTTAAAAGCATCTGCATTTGCTCATGCAAGTCACATTACTGCATTTAATCATTCTACACTTCAAAATAGTGCTGACAGTGCATCTGAGCTTCATCAAGATTTTTCTTTAAGCTCATGAATAAATCATTTGAGTCATTTGGTTTTTAAAGCTGTGACACTAAATTCAATTCAAAGTTCTTTTGATTTTTTTATAGCTTCTGATGTTGGTTTGAGTAAATTTGAGAGTAATCATTTTATTCATGAATATACTTCAGAGGCTTTTAATCACGTAGTAGTTAAAGCTCAAGTAGCTGACATAAGTTCTTTAAAATCCACTCATACAGTTGATGCAAGACCTGCTATTCATCAAAATCATTGAGCTAGTTCTGACACTGTAGTCTTTCAGTTTTTTACTGTTTTGAATAAGATTTCTGATATTTGATTTGCATTGTATCATTGTTTAGAAAATGAGTTGAAGCTGGAAGTAAGTAAATCAGTGGCTTGTTTTGTATCAGAAAGACCAGCTACTGCTAACATTTCTGCTGATTTTAATACCGTCATAGCATCACTTGCAGATACTCAAGCAGATCTTATATCGTAAAGCGATGAAGTTAATTCACTTAATGGTTTAGCAGAGTTTTTAGCTACGAGTAGTACTTCTTTTTTCATGTCTTTCATGCTTTCTGTAGTTGAATCAATTAGAGTAGCTACATTAGACATTGAGGATTCAAATTCTTTTCCCACTGTTACTGCTCATGCTCATATTGCAGTGATTGCTAATCAAATTCACATTGCTAGTTTTTTTGAGACTTGAGTTGCTTCTTGCATTCAAGCTGATATTGATTTGGATATATTGTTTCAGGCTAGTTTGGCATTTTTACTTAACTTGCTCAATGAGGCTTGGAACTTTTTTGAGTTTATTATGACATCCAATGATAAGTCTCATATTTTTGGCATGTGGTTTATTGTTTTTTAAGTATTGATTTGAATTTTTCTCTATCTGGTTTGTCTTTGTTTTCTATTTCTTTGAGTGACTTTCAGTTTTCCATTTCTAGCATTATTCAGAGATTCTCGTAGTATGAGATAAAGAGTTTGTAACTCATATTTATTAGATCTCTGTGAGTAAATGCTCAATTGTAATATCTGAGCATTTGAGCAAATATGAGTGTTAATTTTGCTCCCGAATGTTCTCAGGTTTTTGACTTTCTATTTGATCATTTTGAATTTCATCATTTTTTTTTACGTTATTGCTATCAATTTGTTTGTTAATCCAATCTATAATCTTTGACATCTGATTAGCATTCATTTTTTCTATTTCTTCTTTTGTGATTTCATTTTTTACAGATAGTGTTTTATAAATAATATCAATCACATCTGATCATTTTACATTTTCTATGCATTTTAATTTTTCTAATAATATTACTACACCTACAGCTACGTCTCAGACTTCGTATGTCTTTCAGTTGAATTTAATCTTATGTATGCTTTCTATTAGATTATCTAGGTCTAGATTGATGTTATTCATAGTTTGTAGGTATTAATTAATTTATTTGTAGGTCTATTTGAATTTATAGGTGTATACTTGTAAGTATGTTTGCAGGTGTAATAAATGATCAGTTATTACACTGATTTCTCATCATAAATCTCAAACATATTTACATTGTCAGATAGCGCTGATGAATCTGGAAAAGCAGATATGCTTATTGGAGTTGAAGCTGGATCTTCATCTTCATCTCATTTAAAAGCAATATTTATTCATTGAGAGTTGTATCATTTAAAAATAGTAATTCTGAATATTTTTGAGTCATCATAAGTATGAGTAAATCTAAAAGCTCTTAATGCTAGACTTTTATCTGCATCTCAGAATTTAATAGTATTTGAATCATTAGGTGTGTAATCATAGTCTGCTGTAATAACTCATGTTTGATCTGTGAGTGGGACTATGTACGTGAGTCATTTTTCTCAATTAATTCAATTTCATACGTAAGTATCGTAGTCAGTATTTTCTATTAATGGAGTTCAATCTTCAGCTATTACAATATTTGTTACTTGAGTATTGTCTCAATTCTTATTTGTAAGTTTAATTGGAGTTCAAATAGTCCATCACGTTCACAGAGCTTCATCTGTAATATTTATTTCTGATCATTCTACTGAACTTAAACTTCAATCTCAGTTAATTAGATTTATATTTGACAGATCTAATTCAAATAAATTAAAGTTAAATTTAACTGTTTGTATTTTAGCCTTTGGAGGCATCTTTGCATTTGCTCATATGAATTCTTTGATTATTTTCTCTACTTCTAATGTTGCATCATTTATCATTCATATATTAGTCCATCATCCTCAAGTTTCTTGAATTTCACAAGATCAAGATCAGAATCTTATACTGTCTGCTTTTTGTACTGATGTTTGCATATAATTTTTGTTAGGTACTATAAAATTTACCTTTATTAAAACATAAAGATTTGATTAATTTAATTGCGTGTTAGCCGAGTATTTTTTTATCTGAAATTAAATTATATACATAAAAAAACTACTTAATTTTTTTGCATTTAAGTAATTTATTATTGATCTTCTTTTAAGATTTTTTAGTTTAATTTATTAATTCAAATAAAATAGGGCTTATGGTCTATTAGTATTTTATAGTACTATGCAGCTCTCACCATTGCTTCCATGAGATTAAAAATTCGGTCTTTTCTATCAATAATATGATCTCTTATTCATTCATAATGAACTAATTCCATTGCAATTTCATTGAATATTTTTTTATTATTTTCAATATAAACTTCTCAATTAAGTGATAAAACATCTCCAATTTTAATTTTAGTTTCTTTTAAATTACCAACTGTTCAAGTGACATTAGGTAAACTTCAATTAGAAAAAATTGATGAAACCTTTAGTCACTCAGTAGTAGTATTAATTTCAATTAGATTGCTTACAGAGCACTTCTTTCATTCATCATCTGTATATATTCATTTTACAATAACAAATCAAGTCTTCAAAATCTTAATAGCTCAATTAGGTCAATTACTTTCAACTGAAACTACTTCAGGATCAGAAGACTCAAATGTAAAGTTATTCTCAGTCAATGTCTTGTTTTCGTAGCTTGTTTTGAACATATCTTTGCCATAAACAATCATTTCCAATATGTCACGCCTTTTTTCATTAAGAAAAACTAAAATTGTCATCATTTCATATGCTAATTCTTCTACATTATTATGCTTTTCTCATGCTTCATTTATGCACTTTCAACTTGTTAACATCAATTCATTAATAATATCATAATTCATTTCACCTTTTCAGATTGAGTCAATAAATACACTTCTTGCAGTTAAGAACTTTTCAAATTTTTCTTCTCATAAAGTATCAACATCCTTTTTAGGAAAAACTTCTGAAAATCTAAATTGTTCAGCAATTGTTGATTTTTTTTCTGGTGATGAACTCATATTTAATGTAAGTTAAATGATAAATATATTTGATATTCTTAAGATAATGAGAAAATATCGAAAATCAATTAAACATAGTAATTATTTGGCAATTTCTCATTTTGCAATGCTGGGCTATCTACAAACCAGTAAATAAATATA
>CAYWBW010000026.1:0-27422 GCA_964456745.1 uncultured Candidatus Peribacteria bacterium | reverse complement strand
TTCATTTTAGAATGAAGGAATATTTTTCTTAGCATTGCAAAAAAAGATTTAACCTGCAAATGAGTTAAGCTACTTAACTATTCAATTTGAAATTTTATAAAGTAGCTTTCATTTATATCAATATGGTGGGTGTGTACAGCTAATAATAGTTTGAAATTTCTTAGATAAGCTAATTAATGATTTCTGTCTGTGCTCATCCAATTCTGAAAAAACATCATCAAGTAAAAGTGTAATATGTCATTTTTTTTCTTTTAAAATTTCTATTTCTGCATATTTTAAAGCTAGTACTCAAGTTCGAATTTCTCATTGAGAAGCAAATTGTCTCATGTCTTTTCAATTAAGAGTAAATAAAATATCATCCCTATGTGGTCATACAGATGTTGATCAAAAAATAATATCTTTTTCTTGTGTTTTTTCTATTTGTTTTAAATAACTAGCTCTGTCAATTGATAAATCTCAAAAGCTATTAGAAATAAGCTTAATTTTAAATTTATCTTTAGACTTAGAAATCTTATTGTAAAACTTGTCGATTAATTTTAGCAGATCTTTTATTATATCAATTCTTTTAATTTGTATTTCATATCAGTATTGAATTAACTTATTATTCCAAATGTGCAAATATTCTTTGTCACACTTATTTTGTGAAATATCTTTCAGAAGTGCATTTCTTTGACTGTGCACTTTTAAATAAGTGTTTAATAAATTAGCATATTTTTTGTCTAATCTGATCAATAAAGAATTTAAGAAAGTTCTTCTGTCTGAAGGGGATTGTGTAATGATTTTTAAATCATTTGGTGTAAATAAAACGCAATTAAAATTTCACAAAAAATCAAATGCAGAAATATCACTTGATTGAAATTTGTACTTGATCTTCAATTTAGGTTTTGATGTAAATCATATAAATAAAGATTTACAATTTTCATTTGGTATAGATAAAGATCAATTTGATATATTTGCTTTTATTTGAGTAAACTCTTCTCAAAATTTTATTACATCACTAAATGTTTTCGATCTATAAGCTTTTCATATACTTAAAAAATATACTGCTTCTAATATTGAACTTTTTCAGTGTCAATTATTTCAAATAATTATAGTTTTTTCTGGAGAAAACTCAATGCTCATCTTTTTTATATTGCGGTAATTCGTTAGCTCAATGGATTTTATCATCAATTATTAAAAATCAAAAAGTCAATCAGCCATTTCATTTAATGTTTTAGAATTTTGCTTTTTGCTTTCACCTATCTCTTTTATTATTTCTTCACTTTTATTTCTTGCAATAAATCTTGTCTTAGTGTCTCAGAATACATCATGAAATGCATTAAATATGTCACGACTTCACTTGTCTGAATTTATATCTAAACTGTCTCTATTGCACTGAGTTTCTATTATAAGCTGGTCATTATTGAGATCTTTGATTTCGGAATTTCTAAAAGCAATTTTGATTTCCGGATCCTTTAGTTTTGACTCAATATCTTTTTTTAATTTTTTTACATTTTCAATAGTCAAATTTGGTAATTCAATTATTGAAGGTCTTTCTTTTTTATGTATTTGTTCAATTTTAATTTCTCCTTTTTTAGTTTCAATTTCAATATTGTCATTTTCTGATTTGGTTTTAGATTCCTTGCCTATTTCTATTCAAGCTCATATTGATAAAATTGATTCTATACATGCCATTTCAAGGGGCAATTGAGGAATAATGCTATAACGAAGATTTTCAGCTGCTTTAACAAAATGTGAAATTACTTTTAACAAAGTTTTGATTTCTTTATTATCCTTTTTATCATGTAATCTTGTTCTCAAACTTTCTAAAATTTCAAGTTGAAAAGTTGATAAATCATATCATTTATTTGCTAGATCATTAATTAAATTTAAACATTTATCTTTATTTCACTTAAAAATATTATCAATTAAATCTTCTACTACTAAGTTGGTTGTAAGTCAGAGATTTTTAGAGACTTCATCTACATTAAGTTTTCATTCAGATCTTAATTTATCTAATATGGATATTGCATCTCTCATTCATCAATTTGCTTGATGAGCTATTAATTCCAAAGCTCATTTCTCATATTCAAATCACTCTAAATTACAAATATGCTCAAGTCGAAGGGAAATGTCAACTTCAGAAATATTTCTAAAATTAAGATTAATACATCTTGATATTATAGTATCTAACACTTTGTGAAATTCTGTAGTTACTAAAATAAAATGTACAAACTCAGGTGGCTCTTCTAATGTTTTAAGCAAAGCGTTAAATGCTCATTTCGAAAGCATATGTACTTCATCTAATACATAAACTTTTTTCTTTCAATTGCTAGGAGAAAATCAAATTTTTGATTGAAGATCTCTTACATTATCTACTCATGTATTTGATGCAGCATCTATTTCTACTAAGTCAACAAAAGATCAATCATTAATTGAAATACAAGATTGACAAACTTGGCATGGGCTTCAATCATTTTTCAAATTAAGACAGTTTAACGCTTTTGCAATTAGTCTGGCACATGTTGTTTTTCAAGTTCATCTTGGACCAGAAAACAAATAAGCATGAGAAATGTTTCATGTACTTAGGCTATTTAATAGAGTTTTTCTAATTGGATCTTGTCCAATCATATTTTCAAAATCATTTGGACGGTATTTTAGATATAGTGACATTATTTAATAATTATAATCTTAAATTATAACTAATTTACCACGTCTGAAAGTAATATCAATATTATATCCATTTGAGCTAAAATGTTTGATGATTATTGTAAGTTAAATTTACAATTTCTACTTGTTAAAACTGCGATAATTAATACTCTTAATTTACTATTATTAAAAAATATATATGAATACAAAAAGCTTTACTCTTAATCTTGAATGACAAGATTATACAATTGAAGTATGAAAACTAGCTCAACAAACTAATTGATCTTGTACAATAAAGGTATGAGATACAATGGTGCTCGCAACCGCTTGTATGAAAAGAAAGCCAACTACTCTAGATTTTTTCCCATTAATGGTTAACTACCAAGAGAAACACTATGCATGATGAAGGATAACATCCAATCGCTTCAATAAACGAGAAAATAGACCACCTGATGATAAAATATTGATTTGAAGACTTATAGATAGATGACTTAGGCCACTATTTCCAAAGGGCTTTAATCATGAAACTCAAATAATGCTAACAACTCTAGCCTATGACTGAATAAATGCTCACGATACTGCAGCATGAATTGCCTGCTGAGTTGCATTTGCTATATCAGATATTCCATTCTTATGACCAAATGTTTTAGTTAGAGTTTGACAAATTAATTGAAACTATGTTTTAAATCCTAATCAAGAACAAAGAGAGGGGTCTGACCTGGATCTCTTAGTTACTTGTACAAAAGAAAATATAGTAATGATTGAGGCTTGAGCTAACCAAGTAAGTGAAGAAATCATATTATGAGCAATGGAGTTTGCTTTAGAAAAATGAAAAAAGATTTGTGAATTTATTGAATCGATCGCAAATGAAATTTGAAAGAAAAAATTTGAATTTGTAGCGAAAAAAGTTGATGAAAGAATTGAGTGAGAGCTAGATTCAATTTACATATCACAAATTGAAGAAGTTATATTCAATGAATCAATCTGAAAACTTGAAAGATTTGCTAGCTTGGATGATCTTAAAGGGCTAGCAGTTGAAGTTATTGGAGAAAAATTGAATCAAGGTATAGAAGATGAAGATGATAGGATCAGTGAATGAGATATCAAGGATGCATTTTGAGCTTTGATCAAGAAAACAATTAGGAAATCCATTCTATGAAATGAGAAAAGAATCAAGTCAAGAAAATTGGATGAAATTAGGCCATTGGAGTGTGAAGTTTGATTGTTGCCAAGAGTACATTGATCATGACTTTTTAATAGAGGTGAAACACAATGACTTTCAGTTGTTACTTTATGATGACCTTGAGATAGACAATTAGTAGAATGAGTTGAATGAGAAAGTGAGAAAAGATATTTCCATCATTATAATTTTCCTCCATATTCTGTATGAGAAACATCAAATAGACTTAGCACATGAAATAGAGAAATTTGACATTGAGCACTTGCAGAAAAGGCTCTTCTCCCAGTACTTCCAAGTTCAGAAGATTTTCCATATGTTGTCAGGGTGGTTACAGAGATTCTTGCATCTAATTGATCTTCATCAATGGCAGCTGTTTGTGGATCTACATTATCATTAATGGATGCATGAGTTCCAATTAAAGCTCCGGTTTGATGAATCGCAATGTGACTTATGACTGATGAGGATTGAAATTTTAAAGTCCTTACTGATCTTCAAGATGAAGAAGATTTTTGATGAGACATGGATTTTAAAGTTGCATGAACTAGGGACTGAATTACAGCCATTCAAATGGATATTAAGTTGACTGGTATTCCAATGGATGTATTCAAGATTGCATTTAAGCAAGCAAAAGAGTGAAGGTTTAAGGTTTTAGATTCAATAGAGGAAGCCATCTCAGCTCCGAGACCAAATCTAGCTAAAACAGCTCCATGCCTACTTACTATGCAAGTAGATATTGATGATATTAAAATTATCATTTGAAAATGATGAGAAACTATTCAGGGGATCGTTAAGGAGACATGAGTAAAAATTGATATAGACGACGATTGAATTGTTGTCATTACAGCAGAATCTTCAGAAGCTTGAGAACAAGCAAAAAAAATTATAATATGATTAATAGAAAAACCAGATGTTTGAAAAACATATGATTGAAAAGTGGTAAAGATTATGGATTTTTGAGCTTTTGTTGAATTTATGCCTAAGACAGAATGACTTGTTCATATCTCACAATTAGCAAATCAAAGAGTTGAAAAGACTGAAGATGTAGTAAAAGCTTGAGATTTAGTAAAAGTTAAACTGTTAGAAAAAGATAGTATGTGACGTTATAAGTTATCTATAAAAGAAGCAAATTAGATAAATATCAGTTGTTATTGATACGTGATTGATCGCGTATCAATAAAATCTTTACACAGAATTAATTTTACAATCATAGATAATTTTCTTATATTAACGTAGATTTTGCAATCCAACGCCTCTGCGAAGTAATTTGAAATAATCTCATTTTTTTTCAATATCTACATTTAGTTAATCAAAAAATTATGAGATTAAAGTTTAAATATAATTTGAAAAATTGATAAAATTAACTTTACTTTTTAACTAAATTGAGCTATTATATATTGAAACATTAAAAAGTTTTAGAAAAATTAAAAATGAAAAATAAATTATTAAAAAAGTTGGTATCGATGATACTGGCTTGCATACTACTTTTTCAAACAGTAATAAATATTCAAACTTGAAATGTATTTGCTGAATTTTCAGAATCTGTTTTTTCCGACATAAGTGCATGATGATCATTTAGTATGTTTTTAAATGTGAATTGAGATGCTTATTTGGTTTGATCAAATTCATATTGACAGTTATGAAATTGAACAATTGAAAATAAGTTAATTCCAACACTTTCCATGAGTTGAGTTGAAAAAATAAGCTGAGGTTTTGATCATTCTGTCTTTTTGCTACAAAGCTGAGAAGTTTATACTTCTTGATTGAATATATTTTGACAGTTATGAAATTGAATAGTGACTAATGATAATACTCCTACATCAAATCCTGTATTAGTCATGACTTGAGTATCAAATATAGATTGATGAGTAAATCATACTTTGCTTATCAAGCAGAA
Source organism: uncultured Candidatus Peribacteria bacterium (assembly GCA_964456745.1). Taxonomy (GTDB): domain Bacteria; phylum Patescibacteriota; class Gracilibacteria; family JAJOLG01; genus CAYWBW01. The sequence goes on along the minus strand of CAYWBW010000026.1, from coordinate 21,720 downwards.
TTGAGATGTCTACAGTGCATGATATAATTTGTGATGACAATTATGAGATTGAACACAAAATGATACATGATCATTTGTATTTGTTATGTCATGAGCTCAGTCGGTAAGTGCTGGTGAATATCATTCTATGTTTTTAAAAACTAACTGAGATTTATATACATCTTGATACAATGCATTTTGAGAAATTTGAGATTGAAGTAATGATATAATTATTAATCCTAAATTAGTAATGTCATCAATTAGTGCTATAAGTGCAGGAGACGATCATTCCCTAGCACTAACAACTACCTGAGTACTCTATTGATTTTGATGAAATATTAAATACCAATTATGAATTACAAATAATAGCAATCAAACATTGCCTGTATTAATTATGACCTGAGTGTCAGCAATAAGTTGATGAAAAAATCATTCTTTAGCTTTAGATACTAATTGAGATTTGTATACAATGTGATCATGAGATAAATGACAATTATGAAATTGAGCTACTAGTGATTATATTATTCCTACATATGTACAAAGCTCTGTAAGCAAAATTAGTGCTTGATCAGAATATTCTTTAATTATTACTGAAGACTGAGATGTTAAATGATTTTGATTTAATGAAAATTGAAAATTATGACCATGACACAATAATAACGTAAACATTCCAACATTTATCAGAAACCTGGAATTCGATACAAAAATTCCTACATGATCTGATGATATAGCTGACAATAGTTGAGCTCTAACCTGAATGGCATACTATTGGTGATTTGATGAATGAACCTGAACAACAGCATATGATTCTTATTGAGAGTGAAATATATATGTATCCACATGAAGCACATGGCATTCCAGCTGAGGATACTTGTCAGGTAACATTGCATTAGATTGATCAAATTTCCTTAGAACAAATCCAATAGATGGGTTTCCAACAGATAATATTTCTGTAGCTTTTTTAGCAAAAACATCAGATACAACTAATTCTTGAACATTTTTGTCATTTGCTTCATTTTGAAATAATGAAGATTTTTTAATTTATGATCAAACAAGTTTAAAGATAAAAGTAGAATGAACTGAGATAGATACTTGAATATCTATAAATGATAACAATTGGCATCAAATAGTCGTTACTTGGGAAAATACTTCATGACTATTAGAACTGTATAAAAATTCTATAAAGTCATTTACTTGAACAATTAACGCATCGTATATTATAAATAATGCATGAATTATATCAATATGACAAAATCAATGATGTTCTTGATGATGTTTTAATACTTGAAATTCTCTGATTTGAGAAATTGATGATTTTTGAATTTATTCAGAAGTTTTAAGTGAAGATGATGTTCTACTTCTTTATGAAAATACAACATATTGACCATATAATTATTGTGATTTCAGGTGAGTACCTACTGCTCAATCAATTACAATTACTGGAACTACTATAGAATGATACACAATTACATGATCATACAATTATAATGATGCTGATGGAGATAATCAAAGTTGAACATATTTTCAATGGCAAAGTTCAACAGTAATAGATTGAGCATATTCAGATCTTGTATGACAGACTAGTATAACACATATATTGGACTCAAATGACAAAAACAAATATTTAAAACTTAATGTAACTCCAGTATCAGACAGATATCCTTGGACATGATCAACTGCAAGCTCTTCATGATTTTGGATTGACTGAACAAGCCCACATTCATGAGACTTTACAATCAATAATTGATCTTGATTTACAGCATCAACTTGAGTAACATTAAACATTATCTGTGCACAAGAACCTACATCTACTTGAAGCTTACCAATATCATTTGCATTTTGAAATACTGCAAATCCAACTAACTGGTCTCAGTGCACATGAGCTTCACAATTTAATACATGACATGTTATTCTAGGCTGAAGTGAGTCGAGTAAAGAAGTATACCTAAGATTTAAAGATGCTTCTGAGAATATTACTAACGACATTGTAAAATCAATAACACTAGATCAATCAAGTCCGATTTGATGATCAGTTAGCCATACTAATTGATATGAAACTGATTACATACTATGAGTTGCAATAAATAGATGAACAGATTCTGTAAGCTCCTTATCATCAAACAATTCTGACTATTTACTTGAAATACAAACCTGATCACTAAATAACTGAGAGTGTAGTAACACATGAGCATGGATCGATGCTTGAGTGAATGAAGTTTCTAATTCGACATGATATACTATAAGCTCAATAGATTGAGAATGTTATAGATTTAGATATACCGTTAAAGATGTTGTTTGAAACACTACTACATTTACAAGTTCATTGCTTACAAAGGTTACTAATCAAACAGCTAGAATTGATCAATGTGAGATACAAGAAGTCACTTGAAGCGGGTATCAAATAGTTAGCGTTGGTCCGGTTAATACATTAAATTCAAATTTTTCATGAAGTTTTATTGTAAATATTACATGATCTGCTAGTGTTGCATGAATAAAGTCTATAAGTTTTCCTGATCTTTGATTTTGACTTGATTGATCTTGAGATTGTACAACAGATACTTGTTCACAAGTATATACTTGGGATTGAGTTTTTACTCCCTGAGTTTTTTCTGCAACTGTTACTTGAAATAATGATGTTACCATAGATTGTAATTTCAGTGTAGAAGATGATTACCTGTCTCCTTGAACATGATCTATAAGTTATGTAACACAATATTTAAATTCAAATACTTTAAAACCCGTTTTATCAGTTGATGATTGAATAGATTCCTGAGTGTGATTGGACACAAGCACTAGACGTTTAAGCAGACAAACTTGAACTTTATCATGAAATATTTGTTATTGATATTGATCATTTTTTGATGTTGCATATACATGAGTACCCAATACAGTCATGGATAATAGTTGAATTACATGAGCATTATGTTATAAATATCAGTGGTCTATTGAGGACAAAGTTGGAAATCTAACTACTTACTCAGATATTCAATGAGATGAATTTAAGGTAGATACCAATATCCCGATAGTATCCATAAATTCAATAACATGAAGTGAGGAAGCTATATATTATGAATCGTGAGATAAAGAATTATATTACAGAACAACTGCATGAGATAAAAATATTGACGTTGAGTCTTATGCATATGATCCAGAAAGTGAAACTAAAAATGTATATTATCCTAGCCTATGAAACTGATTCTCACAATCGTGAGTAGTTGCATGAATACCATGAATATCTTTATACAATTACAATTATTCTATATCGTGATCGACAAACATTAGTACATGAACTCAATGAGTTTTGTGAGAAAATAATGCATGACTCTTTTGAACTTGAATATTTAATGTAATTGTAGATAACACTATGCCAAATTGAATCAGTATTACTTGCCCTGGTGATTACAATAATGACTGAGGCTATACGGTAAATTGATCATATTGAACTGATGATCTTTCATGAGTTAGTAATGATAAGCCTACATTTCAAAGAAGAAATTGATCATTAATATGAAATTCTTGTATATCAATGAGTAGCTATACTGATATTGGCTCAATAAGAGATACAGATTTAAGTCAAACCGGATTAGCAATTTGATGTTATGATTATCGATATTATTCCGAAGATAATGTTACAAACTCATGAGTAAGCTTGTGATGTAATATAAAAGTAGATACAAGTAATCCAATTATAAATTCTTATGGAATAACTGAAAACTCAGATTATATGTATTATAATACAACTTGAGAATCATTATATTACAACAATAACTTACCGTTAACAGAATCTTTTACATTTGATATTGATAGTAATGATCCTGACTCTACTATATACTCACTGAGTTGATCTTCTGCTTTTTGAGAAAATCCATTGGTAAATACGTGAGTAAGTATGTTAAATTATAGCATTGAAAACTGAAGTACATGTTCAGGTCAATTATCTACTACTACAACGAATTATTCTTTACTAACTACAAATGAATCTATAAATTGTCTCTTAGATACAACTAGTCCTTATTGATGATCACTTACTTATACTAATTGATATGAAACAGATACTTGAATATTGGTTACTATAAATAGATGAATTGACGACGATTCTTGATTATCATTAGATGACTCAAAATATAGTTTAGAATATAGAAGTTCATTGTTAAGTTGAAATACTTGTGCAGGCTTTACATGAGCTTGGATAGACTCAGGTGTTAATGAATTTGCTGATTCAACGTCATACTTAGTCGATTCAACTTGAGCTCTTTGTTACTCTTTTAGGTACAACTTGAGTGATAATGTTTGAAATCTAGTAACAATTACGTGATCGCAAATTACAAGGGTTGATCTGACAGCTCCACTTCTATCATGATTACAAACTTCAGAAAGTTCAAGTTATGTATATTATAAAAGTTCTTCATGAACATTGTACTACAATAATATGTATTATTCTGATTTGGATATATTGATGTGATCTGCTGATATGGAATCTGCCATTTACTCTAGTTCTTGATCAACTGAATTTTGAGATAGTCCACAATCAAATTCTGAACCATATACAATAAGTTATTCAATTGAAACATGATCTAACTGCAACTGATGATCATTTGATGTATCACTTACAAATAACGCCCTACTTAGCTCTACATGAACGATATTATGTCAATTAGATATTATTGTTCCATATAGTTGATCAATAACTTATACCGATTGATATGAAACTTATAACACCATGCCATTGCAGGTTGATAGATGATTAGACACACTTTCTGAACTTTCCATAGTTGATGAGAATTACTCTGTAGATTACAGAACGAAAATATTAACATGAAATACATGTAGATGAAACTGGTGAGATTGGGTTGATACCAATATTACCGGGTCAGTAACAGCAACTTGATATGATTTCTTATCAGATCACTGAAAATGTCACGAATTTAGATACAATGTTACAGATAATGTTGCAAATCCGGCGACTTGGACATGAACCGATTTAACATTTGTAGATAAAACCCTGCCACCAACTGCTGTTTTAGAAATAACTGAAGAATCTGATTTCTTATTTTACAGCTGAACTAACTTATATCATAATACTAAATATTCAGATGGCTGAAGTTTTACATTCGAATTAGAATCAGAGGACTATGAAACCGACATTTCAAGTGTATATTGATCTAAAGAATTTGAAGATAAACCAATCGATAATACAGGATCTTTTCAAACATGATCTATTACATGAACATATTCACTCGTATATAATGTTGAAACATGAGCAACCTGTGATTATGAAGATTTAATTCTAAGTTCTAAAAATAATGCATCACGTGTTACAAATATAAGCTATAATTGCTATAACGATACACTATTACCAGAAGCAAGTATTGAGATTTACAATGAACATGTATTTAATAGTAATTCAAAATTAATTTTAACATTTTCAGATAACTGATTTTGACAAAGTTGAGTAAGAGATTGTCGATACGCAAATGATTGAACTACCCCAGACAAATGGTCAGAGTGGGAACCTTGTCAAAACGAAATTGATTGGATTTTATCTGATCTCTATTGAACAAGGACAGTTTATTATCAAGTTAGAGATAATGTTTGAAATATCAAAGAAGTATCAAATACTACTAAGTTGAAATTCATTGATAGAGCAGAATATTGATCATCTAATAGTTCAAGAAGTATCAGCCGTTGAAGTAGTGATGTTTCAAACTATTCTTATAAAAAGATTGACACAAAAGATTCTTTAAGATTTAAAAAGGTAATAAACTGAATACTTCCATCTGAAATTAGAATAACTCATCCTACAAGTAATCATTATGCTGAAATAGAGAAACAAACTCAAATAAATTTTTCAAACTGAAAAATATTTAATGGAGTACTAGTTCCACCTACTATAGTTTCAAAAAATACTATCCCAATGCTACACTGAGAGATTCCATCTTTAAGAGCAGTGCAAATGTGAGATGAGAATTGAAACACGCTATATTTCACAAAACCGATTAAAATCACATTATCTACAAAATGAATAAGCTCAGTTGTTAATAGAAATGAAATCGATGTATATTCTTATAAAGATAAAAATTGAAAATACACTTTAGAGGATACGAATAGAGTTGTAAATATCAGCTGAGAAACGATATCAGTAGAAGTAAATCATATGACTACTTATGTATTAATGTATAGAAAAGATATTGAAAGTGCAATTGCAAAAAGTGTCATTTATACGCCTTTTATAGACATTGACAACCATTGGTGAAAATCATATATTGAAGAGCTTTATAAGTTATGAGTATTATCTCGAAAATTGGAATTCAAGCCAGATGACTACCTTACGAGAACAGAATTAGTAAAAATTGTATTAGATTCATTTTGATACTGAATAAATTTAGAACTAAGTGAGGAAGATAAAGAGAGTGTTGATTATGCTGATACTGATTTTGATCAATGGTATATCTCATATTTAGCTGAAGCTGCTAAACAATGATTAATTGATAAAACTTACAAAGTTAAAACTGACTTTGAATACATTCAATATCCTTATATAGAATCTGTCGAGAATAACCGAAATATTCAAAAAATGTTTAAATTCTTATGATATGATATACAAATTACTTGAGATTATGATGACCAAACCCGAAGCGTGATAAAACAGTATCAAGAAAAATATAATTTTAGAGACATTAGCTGAAGAATGTGAAAATGGACAAGTATATATCTAAATGCAGAAGATAATATAGTTTATGCGATTGAAAATAAGTGAAAGTTTAAAAAAGCTTTTAGACCACTTGACAAGGTTACCAGGGCAGAAGCATTAAAAGTTATACTTAAAGCTGCTGGGACTAAAGATTACAACCCATGAACTTACGAAAATAATTACAAAGATATAATTGATTGAAGTTGGTATGAAAAATATGTCTTATACTGAGCAGCTAAGTGAATACTTAAATGATATCCAAATTTAACTATTGATCCATGAGGATTTGTAACACGAGCACAAATGTCTGCTATTACTTCTAGAACTATTGAAAATACTAGAGATGAGTAACATAAATTATCTTATCTTCTGAAAATCAAATCAATAATCACAGATTGTGACTCATTCTAAAATAGATCACCTAACCACTTTGTCATCAAGTCTAACTTGGATATAATTTGGTGTAAGTCATTTTTTTCATTCAGACAATATATCCCATTTTACCAACTTATTTAAGTTGATAAATTGCTCACGAATACTATTTCATTTTATTATAAGCCTTCTCTCTCTTTCTTTAATAGTATTAATATGAATCTGATTTTTAAACATTGTAGAAGGAATGGATTCTCATTTAACATGATTTGAATAGGGGAATATGTGTAACTTGTTTATAGAAAATTTTTCTATTCAATTAAAAGTTGTATTAAAATCATGTTCAGTTTCTCATGGGAATCATACAATTATATCAGCTCAAATACTAATATATTTCTTATCAGATCTATCTAAGTTTCTTATTCTAAATAAGACATTATCCAGTAAGTTAGAATTATAATTTCTGTTCATCATTTTTAAAACATTATTTGAAAAACTCTGAATTGAAATGTGAAAATGCGGCATAATTCGTTCATTTTCAAATAATGTAAATATTCTGTCATTCAAAAATTCTGGTCAAAGACTTGATATTCTAATTCTTCTAATTTTAGTTTTATTTAATATTTCATTTAACAAATCTGCAAATTTATTGCTATTTGGAATTCTGGTATTAGTTGCTCACCAAGCAGCTAAATTTATTCAAGTTAAAACAATTTCTTTTCATCAACTATTAGTAAAATCATTAATTTGTTTAATAATCTCCTTACTTCAGATACTTTTACTTGCTCATCTTTTTTTTATAGTTAAACAAAAACTACAATTTGTATCACAACCAGTTTGTATTACTATGAATTTTTTTGTAAATACTCTTGTATAATTACCATTATATATATTATCTGCATTTTCTTCAACTGGAGCTTCTCATAAAAGTTTTATATATTCTTTGTATGATTCTAATTCAGGATATGTTTTGTAAAAATTAGATAATCAAACAACTTTTCACAACTGCAGGCTTCAACATCAGGTAATATAAACCATGTTTCAAGATTCAATGGCTTTTATAGCTTCTTTGATCCATTTTGATTTAGCTTTATCGGTAACAACACATGAAGATATAAGAAAATCATTTTTTGATAATTTATTGTTTTTTTCAAAATGATTTAACCATTTTTCTATATAATGCTTATTAACCTTGCATCCAAATAATTTATAATTTTTCACTTTATTTATAATAAATAATATTAACTCTTGATAATGAATCAATATTTGATATTTTTATATTAGTATCAATTTATTCCAAACTAATGAATCCACAAATAAAGTCAATAAAAGCAAGAAGAGTTTTAGATTCAAGATGATGGCCAACTGTTGAAGTTGAAATAGCAACTGATAATCACATGGAAAGAGCTATTGTTCCATCTTGAGCATCTACTTGAATACACGAAGCATTAGAATTAAGAGATAAATCAGATGAAGATCATCCATATTTTATGGATAAAGATGTTCGCACAGCAATACACAATGTTAATGAAGTTATTGCACCAGCTCTTATATGAGTAGATATACTAGGACAAATTAAGATCGATAATATAATGCTAGATCTTGATTGAACTGAAAATAAAGAAAAATTGTGAGCTAATGCTATTCTAGCAGTATCATTAGCAGTTGCGAGACTTTCTGCAAAAGAAAGAGGGATGGCTTTGCATGAAAGATTTACTGAAATTGCTGAATTTCAATTATGAGAGTGAAAAATAGAATACAAAAACTGTCTTCCTACTCCAATGGTAAATGTAATCAATTGATGAGCTCATGCTAATTCAAATCTAGCAATTCAAGAATTTATGCTAATGCCATTTTGAGAAACTTACTCCGAAAGCTTGGCTATGGCATCTGATATGTTTCATAAACTTCAAAAAATAGTAAAACAATGATGAAAATCAGTAGCAGTTTGAGACGAATGATGAATTGCTCTATTTATTGATGAATTTACGACAGATACATTTGCTGTATTTGATTTACTTGTAGATGTTATTGATCAATGTTGATTTACCTGAAAGGTAAAATTAGCAATTGACGCTGCAGCTTCTGAGATGTATAAAGATTGAAAATATTTATTAGACTGAAAAATGTTAGATGCAGATGAGCTTATTAGTTTTTATCAAGAAATTGTTGAAAAATATCCAATCTATTCCATAGAAGATTGACTACAAGAAGATCAGTGGGACGATTGGGTGAAATTAAATTCCAAACTCTGAGATAAGGTAATGATTATGTGAGACGATCTTCTGGTAACAAATATTAAAAGACTTAAGATTTGAGTTGAAAAAAATGCATGCAACTCAATACTTATAAAAATCAATCAAATTTGATCTATCACAGAAACAATAAAAACTATTGGTTATGCATATGAAAATAACATGAAATGCATAATTTCTCACAGATCATGAGAGACTGAAGATACAAGCATAGCAGACTTTGCAGTCTGAGTTTGATCTCGTTTCATAAAAACTTGATCAATTTCGAGATCAGAGAGAATATCTAAGTATAATCAATTACTTCGAATTGAAGAAAAGTTATGATCCAGCGCTAAATATAAGCAAGATTTGTAGTAAAATAGTAAAACTTACATTATTCACATCTCCTTATAAAGAAGTTTAATATCTTTTTTTACAACTGGATCTGATTTTAACTGCTCTTCAATTTTCTTAATCGAATGCATCACAGAAGTATGATCTCTTCATCAGAAATCTTCACCGATTTTAGAAAGTCATTGATGTAAGTTTTCTCTTGAAATATACATTGCTAATTGTCTTGGATACATAATATCTTTAGTCCTTTTTGGTCAAACTAATTCAGTTACGGTTAGGTTAAAATAATTAGCTGTATAAGTTATTACATCATCAATACTTTTGACTAAAACTGGTTTTTCCTGGTCATATCATACCAACTTCTTATCTTTATTTATTTCCTTTATGTGATTTCAAATATCTTGAAGTGTTGGTATACGGTTTTCAAGTTCAATTGATGCAACAACTTGCATTAAAACTCATTCTAACTCTCTTACAGATGAATCTACATTAAGTGCAATAAATTCAAATACATCTGAAGGAATCATTGAATAACAATTTTGTGCTTTTGTGTGCAATATTGCTAACTTTGTCTCATAATCAGGCATCTTTATGTCGGCTGTCATTCATGATTCAAATCTTGATACCAGCCTTTTTTCCATAGATTGTAACTCTTTTGGTGGTCTATCTGCTGCAATAACAATCTGCTTTTCAGCTTCATATAAAGTATTAAATGTATGAAAAAATTCCTCCATAGTTCGTTCTTTTCATGCTATAAATTGAATATCATCAATAATAAATACATCTACTTGTCTATATTTCTTTCTAATTTTATCCATATTTTGCTTTTTTATTCATTCAACGACTTCATTTGTGAAAGTTTCTGAACCAATGTAAACAACTACTGCTTCTGGATTATCAAGAATAATTTCATTTCAAATGGCTTGCAATATATGGGTTTTTCAAAGTCATGTATCTCAATATAAAAAAAACGGATTGTATTTTCAACCTGGTTTTTTAGCAACAGCAGTCGATGCAGCGTGAGCCATGGATGAAGATGATCATACGACAAAATTATTCAATCTATATTTTGGATTTAAGATTTTTGATGTAATTCCATCTATAAGTTTTACTTGTTGCTTTCAGGGAAGCTTACGTTTTTTTCATCTACTTGGAAAATGGGCAAGTATACTTACTGCCCTAAGATCATCGTTTTCCAGGGTTCAATCTATGTTAAAAATAAGATCATTTATTTTAGGATTAATTTTTTTTACAGATTCAAATATAATATCACTTGAATGCTCAAGATGCCAATTTAAATACATTGGCCTAGGCACTCATATAATTAGCTTTCAATCTTCGATTCATAAAATAGCTGAATTTTTGAAATAGGTTATAAAAAATGACCTGTTAAATTTCGGATAGATATCTTGAAGTATTTCTAGCCATAACTCTTTAAAATCTACCATTAGCTATGTTTTGCTACTATTAATAATAACTGACCATTATTTCTATATTCAACTTCTGCAAGTATTCATTTCTCAGCTAAATTTTTTGACAAACTGTTTAATTCCTTATCTTTTTTATCTGAAAATTTATCTTCCATTTCTAGTGAAAAATTTTGAACTTCTTCGTATTGCTCTAAGGTGATTGCTATTTGATCCTGTCTTTTTTGTAAATCCTTAATTTGTTCTCAAATATCTCTCCTATTGGTTTTTAGAAGCTTAATTTGATCCTCAATTTCAACCCATTCGGAGTTAGTTTTAAGTTCATTTTTAAGATCTTTTTTCAAATTTTTGAAAACTTCTAGTGCAGCTCGATAATTTTTAAAACTTTCTGATAGTTTTTCTGAGGCAACGCTTAATAATTCATTGATTGTCATATGTGAATAGTTAATTAAATAATTCATTGGGAGAAAGTAGTCTGAAAAAATATTTTCATTCTATATTATCAAAAGAAACAAAAGGACTATTTTCTCAATTAAGCTGTTTCCAAAATCTAGAATCTGATGATCAATTTCTATTATCTCAAAGTGTAAATATAGAATAATCTGGTACAATAAATTCAGATTGAGATTGCCATTTTGGAAGAAATGTATGATTGTTATTAGCAGTATTTAAATATAATGATTCATCTATTATTTCTCAATTTCTTGATACTACTCAATCTTTAATTTTAATAACATCTCAAGGCACTCATATAACTCTTTTAATATATAAATCTGGTGCCTTACAGGCTTTTGAATTAAGAGTAAAGTTATTAAGGTGGGACACAAAACATTGTAATCAAGAAAGTTGTCTAATTCTAGGTACTGGTGGTTCAAATATTACAACATCTAAAAATTCTGGTTCTTTAAATTTATAAGTAAATTTCTCAATAAATATATAATCATTGTTATAAAGCGAATCATTCATTGAATTTCAGTTTACCTGGAAAGGAGATATTAAAAAATTTCTGATAAGAACGACAATGAAGATTATTATTATTGCATCAACGATTACATCAACTATATAATCAAATATATTTTTGATAAATCCTGTATTGCTACTGTTGTTTTCTAAATTTATATCTTTTTTATCTAGCATAATTTATTCTAAAAGAAGCTTAAGAAATATTAAAAATAAATCAATATACAAAAAATTTAAAATTCGTAGCTTACTTATCTTTTTAGTAATTTTATTATTTGAGCAATTACATTTTTTGGCTTTATTGTAATTAACTTATCATGTATTTGTACAATTTGCTTTTTATCGTCTAATAACTCTATCACTTTTTTTGAACTTAATTCCTTTGAGTTTAATAAAAAACATAGATTTTTATCATAAATATATTTTGCATTAATTTCTTGATGATTTCATGCAGATGATCATAAAGGAACAAGAATACAAACTTTATTAAATGCCAATATCTCTGCAATAGATGAAGCTCATGATCTTGATATAACAATATCACTGGCTTTTAGATATCATGGATAATCTTTGTCTAAGAACTCAAACTGGATATAATCTTTATCTTTAATTGAAGTCTTTTTTCATATTCAAGTTAAATGTATAACAAAATAACTCTTCTTAATATTTGGAAATATATCTACAATTAAATCGTTTAACTGTTTTGCTCATTGTGATCATCACATTACAAATAAAATTTTTTTATTAGTATCAAGATCTTTTTTCTGTATTTCACTCGGAACAAATCTTATTGGATTAAGATCTTGCTTAAGTCACATAATGATTTTTGTGGAAAATTTAGATACAATCTGGTTAGCAATTCACATAACTGAATCAGATTCATGTAAAACAATCCTTTTTCTTAAAATCCATCAAGCTATAGCAACTGGCAAACAGACGAATCATCATTTACAAAAAATTACTTCAGGTTTAAATCTGGAAATGTGATACAGTGACTCTACGACTCATAATATTACAAATAAGGCATCGCTAAAATTCTTTAAATCAAAATACCTTCTAATTTTTCATGCTGATATACTCTTAAACTTATAATTAGTTTTAGAAATTATTCTAGTATCTAAATCAGATTTAGAACATATGAATAAGATATCTCATTTTATACGGTCTGCAATAGCTATACTTGGTAGTAAATGACCTCAACTTCATCATCAAGCAAATATTATTCTCATATAATGAATATAATTTTTAAAATTTAATTGTAAAATGTAAATTAAAAATTTTGTCTATAGCTAAGAATAAATCATTGATTATCAAGGTCAATTTCATTAAATGTTTGTAACTCAATAATTTCATCTCTCTTATAATTATTAAACTTCATTTTAGCTCATATTTTGTTTAAATTTATTAAACTGTTTATGCTTATGTTAGTCGAGTAAGAAACATTATCAAATCAATAAACTGCAGCTTTTTTTTCAACATGTTTTGATGTTTTTAAAACACTTTGCTTTGTTTGTCCATAAGCAGGAACACTAGATAAAATGTTATCCAAGTTTTTAGCAATTGAAGAAAGAGTTTCAGTAGTACGCAGTTGAGTTTGTATTCATAAAAGTACAATACTCCTATTAAATCCAGGATTAGAATATAAATAAGCATGTCTTCAAAAAATACTAACTTCTTTTTTGCTGTTTAAATGTAGTTTATTATCAAAAGAACTAAGATTGCAAGTCGACATCCTTAAATTTCGAATTTTTTTTGACTTTTCAGATAATAAATATGATGGAACTTTAGACAAGAAAATATCACAAGAGGCGGTTCTGAGAGAATTTCAATACGCATCAGAAATTCAAAGTAGAATTAACATACTTCATTTAAATATTAAGCTCATACTTTTTCTATAGTTTATAGATAATTTAGGAGATTCCATAAATGTATTATAATTAATATACCTTATTGTCAATAGCATAATTTATTTACATTGATTTTCAATTATGCTTAACTTCTTTAACTAATTCTTAACTTACTATGTTAAATGAAAGAAATATATAAATTTTGATGAACATCAGTTGACCACCTTGAGCAGGTTGCAAATATAATAGTAAATAATAAAGATTCAAGGCTACCACACGCTTGTGTATCTGCCTTCTCATGAGTTACTGATCTTTTGTTAAATCTAATCGAATCAGCAAAATATTGAAAAGATTGTAATAATCTATTGATCGATATAAAGAAATTTCATATTGAGAAAATTAATAATTGAATAAAAAATAAAGATTTTCTTAAAGCGATAAATTCATCATTTATTAATTTTTTTGATTCAAATTTGCATAAAATTGAAAAACACTTACAAAATATTTCTACTAAATGAATAAATATTAATAATTTTGATCCTGTTATATGATTTTGAGAACAAATCTCCGCTTTTCTGTTATCAATAACAGTCTCCTTAATATGAAAATCAAAATCAACTAAATGAAAATATATTGATTTATGAAAAGTTGTTACAAAAGATTTTAAAGTTGCAGATAAAATTTTCATTCAGGCAGTCAGATCAAATATTGCTACTAAAATTATTGAAGATATAGATGAATCTGAAATACCAATTATTACAGGATATTTTTGAAAAGTTCCTTGATGAATATTAAATTCTATAGATAGGTGATATACAGATTTTACAGCATCTCTTGTGGCTTCCGTAATCAGCGCAAAAAAATTGGTAATATTTAAGGAAGTTGATTGAATTTGTTCTGCTGATCCAAAAATAGTAAAAGAAAGAGCAGTATTACTAAAGCGATTATCATACCTAGAAGTTCTAAAAATGGCTTCCTCATGAATGAAAGCTATCAATACAGAAGCTGTAAAACCGGCTATGAGTGACAATATTCCAATTGAAGTAAGAAATACATTTTATCCAGACAGAGTTTGAACTCATATATCATCTTACAGGGACTTGAATCCAAATGTGCAAATTCAAACTATTCCATCAAAAAAATGAGTTTGCATTTTGCGATTTGGGTGACTAAATGATTGATTTATGTGAGATAATCTATGGCAAATATTATCTCAAATGATTAAGAAACATAAAATTAAGAGATTTTTTTCAACATCAGATGACGCTTGATTTTCTGTTGTACTAAAATTTGAAAAAGAAAAAATTGAGGAATTAATTGATGATTTAAAATCATATGCAAATGTAAGAATGAATTATGACTGTGCAATTGTGTGAATTGTATGAGAAGAAATGCGATGAAATATATGAACATTTACAAAAGCAGCCAATGCTATATCTTGAAATTGAATTAATATGCATATGGTAGCCCAATGAGCATCAGAAATATCTATAGCCTTTGTGATAGATGAGTCTGACAGCGCTAAGGCAATTAATGCAATTCATGAAGTATTTTTTGCTTAATATTATTAATCCTCAATTGATAAAAATTTCGCAATTTATAATTAATTATAAATCTTTGAATGAAATATATTTGATTAAATATTATTAATGAAACAAGAAGCAAAAATTAGAATTGAGTTATTAAGAAATAAAATATTAAAAGCAAATAAAGCTTATTTTTTAGAAAATGATGATTCAATACCAGAAAGTGTAAGAGATAGTCTAAAAAGAGAACTAATACAACTTGAAGAAAAATATCCTGAGTTTATTACAAGCGATTCGCCAACTCAAAGAATCTGATCAGCACTTGAGTCATTTTTACCAAAAATAAAACACTCTAAGAAGAAAGAGTCTTTAGCTGATGTTTTTTCCTTTGAAGAAATTGAGAAATGGCTCGAAAGAATTGCTAAAGATTTACCATGAAATTTTGAGTCAGCAAGTCATGTTGCAAAAATAGGACTAACATGTGAATTAAAAATTGACTGATTAAATCTCACCATAGCTTACAAAAATTGACAATTAGAAAAAGCTGCAACCAGGTGAGATTGATTTATATGAGAAGATGTTAGTAATAATATTAAAGCAATAATGGACTTACCAATTTTATTAAATAACAATGAAAATATAGAAGTCTCATGAGAGGTGTTTATGTCAAAAAATGCTTTTACAATGATACAAGAAAAACAATGAAATATTTTTAAGAATCCGAGAAACTGTGCATCATGAACATTGAGACAACTAGATCCTTTGATAGTTGCGAATAGACATTTATCATTTTTCGCTTATGAAATCAGAACGATATCAAAAAATAGCAAATTTGTAGATAAATGTAAAGAGCTAACACAGTTTGAAAAAATTAAACATTTGGATAAAATGTGATTCCCTGTCGAAAAACATAGCAAGCTCTGTACGAACCTAGAAGAGCTTAGTAATTTTATAGACAAATGGACAAAAGAAAGAAATAACTTAGCATATGAGATCGATTGAGTTGTAATTAAACTAGATTCTACAAAGCTTCAAAATCGCCTATGATCTACTGCTAAATCTCCGAGATGGGCAATTGCATTTAAATTTCCAGCGAAACTAGCTCAAAGTGAAATTAAGGACATTATACTTCAGGTTTGAAGGACTTGAGTTATAACTCCAGTTGCTATATTAACTCCTGTTATGTTAGACTGATCAACAATAAGTCGTGCAACTTTACATAATTTTGATGAAATAAAAAGACTTGATGCTAGAATATGAGATACTGTTATTATTGAGAAGGCATGAGATGTAATACCAAAGGTAAATGAAGTACTTCTTGACATGAGACCTAAGCATTTGTTAGAATATATAATACCAGAATATTGTTTAGATTGTTGACACAAATTATCTCGTATAACAGGTGAAGTAGCTATAAAATGTACAAATCATTTGTGCAATAGTAAACATTTGCAATCTTTAATTCACTTTTGCTCTAGAAACGCTTTAAATATTGAAGGTTGCTGAGACAAAGTAATAATTTTGTTATCAGAAAATAATCTTATTGATGATTTTGCGGATCTATTTACTTTAAGATTCTGAGATTTGTTTACCCTACCGTCATTTAAAGAGAAAAAAGCTAAAAATTTACTTGATTCAATTAATAAATCAAAAAATCCGAATATGTCAGAATTTATATTCTGACTCTGAATTCCTTTCGTATGAGAAGAAACATCCCAGCTGATAGCAAATTTTGTTTCTACAAAAATTAAAATAAATACAACAGTGGTATCCAATATAAATGAACAAACAAGTTTATTTTGAGAACTTGAAAGCAATTGAAATGAATTGATAAGTGCATTGCCAACAGATATCTGAAGATTTATAAAAATGAACAATGATAAGATTAGTAATATTGAATGAATTTGAGATAAGGTAGCCGAAAGTATAGGAGAATATTTCAACTTTGAACATAACATTAAGTTATTAGAAAAATTAGAAAATGTAGGACTTGCTCCAAAAATTGAAAAGATTTCAAATTTTAATCAAATATTTGACAATAAAATCTTTGTTCTTACTGGAGCACTTCCTACTCTATCAAGAGAAAAAATAAAAGAAGAGATTAAAAAACGAGGTGGGTGAGTGTCGAGTTCAGTATCAAAAAATACCGATTATGTAATTGCATGAGAAAACCCATGAGAAAAACTTGAAAAGGCAAATAAACTTTGAACTAAAGTTCTTAATGAGAAACAATTTTTACAGATGATTACTAATCAATAAATATCTTATTTTTCATGTACAACTTTATGAATATTTGTGCAGCATATGTTTGTGCACATCTTATATATGTACACCTATATAACATCTATATTCTCAATTTTGTTTTCAAACTTCCTATTATTATATTTAGTATAATCGTATGAAAGAAATTCAGTTAACAAAAACAGTAATAAAAATAGAATGACTAAAGCAAATAGGTAAAATTTATTTATATTATTCTTCAAAATAATTTATTATTAAGTTAATCTTATCAGAAAATACGATTTTTTAAAGTTATTTGTTAAGACTTTGTTTACTACTAAAAATATAATTATAAATATTATTTTGTGAAACTTATTAATTGCTTTATAAATCAAGATATGCTACATTAAACTTCAAAATAATAAAATTAATTTAAAAATACTTAATTATGAACCTAGATAATTTTAAAAACCTCTGATTATCAGATGCGACAGTAGATGCTTTAAGAGCAAGATGATTTGAGTGCCCAACGGAAATCCAGGAAAAAACAATTCCATTATTACTAACTTGAGATAATGACATTATTGGTCAAGCAAGAACATGAACATGAAAAACTGCAGCATTTTGACTCCCTTTAATCGAAAAAATTAAAGAAAGTGATATGTGAGTTCAAGCAATTATCTTAACTCCAACAAGAGAGCTTGCTATTCAGGTTACTGAAGAAATTAATTCCTTTAGATGAACAAAGAAAATACACTTAGCTACATTATATTGATGACAATCTTATACTCATGAGCTTAGCAAGCTAAAAAGATGAATGCATATTATTGTATGAACACCATGAAGAGTAATGGACCATTTAAGAAAGTGAACATTGAAAATATGACAAATAAGATATTTCGTATTAGATGAAGCTGATGAAATGTTAAATATGTGATTTAAAGAAGATATAGAAACAATATTGGAAACAACACCAAAAGATAAAAAAATGTTATTCTTTTCAGCAACAATGCCAAGAACCATACTAAGCATTGCCAAGAGATTTATGAATAATTATGAAATTATTACTACTAAACAAACACAAATTGAAGAGCAACTTATTGAACAAATTTACTTTCAGGTAAATCGAAATGACAAATTTGAAGCACTTTGCAGAATCGTGGATATGGAAGATTCTTTCCTATGAATAGTATTTTGCAGAACTAAAAACGATGTTGATGATATAACAATCCAATTGCAAAATAGGGGATATGATGCTGACTGACTTCATTGAGATGTGAAACAATCAACTAGAGAAAAAATCCTTAAGAAACTCAAAGATTGAAATATCAACTTGCTTATAGCAACCGATGTTGCAGCTAGATGAATTGATATAAATAATCTTAGCCATGTAATAAATTACTCACTTCCTGATGGCTCTGAAAGCTATACTCACAGAATATGAAGAACATGAAGAGCATGAAAAACCTGAGTTGCTATTACATTTGTTACAGCATCTGAACATAGAAGACTTTTTTATATTCAAAAAGATAATGAAAGTGAAATAAAAAAAGAAAAATTACCAAGTCTCGATGATGTTCTTAGTAAAAAGAAAAATAGATTGATTGAAAATATTGTTAATACATTAGATGATTGAAATATTTCTTCGATGAATGAAATTGCTTCTGATCTTTTAAATAACAAAGACCCTCAAAATGTTGTTTGTGCTTTGTTAAAATATTTTTGTAAAAGCGAATTTGATCCAAGCACATACAAAGAAACATCAAAGCCAGAAAGAGAATGATTTATCGATAGCAAATGAATAACTAGATTATTTTTTGCTAAATGAAAAAGAGATGGAATGTCACCTGGCAAAATTATTGACATTATTAATGATCATATAAGTATTGACAAAAATAAGATTAAAGATATTGGAATTTATGAGGAATTTTCATTTTTAAATATGCCATTTGCGGAAGCAGAGGATTTATTGTCAGAAATTAGAAAAAGAGCAAGATGAGCATTACCCCTCATTTCTAAAGCAAAAAGTAAACCTAGATGAGCTTGATGATTCGACAGAGGAAATTCTCGTTGAGGTCCTAGATGATGACGATCTGATAGTAGAAAGTGACCACGTAGATCATGATGATTTTGAAGATGAAGATAGCAAGGAGTAAAACATATAAAAAATAAATTGATAAATTTTTTGATTATCAAATCATTCTATGCTCTGTTTTAGTTTCTAAACAATTAGACTCAAGCATAGCTAAATACATCGTAGATAAGTCTTTCTTTGAAAAAGTAACTGAAGTATTAACACAAGACAATGATTCATCTTGAATAGGGTAATATAATATTATATGTCAATCTGATCATAGTTCAATTCAAATCCTTGATTTAAAATATATATCTCAAGATGTATCATCTATAAGCTCAATATCGATTCAAGAATATATAGCATCTATAACAGAACTCAAAATATTAAGATTAGAAATTTTTCTTTTAATTTCATTATATTGGTGTAATATTTTCTCATCTTCTCATTCAGATAAATAAATATCTAAATAAATTGGTCATTGCGCTTGTTGTTCTAAGTCTTTCTTAAGTTTTAAAAATTCAATAAAATATTCATTCAATATTGTTTTTGGATTTAATCTTAATGACATATCATTTAAAATTTTCTCAATTTGCTTTCAAGTAACTCAATCAATGTACTTTTTTATAAATTTTTCTCATAGCTTATATGGGATATCTCATCAGGAATTTAAATAAATATGAGCAAAAAATTTCCAAAGCGCTATGTTATAATACTGATTATAAATTCAATATTTCCATGTGCCTCATTTTCAAAAAAAAAGTGTAGGTTCAAAGTGATTTAGTTCGATAGCACATGAGTATTTGAGTGGTTCACTTATTATTTCACTCATAATTAAATTGAAAACTTTTGGCTTTTTGAAATTTCAATCCATTAGCAATTGTGCTATGGCAATTACTTTTCTCTTATCAAGTTTTTCTTTTTTTAACAAAACAATCAATTCTGACAAAATAGTAGGGACATTTTGTCAAAAATATTCTAATAACTGATTTAATTTCTCAATTTTAGAATTAGAATATCAAGCTAAATTTCATGATCAAACATCTTTATAAATTCAATTGGCAATAACTGCTTGATTTTCTAATAATATTCAGTTTAAATCAGGAAAATCTGATATCCAACTTATTCTTTCAAAAAGCAAATCTATATTTTCAAAATTTTCCCAATCGAATCATCTAAATGCTTGAATAATTTCCCATGCTTTCTGAATCGCCTCTCTTCTCTGTGAAAAAATTACAGCAATATTAGAGATGTGTTGATCTTGAATTCTTTCACTTTGCAAGCACATATTGTCGAGTTTTTCGTAATCAGTTAAGATGTTAAATCAAGTATGAATTCATTTTACTAAGTTCTTAGCAAGTCAAATAATCTTATCAGGATGACATTCAACCAATGCACCAATATAAGCTTTTCTAGACTTCAATATTCCTTCTCATTGCCTTATTCATAAAGTTTCACATGCATGCTTATAGGATTCAGGAGATACGCAAATCTCAAAAGCAGGTCTTACCGTGAGTACTCTTTCTAACATTTCCTCAAATTTATTCTTTGAATATAATAGAAGTTCTGAATTTTGTAATACTTGTTTTTCAGCAATTTTTCTACTTATTGAATCTAAGTACACCCTAGGAGCTTCTCATTCAGCTGGAAAAAAATTTGCATGCATTAAAGATAAAACCTGAGCCCTATTTTTAATTATGCAAAACGGTCATCATACTATGGGATCATTATGAGTTATTCAAAAACTATTATAATCATATCAAAATGATCACAATTTTTTATCAATGTTGATTTTTGAAAATGACAGATGTTCTGAAATTCACATATAATGTATTATTTTTTATATTTAATCTTATTTATTATTAATATTACAAATAAAATAATCAATGAATAGTTGTTATAGATTTAATATAAAGAATTTGATAATATCCTATACATTGGTAAATTAATAAAAAATAATATAAATAACATGAAAAAAAATTTGAGATTGCTAACTAATTATATATAAGTATACTATGGTTAATGTCAATTAACCC
>CAYWBW010000025.1:23786-28878 GCA_964456745.1 uncultured Candidatus Peribacteria bacterium | reverse complement strand
CTGTAGCAGTTGGAATAAAGCTGTAAGCTTCTCATTCGTTTACGCTGGTAGATGGAGTTCATGATATGACAGGTGCAGCTGTTATATCTATTACAGTAATTATAAATGGTGTAAGTCATGCGCTTTCGAGTCAATCATCTACTACAGTGATAGAAATATTTTCAAACATTTGCCCAGCATACTGAGATCATGGAGTTCAGGTAAGTTCTCAATTTGTAGTATCAAAACTTGCCCATTCAGGTTGATTTTCTATAGAAAAAGTAAGTTCATCTCAAGTGTCAGGATCAGAAGCTGTAGGTTTAAAATAATATGTTTCTCATTCATTTATTGTAGTTTGAGGGGATCATAAAATACTTGGTCATTGATTTGTATTTCAAATATCAATACTAAAAGAAGCCAAAGAAGCAGATCCTCAATTGTCATCACTTACTGTGATTATGATATCTGCGTAAACGTCCATTTGATCTAATGATGGAGTTCATGTAATAGCTCAATTAGTAGTATTAAAACTTGCCCATTCAGGAATGTTAGTTCCAGAGAAAGTAAGTGTATCTTCGTCAGGATCTGAAGCAGTTGGAATAAAGCTATAAGCTTCTCATTCAGCTCAAGATGTTGCAGGATTTCATGATATTACAGGATTTTGGTTAACATTATTAACAACTAAATCAAATGCTGCCAATGAAGCGATTGTGTTTCAATCACTAACATTAATAATAATACCT
Source organism: uncultured Candidatus Peribacteria bacterium (assembly GCA_964456745.1). Taxonomy (GTDB): domain Bacteria; phylum Patescibacteriota; class Gracilibacteria; family JAJOLG01; genus CAYWBW01. Next base: position 28,156 of record CAYWBW010000025.1, on the reverse strand, counting down.
GTATAAGTTCATTGATTAAGATATCAAGGAGTTCAGCTCAATTCTCAAGTTGTTTCACTAAAAGTTGCCCAATCTGGTTTGTTTATAATTCAAAATCCAAGAGTTTCTCAGTCATCATCATTAGCTCAAGGAATAAATAAATATTCCTGACCCTCATCAACACTTGTATTAGGAGTACCAGTAATAGTAGGAGTTCTATTATAATTTTCCACAATTATATTAAAAGACATACTATCTTCATAAGTTCAGTCACTTACTGTTATTGTTACATTAAAGAAAGTTCATTGATCATTGTATCAAGGAGTTCAACTTAATTCTCAAGTATCTATATCAAGACTTGCCCATTCAGGAAGATTAGTTCCAGAGAAAGTAAGCACGTCTCAATCAACATCTGTAGCAGTTGGAATAAAGCTATAAGCTTCTCATTCAAGTACGCTAGTAGCTGGTGTTCATGATATGAGAGGTGCAGCTGTTATGTCTACTACAGTTAAATTATATGGATTTAATGAAACAGTATATGTTCAATCGTTAACAGAAATAACTATGTTTTGATATGTGATTCAGGCATACTGAGATCATGGAGTTCATGTAATAGCTCAATTAGTTGTATCAAAACTTGCCCATTCAGGTTTGTTTGATATAGAAAAAGTAAGTTCATCTCAAGTGTCAGGATCAGAAGCAGTTGGAGTAAAACTATAAGCTTCTCATTCGTTTACGCTAGTACTAGGCGTACCTGAAATACTTGGTATAGAATTAGCATTAGTTACAGTTATTATAAATGAACTTAGTGTAGCACTTTCTGATCAATCACTTACAGAAATAGAAATGTTTGAAAACATTTGCCCAACATCTTGGTCTCATGGAATTCATGTAAGTTCTCAGTTTGTAGTATTAAAGCTTGCCCATGAAGGCAGATTTGCTATTGAAAAAGTAAGCTCATCTCAGTCGTCAGGATCAGAAGCTGTAGGTTTGAAATAATATGATTGATCTTCAATAATTGTAGTTTGAGGAGATCACAAAATACCTGGTCATTGATTTGTATTTCAAACATCAATACTAAAATAAGATAATGAAGCTGATCATCAATTTATATCATTAGCTGTAATTATTATATTAGAATTAATTCATGAGTCATTTAATCATGGAGTTCATGTAATAGATCAATTAGTAGTATCAAAACTTGCCCATACAGGAAGATTAGTTCCAGAGAAAGTAAGCGTGTCTCAGTCAGGATCTGATGCAGTAGGAGTAAAGCTATAAGATTCTCATTCAAGTACGCTGGTAGCCGGAGTTCATGATATAATTGGATTTTGATTAAAATTTCATACAGTTAAGTCAAATAATGGTAATTCTACTAAAGTGTTTCAATCACTAACATTAATTATAATTCCAAAATAAGTTCAATCAGTTAGATGTCAAGGAGTTCAACTTAATTCTCAGGTATCTATATCAAAACTTGCCCAATCTGGCTTATTCTCAATTCAAAATTTAATAATTTCTCATTCAGGATCTGAAGCAGTAGGAATAAAACTATAAGCTTCTCATTCATTTACGCTAGTTACTGGTGTACCTGAAATTGTAGGAGCTAAATTTTGATCCTCTACATAAATCCAAAATTGTGGAAGATATGCAATTGTATCTCAATCACTAACATTAATTTCAATTCCAAAATAACTTCAGTGAGTAAGATGTCAAGGAGTTCAACTTAATTCTCAAGTTGTTTCATTGAAAGTCGCCCAAATAGGTTTGTACTTAATTCAAAAAGAAAGCATCTCTGTATCTGTATCTGTAGCAGTAGGAATAAAGCTATAAGCTTCTCATTCGTTTACTATATTATCTGGTGTACCTGAAATAGTAGGAGCTGCTGACGCATATGTTGTATTTATAAAGTTTGATCATAAAATGATTCAAAGACTTATTAGTGATGATAAAATTTTTTTAAACATTGTTTTTAATTAAAAAATAATATTGTTTTATTTAAATAGTATATATATTTTAGTTTTTATTTTTGAAAGATTATATTGATACATATTTTTAGATAAATGTCAATACTTTTGTTAATTTCATGTTTCGCTTAATTTATATTACTGTTTCCCTTTATTCTTAAAGGAGTAGCTTCCTTATAGATAGCTACTCCAAATCATATTTTACACAATTATTTATTTAAGTGAAGCATCTATTTGTTCTATAGTTTTTTACTAGTTTATAGTAATTACTCAGTTTTCAAGTGTAAATGTTGTAGATGGTGAAACAACTTCCTGTCATGTAACAGCATCTATATATCATACATAAACAGTATATACTCCATTATGTTCTTCTCATAATGTTGCAATGTTAGTTAATGTATTACCAGATGGTATTGTACCAAAACCAGGTGTGTCTACATAAATTTTTCTACCTGAAAGACCTGAAATATTAGTTTCTCAAGAATAATCTACTGATATTGAACCGTCATCATTTAATTGAAGGCTAGGAGTTACAGTTAATGAGTGAACAGGAGTGGCATCTACATTGACTTGTAATTCTACAGTCTCTGTATTGTATCAGTTATTAACTGTAAGTACAACAGATGCTGAGTTTCACACATCTGAATTAGTAGGTGTCCAAGAAAATGTATTACCATCTAAGGTCATTCAGTTGGTTAAATTTGAATTTATCGGAGCTCATAAAAATGTACCTGTAACTGTAAGTGTGTTTCCAATTCAACCTACATTCATTGCATCAACTGTATATTCATAAGTTTCCCCAGGAGAAATAGTAACAGTTTCGTTTCAGTTCTCAGTGATAACTGGAGTACCGTGTTCTACTTCTGTGTCTGCAGCAATTGCTGTTGTGTCATATGTAGCACTTGTTACATTTCACTTTGAGTCAGTAGTATCAATAGTAATGGTGGAATTTCATGCCTCTGTTTGAGTATAGCTTATAAGGTATTGATTAGTATCTCATACTTGAGTAATCGTTGCGTTAGTAATCGTTTCTCATTGTGAAGAGATTTCAACTGATTCTATTCAGTCTAAGTCAGTTATTGTAATACTAGTTTGTTTTTCTGCTCATGCTATGGCATTATCAAATGTTCATCAGGAGTAATTTGTATTTCATGTTTGAGCATTCGGATCTGTAATATCTGTATCATCAACTAAAGTAGTTGTAGTATATATATCACCTGAGCTAAATCATGCAACTCTTCGTTTAAATCGAGCTGCATCTTTATCAAGTTCTCCAGATACTGAAGCATTTTTAGCACTTGGTGCTAATAATTTTGATTTTTGTGAATCTCCATCAGCTCTGTATTTCCAAGAAAAACCAGTTGACGCTTCGTCTGCAAAGTCACCTGTAAGTGATAATCGAGAGCTACCGTTTTCTGTTGGAATATTTACTGCAACATTTGCGTTTGGTGCAATTGAGTCATCTCATCAACCAGTAGTAAATCATGCTCATCATGTAAACCTTCCTTCATTGTCATAATATTGAAAACCTAGTCCTCATGTAGCACCTTTGGTATCTGCTGTAGGTCAATCATATTTTGTTTGTTTGTATCAAGCTTTAGTGGTTAAGTGTACAGAGTTATCTAAAACTCATAAAGTAGCAAAAACATTTGCTGCAGTTTCTTTTCTATTCTCAATTTTAGACTCAATTTCTTGAACCATTGATCAAATTGTTGTTCTTTGAACTGTGTCTCAAGTTAATTTGGATCAGGAAGTATCTATACTACTTGCTTCAGCTCAAAATGCTTTAATTAAACTAGAATCATTGTAAACTGTTATTTTTCAAAGCATGGCCATCTTTTCTAGGCTAAGATCAAAACCACCTTTTTCAAGATCAGCAGAAGAGTGAATTAAAGTAAGTGTTGCAATAATTTTACCAGAACCATCTTCAGAATATTTAAATTGAAATCATGCAGCTAATAGTTGTCTTTTAACAGTTTCTCAAATATCTGCTCATAGTTTTAGTACAATATTTTCATTTCAATCATCATCAGTAAAGCTATAAGAGGCTTCTACTCAAATAGAGACTCATTCTTCGGATGCATAGTCTAAGTTAACTCATGTTTGAAGATTTTCATTTTGTAATCATTCAAGGCTGAACATGTCACCTATATTGCTCCAATTATATCATTCTGACTCAATAGTTTCTGCAGCTGAATTTTCAGTAAAATCACCTGGGTATGAAACAAGAGGGGTATTGGAATTATTTTTATTAGCTCATCATACAGTAACAGTAGGAGTCTTATCATCTCACGTAAGAGCTTGTTCTCTAGCAGTTATTAAATCAGAAACAGTATCAGTTCATCATGCAACAACAGCAGGATCAGCTTTATCAGTTCATCATGCAACAACAGCAGGATCAGCTTTATCAGTTCATCATGCAAC
>CAYWBW010000025.1:0-23686 GCA_964456745.1 uncultured Candidatus Peribacteria bacterium | reverse complement strand
AACAGCAGGATCAGCTTTATCAGTTCATCATGTTGTATTAGATGATATGGCAGCGATAGGAACTACAGCAGGAGTAGTAGATGAATTAGCCGTCGCCTTAATTATTACGTCTTTACGATGAAAAGTTGGTTTTGCTACTCAAGCTGTTATAACTTTATATTTAATAGGGAAAATAATATCTTTAGTTCATGCATTATCCACTTTTCATATTAGCAGCAATGTACCTGATTTTTTATTATAGATAAGATTTAAATCAGGGTTTTTTTCTATATATTCTGAATAAGATGAATGTATACTTACTCATGGTTTTCATTTAAAAAATACAGCACTAATTGATCAAGTATTTAATATTAATGGTTTTTCTTGGATAAAAAATACTTCGCCTACTCAATCTTTTGATTTATTTTCAACATTTTTAGGAGTATTAGGTACTTTAACTATTTTAGGTTGTCATTTTATTATCAATTTTTTCTTTATGGTTGTTTTTGTTTTTCCATCCTTACTAGTAACTCAGAATGAAAAATCCAAAGATATATCTTCTGTTGTATTATTGATCACATTTCACTTAAGTGATAATACTCATGATTTACTTCTTGGTGATAGTCATAAAGTCTTCAATGCATCTCTTGTTTTTTTAGTTATTGATGGAGTTTCTCAAGTTTGTAATGTATGAAATGCTTGGTTAACCGGTCATGGATTTAACACAAATAAGCTTCCATTGTCTATATCAATTTGTTGTTGTTGTAATTTTATCTCAGCTGGGCTTTTTTCTCTTAATGGTATTTTTATTTTAAAAGCTTTACTATGTCATCAGCTAGAAACTTTTTTGTTGGCAATAACAATAATACTATCTACTCAATTTATTTCTCAATTACTTTGTATTCAATGTTGATTTTTTTGCATTACAACATAGCCCCTATCATTTGGTAATTCTATTATTCAATTTTTTCAATCTGTTGTTACAGTAAAATCATATGATGATAAATCCTTTTTATTAAGTGTTGTTCACTGTATTTTTGCTTGTTTTATTAATCGATCAAATGAAATATCAAGAACTCCACCTGAAAAATCTAAGAATTTTCAATCTATTCTTGGAGTAGTTCTTTTTACCACTGCTTCCCTATTATTTTTCTTCGCCACTCTATTCTTAATAGGTTTTCTAGGTTCTTGTTTTATTGTTTCTTCAGGAAAAGCAGCATCTTCAGGAACGTATTCTGGTCCATTACCACTATTGTATCCTATAAATGTTTTTCATGCATGAGTAATAGTATCTTTAGGATCACAAGTTCATTTAGGATTATTTCATTTAATATAACCATCATAAGTAGCACTTGGTATAGATAATACACTATCACCTAAAGCCATATATTTGTTAACTTCAAAAGGAGCTTGTCAGTCAGGATCTTTAAGTTGGCATTTTCATGCTTGATGAACTTTGGCACCAGCTGTAGATGGAAGAGCCATTACTGTAGTTATTCAAGCCAATGAAGCAAGTGCAACTCATCATGCAATTGTTCAGAATAGACTACTTTTTTTAGTTAATTTATTTTTTCCTTCTTCTAATGGATTTTGTCGAAGGCCATTTCCTTCTACTGATTTTGTTGACATAGTAATTTGGTTATTTTATTATTTTAAAGATTTATAATTTCAATTTCGATAAATTTCGAAAAGGAGATGATATTAATATTAATAATATATTTGTCAATAGTTTTTTTAAAAAAAATGTGGTTTTTATATATAAATAGTATGTATACCGCATGACAAAGCAAAATTAATTATTGATTTTTTATTAAAAAATATTATTTTAATATACTTTATTTTATTTTTTTATGAAATATTAAGATTTTAAAAGAGCTAAATATCACTTTTAATTTCTTTTAATTTCATGTAAAATATTTGTTTGTTATGAAATAAAAATCACTATTCAAAGTTATATGATACTTAAAGTATTATATAACTTTGCTAAATTTTAGTTAAAATTAAGTCTTTAGTTGTCATCATTCTTATCACTAACAGAATTAAACCAAGCTCATGGCATTACTCAGTCACTATAATAGTCTATCCATGTATTGAGCATTAGGAATTCAGCTTCGTGTTTTGTTTTAAATATTTCAAAGTCCTTTCATTGACTTCAATCGTTTTTAAATAGTTCGTATGATACTTTTTTTCAATTACTATAAGTAAACTGAACTTTTCAATCTTCGGGTGTTACAGACATTGTTTCTCAATTTCTTTTCCATGAGTATTTTTTTCATTTAAGTTTCTTGTATTCATATAAAGTTTTTTTTCAGCCTTTGATTATGTCACTATTTCTTTGAAATTGGTCTTTTGTTGTATTAATTATTTCTTTAATTGCTGCATGTTGTTGACTTAGGTTTAGTTCAGAATCTAAGTCTTCAATAAGTCTTTGCTCTGCTTGCTCTATTTCTCTATTTTTGTCTTTATATTCTTGTATTAATTCTTTAACCTCTGGACGCGAGAGTAAGTCTTTTTTATATAAAGATCTTTTTATATTCATTTTATAAAAAACATCTAAATAAGGATTTAAAACAATATCCTCTTGTTGATTTTTTTCTTTTTGCTTAAATTCAGTTAGTAATGATATCTCACATTCGGTAAAAGGTGATTCTCATATTTGTGTATCAAAATCATCTATCCCAGATTTTTTAGATTGATCTAATAATTCGTCTATTCATATATTACTTACTCATTCATATTTACTATCTTTTGTTGATTGAATATCTAAAATTTGTTGTTTTATTTCTGGCTTTCTTTGATTAGCTGACTTTATTAATTCTTGTTCGAGTAATATTCACGGAATGTTAACATACATTGTATTGCTATTTCTATCTAATTCAAAGTTTCCATAAATCTCATCCTCATCTTCACCTCACCATATATCTGTAGTTATAACTTTTTTAAGTCAGTAAAGTCTGTCATATCTCTTAAGAAACTTCAGCAGATCTTTAGTTGATTGCTTGTATAGCTTTCTTTCATTTTTAGCATTAAATTCTAGTCATTTAGAAATTAAAAATCTTTCTAACCATGATCACATGTGCATATAATCTGATATTTGCATTTCTAAAAATTTATCGTCTGATCAATCGCTATCTGGATTATCCAGATCTGCCATTAGTTTATTGATTTTTTTATCTGTAAGAACAAACGGATCTGACATGTTAGCAAATTTTTCTAATAATTCTTCTGCTAGATATATTCATCACGACTGAGTTTCTTCATATCAGTTATGGGCAATTCCAAAATATGCAAGGATTCTTTTTATAGTAACAATATCTTGTTTACTTGTAATTACCTTGCTAAACATTTTATCTATTGTAAAAATCTGTCATTTAGCATCTAGGCTTGCTTTGTTTTCGGCAAGAAATCTTATATGTGTTATAAAATTATTTAATCAACTTTGAGCGATTGGGCTCATGTTTCATATATGATCACTTGTTCAGTTTATTTGATTTTGAGTTAATTTACCTACTTTAAATGGAATTCATGTCTTTTCAATAAAGACTCTGTTTTTATCACTAAATACATTGTTCTTTTTTAATTGCATCTCGACACTCTTATTAGGTTTTAGAGATCTAAGATCTGGAAACTTTTTTCATCAAGTACTAAGAGTTAATTCTCTGGTATAAGGGTCATAATCATCATTTCCATGATTTGATACAGCATCATTGTTAATTATTATATTGCTAATATTAGCTCAGTTACTAGTGGCATATCTGAATACAAATTCTTTGATTATATATGTAATTCCCATGTGCATATTATTTACATTGGGTATTTTGTTTTTTGTTAAAAAATCAGCGATTGATTGATTAATGTTGTTTGATTTATTGTAGCTTTTTAGGCTTTGAATAAATAATTTTAAAACATTTACAACCTCCTTATTTCTATCAGGGCTATATTTTATTAAGTGATTCATATTCATTATTGAATTGTTATCACTAGCAATATAGTCTGTTTTGAAAATGTTAAAACTTTGGTCAAATAAAGTTTCATAAACATTTTCTAGATCTTTAAGTCATTTGGAACTATTTATGGCAGTACTTTTTATATATGATTTAGTAAATCCTGATGCTACTCATAGATTATTTAAAAGCTTTGTGGTATATACAAGTTTAAGCTTGGTGTTTCTATCTTCTTCTGGAGATATTCTTGATTGAAGATTTCAATTTACACATTGTGCTACTTCGTCTCATGTGAATTCTATTCACCCTATTGTGATTTTTTGTCAACTTTTCGTAAAAGTTTTTGATTCATTTCAAGTTCCAAGTCATGTAATTTCTATTTTGCTTGTTGATCAACACATTTTATCTTCTAGTGATTTTATATATTGAAATAGTCAAATCAAATGAGACTCTTTTGTTCAATCTTCTTTATTTGTACTTATTCAGAAATTTGGAAAAATTAGAGAATTTGATCAAAGAAAAATTGGATTAGTGGTAATTTGAACTCATGCAGCTAGATTTGTTCATAAATCTTGTGAACTAAGTGTTGCAAGTGTGCTGAATGTTTTTCAGTATGATTTTACTGAATATGAAGAAAGGTTTAGTCATGCTAATTCTCAAGCCCAGTGTGCAGAAGCTTTTGTAAATATTCACTGAATTCATGATCAAGCCTCAATGTTAATTGCTCATTTCGTCATTGGAATTTTAGCTCATAGTTTTGCACCTGGTAATAGTTTGATTCAAGAATCACTGTGTCAAATACTTGATCACAATGAGCCTGTTACATTGTCAAATATTCTTCATTGTTCTTTAAACAAGCGACGTGTATTAAATTCTTCTCAATTCGTTCAGGTTTGATTTTTTAGTATTGATATTTGATCTGCTTCAAGAGAGTCAACTGTTAAAGTATCTTCAAACAATTTACGTTTAAAATTTAATGAAAATGCTTGGCTTGCATCAGATAGTTGTAATTCAGATTGTCTTATTGTTATTCAATCGTCTAAATCTTCTTCATATTTAAAAGTAGTATTTAAAATTGAATCTTGACCTATTTTAGCATGACTTAGTTTTGATGTTAGATCTCAAGATAAGAATGATAAGGGGATTGCTTCAACTTTCTTTTCATCAAGAATATGTTTATTTCATTTTCGTCAATAGAAGTATGGAAGTCATGTTTTAGGATCTTTTTCTGAAGATTTACCTAATATTTCTCCTTTTTTCATTTTTTTATCACTTGATTTAGCTCGATACATTTCTAATGGAATTCCTGAAGCTATTATCTTTTTTTGATCATCGCTAAATCTAGGCGATAGCCTGGTTATGTCAAAAGACTTTGCTCACGATTCTGTGTTTCTAAAGTTTACATCCCATCATCATCAAAATGTGCTTTGTCATTTTTTAAACATGAACGGTGTTGAGTCAATTGGGTATTTTCTATTGTCACGGGCTTTTTTTCTTCTATTAATTTCAGCAATGCTTTTAATATCTGCAACATGTACTAGTAGATATTCAAGATCATCAAGGCTTAAGTTACTAAATTTCTTATCTTTTAATGTTCAAAAACTTTCATTATTAGATTTTTTTTCTCGACTTAGGTATCAAATTCCATTACCAACTTCAGTTGGGCTTATTGATAGTCTTGTGCTTAATTGATGAATTTTATTCAAAGAAGTAAAATAAATTCTCAAATTTTCAGTTTTTATTCTACGATTAGGTATTTTTTTTAATAATTTATAACGAGATTTATAAATTTTATTACCATTTATTATTTTAAATATTGCTTCCTGGCTTTTTATATCAATTCATAATTTTGTAAATATACTTTCATATTTTGTTTTAAATCTTTTTACTATATCTGATTTACTAAGCTTTTTTATTGTTGGTCATTGTGCTATATTTGCTACCTTAATGGTTCCACTGTTATTAACAGTATTTTGTTTTAAATCTCATCAAGTTGTATTTATTAAAGGTTTTTCATGAGTGGAATTTTTCAGAGTTTTTTTCTGGTTATTGATATCTGTATTATGTTTATTATTTGCTGGCAGTGCGAAGGTTCAAGCTTTTTGATTTTGTAAAGAATAGGATAATTTTAATTTTAAACCTTGCGTTTTATCTTGCTCGACAGTTTCCTTTCATTGTTTCCTGTATGTCATTATAATTTCAGATGTTTGATCATGAGTAATTTTTCATTTAAAAAATGTAAATGTATCAGAATCCTGCAATTTTGAAGCAATGCTTTTGAATTTTTTACCGTGAATATAATTATATCAATCAGTTTTTTTGGCAACTTCTATCATGCCATCAAGACCTGTCTTTCCTTTTGATTTAAGAACTCAATATTTTATTGTCACACTATTATTATATGATTTATCTAATATGTCTTTAAATGAAACAGGGGATAATTGCTTTCATGATTCGTATGCATTTCAAATTGATAACCTGTTTTGTTGCGGGTCAACATTTGCATAAAGATCTTTTGCTGCAGATACTGTAACTAGACACATAAGAGCTGCTGCCATTGCAGGTGAAAAAGTTCTACCAATAGGCTGTGATCAAATAATATTTGTTCATAGACTGCTTAATTTTTCTTTTATTTTATTGCTTGGAAAATTTATTATACTTGTAGCATGTTTTTTTATTTGACTTATAAATCCATTTAATCATAAATTTGATTCTCTTTTTTCGATGATTGCACCACCCTTACTTTCTGGTGTATTGCTTAAAGCTTTTGTGTTTTGCATAATGAATTAATATTAATAAGTAATATTACTATAAATTTGTAAAGTAGGCTATTATCACAAAAATAATTGCAAAGTCAAGTTTAATTTGAAAAAAACTCAAAATCTTGTTTTATAATAAAATTAATTAAGTCTTGTATCTGTTTTATTCTTTTAAAATAAGCAGTTTTTTTGTTTTATAAGATGAAATATTTCACTTTTCATTATAAAACAATCTTTTTCTTTGTGCTTTAAAAAACCCTTTGCTTAAGCGATTTGATAAATTTTTCTAATGCCAGAATTTCTAAATTTGTCGAAAAAGTGCTTGACTTGTCTTAATAAAAAAATAGTATACAATTGTTCATATAGATAAATATAAATCTATTAGCAACTTTAAAGTTCCTATTATAAGCCATTTAATAACGTACAAATTATGCAAAACCAGACAAGCGCAAGCGCAAATACAAGTTCAAATGCAAATGCAAATGCAAATACAGCACAATTAAATCAAATTGATTTGCAAGCTGCAGTTGAAGATATGATGTTGGTGCTCAATAGTAAGGAAAAAGAAGTGTTAATTAGAAGATTTTCATTAAATAATGATCCCAAGGAAACTTTGGATTCAATATGAAAACGTTTTTCTATTACCAGAGAAAGAGTAAGGCAGATTGAATGAAATGCATTAAATAAGCTTAGAAGAACAGCGCATTCTTCTCAATTGAGATTTATTAATAAAGAGGCAGAAAATATATTAGCAGATAGTGGATGAGTAATGAGGGAAGAGGATTTAGTTGCTTCTATTCTTAATAAACTGTGAAAGGATAACTTATTCTTAGAATGAAACATGATCAGATTATCTTTGTCAGTTGACACAGAAATTGAAAAGAATAATAAGAGTAAAACTTTGCTACCTTCTTGGAGATTTATGGAAATAAAGCTTTCAGATATTGAAACAATTACAAATGCTGCATTTAATTTATTAAAGAAAAAAGGTGATGTGTCTTGAGATGAATGGGTTGTATCATCAATATTAGAATTAAGTTTATTTAAAAACAAAAGACCAACAGACAAGCTTATAATATCTTCTCTAAATACAGATTCAAGAATTCACAGAAATTGAGAATGATGGGGTCTTATGGAATGGAGATCAGTAAATCCAAAATCTATTAAAGATAAGGCAAAAATTGTTCTTCAAAAGGAAAAACTTCCATTACATTTTGTTGATATCGCTAACAGTATTGCTGAAGTTTGATTTAAGAAAAGATCTGTAACTATACAGGCAGTACACAATGAGCTTATTAAATATGATGATTTTGTATTAGTTTGAAGGTGAATATATTGATTAAAAGAATGGTGAATGATCTCATGATCTGTCTCTGATGTAATTGAAAATGTTCTAGAAGACAATAAAGATCCAATGGTTAAATATAAAATTGTTAGAGAAGTTCAAAAACTTAGAGATGTAAAAGTCTGAACAATATCTTTAAATCTTCAGAAGAATCCAAGATTCATTAGAGTTGGTAGGGCAATGTATACATTAAAAAGATTTGAAGATAAGAAGGATTAGAGTTTTGCTTTAAATCATTATCTGATATAAAAATACAAAATTACTTTGATAAAATATATTAAAATATTTAAAAGTTTATCAAGCTCGCTAATATTTAGTGAGAAAGTTGTTTTGATTAGTTCTGTATTTTGACTTATTACAACCTTGTTTCCATGGTTTTCTACAAAAAATATTTCACATAATGCATTTAATTGAATATGTGCAGTTATGGGATATTTTTTTTCTATTTTTATGATATCTTGCATAGCTTTAATTTTATTTAAAATTAAAAATAAATATTTAGAAGCAAAAATAAAAGAGCACAATTGGATTTATTTGTTTTTAGTTTGACAATCTTTATTTATTTCAATTTGTAGTCTTCTTATTTATTATGCATATTGATTTAGTTCTCCTTACTCAAGTGTGTGAGTGTGATTATATTTAGCTGCTATCTCTCAGGTAGTGTGACTTTTTTGAGCACATTATTTTTTGATTAATTATTATAAAAAGACTTACTTAGATAAAAAGGTTTAAATAAGGATTTAAAATTTCCTTAATAATAAAATTATTTAAATTTATAGAAATACTTCAACTATTATTTATACTTTGATCAATTTACCATTAATCAAATCATTATGTCTTTTACTAATTTTCAAATACTTACAATTTTTACATCTTTTTTTCTAGCCTTTTGAATTGGATTATTTTGGCAGGGGAGAGATAGATCAGTAGATCAGGATGATAATAGAGAAGATTTTAATGTTCTTATGTCTGTTTTTTTCTGGTCATGAATATTAGCATTTTGTTTGAAGCTAATTACAGATTTATTTTTAAATTTCAATTTTTGATTTGTAGATAGTCAATGGTATTTTTACTTAAGTTTGTTTTTTGAAGAACTAGTAAAAGCAATCGCACTGATTATATGATTAGAGCTTGCAAAGAAACAATTTAACGAAGTATCAGATTGAGTTATTTATTGAGTATTTGCAGCATTAGGTTTTATATTTTTTGAAAATATACTATATGTTCTCACTGTTACGGATACTGCTTGAGCTGATTTTATTAGTTTATTCGTGCAACGTAATGTATTTTCATTTTCAGCACATCTTGTAATAATCATATTTTCAACATTTTATGCTATTTCTTATTTAAAATCACCAAAAATGAAAGGTAAACATCGACCTAAGCCTTGGCATTTGCTTGAGCACATAGGCTTAATGTGAGACTGAAATATGTTTATTTGATTGTTGTATTTGTTATTAAGCCCTGTAATATTATTAATTAACCTCGTACGAAAAACAAAAGCTGAATTTTCCATAGTACTTTACTGATCATTTTGAGTCTCAGTTTTAGTACATATTTTATATGATCATTTATTAGAACTGGGTTGAATTTATTGATTTATAGCTCTGGCTTGAGCTGGTTGAGCTGCTTTTGTGTTATATAGAAGATTTGATCGATTAGATTTGTAAATTGTCTTGATTTTTAAGTTTATTTTTGCTATAATTATATGAATTATAAAAAAATAGTTCGTTTAATTAATAACTAACACAAACAAAAATGAAAAAAAATTGAGTTTGGTCTTACGATGCTATCTAAAACTTAATTGTACATTTTTTTAAAAAATAAAAATTTATACAAGAAAGAGCACATGGTAGTCGTTAAAACGGCGCAAAAACAAAAACATAAAAAAACTACTCTTTAAAAACGAGCAGTTTTTTTTAACAAAAATCTAACACAAATCTATATATAACTTGTTCAAATTAATTCTAAGTAGGCAATAAAGCATTTTTATCTTCCATCACTTCTTGAATTTTCTTAAGATTCTCTATTGTGATTTTCTTTTTTGCAAAGCTAATTATCTTATTGTTTTTAAATCTAGTCAGTATTTTTGTAATAGTTTCTCTATTTGTTCAAACAAAGTCAGCCAAATCTTGATGTGTTATGCGAATTGGAATACTGATTTTTCATGTTTTCATTTTTTTTCAGAACTCATTTGCAAGATTTAATATTGTAGAAGCAACTCTGCTTTCAAGTGGTCTAAATACATGATCAAATATGATTGAACTTTGAAATTGAATTCTTTTAGCAAGATACTTGCATAGGTTTATTGAAAATGTAGGAATTTCCATCAATAGCTTATTAAATTGAGTTAAATCAATAAAATTTATTTCAGCATCACTTAGTGCTAATACTTCAGCAGTAGGTTTAAAATTCAATATAGAAGAAACTTCTCAGAAAAAATCTCATTTTTTAAGAAATGCAATAGTATTTTTTTTTCATTCTTTTGTAACAGAAATTTTGATAGATCAATACTGAATAAAATATATTCAAATATCAGAGTCTGTATTTTTATTACTTATAAAAGCGCTATTACTTCTTTCATTTGCAGAATAGACAAGGTCTTTTTCACTGAAATTAAGCTTAACAAAGCTTTTCTTGATTTTACTTAGTTCTTCGGAACTAAGATTTTCAAATAATGTATTTTTCATAGATAGTTTATTATTTCACTTTTTATTTATATATATGATACAAAGATTTACTATAAAGTCAATAATATATTTCACATTGAAAGATATCGGGCATAATCTCAAATTCTGAGGATTAAATATTGCCTCACTCGGGAGTCCTCTTCGAGAGACTCCCAATGGGGTAATTCGAGAAATTCTCGAGGGGGTAAAAAATTTAAAAATTTGTTAAATAAAGCAAAATTTCTATTTAGGCTCTAGCGATACAAAAAAGTACTCAGCCCAACTATACAAGCAAGCACTTAGTACTTTCAATGTAGCTAGCTCAAATACCTTCCCAGTCACTTGCATCTAGTACTCAACTGCAAACTCAACAAAATTGCATTCATGAGGCTTTTGTTGCTCAATGATCATGATAGGAGTCTCAGATAAATACAGCTTCGCCAGCTCATACTCAGAAGTATTTTAAGCTTTTATAAATGGCTTCAGGATCAGGTTTTAATTTGCTTACATCATCCCTGTAAATACTGTAGTCAAAAAGCTTGTCTAGGTCTTTGTAATGTTTGAAAAGTCAGACGATTTCATCTCTGCTTCTAGATGTTATAGATGACACTATAACTCAATCAATGTCAAAAAATATATATTCTTTTTCCAGCATTTCTTTAATATCGATATTTATAATATTTAGATCTAAGTGTCTGTTCAAAATTAACCTAAACAGACACTAAGTCTATTTGATATATTTGAATTTTTTAAAATTATGTTCATCATTAGTTTTAGAGTAATGTATTTGTCCATCATTTCAATGAAGATAGTAATAATATTCAGAATTTTTAGGATAAAGAGAGGATTTGAAAGCATCGATTCAAGGATTTGATATTGCTGTTGGAGGTAGTCATTTGTTTCTTCTAGTGTTGTAAGGATTGTCTTCTTGAAAATCGGCTTTATAGAGCACTCAGTTTTTTGATTTTTTATAATATCTTGTGGTTGCATCAGCTCAAAGTGGTATTGCTTCTCTCAGCCTTTTCCATAATATTCAAGCTACAGTTGGCATATTTTTTCTATTTCTCTCTTCTCTTTCAATAATAGATGCCATGATTACAATATCAGCTAATTTTTTTCATTGTTTTTTATATTCAGCCATATTTTTACTTGTAAGTATTTTAGTTTGAAAATTATTAAGCATTCTTTTTGCAAATTTTTCTGGAGTAAAGTTGTTAGTTGGGACAAAGTAAGTATCAGGATACAGGTATCATTCAAGATTGCCATCAAAGAAAAAATTATGTTCAGGAAAAAGGCAGCTTTTTGAACATTGAATAAATTCTCAGCTTTTTATTAATTCTTTTTCGGATAATATTCTATCAATATCATCTATTGTTGATCACTCTGGAATCATGATTCTCAGCTCTTCTTGTTTTGAGTTTTGAAGTTGATTTCAAAGATCTATAAGGGAAATAGGCGTATTAAAAATATAATCTCAAGCTTGAATTTTTCATTCTAGTTTGTTTAATTTTAAATAAGTAAAAAAAGTCCATTTGTGATTAATTATTCATTCTTCCAAGAGTATTTCTCAAACCATTTTTATTGGTGTTCACAGTGGGATATTTACAGATCTTTTCTTTATTGTGTCTTCATTTATATTAACATCATTTGTGTAAGTATTATAGCTTATAAAAAAGGCAATAAGTATAGCTGAAAAGCAAAATATTATAAATTTGATCATTATATTTTTTTAGTCCAATAGTAAAATATTTCAATAAATATTCATATTAATATTAAAATTAATAAATTTAATAATGAAAAATATGTCTTATGAAGAAAAAAGAAAACAACGCAGGTAAGTATTCATACTATTGAAGCCTGTCTTGCAGAGCTATTAATAAAGCTTTTTAGATCTATTGTATTAGCAAATAGAAATCTAATAATGATTCATGCGCAAGTAAATGAGGAAAATATAGTCAGAAACAGAGTAAAATAAAATAATCAGATTGCAGTTATTCAAAATGAGTAAGGTGAAAGGAAGTGTATAATAGCTACCAGGCTAGTAATTCCTATTACTGCTGATATTGAAAAATAAATTAAAACTTTTAATATTTGACTCATTTTTGAAAAAATATTGTTTACTTTTCTTTTTTAATTGATATATTTTTTGGACACTAAGTATAATTTAATTTTATTAGATATGAAAGACAATAAAAAAACAAATCAAAGTTCTCAAGATGATTCTAATATTTGAGACAAAGATGTAAATTTAGAAGATCTTCAAGAGAAGATTGATAAGCTTAAAAATGATGAACAACAGTTAGATGAGCAAGAGGCTCAAGAATCTGCTGATGATACTTCTTCGGACTCAGGTGAAGATAATGAAAAATATGCAAGATTGCTTGCCGAATTTGATAATTATAAAAAAAGAACCAGAGAAGAGAGTGCTCGTTTAATGAATATGTGAGCAATTTGAATACTAAAAGTAGTAGTATCATTTTTTGAAGATTTTAATAGAGCAGCTCAGCAATGCCCAGAAGAAATTAAAATTTCTGATTTTTGGAAATGAATTTGCCTAATTGAAGATAACTTCATTTGAGAACTTGAAAAGAAATGACTTAAGAAAATTGAAGCATTAAAAGAAAAATTTGATGCAACTAAAATGGAAGCATTGATGCAAGATCCAAATATTAGCAATGAACAGGTAGCAAAAGTTTTAGAAGAATGATTTGAATATGAATGAGGTATTGTAAAGATAGCAAAGGTAATAGTTTGATCTAAGAAATAGTTTTTTAAAAAGTAAAATAAGATAGAAAAATAGATATCTTTTTAACTATGAGCTTTAAAAATTTAAATTAAACTATTGTTATGCATGAGTGAAATAATGATGGCGATTATGCTTGGAATTCTTGATCTCATAAAGAGTGAAAAAAAAAGCATTCTACATTAAGGATTGTGATTATAAGCATATTGTCTATTTTTGTTACTTGTTTTTTTTTATTTTGTTTAGATCTTTTTTTATTTTATAAATCAAATATTGTTTATTTTAAAAATCAAAAAGCATCATTTGAAATACTTAGTTTGAAAGTTAGCAAACATCTAAATGATAAGAATATTTCATGACTTAAGAAAGATTTATCTGATTTAAAATCAAAAAGGTTAGATATAAGTCAGAAGTTATTTGAATACAAACAAAAACCTCTTTTTAAAATATTTGGAATTTCAAATATTTTTTCCAAAATTGAAAGAGCTTTTGATATATTTATTCCATTATCAGAAGAAATAATTAATTTTCAAAAAAGCTATAAAGATATTTTTAATAAAAAGGTTTGATCTAATAATCCGGTCAAGGATATGAATCATAGTATTGATAAGCTAATATTGTTAATTGATAAATTAAAAAATGAAATTGATTCAATTAATTATATATTTTTATCAGATAAGATTAAGAATGATATTTGAATAATTAATAATAATATTAAGTTGCTTGAGAATTTGTTAGTGGATATTTCTAATTATTCAGATCTTATTTTGCAGTTTACTTGAGAAAGTTGACTTTCCACTGTTGCAATTTTATTTCAAAATTCAAACGAGATACGTCCAACCTGATGATTTATTTGATCTTTCATGATAGTTAAATTTAATAATTGAAATTTGCTTAAATATAATCTCCACGATATTTATGAATTTGATTGACAATTGTATGAGAAAATCAGGCCGCCATATGAATGACAAGTTTTAGTTTGAAATAAATCTTGGTCGCTAAGGGATTCTAATATTAATCCTGACTTAAATATTGCAGCTAAAAATTTTAACAATTTTTTTGAAAAAGCATGATGAGAGACAATCGATCATTTTATATTTATTGATAAGACAATTGTATCAGATTTTTTAAAAATTTTATGACCTGTTAGGCTAGATTATTATAATATAGGTGTTAATAGTGAGAATTTTGATTTTATAATGCAGTATTTTATTGAAGGTTCTTCTTGAACAGAATTTGTTCCAGCTAAATTTGTTTTATTGAACGACTTTCACAAAGCATTTACTGAAAAAGTTGTAGGATGTTTGAAGGAAGATGACTTATCGTGTTTTGTAAATTTTTATAAATTGAAAGATAAGATGTTTTCTGGCAGCAGTTTGCAGCTTGTATCTTTGCATGATGATGTAAATGGTTTAATAAAGAAACATTGATTTAAAAGCGGTTTGCCAAAAGAGAATTTTATAGCTCCAATATTTACTTCGATATCATGAAATAAGTCAGATAAGTTTATTGAAACTTATTATGAGATTAATAAAAAATCTGATTTTGAATTTTCATTAGATATAATGAGATCTCACGATTGGACTAGTCAATGAGAAGATAGGTGGCAATATTTAACTAATAATTTTGAAGTGGCTAAAAATAAAAAGATACTTAAAGACATTATGTGATATTGATGAAATAGAACCGTACTTCAGTTATATATGCCTATTGAGTATTCACTTTTGATGCAATCTTGAGAACTTATTTCAAAATCTGAATGAAAAAAATCTATAAATATCTCATCAAGAAATTGGCAACAGTGAGCTTTGAATGTGTATGAAATTGAGCTTCCAATAATATATCCAAGCGATAGTATTATTATTAAATTAGATTTTAAAAGTGAAAATACAATTTCGAAGTCGGATATAATGATTTGGAAACAGCCATGACTTATTTTATGAAGCTACTAAATTAAGAGACTTTTTTTAGTCTAAAGAAAATTATTGAAAGTAATATAGCAAATACTGAATTAAGAAATATTATAAAACTTGGTCAGGTAAATGATAGGTTTTCTTTTGCTGGTGCTGAATTGTGAATGATTTGATCTGTATGATTGTATACTTCTTCAGTTATTGTTTCTATCTTTTCACTTTCGATGTAGTCTGATCAGTGCATTAATTGAAATTCTTGATCTGTATTATTGTTATCAAGAGATCAATATTTATCGTTATTGATTTTTTCTATATTACTAATTGTATATGGATCAACAATGTGTGTGTTAATTCTAAATGCACTTTGTCATCATAAAAGGGTTTCTTTTAAGGAATCTATAGTAGTTTGAATAATGCTTTCTTCTTGAGTTGTTTCTTGATTTCAATCTCAAAATAGAGAGTCTATTACATTTTCTCATTGATCTTCTTCTTCAAAGAAATTTATTATTTCTTCCTCTTCTAATATTTGATTTTCAAGACTTTGAGTGTCAATGTTTTCAATATCTTGATTAGCTTCAATTACTTCTTCGTTTTCTTCTTGTGCTAATTCATTTTCATTTAGAATGACTTCGAATGCCGTATCATCAATTATTTCTTCTGCTAATATTTCTTCTTCACTAATTTCATCAATTTCTTCCTCTGCCAACACTTCCTCCTCACTAATTTTATCAATTTCTTCTGCTAATATTTCTTCTTCACTAATTTCATCAATTTCTTCCTCTGCCAACACTTCCTCCTCACTAATTTTATCAATTTCTTCTGCTAATATTTCTTCTTCACTAATTTCATTGGCAGAATCTTGTTTAATATCCAGAAGTCATGAAAGTTGTATGTCTGCATAGTAGATTTGTTTG
Organism: uncultured Candidatus Peribacteria bacterium; assembly: GCA_964456745.1. Classification (GTDB taxonomy): domain Bacteria; phylum Patescibacteriota; class Gracilibacteria; family JAJOLG01; genus CAYWBW01. The sequence continues at coordinate 7,420 of CAYWBW010000025.1, read as the reverse complement.
TAATAACTTAATCAAAATGAAGATATTGCTATTGCTATAGCTAGTATTACAAAAGAAGTGGCCAAGGTTTTTTTTCTTCATCATATAAAAGATTTATAGTTTTGACCATTGGTTATTTGTTTGATACTAATGTTAAAAGTATCTTGTTTGTTTTTGATAGTTTTCCAATTTGCTTTCATGTTTTTTTATTTATTTTTTATTTGAATTTATTGTTTAGCAGTACTTCTTTTTTCTGTGAAAATACATAGATATAATTACAGCTAATATAGTAGATATCATTAGTATTTCTTTCGGTCATGTTTCTGAGTTTTTATTTATTCATTTAGCTCAAATATTTTTATTGCTATCTTTTTTTATTACATTTTTGATTTGATTTACAATTTTATTTCAAGTTATATTGCTATCTTTTTTTATAAGAGGACTTGTTGATGTGTTAGGATTTCATATGATTATTGCTGTTTCATTTGAATAATCTGATTCATTTGCATTTTCTCAAACTGCAGTTATGGCAAAAAAGTACTGAACTCATGTTTCCATTCATTGAAGTTTGTAAATATCGGTATTTCAAACCATTCTTCTATTTAAATATCTTCAAGATGATTTTGAATAATATAGATAATAATTATTTGCACCTGTAACTTTATCCCATTTTACAGTAACATTTCAAGGAGTTGATGTAATCATTAGATTTGCTGGTCTTTCTAAGGTAGTTTCTTTTACAGGACTAGTAATGCTAGTATTTCATACTGGATTTGTCACTTCTTCGACTTGAACACTTTGTTCTTGACTATCTTCAAGTTTTAAACTACTCGGTTCTCATTGTAATGTATTAATTGGAAATCAATTATCAAATACCTGTATTGAAACATGTCATCATTCTCCTGGTTGATAGTCATGAAATTTTATTTCTCATCAGCTTGAAATAATATCAAACATGATTCTAGCTACAAATATTTTTTCTCAACTTGTGTCTCATCAAAGTGAGGATCTTCATATTTTAACAATATTTCAGTCAAAATTTGATTCTCAAGGAATTACAAAGTCAAATGGAGACGAATTTGTTTCTATTGATTTTCATTTTAATTTATTTATATCAAATTCTAGCCAAGATTGCACTGACGCAATTTCTTGATTTGATGGATTGATTACATGCAAGTCGACTACTGCATTTGTTCAATCATTTGAAATTAGACTAAGCTCAAATGTATTATTGGCTTCAATTGCATAGACATTTGTAGCTAATAGTATTGTTAGATTTAGAACTAGTCCGAGGATGATTTTTGTTGATTTCATGGCTTTTAATTAATTAAATAAATTTGATAAATGTTCAGGAGCAAGCTCCTTATTGTTAATTTGGTTAAATGTTTCTTCGATTTCAGTTTCTTCTTCATAATTTTCAAATTCTTCTTCGGGATATCATAATTCTTCTTCAAAATTCTCAAATTCTTCTTCGTTATATTGTATTTCTTCAGCTGATGGATGAATTTGCTCTTCTTCTTCAATAGTTTCAATTTCTGTTTTAACACAAGAACTTTGACATTCTTTTATATTTGAAAAAGGAGTTTCAAATGTGCATCAAGTAACTCATTTTTCAATACATGTATTTGTATCGTTTTCATATTGGTATCAAATAAAGAAAGAATCACAGGATGGATTTTTAGCATCAGGTGTTCATACAACAGTGCTGTCACATTGACCACTTAGATCCTCGTCTTCTTCGTCTTCTTCATTTGCGTTATTACTAATTTCATTTTCACCACATTTTCAATATTGTGTACTAAACATTGTAAAATCTTTGAAATCAATTTTATTGTTATAGTCATAGTCAAAATAATCGCTACTAGGAACTCATTTTTTATAGTCTTGTGAAAACATTGTAAAATCTAAAAAATTAATACACTTACCTTTTGTTGGATTTGATAATTCAAAAGCAGATTTATTTCTTTCTTCTGCAGAAGCTAACATATTAAATCCAGTAAATTGTTTTGTGATTCAAAAGTATTTAGTTTTTGAATAATTTGAAAATTTTCTTTTATAGCCACCAACTGGAACTCATGCTGCACTTAATACATTTTTTACTCTTATCATATAGTTTTGATTTCTTGTTTGATCTTTTGTGCTTATGTATAAAATTTTATTATTAGCAGGTGAAAATCAGTGAGATAATACTTTCAATTCTTTGCTTTCATTTTCTCTTGTAAATATTTCAAAATGATCAGATGTATTTCATATAGAGCTAGGAAGTATTCATTGGTCAAAAGTTAGTGCAATTCTAGTTTTTGATTCTGTTTCTATTCAAACTAATTGTGGTGGAAGATCATCTTTATCATATCAGTAAAAATTTTTATGATTATCAGTGAACAAGTCATCTTGAAGTCAGAGCCTTTTACTATCTGCTATAATGGTATATTTTTTTCATGCTTTTTGTTTAGATGTGCTAAGGCTAAGTATGTTACTATCTGAATTAATTTTTATTTCTTTAATAGCAAGCATATCAGAAATATCATCAGCGCTAGTGATTTTAAACATACTAGATTTGATTTCTCTGTCTTCTAAGGGGTTTGTAAATACAAGTTGTATCTGATCATCATCAGTTGAAATAGACATTTGAAGCTTTGTAGAAGCATAAGATCTATTTGGCAAGCCTCAATCTCATATGCTTAAGTATGTATTTCATGTAATTTTTCTTCATCCTTTTTCTACAATTATTGTTTCAACTTTATATCTTTCTGAAGATGGATCTGTAGTGTTAGGTATGACAATATCATCAATAGTGAACCATTGTCAGTCTACTCATTCAATTATTGCTGGCTTTAAGCATAAAATATTCTCTGTTTGATTTTTACAATATGCTGAATCTGAATGTTCAAAGTTTCAAACAAATTTTGCAATATTTCACAAATTAACAATTAAAGAGTCAATTTCATTTCAGTTGCTTTGTACAAAAGTAAAAATACTAAATCTTGTTTCTCAATCGTTTATGAGTATTGCAGGTTTTGTATAAGATTTTTCAGATAAGATTTCAGATCATTTGTTAAGCTCATCTCAATCAGTAATTTTTACTTCAGCTCTTATCATGCTTTCATTTCACTGCTTATCTGTAGCAATAATTTGAAATTCTCTCCATCAAGGAATGATATGCCCAGGAATTGTAATGTCTTTAACAGAAAAGATTCAAGTTTTTACAGAGCTATAGTCTACTCATCTTTGTTCTCATTGTCTTTCAAATATTGCCACTGTTCATCAGAGATTTGTTATATCTGCTCGTACTTCAACAATATCATCAATTCAATCTTCATCTTTTATTATTACTGACATATCAAATGCTGTAACTCAATCTTTAGGAATAGAATATCTACTTAAATGAACAAAGTCATTTAATGGATCATTTTTACTAGCGGAGTGATATTTTTTAACAAATTCAGGATGTGTTCATCATTTAAAATCAAATTCTAAGCTTAATGTTCACTCTCCTCATGTTCTATCATAAGCATCGACTATTATATTATATTTTCAAGTAGATTTATCACTTGGTATTTTAAGAGGGGAGCTGAGTGCGAATATACTTGTAGTTTTTTCATTTCTAGAATTAAAAATATTAGCTCATAAATCATTTTCTGTATTTGAAGAGCTTTGATCTTGGTTTTGAGAAGTCGAATCAATAGGGTGCAGGATTTGATATCAAAGTCAAAGTGAGGTGAGATCTGCTGAAATGGTTTCAACATCTAAAATTCAATCTTTATCAGTAACTTTAGCATAAACTTCGATTTCTCTGCTTTCTTTTTTATAAACAATTGAAATATCTAAAACTTCAGGAGCTTCAGAGCTAATTAAATTATTAGTAACTTCTAATTGTATCGTTCATTCAGATTTTAGACCATTTGTATCTTCTGCTGTAACAGTTAGATTGATTCATGTTCAACTTAGATGTGTGGTTTGAAATGCTTTAACATTTTCAAGTTTAAACCAAACTTTATTGTTAACTATGGCAGATTTTTCCATAGAATTAGTTGCTCAGTATCAAAGTGGCCTAAGATCTATTGTAACATTATTTATCGCGCTTACTCAAAGGCTTCACTCAATAGCTACCCATAAAGTAGTAGTCATGTCATTGTTATTTAAAATTTTTGAAGGAGCTGCATAACTTTCAGAGGAAAGAACTGTTATTTGTTCAAAAAAATCTTCTGTTATTGTAAACGCCTGCTTTAAACTTATTTTTTTTCAATTAACATCTTCTATTGTTATATCATGAATTCATGCATTTAAACTTGGAATATCAATATTAATAGTTTGATTGTCTTGAGAGTTTAAAAGATTAATTTCTTCATTTCAAACAAATATTTTAGCAATATTATTTTCAAAGTTATCTCAAGATATTGTAGTATTACATCAGTTTGTATCACAAGAGTTGGGAGTTATAGAATATATAGATATTTCTCAAGTATTATTTGCATTGAAAGAAATTATTTTGTTACTCGACATTTCAGATATTCAATCTGCAATTAATATGTATCTAGATCCCATTTCTAATCTCTTTTCAAAAGTGATTAAAGCCTTATCAACAGTAAGAGATATAGAGCTGATGTTTAACTCTGATGATACATTGTTTAGATTATAAAAAGTATAATTTGTTGGATTTTCAATTTCATCTTTGGAAAGAGTATTAGTATCAAATCAGATTTTAATTGTATTTTTAGTTATTTGTTGATCAAAAGTAATTGAGACTCAATCTTCCTTGTATCATGCAATAAAGGTATTATTTATCTTAAGTCAATTTTGAGTATTTCAATCAAATCATGATAAGTTTAATTGATAAATTTCTCAAGGATTTAAAGCATTTGTTTCAAATGAAACAGTTTTTCAATTTTTTATAATATTTGAAACAGTGATTCATGTAATAGTTCAAATTGATTCTAAATAGTCATCAAAATATATTATTGCTCATGTTATTCGAGTAGCTATAGCGTTTTCAGGAGTAAGAAGATTTTCTACTAAATTAGGATTGTCTATTATGTTAATAGTTCAGTCTCTTCATTTTCATTGTGATATTTGAAGATTTGAATCAATTATTTCTACATTACTAATCTCAAGATTTATTTTATCTCACTCTATTAGGTTTTTATTAATTATTCATTCAATTTTAACAAAATCAGAGTTCTTATTTATTGTAAAAGCGTCCGAATTTATGATATTTATTTCTAATATTCAATTAATGTTATCAACATCAATATCTAGCATATCTGGTCTAAAGCTATCAAATGAATCAATATTTTGTTTAAATATTATTTCACTAGGGGAGTATTTAATTTTAAATCAAATAGCATTTATATTAGTTAAAGCTTCTCAAGCAAATATGTTTATGCTTCAGCTTTCTGTGTTATATCCATTATACGTAGGTATTGCTATGTCAAATCATGATGCACCAGTGTTTGATTTATTTCAAAATTCACTACTTGTTATAGAGGCATAGAAATATTTTGTTCAAACATTGGCAAGTAAGATTCAAATAACAAAGGTAGCAACAATTGCAATCTTTTGCATATCTGTTTTATGCCAATACTCTTTGATTTTATTAAACATTATAATAAACTTTGCTTTTAATTATTATTTTTTAATTCTCTAAATTTCTTATAAATATCACTTAAGTTAAATGTCTCAGGGTAATTAGTGAAAATGCTCATAACTTTTTTATGAAAGTCGGTTTGAATACTTGTATTTAAAGCCTTTAGTCATCTAATAGCGCATATTGAAGGATGCAAACAAATATCTTGCCTTGTTCAGATATATAATTGACTTTCTCAAGTTCAAGTTCATGCCTTTGTTCTTGTTCAGTTTTCTTGAATAACATATATATCATAATTTATTGTTGTTCAGTTTAAACTGTTATCTGATGGAAGTTGATATCTTCATCTGAATGTTTGTTCCATGTTTGCAGATTGATCATTTGTATTTTGATCATTTGAATTTTCATCAGTAGTTACTGTGTCATTTCACAATGTTTGACCGTATAGTCTTAATCTATCAAATCTATCATCGTCAAATAAAATTTCAACGAATGCAACTTTTCATTCATCTTTATATGTAGTTACTACAGTTTCAAATTCTATTTGAGTTCATGCAGCTGCAATTCAAGGAATAGCATCGTATCTAACAATGGAGATTGGTTCTCAACTGCTTAGGTAGTATACTTTTAAGCTTGGCTGAGCTGTTGATCCTTTAATATGAGTAACTAAGGTAAAGTAGTATCATTCAAGTCAGGCAATATCTACTGACGTTGATAGTGATAATCATTCTCATTTTGCATATAAGAATTCTCAGTAATTACTTAAATTATCAACATTATCAATTTTTGTATTATAAAGACTCATTTCAAGTTTTCATGGATTTTCATTAATAAATCTTATAGTGTTTTGATATTGGCTTAATTCAAGTCATTGATCAGTTGATGAGCTTTCAATTTGGGAATCTGATGCTTTATTGAAATAAAAATTCATGTTTGCGATATCTCAGTTCACAATTATTCTTGTGTCTTGGGTGTCTACAGGGTCTTGGTTGGTTTTTGTTTCAATTTTAACTGAATAATCATCATTAGATGTTTTTATGTTAAATCTTTTCAATTGTAGAAATACTTTTTCTTCCATTTCTCAGGTATCGAATTCAGAGAACAAGTTTTCTTGTTCACATCTGAAAAATATCTCCATATTACTTCAGTATGTTCAAATTGTCTTTGAAAGAAATACTCTTTTTTCATTTGAGCTTCATATAGTTTTGATAGTTAGAGGGGGTTGTGTTTTTATTATTCTAATTTTTGTTGTAGTATTTGTTAAAATATCTCAGTCGTTGTAACAAAATACAACTTCTCAGTTTACAGGAAGAGACTTAAAAGCTATTCATGGTTTAAATTTCCATAAATCATTGTTTATTTCAATCTTTCAAAGTCAATTGAAGTTGTTTCAATACTCTGCAAAATTTTCTGCACTTCATCATGAACTAGGGCTACATCAATTGCTTGCTAGAGTTCATGTGGAAACTTGAAAAGACCTTGCACTATAGCCAGTACTTGTATCTGTTGAATTTCAAAAGTCAAAGTATTGATCAACTAAAGTCCAATCATCTTTGTATTCAGAGTATTTAACAATTGTATCAGCGTGCACTCATAGATTTGTAAACGCAATAAATGTCAGAAGCAATGTTTTTATTAATATTTTCATTTTTTGTTTTTGTATTCAAGATATAATAACATTTTTTCACTATTTTTTGAATTAGTTCAACTTGCCTAAATAGTAAAATGATTGGGAATTGCCATTAAAAGATAGTGTAATTTGACAAAAGCAATTAATTAATTTTTTATTGAATATAATCAAAAAACCTATATTAAATAGTCAAGTGCAACACCTGTCTTTTTTTTAATTACGTTTAT
>CAYWBW010000024.1:0-31922 GCA_964456745.1 uncultured Candidatus Peribacteria bacterium | reverse complement strand
TATTTGGTTAAGCCGTTTTTAAAAAATCTGTTTATGAAAACTGGGGTCTTTTTAGAATTTAATCCATTGCTTAGTAAAAATTTATATACTACTCTCAGCTTATCTATAATTAAATTTAATGTCAAAAACACTAAGTAACTCTCAGCTAAATGCCCTAGAAGATATAAAGAACTGATTAAATGTTCTTATTAGTGGATGAGCTTGAACTTGAAAATCTTTTCTTCTTCAAGAATTAAAACAAAATCACCTAGAAAATCTCCCTGTTACAGCAAGTACTTGAATAGCAGCTGTAAATGTTTGATGATCAACAATTCATTCATTTTGCGGGCTCTGACTTTGAACAGAGCCAGCTGAAGCAATAGCAAAAAGAATTAAAAATTCAAAAAATCCATCTTGGAGAAAACGAATTAAAGAAATATGAAACTTAGCAATTGATGAAGTTTCTATGATATCTAAAGATCTTTTTGATAAACTTGATATTATATTCAAAATTATCAGATGAAATGATTATCCATTTTGATGAGTTCAAATGATTCTTTTTTGAGACTTCTTACAACTACCCCCTATTGCAGATAAATGAAAAAATATTGAATTTTTATTTGAATCAAATGCATTTAAAAATTGATATTTTAAAATCAATATCCTCTCTCATATATTTAGACAAAAAGATAATAAGTTTATTGGCATGTTGAACAATCTCAGATTTGGACAACTATCAGATATAGATTTAGATTCAATATATAATAGAACTGATATATTTGTTAACGATGACGATGGTATAAAAGCTACAAGAATTGTAACTCATAATCATCAAGCAGATTTAATCAATCAGAGAGAGATAGACTTAATTGATGAAAAAAGCCACTATTTTAAAAGAAAGGAAAGTTGAGAAAAAGCTGCCCTTACAAATCTTACAAAAAACTGTTTAGCATATGAAAACCTTGAATTAAAAATATGATCTCAAGTAATGATGCTAAGAAATACTTATCAAGAATTTTGAATTGTAAATTGATCTCTTTGAATAGTCCAAGATTTTTGCGAAGATTGATTTCCAATTGTTTTTTTTAATAACTGAAAAGATATAATAGTAGAACCAGATGATTGGGTTTATGAGCAATATGATCCTGATATCTGAGAGTCTGTAGACAAAGCAAGGCTTACACAAATACCATTAAGACTAGCTTACGCTATCACAGTGCACAAATCTCAATGAATGACACTAGATAAAATTGAATGTGACCTGTGAGACATCTTTGCATCAGGACAAGCCTACGTTGCACTATCAAGAGTTAAAACTCTTTGATGATTATATTTAAAAAGGTTTAATCATAATAAACTTAGAGTAGATCCTAAGGTTATTGAGTTTTATAGAGCTTGAGAATAATTATAAGGAATACTTTCACTTAAATATTGAATTAATTTGTTCTACTTTTTCAATAAGAAAACTGATTTCTTTTTTTATCTCAGGTGTTTTATTTGATTGGCTAGCTAATTTATAAATTTTCTTATTAATTACTCAAGCTTTTAAAAAAGCATCAAACTCTTCCTTGCTAAGAGGATCTGAATCAATATTAAAGCTCTGCACTCAACATTCTCTCTCTGATCAATCTGGAGAATATATAATTACCTTATAATCATCATAACAATATTTATCTAAAGTTTTTTTAACACGAGTTACCTTAACAGGATCTGTCTCTATATGAAAATATTCTATATCTCATATTTCCATATTTTTTAGTATTTTTTCTATTATCATAATATAAATTATTAAATTATTAAAAATATCTAACTATTTAAATAACAACCAAGCGTCATCATTAATTATCTTTAATCTTTTCTTTAATTCTCATAAAATTGCTTCAGAATTAGGAATAACATCCTGTATTTTATCCAAAACTCTGATTTCTTCATAAATTCCATGTGTTAATTCCTCCACGTTTTCAAGTGATCTTGGAATCAATTGTAACTCTGTAACAATATCATCTCAATATTGATTTTTTACAGTCATCCTAATGCTAACATTTCTAAATCAACTATCTGCTATTCAACCATCTGACATATTATTACTTACGGTTACCCCACCTTTTCAACTAGATTTAAAATCAATTTTCCATTGCTCCAATCTAGCAACAATTTTATCAACATCTCTTTTGCTTTCAATAATAATTTTTGATCTAACCACATCCTTAAAATCACTAAGTTTAACTTCTCATTTATAATCTAATAAAGACTTCTCCGCGATCCTATCAAGTCATTTTATTGAAACATCGCTTAATTTTAATCAGAAATCACTTACTTCAGATAATACATCATTCAATTCTCAAACATTTTTTTTATGCAAATCCAATACATCAACATGTCTTAAAATTAAATTATCTAGCTTTCATTGATTAAGCTCAATAAAATCTACCAATCTTTTTTTCTTAAATTCTAAAATAGCACTTGCCCTCACCATTACATCACTAATTCTAGTGTTAAAGGTATTTGAAATACCATGAAGACGTTCCCCAATTTTTAACAAACTTGTAATTTTTCAAAATGGGTCTAATCATTCTCATAATAAAACAACTCATAAATAAGATCATCCGTAAGAAATTTTCTCAGATCATAAAAAACCAACAACTATGTCCACCTTAGAAACAAACTTCACAATCATATCCTTCTGCTCAATTGCAATATCTGCAAGTTTACTAGCAGTCTCTACAGGATTTAAGGCAGCATTGAATGCAGATAAAAATCATTTTTTTACTGTTTCAAATTCTAAGCTTAATAAAAATTTTGCGTCTTCATAATATCATTTAGCAAAATCCACTGCTCAATCAATAGCTCAATTCTTTAAATTTTGTAAAATTTTAATATTTATATTTTCTTTTTCATTATTAGTTAAAGGTCTTCAAAGATTAAATTCTTCTTTTGCAATTTCACTTTCTGTGATTTTAGTGGCAGCTTGATGATACGCACTTATAACATCTTCATCATTACTTAATGCATATTGCAAAAAAGCTACTTGATAAAGCTCACGATATGCAAAATATAATCATTCATTTCATGGTCTTATAAAAGTATGTATATCACCTTCAACATATGTATATTCTTCAAGTTTACTCTTATAATTTAATTCTAAATCTAATAATGATGGAATACTATTTCAAGATTTTATAGCTTCTAACTTTTGAGCAATGTTAGTTAATTCACTTGTTACATAATCTTCTGACAACTCTCATCCATATCATGCCAAACCGGTAAAATAATTAACTCACTCAACACTATATCTAATTTTTAAATAATTTTGACCATTAATATCTTTATATTTATACAAAAAACAATCACAATCACTCAATGAAGCTATAGAAACAAATTCTATAGATTCGTCTGGTGGAGCTAATATAATCGAATTATCCTCTTCTGGTTCTAATATCTCAATTACAGGAATAGCAACTCATGGCTGGTCATTTCAAACTCATGGATACAAGATAACTTCTGGTGAACAGGAAATTTCTGCGTCAGTTCAAACTGGATCACAATATTCAGGATCATCCCATGATCAAAGACTACTATTAAAACCACTCCATACTATCCCCATTTCGGTCAATAAACTTAATTCAGACATATAATCATTAAATAAATCATAACTATCTTCTCATACTTTTATATCTCATCATGGTAAAGCAATCTGCTTTACATTTCCTTTGATTCAATTTATAAAAGAAGCTAAATCTGCAGGTGAAGAAAAAGTAATTCTTTCCTCTTCATTAAGAGATGAACTATATAAAATGGAAACCTCTGGCGCATAAACATAGCTACTTATTGGACGAATACCTAAGGTAAATGGATCCTTTGCAATAATTAAATCTGGAAGTACTTTATTATTGCTAGCCTTTTGACTACTCTGCTCCCACAATGCCTTCAGATCCTCATCTGTTTTTCATTCACCAAGAGTCTTTAATCTTCAATTAAAGAAAGACCAATCATGAGACAAATTTCATTCAAGAGCTCAAATAATATCATCTGCATAAACACTTGATATATATCACCTATCCTTAAAAGTTTCAATAAAATCTCTATATTGCTCTGCTGTTTTTGGCATATATTCAACACTGTCTAAGTCTCCATCATCATCTTCATGAAAAACTATTTTAATAACTGGAGCATGCATTCAAAATCTTGGATATCCAAGAGTGATATTCTTAGGAAGTTTATGTAATAATTTCCTAACAAATATAAAATCACTATTCATCTTATACTCATGAATTTTTTCATTCAACAATGCACTTGATTTACTTTCATACTTATGAGTAAATCAATACCATTTTTGTGTATCTAATAAACTTATTCTATCTATTAAGCCTCATTGTATATCAACTCAAAAAACCTCTTTAAGCATTTGAATAAATTCAAGGTATTCTTCCTTGTATTCAAAACTCACAGTCTGAACTCATCTAGCACATTGAACTTTTAATTTTGGAGAATCTAAATCATCTCACTGATCATCCAAAACAACTGTTAAAGGTATATAATCTAAGTAATAATCAAATCATTGTATTCTTAATACCTCTAGACTCTCTTGATATTTATCAATTTTTATCTGAGTTAATTGTGGATCATTTTCTAAACCAAAAACTTCAGCTTCATAATCAATTATATCAACTAATAACTGATTAAGTCTTAATTTTGCTTCTGATAACTCTTCTTTATATTCAATATTTTGCATCGCAATATCATAAGCTTCTTTTTCTTTTATATATTTTAAAATTGTATCATGTTTTCTTATCTTTTCCTTAATAACACTTGTCTTTCTATACTCTGAATAATATGATTGTCAGTAAAATGCTCATACAGGTCATTTATAATTTCAGCTACTAAAATACTCCTGCCTATGCCAAAACTTAAAAGGTAAATTATTCTTATCTACATCATAATGATCCCAATCTGGAGAATTTTTATCATATACATTATGTTTCTTGCTTCAAGCTTCATATTCTGGTTTCGCCCCTCAATTAAAATCATAATTATTTATTATATCACTAAGCTCTTGCTCTGTCATATCTAAACTAATTCCTGTATTTGCATGTGGTTCAAATAACTCAACTTGTTCTAACAACAACTCTTCAAGCTCCTTAATCCTTATAGTCAAACCATCCTTTGCTATCTTTGCTTCTTTTAACAATCTTACATAATTTGGATTTATTTTTACCTCAAAATCCTTATAAACAACTCATGAATTTCAATCATCTATCTTAATAGTAAAAGAATCATCTCAGTATTCATCTGGATTAGCTGTATATATAATATTTCATCATGTACCAAAAGTCACTATTCAAATATTGGCAGGATTTTCAATAGCAATACTTACCTGGTCTCAATCAGCATCACTAACACTTAAATCAAATGAAACATCTTGATTTTCATCAATTTGAGCAGAAAATTCTCAAGACACTTGTGGAATTGCATTTATCCTTAAAGGAATTTTACCATAATACTCTCAATCAATTCATTTAACCGAATATCTAAAAGTCACGTTATCATTTCAATAATAATCTATATTTGGAATATACCTATAAAATACATCTCATAAATCACTTACTTCTTCAGATACAACTCAATGCTCGGTAGAAAAATCTACTCCAAGTATTTGCACATTTTCACTTATAAACTCCTGACTCTTATCTAAATCTCTATGAAATGGAAATAATTTTAATATATCAAAGTCTAGTTGACTATTAACATTTACACTTACCTGTTTCGCTTTTAAATAAGGAGCAATAGGATAATTCATCTGCCTAATTTCTCAAGTTCAATCATCATAATCTAAGCTAAAAAAATCTCAAACATTCCACTGTGAAGTTGAATTATATACTACATGACTTTTCCTTGAGTACTCTTTATCCAAAGAATAGCTGTCATTATAATATAACTTTGCTCTGTTAAAATCTGCTTCTAGATCTTCTTGAAGATAATTTCATTCTTTGGGCTTAAGTACATTATGACAATAAGAATTTACTGAACTTAATGCGCTATAAATTCAAAAAAATGTACCATGAATATTATCTATATCATAATTATAAATAATATTCTCATTTCCAAAAGAATTACAGTGATATCACTGTATTGCCACCTTTCAATTCACAGGAGGAGTTATTAAATTAATTCAATTTGTATCATTTATATTTATATCTATTGTATCAAAAGGGAAATGACAATATCATGACATAGTCCTATTTTCAGAAAATGCCCTAGTTATTATTGATCATCAAATATCGGGAACTCAATTGTTTTTTGTTATATCTGCAGAAAACCAAACATGATAATCATTTCACCCTGAACCTTCTTTAAAAAGTAAATATAAGTTATCATTAATAAATTCACTATCTTCAGCCAAAGCTTCATAATAAACCTTATTTCAGACAATTTGCATATCAATATTTGGATTTAACTTTTCATGATTCATTTCAATAGTTATTTCGTTTCAATCAGCATCAAAATTATCAAACTCAACTTCTATCCTTCAGTCATCTAATTTTTTAGCACTTATTCATTTTATATAAGGATAATCATTAAAAGCATCTATTAAAATAATATATTCTATTTCAAAAACCTCTCATTTTATGTTTTCAAAACTAAGAGTAAAAGTATCATTTCAATTTTCATTTTTATATGGTCTATAACGAAACATATTTTTTCAAAACTCAAATTTTCATTTTTCTGGACCTACTAATAATGATTTTGAAACAATATTTCATCACAAATCTAAACTCTCATAGCCAAGTCTTAAAGAAGAATCTTCAGCAATTGTAAATACTTGCGTGCTTTTATTAACAATATTTTCAATAATTTCAGGTTCATCAGCTATATCAGGATCTGGAGGAAGAGTTAAATCTGGATCCGGGTAAGAAGGCAAGACTACAACTGGATCAGGTTCAATAATAACATCCTGATCATCTCAATCAGAATCTACTGCAATATTATAATCCTCTAACATTTCTTCAAGCTCTGTAGCATTACTACTGGTAACATTGTTTGAATCTAAATATTCATACATATCACTAATTGCATCTTTTTTATCATCATTAACATCTCATTCAATAAACACTGATTGCAAACCATTTTGAGAAAAAATATTAATTCAAGAAACTAAGTTTCAAGAAATTATAGTATTATTATAAATAATAGATGATATCAATTTATTTACATCTTTTGATTCATCAAGGTTAGCTGAAAGAATTTTTAAAAGCACATCAACTTTAAAAATTTGAGTCTTAACATATGGAGAAGGATCAGATAATTCAATATCTTCAACCTGTATTCAAAGAGCATTTGCAACGATCGCGCTTGCATCCTGCTTACTTAATGAATTAGTTTCAATTAATTGAGCAACCAGTGTAGTGGCTCAATTCATTACAAATAAGCTCTCCCCTTCTTCATTCTGATTATCAAATTCTTCATTTAAATCAATATAATAAGACCTACTTATTTCACTTAGAACTCAAGTAGTTTCGTTAGTGGCTTTTTTACTTTGTCTAATTAACACTCAATTTAATCATTCAAGATCTGGATTTGATAAATCAACTTGAATTACCCCGTCACTTTTTCAATCATCCAAATCTTTAATAGTAAGCAGCACCTTTCAACCTGAATAATCAAGATCTATAAGCTCATATTCTCATCAAGATCTCACAGATCAAATATCTATTAAACTTACTATCTGACTATATGCCACTGAAGTAGTATCTGTAATTGTACTTCATCAAGATTTAACTGCTCTTTCTGATTCTGATCAATCAGATCATCAACAAGAAGCAGTGCTAACTCAGAGAGAAATAAGCAATAAATATCTAAGTCATTTCTTTATTCGATTTATTACAGTATTTCAAAGCCTTTCACAAGCTACCTCATTAATTTGATTTCTGTCTTCAGTATTTGCACCTGGTACTAAGCAGTTTAACATTATATACAGTAATTATTTGTATAAATTTACTTTGTAAAACAGGTTTTTATTTATTTAATAAAATATTATATTATCTATTTATTTTCTAATATTTTATGCCATTTTAATATAGAAATTATATAATACAAGAGTTTTTATAGATACAAAGCAATTACTCAATTTTAACTTTTCTCAAACTTAATACATAAATTATCAAAAATACCATAGACAAAATACTTAATCAAAAAAATCCTGTATTTAGAGAGTATTTGTCAGCAATATATCAAATTCAAAGTAAGGTTAAAGAAGAAACAAGATAACGTATTTGGCTATTTGTTGATAACATAGTTGCTCTCATCTCACCAGATACTTTTTCATTTATAAAAGTTCAAATTGTAGGCTCATAAAGTCATCTAAGAAAAAATAACGCCAATATTATCACACAAAGAATTGGTATATTTGCTAAGCGTTGCATAATTATTAAAAAAAGACTAAATACAGTAGCATGAAGTACTAAATAATGATCAATGGAAAATAATTTTCAAAGTTTATTTGCATAAAGAGAACCTAATCATCTAAATAAAAAAGTTATTGCAGCAATTATTCAAAAGAATTTCTCATCAATTTCTAAACTTTTATAAAAAGGTTGTAAGTATTGAAATAAAGATATTGAAACACTTCAAATAATAGCTGAGAAAATAAATACCTTAGAAAAACTCTTAGTACCAATAGCATAAGAAAAACTTTCTTTAATTTGATTGATTACATTTAGCTGAATTGTTTTTTGTGGAACAGGCTTAATTGTGATAGCTGCAAGTAGCCCAATTATTGATAATCAAATTTGTACAACAAATGGTGTAATTGGCAAAAAATATGAATACAAAAATCATCAAGCAATACTAGCAACCATAGCATAAATATTGATATTAAAATGAATTTTTCAAATTATTTTTTTAAAATCCTTCTCTTGCCTATCTTGCTTTAATCACTCATAAACCAAAGCCTCATCAGCCCCTGTAATCAAAGCCGAACCAAATCAATATATCGAATATCAAACAAAAAATCATATAAAATCTGTACTGAAAGCAAAAAAACTTATTCAAATAAGTGTTAAAACACTTCAGCAAACAATACTAGTCTTGTACCCCAAATTATCTGCAAACATTCATCAAGGAATTTGTCAAAGAGTCGCAAACGCAAACCAGGCAGATATCACTATAGATACCTCTGACAATGACAATCCTTTGCTAATCATATATATTACATAAATTCACCAAAGCAAATAATCATAACTTAAAGATTGGATCATTGATATTTTCCAAATATTACTACTGTATTCTGATTTCATATTTATTAATTTAAGTTAGTTAAATTATTTCATTTAATATCTTATTAAACAATATCATTTTTAATATTTATATAATAATTCTGAAAAATATTTGAAATATATTATTTAATATGCTACACTTATGTTACACTAATTAAATTAATATTTATGACAACTACTAAAAAACGTATAAACATAACCCCCCCTGAAAATATCACAATGACAATAGAACACTTAGCTAATAGAGACGATATGAGTGTATCATCTAAAGCAACAGAGCTTATTAAAAATGCGCTAGAAATTGAAGAAGACGAAGTTTTTAATATGATTGCTGAATCAAGAGATAATAAAAATGCTAAATTTATTGATCATGATAATGCTTGGATTTAATGAAATATAAAATTAAATATCACGAAAAAGTTGTTTCAGAAGATATAAAATCATTGTGAAATAAAGAAAAAAATATTATTAAATCAGCCATTGAAGATAAATTATCATCAAGACCTGAAATTTTTTGATTACGACTTAGAAAATCATTAAAATGATATTTAAAATTAAGAGTGTGAAACTATAGAGTTATATTTAAAATTAATAATAATTCTATAAAAATATTTGCAATTAAGCACAGATCTGTAGTTTATGAAAAGTTTAACAAGAGAATATAATATAAATTAATATTGAATAATAAAAATTACATGTTATCATAAGATATTCTGTAAAACTAGAGAATGACTGAGGCTTGAATTATTGAATAATTTGTGCTAATATTTATGTATATAAAATTAATTATTTATTATGAGTGTTGTATTAACAGACATTGATGTATGAAAAAAAGAAATATCTTTATGAGAATTTATACTTTATTTATTTGAAAATAAAGAATGAATTGAGGATAAATTATTTTGAAATATACTTCAAAAATCAGAAAATGATGCGAATATTGACGAAAATATAGTATTAGATTTTTTAGATAAAAATACTAAATGAAAATAATATATAAAAATACTTTTTTTAAGGATCTGAAAAAAGTAGACAAGAACATACTGATAAAATTGAATAATATCATCTGATACATAAACAAGGTAAGTAATATTGGTGAATTGGATATTGTAGATTTAGAGAAATTAAAATGATTTAAATCTTTTTACAGAATAAGAATTTGAGATTACAGAGTTTGAATAAAAATAAATAATAATAAGATTTTCATGCTTAGATTGTTGCATAGAAAAGATGTGTATAAGAAGTTTCCTTAAATACATGTTTCATCAATGATGGCAAATGATGACATTTTCAATGGGTATGGCTAACTTATAGGAATCTTAGTCATTATTATGTATATAATAGTGATATATTGTTTATTAAAAGCTAATAATATGTGTAATCAAGATGTAATTATTATATAAATAAGATTACATAGAACCTTACATAACCTTGCTTTTTACTGAAAAACTCAATTATTTTAATACTTATTATATGTTTTATGGCTTATTTATAGGAATATCTAATAACATCAAAACTAATTAAGCTTCCTGAAAAAGCTTGGGAAGTATTTACAGTAGAAAGAAGAAAAGTGAGCACAACATGTCATGTGTCAATCTGATCAAACTATTACTCAGTACCATATAAACAAATATGAAATTATGTTGATGTAAAAATATGAAAAAATCTCATAAAAATCTACGATGTTAAGACCAATGGTATTGTTGCTGTTCATAATAAGCTCATAGATAAAAAATGAGAATACTGTACCAAGCAGTCTCATTATCCGGATTACAAAAGACAAGATCTTCAAACTGAATATCAATTCAATCAACTCTCAAAAATGAAAGATATTTGAGAATATGCATATAGACATTCATTAAAAATCAAAGAAGTAAATCCTGATAATTGGTACAGATCAGTTAAATGAATCCTAAGTCTTCAAAAGAAGTATTGAAATGAAGTTTTAGATTTGTCATGTAAGCGTGCACTTGCTTATGAAGTGTATACATATCAAGTAATATTAAACATGTGTCAGAATTGATATTACAAAGAAGAATTACCGGATTATTTGAATGAGCATAATTCAAATGATAAAAATAAAACAGGGAAACTTGTTAGATCTTTATCTTATTATGCTCAAACATTATTTTATAATTTATAATTTATAATTTAACCACAAGATACCATGAACAATTCAACACAAATAACAAAATCACTTCAGAATCTTAAACTTGCCTGAATGGCAAGGTCGGTTGAAGTAAGAAACAAAGAAGCATCTGAAAGGAACCTGTCTTACACTGAGTTTTTAGAGCTTCTATTAGAAGATGAAAATACTAACAGAGAAAGTAACAGTCTAAAAAGAAGAAGATCAAGATCTAGCCTTCCTCACAATAAGACATTAGAGGAATATGATTTTAATTTCCAACCTAAACTAAATAAAAAGCAAATATTTGATTTAGCTACATGTAAATTTATAGAAAAGAATGAGAACATTATACTTATGTGACAACCATGAACATAAAAAACTCATCTTGCAGCATCAATAGCTCAAAAAGCATTACTTGCTTGATATAAAGTTCTTTTCACAACAGTATCAGATATGATTGACAATTTGCATAGATGAAAAGCTGATTGAACTTACTATGCTAAAGTAAAGCAATACCTGGCTCCTGATCTACTTGTACTAGATGAATTATGATTCAAGCCTCTGTCTCAACATACAATTAATGACTTCTTTGAAATAGTCTCAAAAAGATATGAAAATAGTTCAATAATAATTACATCAAATAAGACATTTGATGAATGGGAATCTATATTTTTTGATAAGGTTTTAGCAACTGCAATCATTGATAGACTTATTCATCACTGTACTCCATTTTACATTAAATGAGAAAGTTATAGAGTAAGAGATCATAAAAACAAAAATGAAATAAAAAAGTAAATAATAAATATAAAAAACAAAAATCTTAATGGAATGTCGTTCGGAGCTTCGCTCCTTACTCCATTCCTTACAGAACTTTACAATTAATGCACAATTATACGTTCCGGTTTATGCACAATTAGAGATTCCGGTTGACATTTTACACTCCACTCTAAAGATTTAACTTGTACTTCATCTTGTTTTAATTTTTGAAACTCTTTTATTAGATATAATTCAAATTCAACAGAAATCCAGCTAGCGAACTTAAAAGCAATATCTTTATGTGCATAAGCCCCTCATGCTTTTCATCTTTTTACTATTATTCAAATAGCTTTTACTGACTCTATCCACTTACTTAGAGATAGTACAAAGACATTCTTTCATGCCTCTTTTATAATGGGGTCGAAATCCACCCCTTTAAAGCTTGGATTATTTAATCTTTCCCATAAACCAAGATACTCAACAGTGTTAATATTTCTCATCCAGTTCTTTACTACATCTTTTGGAAAATCTGGATTTTTATATCTTGCAATATCTGTTAACGAAATAAAATCATCTTGATTTTGTGAATACAATGTAACTTCACTGCCTTTTACATTTATGATTTGTTTCATGATTTTACTTTTTTTGTGCTTATTTTTTAAAAGGAATATCCTCGCCTAAATACGATAAAATTAATATACTTCAAAAGAATTATTTAATTATATAACAATAATGAACTACATTAAAGACAATGTAGAAAAACTCGTTAAAACTGGAAAAGAATCAGTATATGAATCTATTTCAATAAGTGATTTTATCAAAGAATTTGATTATGCTACTAAATATTTATCAAGACTATTAAAAGTTAGACCATTTGTCATGTATATTCTTTTTTTCAAGAGAGCGTACTTCGAAGAAGGCAAAAGAGTTGTTTCTGTTAAATTATCTGATCTCGGTGAAAATTTACTATCTGATTTGGGAAAACCAATGTCTCATGATGTAGTAAAAAGAGGTATTAATGATTTAGTAAGGATGAAAATTGTTTTTAAAAAACCATCAAGACCAGGACAAATTAACGAATATGAGGTTAGATTGCCTTCCGAAATCAGAGAAGTCATAGAAATGATTAAAAAAGATTCAGAAAAAGGAGGAGAAGTTATAGATAACTCAAAAAATGATTTTTATACTGACCCACAAAAGAGAGTGGAAATTTTAAAAAGGGGAAGATTACAAGTGCTTTTATTGTCTTTGCGAACTAAAAAGAGATACTTTTTATTTAGACCATTTGGTGCCACAAACACGGGGTTGGACTAATTGCAAATCAAATTTAGTCTCAGCATGTAGAACTTGTAATACAAAGAAAAACGATAGCGAATCTGAATCTTTTTTATTAGACAATTATCGCAAAGTACTACTTACACAAGAAGAATATGAATCTCAAAAAAAGAAATTGAATAAATTAAAAGAAGAATATACAAAAATTAAAATAACTGCGAGAACTTTAAGAAAACATCAAATTTAATTATCAAACACGTCAATAAATAGTATATATAAGCCATAATCCATAGATTATCATCTTGATTTTTATTGATTTTCAAATTAAGTCGAAAATATTAAAATTCAACTTGCCAAACCACTAAGTTAAGCCTGGTCACTCCATCAATTAAGACAAAATAAAAAAGCATAATTCTGTTATTATTATACTTTTCTTAAATGGTAGCCCCAAGGAGAGTCGAACTCCTCTTTCCTGGATGAAAACCAGGTGTCCTAACCGATAGACGATGGGGCCGAATATTTAATTTTCAAAAAAAGCTAAAAAATTCTAATAAATTTAGATTTAAAGTCAATTTTTTCTTGATGTTTAAGTAAATAACATTATATTTTTCTAAGTTACAGAAAATAAAAAAATTAACTAACCTTTCTATACAATGTTTGAATACTTTCAAAAAATTTGGAGAACACACGAATTAAGAAAAAAAATACTATTTGTCCTATTTGGACTTATTATTTTTAGAATTGCAGCCCATATACCTGTACCATGAGTAAATACAAATGTACTTACTCAAGTATTTGGATCTAACTCTATGCTATGAGTATTTTCAGCTCTTACATGAGGTAATATGGAAAAATTCTCTATAGTAATGATGTGACTTGCTCCATATATTAATGCATCTATCATTATGCAACTTATGACTGTTGTTATTCCAGCCCTAGAAAGGCTAAATAATGAAGATTGAGAAGAATGAAGAAAAAAAATAAATTCTATTACTAGATGGATATCATTCCCTCTTGCACTATTGCAATCATATTGAATGCTTGCTTTAATAAATATGTCAGCTCAAGCTAATTGAGTTCAACTTTTAGATATTTATGACTTTTCTATTGTTATACCAATGATGGTTATCATAGCTACTTGAACAATATTTGTTATGTGGCTTTGAGAAATAATGACTGAAAAATGAATATGAAATTGAATTTCATTAATAATATTTGCATGAATAGTCTCTGCAATGCCTACAATTATTTGAAATATATTAAACATTTCTCAATATGATTCATCTAAAGTTTTACCATTTATTCTATTTCTAGTTATCACAGTGATCTTACTTGTTCTTATAGTACTATTCTCAGAAGCTCAAAGAAATATTCCTATCACATATGCATCAGCATGAAACAAAGCATCTAAATGATCACTTCCAATACGATTAAATCAAGCCTGAATGATTCCAATTATCTTTGCCATTGCAATAATTACCTTCCCATCAGTTATAGCTCAATTTATGCAATCTGCTAATTGATGAGAATGAGCTAGTTGAATATGAAAATGGATACTAGAGAATCTTTCATGAAACAATCCAAGTTGGACTTATATTCTTATGTATTTCTTACTTGTTTTATGATTTACTTACTTTTATGTATCTGTAACTTTCAAACCAGATAAAGTTGCTGAGAATATTCAAAAAAGATGAGGATTTATTACTTGATTAAGACCTTGAAGTCAAACGGCTGAGTTTATCAAAAAAGTGTCTTTTAATATGAATTTCTGGGGTGGTTCATTTTTAGCATGAATTGCTATCTTACCTCTTATTTTCACAAAATACACAGACCTTGCTCAGTCAGACCTACTTATTACATGATCTTGAATGATTATTGTTGTTTGAGTTGTATTAGAACTTCTTAGGCAAATCAATGCACAACTTGTTATGCATGACTATGAAAAGCTTAATGGGTAGGAAGTTTGATTAATCCAAAAAAAAGACCCCAAATCGAGGTCTTCCTGACGAATAAACCAAACACCCTCCTACTTATACTCCTCTATTTTAATAGTATTAATTACAACATCCTTCAATGGCTTATCCATAGGATTAGTTTTAACTGCTGCAATTTTATCGACTATATCTATTCATTCATAAACTTGTCCAAATACTGTGTGGCATGACCTTCACATTTCTCAACAGGTTTTAATTCATTTTTGATATCAATCTAAATGTGGAGTTGCAGGTGCCTGAACAATAAAAAACTGTGAACCATTTGTATTTGGTCCCCTGTTAGCCATTGACAATGCTCATTTGATATTTTTTAAATTTGGATGTGGCTCATCTTCAAATGTAGTTCAAAAAATACTTTGTCATCCTCTTCCTGTACCAGTAGGATCTCATCATTGAATCATAAAATTAGGAATTATTCTGTGAAAAATTATTCCATCATAATAAGATTTTTTTGAAAGACCAACAAAATTCTCAACAGACTTTGGTGTTTGCTTCTCAAAAAGTCTGATCTTCATTGTTCACATTGAAGTTTCCATAATAGCAATTATATCTCAAACATTCGGCATAGCCAATTGATCTATTTCAGATTTTTTTTCAATTTTGTTAGCAGCTTCGCTAGACGATGTTGTATCTCATCAATACATTTCATCAAATCATTCATCAGGATTTTTATCATCCTGGACACCACAAGAACTAAACATAAGTATTAAGGTTAAAAGTAAAAAGATTTTTTTCATGATTTTTATTAAATTAGTTATATATATAATTTTCAAGATAAAACATTGTCTTCCTGGTTTTTACCTGCATTTTTGCAAGGTGGGCACCAGCTTGTGCTAGATCCACAGATCTAACAATTCCAGTTCCCTAAATAGTATTTGGAGGAAAAAACTATTTGAAAAACAATGCTTTATCAAAACAAATTTAATGAAATTATTAACAATGTCAAAATAAGTTTTATATTATTACATATAACTAATTTTAAACATTATACCCTACTAAATTAATTATTTATGCGAAACCCATTACATATTCTCAAAATTTCGATTTATAAATATTGTAAAACCTCTAACTTAACATATATTAATAATAGATTTTAAATCAAAAATTCATAAAATGTATATATTATAAATATAAAATAATAACATGATTCCTGATAAATTCTCATTAGCACTTTGATGATGAGCTGCTCGTTGATTCGCTCACATTTGAGTAATTAAATACTTAGAGGAAAAAAACATTTACCCCGAAGAAGTTTCATGAACAAGTATGTGAGCGATAATAGCTGCCTGCATTGCAATAAAATTACATAGCATGGAAATTGAAAAAGTTATCAGTAATATTAATTTTTTTAATCTAATAGATTTAAAATTAAAAAGCTGACTGATAGGGTGAGATAAAATAAAAGCAAAATTGAAAGAAATATTTTGAAATAAAAAAATTGAAAACTTGGATATATCTTTAAGAATTGTAGCCACAAACATTGAAACTTGAGAAAAAATAATATTTAAAACTTGATACATATATGAAGCATTAAGAGCTTCTGTAAGCATTCCATGAATAATTGCTCCTTATAAATATAAATGATCATTATTTGTTGATTGATGAATAAGTAACAATTTACCAATCGAAGCTTTAGAATGAAAAAATATTATTGCAATTTCTGTATTAAGAGACTTAGGTCGAAAAATAAATTATAAACACAAATTTTTATCCATAGAATTTAAAAAATGAATTATATGACTTAATTATCAAATACTACAAAAAACTATTGATATAATGATGAAACAAAATGAAGACAGATCACTAAATGCTAAATGAAAAAGTATTAAATATATTCACCCATCATTTCCAAATATTGATTATTATGAATTTCACAAATATAAAGAAATAATTCAAATCTGATATAATAATACTAAAAAACATCTTCAATAAAATTGCATAATAAAAAAACCTGCCAAGCACAACCAGGACAGATATTTTTATTTTTATTTTAAGTACGAACTGATCAATGCAAATTTATCATATCAATTACCTACATTACAAAATGAAATAAATCAAATTATAACAGTCATTTTTTTTGTTATTGAGCTGACTAACTCAACACCAATTGTACATTAACTTAATTAGAACAATTAGACAATATTAGAGAAAAATAAGTTATTTTATAAATTTATACTCTAACACTTTTTTACATCCTTATAAAATAAATTTCAGATGAAAAGTTTTAAACGGTACCTTTATCAAACCTTTTCCCTATGTCTTACAACATAAAAACCAAATTTAATTACCCATAGAGTCTCTGTATCAATAAAGACAAACTACATTTTCTATTCTATCTAAAAAAGATAAAATTGATAACTAGAAAGGATTCTTCCTTCAATAGATTTAAAATATTACAATTCTAAACCAGTAATAAATAACAACAAATTTTCAAAGATCTAAGCACTTGTTAATTGAAATAAATCAATCAACGTATTAATACTATCATAAATATAATTTTAAGTCAAGCGTTTTTAGTAAAATATTTCACTTTATTCTTAAATGGCTAATTAAACAATAAATAAGTAAATTCTTATTTCTTCAAATTCTCAATAACCCCCTTCATCCTTTTAATCTCATCAAATAAAATATGCATAGCATCTGAAAGATTATCATTCTGAACTTTTATTCACATAGGAGCGTCATTGTACACTACAAAATATAAAATACTTCAAACAAGAATAATATTTACAGATGATTTAGCAGCTGGAAGCTCAGATAAATTTGTTGAATCTACAAAATGTTCAATTCTCTCCATTATAAGATTTCATACTCAAATATACTCATCAATATGAATATTTTCTTTTTCCAAAGCTTTAAAAAAATTATTTGCGTATTCTCATATTTTTTCTCACTCATCACGCTCTTCAATGGTATTAGAAGCAAAAATCCTAATTGTAAGTATTCATTTAAATTTAATTGTTGAAAGTATGTCTTCAAATATATTATTTACTCATTCTCATGCTTCATACAATGTAACCTTTGGAGCATTTAATTCAGATATCTTAGATTGCTCCATGGTAGAAAAAAATATATCCCTATTTTCATTTAAATAATCAATTTCTTTATTTCTTTTTTCAATAAGTCGTCATAAATCTCTAACATTATCTATAAAAAAATACTTAACCTTATGTTTTTGAGTCTCCTTAACTATTCACATTTTTACCATATTTAATAACTTTCTATAAATCTTAGTCCTCTCTGTTCATATAGTTTTTGCAACAACTGAAGCAGGCTGAGTTCATAACTTGTAAAGTGTCATATAGATATCAGCATAAGTTTCATCAAGTCAGAGTTTTGCGAAGTAGGGATAGTTCATAGGATAATTTAAAAAATAAAAGTTTTAATTTAAAATTAATTAAATTCTAGTGTTGTGCATTGCGCATCACAGATAATTGTATTATACCTAAGCCATAATTGCAAGATAATTTGATTATTTGCGCATATTGACTTTATTTTTTTGTATTTTTAAGTATATTTGTAAATAATAAAATTAAACATGATTATAAATTGCAAACATTGCTCGGCTAAATTTGAAATAACTCAAGATGATTTAGATTTTTATGATAAAGTTTCTCCCAAATTCAATTGAGTTAAATATTTAATTCCAACACCGACTCATTGTCCTGATTGCAGACAACAAAGAAGGCTTGCTTTTAGGAACGAAAGAAAATTGTACAAAAGACGATGTAGTGCTACAGAAAAAAACATTATTTCTATATATTCTCCTGATAAGCCATTAACAGTATACTCTCAAGAAGAATGGTGGAGCGATAAATGGGACTGAATAAAATACTGAAGAGATTTTGATTTCAATAAAAGTTTTTTTGAACAATTTAAGCAGTTATCAAACGTAATTCCATGTATAAGTCTAATAAATTATATTCCAGAAAATAGTGAGTACTGCAATCAAACCACTTGAATGAAAAATTCATATCTTTGTTATAATGCAATTTACTCAGAAAATAGCTTATATTCAAAATGATTATCAAAATGCAAAGATGTTGTGGATTGCTTAAGAGCTTATAATTCAGAGAAATGTTATGAATGTATTGATTGTCATGAATGTTATAATTGAATTTATTTACAAAATTGTACTAATTGCTCAGATTGCAGTTTTTGTTATGACTGTCAGGCATGTAAAAATTGTTTTTGATGTGCAAACTTAAGAAATAAGCAGTATTATATATTTAATAAGAAATACAATAAAGATAATTATCACAAAGAACTAAAAATTATACAAGAAAAATATTCGTTTGTTCAATGTAAACAAGAATTATTAAAAATAGAACTAAAAGTTCCACATAAACATGCAAATATAAATAACTGCGAAAATTGCCTTGGTGATAGTATTCATAATTCAAAAAATGCATATAATTCCTATGATATAGTATGATGTAAAGATGTTAAATTTTGCTATGACTTAAGAGCTTCAAATGCAAATTGTTATGATACATCATTTGTAGGTGATAATATTGAGAATTCATATGAATTAACATCTTCTGGTATCAATATGAAAAATAGCGCATTTGTAAGCAATTGTTGGATATGAGTAAGTAATATTTTGTATTCTGATTTTTGTGGACAAAATTGCTCATACTTATTTTGATGCGTATGAATAAGGCAAAAATCTTACTGCATACTTAATAAACAATACACAAAAAAAGAATATAATATTCTAGTTCCAAAAATTATTAAACACATGAAGAAAACATGAGAATGGTGAGAATATTTTCCTGCAAAATTATCTCCATTTGCATACAATGAAACTGTAGCACAAGAATATTTTCCATTAACCAAAGATGAAGTATTAAATAAATGATGGAAGTGGAAAGATGAAGACACTTCATTGCCAAAAGCCACAAAAATCATTCCTGCTGAAAAGCTGCCTATAGATATTTCTAATATTCCTGATGATATTTTATCGTGGGCAATCCAATGTAAGGATACACAAAAATCATTTAAAATAATTCCTCAAGAGCTTAAATTTTATAGAGAAAATAACATTCCTATTCCTCGACTGCACCCAGATGAAAGACATGCTCAAAGAATGAAATTAAGAAATCCTAGGAGGTTATATGATAGAAAATGTAATAAATGTGAAAAGCAAATTCAAACAACATATTCCCCTGCTAGACCAGAAATAATTTATTGTGAAGAATGTTATTTAAAGGAGATTTATTAAATTATGATTAAAAATTGTAAACAGTGTTTGGCAAAATTTGAAATAATTCAAGAAGATTTAAATTTCTATGATAAAATTAGTCCGGTATTTAACTGAAAAAAATATAAAATCCCAATGCCGACACTTTGTCCTGATTGTAGATTTAAAAGAAGAGCATCATGGAGAAATGAAAGGAATCTTTATAAAAGAAGATGCAATGCCACAGAGAAAAATATAATTTCTATTTATTCATCTGATAAGCTATATAAAGTTTATTCTCAAGATGAATGGTGGTCTGACAAATGGAGCTGATTAGATTATTGAGCATGTTTTGATTTTAACAAATCATTTTTCGAACAATTTAAAAAATTAATGTATAAAGTTCCAAGACTATCTTTATTATCAAAAAACTCTGAAAACTCTGAATATATAAATCATTGATCAAATAATAAGGATTGTTATTTATCAACTATTGTTTTTAATTCAGAAAATATACTTCATTCAAGAAAAATTTTTTCATCAAATATTGTGCTAGATTCATCATATATATTTTGAAAATGAGAAATGTTATATGAATGCTTTTGGTGAGAAAATCTTTATAATTGTAAATATTGTAATTTATGTCTAGATTCATCAAATTTATTATTTTGTTATGATTGCAAATGATGCACTGACTGTTTTATGAGTTACAATCTTAGAAATAAAAAATATTGTTTTAACAATGAACAATTATCAGAAAATGAATATAAAGAAAAAATTAAAAATATAAATACATGAGACTTCTCTCAAATTCAAAATTTATTAAAAGATTTTCAGCAAGCAAAGCTTAAAGCAATTCATAAAAACTTAAATAATGAACATTGTGAAAATTCCAAGTGAGATTTCTTATTACACTGTAAAAATGTAAATGATTGTTATTTAGCTGCATGATGAGAAAATTGCAAATATTGTATTGAATTTGATTACTCAGCTAGTCATAATTGATCAAGGAATTGTATGGATGCTTATTGATTTTGAGATTCAGAGTTATTATATGAAATTCAAGCTCAAGCTAATTGATATAATAATCAGTTTTGTAATTTTTCATATGATATAATTGAGTGCATGTACGCAGACAATTGTCATAACAGCAAATATCTTTTTGGGTGTATATGATTAAAAAATAATTCATACTGCATTTTAAACAAACAATATACAAAACAAGAATATGAAATCCTAGTTCCAAAAATTATAGAACATATGAAAAAGACCCATTTGACGAGCTCAGGGTTGTCCTATGGACAAGAATGGTGAGAATTTTTTCCAATAGAATTATCTCCTTTTGCATACAACGAGACTGTTGCTCAAGAATATTTTCCATTGAAAAAAGAAGAAATATTAAAAAAAGACTGGAAATGGAAAGATGAGGATACTTCTCTACCAAAAGTAGCTAAAATTATAAATGCAAATAAACTTCCTGATAATATCAAAGATATTCCTGATGACATTCTTGCTTGGGCTATTCAATGTGAAAATACTCAAAAACCATTTAAGATAATTCCTCAAGAGCTTAAATTCTATAGAGAAAACAATATTCCCATTCCTCACTTGCATCCAGATGAAAGACATAAAGAAAGAATGAAGCTCAGGAATCCTAGGAAACTTTATGATAGAAAATGTAATAAATGTGAAAAGCATATTCAAACAACTTACTCTCCTGACAGATTAGAAATAGTTTATTGTGAAGAATGTTATTTACAGACAGTTTATTAGTTTATTGCTTGTCCTTCGTAGCTTTGGCGAAGAAGGATGAAGAGTGTTATTTGAAAGAAGTTTATTAAATTATGATTAAAAATTGCAAACATTGCTCGGCTGAATTTAAAATAGCTCAAGAAGATTTAGATTTCTATGATAAAATTTCACCTGAATTTAATTGAGTAAAATACAAGATTCCTGAACCTACACACTGTCCTGATTGTAGACAACAAAGAAGGTTCGCATTTAGAAATGAAAGAAAGCTCTACAAAAGAAAATGTAGTGCAACCGAGAAAAATATTATTTCAATTTACTCACCTGACAAGCTGTTTAAAGTATATGAAAAAGATGAATGGTGGTCTGATAAATGGGATTGAAGAGATTATTGAATGGATTTTGATTTTGATAAGTCATTTTTTGAACAATTTCAGAAACTTAGAAATAATGTACCACGAATGAATTTAATGCTATCTCATAGTGAGAATTGTGATTGGAGTCCTTATTCATTTAAATCAAAAAATACATATTTATGTATATCATGTTGTGAGTCTGAATCTTTATATTACTGTTTTCAAGTCAACGAATCCAAAAATTGTGTAGACTGCACAATGTTAAAACAATGTGAACTTTGTTATGAGTGTGTTGGATGTGTTAACTGTTATAACCTAAGATATTCTCAATTTAGTGAAAACTGTTCTGATAGTTATTTTCTTAAAAATTGTACTTGATGCAAAAATTGTTTCTGATGTATAAATTTAAAAAATAAAGAATATTGCTATTTTAATAAGCAATATACAAAAGAATGATATATAAATAAATTGAAAAAACAAAAAATTGACAAATATTGATACATGAAACAAGTTAACAATAAGTTTTTAAACTTCACTTATAAATTTCCTCACAAATTTATATTCTGATCAAAAAATGAAAATTGCTGTTGAGATAATTTACATGAATCAAAAAACTCCAAACATTGTTTCGATGCTTCAAAGCTTGAGGATTGCAAATATATATGGTACCTACCTTTTAACCTGAAGGATTCCTATGATGTTAATTACTCACCTAATTCTGAATTATTATATGAAGTTTTAAGTGGTTGCAATGACTATGATTCAAAATTTATATTATTTTCCTGGGATATAAAAAATTCTTACTACTGTGATGAATGCTTCTTTAGTAAAAATATATTTGGATGCATATGATTAAAAAATAAAGAGTATTGCATATTAAATAAGCAATATACAAAGCAAGAGTATGAAATTCTAGTTCCAAAAATTATAAATCACATGAAAAAGACCCATTCGACAAGTTCAGAATTGTCCTATGGACAAGAATGGTGAGAGTTTTTTCCAATATCAATAAGCCCACTTGAATATAATGAAACAGTTGCTCAAGAATATTTTCCACTAAGAAAAGATCAAGTAATGCAAAATTGATGGAAATGGAAAGATGAAGAGGATATCTTGCCAAAAGTATCTAAAATTATCCCAGCAGAAAAATTGCCTGCAAATATCAATAATATTCCTGATGATATTCTTAATTGGGCAATTCAATGTGAAAATACTCAGAAACCATTTAAGATAATTCCTCAAGAACTTAAATTTTATAGAGAAAACAATATTCCTATTCCTCACTTACATCCAGATGAAAGACATAAGGAAAGAATGAAGCTAAGGAATCATAGGAAACTTTATGATAGAAAATGTAATAAATGTGAAAAGCATATTCAAACAACTTACTCCCCCGACAGATTAGAGATGGTTTATTGTGAAGAGTGCTATTTACAGACAGTTTATTAGCTTATTACTTGTCCTTCGTAGCTTTAGCGAAGAAGGATGAAGAATGCTATTTAAAAGAAATACATTAAAATATGACAAAAAATTGTAAACAATGCTCGGCTGAATTTGAAATAGCTCAAGAAGATCAAAATTTTTATGATAAAATAAGTCCTATTGTTAACTGAAAAAAATATAAAATCCCAGCCCCTACCCTGTGTCATCAATGCAGACAAATAAGAAGAATGTCAGCAAGAAATGAAAGAAAACTCTACAAAAGAAGGTGTAATGCTACTGAAAAAAATATAATCTCGATGTATTCATCTGAAAAACCTTACATTATTTATTCTCAAGAAGAATGGTGGTCTGACAAATGGAATTGATTGGATTATTGAATGGAATTTGATTTTAACAAAACTTTTTTTGAGCAATTTAAACAATTGCAATTAAAAGTTCCAAGACTTGCTATTATGAATAAGCAATCTGAAAATAGCGATTATTGTAATTATTCATTTCAAAATAAGAATTGCTATCTTACTTTTGGTAGTCACTATGAAGAAGATTGTATGTATTGAAATTATTCAACCAAGAATAAAAATTGCTTTGACTGTCTTTGGATATATGAAAGTGAGATGTGCTATGAATGCATGTTTTCTAATAATTGTTATGAATCAGTGCATTTAGATCACTGTGAAGATTGTGAAAGTTGTATATTCTCGATAGATCTAAAGTCATGTAAGAATTGCTTCTTATGTGTATGACTTAGGCAAAAAAAATATTGTATTGAAAATAAACAATATACTAAAGAAGAATATTATAAAAAGTTAGAATCTTATGATCTTAGTAATTATAAAAAGTTTATAGAACTTAAAAAATATTTCATTTGAGATTTAAGATTTAAATTTCCAATTAAAGCTGCTTATCAAACAAATTGTGATAATTGTCTTTGAGATAATCTAAAAAATTCAAAAAATCTAAAATGCATATTTAATGCTTCTGACAGTGAAGATTGTAAATATTGATCTCAAGTAGATTGATGCTACAACTCAATGGATATGAGTTTTGTTTGATATGATAAAAGCGAACTTTGTTATGAGATTATTTGATGTTTGTGATTATACAATTGCATATTTTGTAATACATGTTGGCACAATAATGATGTATTATATTCTGATTTTTGTTTTCACTCATCAGATTTATTTTGATGTATAAGCCTTAAAAAGAATAAATATTGCATACTTAATAAGCAATATACAAAACAACAATATGAAAAGCTTTTACCAAGAATCATTGAACATATGAAAAAGACCCATTCGACGAGCTCAGGGTTGTCCTATGGACAAGAATGGTGAGAATATTTTCCAAATCATTTATCGCCATTTGCTTATAATGAGACTGTGGCTCAAGAGCATTATCCTTTCACTAAGGATCAAATTTTAAATAAATGATGAAAATGGAAAGATGAGATTAATGTAATTCCAAAAGTAGAAAAGGTAATTCCTGCTGATAAACTTCCTGATTATATTAAAGATATTCCTGATGATCTACTTAATTGGGCAATCCAATGTGAATTAACATGAAAACCATACAGAATTACTCCCAATGAATTGAAATTTTATAGAAATAATAATCTTCCCCTTCCTCATTTGCATCCTGAAGAAAGAAATAAGGATAGAATGGCTTTAATTAATCCAAAAAAATTATGGACTAGAAATTGTGATAAATGTGATAAACAAGTTAACACTACT
This sequence comes from uncultured Candidatus Peribacteria bacterium, assembly GCA_964456745.1. Lineage (GTDB taxonomy): Bacteria > Patescibacteriota > Gracilibacteria > JAJOLG01 > CAYWBW01. Next base: position 6,058 of record CAYWBW010000024.1, on the reverse strand, counting down.
TATTCACCAGAAAAAAAAGAGATTATTTATTGCGAGCAGTGTTATTTAAAAACTTCATACTAAATTTATGAAAAAAGAATGCAAGAACTGCAAGCATGAATTTGAAATTACACAAGAAGATATGAACTTTTATAAAGACATCTCTCCTGAGTTTAATTGAATTAAATATTCAATTCCAGCACCGACTCACTGTCCTGATTGCAGGCAACAAAGAAGATTAGCTTTTAGAAATGAAAGAAAACTCTACAAAAGAAGGTGTAATGCTACTGAAAAAAATATGATATCAATTTATTCTCCAGACAAGCCTTACAAAATATATGAAAAAAATGAATGGTGGAGTGATAAATGGAATCCATTTGATTATTGACAGGATTTTAATTTTAATGAAACATTTTCAAAGCAATTTAATGAATTAATACTTAAAATTCCACACCCCTCTCTAAACACAAAGAATAATCAAAATAGTTATTATACAAATTTCACACTACACTCAAATAACTGTTATATGGTTTTTTGATGAGCAAGTAGTGATGATTGTATGTATTGAAAATTTATGACTAATACTAAGAAGTCTATTGATATATTATCATTATATTCTTGCGAATTGTGTTATGAGTGCATCGATTTACAAGATAGTTATAATTGTAAATATTCAATGCATAGTCGTAATTGTAGTGATTCACTATTAATTGAAGATTGTGTAAGCTGTAAAAACTGTATTATGTGCTTTGGCTTAATACAAAAAGAATATTGTATTTTAAATAAAACAGTTTGAAAAGAAAAATTTGAAAAATATAAAAAAGAAATTTGAATATTAACTTATAAAAAAGTAGCTTCGTTAAGAGAGCAATTAAATAAATTAAAAGCAAGTATTCCACATAAGCATTGACACATTTATTCTTGTGACAACTGTACTTGAGACATGCTTTTAAATAGCAAAAATTGTAAACACTGTTTTGATCTAAAAAATTGAGAAGATAGTAAATTTATTTCATCTGTGCCAAATGTTAAAAACACTTATGATGCTAATTTCTGTGCACCAGAAGGAGCTCAATATTGTTATAATGTTTGTTCTTCAGCATGAGTACAAACAAGCATTAGTACTTTTTTAGTATGGCATAGCAATAATGTATATTATTCAATGGAATGCAATAATTCTAATGATCTTTTTTGATGTATTTGATTAAAGAATAAACAATATTGCATATTTAATAAACAATACTCAAAAGATGAATATGAGAAACTAGTACCTACAATAATTAAGCACATGACTAAAACATGAGAATGGTGAGAGTATTTTCCGATGACACTAAGTCATTTTGCTTATAATGAAACTATTGCTCAGGAATATTTTCCATTAACCAAGGAAGAAGTACTGAGTAAAGGTTGGAAATGGAAAGATGAAGATGAGATACCACTCAAGGTGTCTAAAATTATTCCTGCAAAAAAGTTGCCTGATAATATATCTGAAATTCCTGACGATATTTTGGCTTGGGCAATTCAATGTGAAAATACTCAGAAACCATTTAAGATAATTCCTCAAGAACTTAAATTTTATAGAGAAAACAATATTCCTATTCCTCACTTACATCCAGATGAAAGACATAAGGAAAGAATGAAGCTAAGGAATCATAGGAAACTTTATGATAGAAAATGTAATAAATGTGAAAAGCATATTCAAACAACTTACTCCCCCGACAGATTAGAGATGGTTTATTGTGAAGAGTGCTATTTACAGACAGTTTATTAGCTTATTACTTGTCCTTCGTAGCTTTAGCGAAGAAGGATGAAGAGTGTTATTTGAAGGAAGTTTATTAATATTAGTTATTTTTTGTTAAATCATATGAATATATTAACATTAAATTAGTTAATAAGTATATTCACTTTATCTATAAAATAAATAACATAATTGTATTTGAAAAAAATATCTAAATTAATAGCAATATTTATAAATTATAATATTATGATTGAATGACTAAAAAATAAACAAGTAAATAATTTAAATATTCATTTTTGAATACAAAGATTTGCTGAACATATTTCATCCATGTTTTGACCAATATATTTATATATATTATGAGTTGAGCTTTATCAGATTTTTTTACTATGGTCTTTGATTTTTATATTTAGATTTGTATTTAGACCATTTGTATTTTTGCTTATTAAAAAAATTTGAATTAAGGCATGCGTTATAATATGATCCTTTTTATTCTGCTGACTCTATCCACTTCTATCTATAATTAATGATGTTAATTACTTTTTAATACTATTTGTTGCATACTTTGCTTTAGTTGATGTATTTTACTGGTTTCCGTATCACATTTGGTTCACTTTAATATGAGATAACGAAAAAAGATGAAGACAATCTTGAGCAAGACATGGCATAACTCAAATATTAACAGCAATATCTCCTTTTATTTGATGATATGTCATGGAGACTTTTTGATTTTACTCAACTAGCGTTATATCATTTTTGTTTTTTGCATTAGCAATATTACCATTATATTGAGTTAAAAATGTAAAAATTCCTAATAATACTCTTTCTGTTAAGAATGCATTATCCAATGTTTCAAAAAGATGATTACTTATCTATTGAAGTCAGTGATTTATGCGTCAATCATCTGATTTTAGCTGGAAGCTTTTAATTTTTATAATTATTGGAAGTACGATGTCGTTTTGATGATTAATGGCTATTGTTATGTTATCAAATATCTTATTAGTATATTTTATTTGATATTGGATTGATGCATGAAAAGATAAATATGTAAAAATGTTTTGAGCAATATTGGTTATTGCTTGAGTTGTATGAAAGGTATTCTTTTGATTTAGTATATATGAAATAATGGCATTAGAATTGCTATCAATTTTCTCTTTCAGTTTAATAGATCCATATGTAAATGTAGTAGTTTATAATTCATCCAAATTATCGCGGCAGCCAATATGGTATCAATTCTTTTCTGAAATTTGATGGGATCTTTGAGCAATTTTAGCATGTTTATTAACTTGATCGTATTTATATCTTTGATGAGATATAAGAATATCAATTTTGCTTGCAATAATAGCAGTGCCACTTTTTATATTCTTTATTTCTAGTAAATATGAGAAAATTTATTTAACTAATGAAATAAAATAATGCTTAAAACCTTTATTCATTTAATAAAGCTTATCTGGAATAACTCCACAAGAATAAGATATAAAATCATATTGTCTGTAATAAACGCTGTACTGATGTGATTCTCCCTCTTTTTATCAGTATATTATTTATGAGTTTTTGTTGATACACTTACTATAAGCATAAATAAATCAAAAGAATATCTATTTTATTTTTTATTTTTTTGACTGCTTTATTGATTAATGTCTTTTATTTACAGAAGATTCTTTGAAAGACTTGATTATGATATTCAATACAATGTTCTTTATTCTTATTTTTTTAAACTGTTCAATCAGCCGTATCTATGGCATGTGCACAACTCAACTTGATATATTGCTTCAATTATTAGAAAAATAACAATTAATTTAGAATCATTCAATCATTATATAATTAATAGAATTATTCCATACCTATCATCATTACTACTTTTTATTTTTTATTCGTTTTCTGTGACTTGGGAGTTAAGTATATACTTTCTTATATTTAATTTATTTCTCATTTGATTAATGCGATTATCGTATAACAAAAGAATTATATTTATTAGAGAAAAAACTTTAAGTTTGGCAAAGTTTGAAAAAGTTTATTATGATTTTTTGTACAATGTAAAAACCATAAAAAGACTAAACATCCTTAATTTCTGAGAAAATAAAATAAAACACAGAAAAGATACTTTAAATAAGCCAATAGAAAATTTATTTAAATATAATTCATATCAATGGCTCATTATTGATTTTTGAATATTAATAATGTTTCTGCTGCCAATCATGTATTACTTTTTTCAGTTTACAAACCATTGAACTTGAATTTGAACAATAATAATCATTTATAACAGTATGCACATATTTAGAGAATTTAATAAAAATTATCTCAACCTACTCCTTAAAATCGCATATTTAAAAGCTGATGTAGATATATTAGAATCAAAAGTTGATTTAAAATCTAATATTTGAAAAAAATGAAAAAATATAAAGCAATGGAGAAGAATTGAATTTAACAATACTTCATACATACATCACAAAAATCACAGTACATTCAAACACAGCATAAATAATCTTAAATTTATTAAATGAGAAAAAATATGAATTATAGGTAAAAGTTGAGCTTGAAAATCTACTTTTTTGAATTTATTAACAAATAATCTAATTCCTCAAGTAGGATCAATTAAGATTAATTGAATTGATTATGAAAATATTGATAAAAATTTCTTCAAGAAACATATTACTTATGTATCACAAGATGTTGAATTATTTGATCTCACACTTCATGAAAATATATGTATGTGAAAAAAGATAAAAGAAACTGATCTAAAAAAATTACTACACTGACTTTGACTTAATGACCTATTAACGAAGCTTAAATGAAATTTACATATAAAAATATGAGAAAAATGAATAAAAATTTCTACATGAGAAAGACAAAGAATAAATATTGCTAGATGATTACTTTTAAATAGAGATATTCTTGTATTTGATGAAATTACGGCAAATCTTGATATTAAGACTGCTAAAAGGGTTTGGAAATATATTTTTGATAATTATAAAGACAATACAATAATTGCATCATCACATTGTAAGGAGATGCTTAAGCATGTTGATAGAGTTATTGAGTTTAAAGATGGAGAAATAATAAAAAAGTAAATCATGAGATTTTCAATATGAGACAGGCTTTTCAATTTAGTATTTAACAAATACGAATATCCATACAATGAGTAGTATAATTCAAAAAAATATATTCTAATTTTTCTAAAATTATAGCATTTTGAATATGAGACAAATAATTAGAAAGTAGAATTAATTCTGTTAATAAATGATGATATGCAACATATTGACACTTCTGATTTGTAGCACAAGCATGTCCGTGACAAATATATTATAAGGATTTGTATGATAAAATAATTAAGAATAAATTGTAAAAACCTTTTGAGTAACGATTATGTGTGATATGCTTACTATAATGAGGTCTGCTAAATGACCTAATGAATAATAAAAAATATGAAAAAGAAAAACCTCGCTCTCATTTGGATGATAATACAAATTATTCTTACGGCAATTATGATTTTGCTTATGAAATATGTATTTGATCTTAGAATTGAACCACTAAATTTCTCATATCAGATCTTACTTGCTTCTGTTATTTATCTTTTGGTTTATGTTCTTATAAAAGAACCAAAAGCATTAGTAAGTGTGGATAAAAATTCTCTTCTTATTGTTGTTTTGACTGGAATAGTTGGAGGTGCATTTGCATATGGATTAAGTTTTTCAGGCTTGCAACAATCAACTGCTATAAATTATTCTTTCTTAAGTCAAACAACCGTATTCTTTACTCCAATTTTGGCCTTTTTCTTTCTTAAAGAACACTTAAAACCACATAAGACTGCACTGATTTTTCTTCTTCCTTTTGGTGCATACTTAGTATCTACAAATGGGCAGCTTATCATTCCTCAGACAGGTGATTTATATATTTTGCTAGGAGCAATAGCTGTTTCTGTATCGGTAATTCTCACAAAAATCGCTCTAAGAAAAGTTCCAACACTCACTTTTTCGATATATAGAGCATTATTTGGAGGACTTTCACTTTTGTTATTTCTTATTATAATCTGAAAGCTAAACCTTGAATTCAATTGGTATGCAATAGCGGTAGTTGGGTTTGTAATTGCCGCAGGAATATATTCAATGAATAAAGTTCTTGAATATGCTTCAGCTTCTTATATGCAAATGATGTATATGTCTGTTCCAGTAGTAACAGCTATTTTTGCTTATATTCTTCTTGGTGAATCAATGACTCCTATCCAAATGATTGGTGGAGTAATTATTATTGGATCAGGTGTTCTAGTACATAAGCTTAAAATATAAGAGATTGCTAACTAATTATATATAAGTATACTATGGTTAATGTCAATTAACCCAT
>CAYWBW010000023.1:0-32440 GCA_964456745.1 uncultured Candidatus Peribacteria bacterium | reverse complement strand
ATTTATTTACTGGTTTGTAGATAGCCCAGCATTGCAAAATGAGAAATTGCCATTTTTTTAATGAATTTTTAGTTGTATATTTAATATTTTTAGCTATAATATAATTACTTATTGCCTTCGGGCTCACGAAACTCTTTCAAGAGTTTCGGTAAAGTTATAAGCTTAGAAGTTTTCTAAGCTTATTTTTCAACTTAGAAAAATCTCATTTTTCTATTTTTCCAATCTTATAATCAAGCCTTTTTCTATCTATTACTTTTATTTGTGCCAACACTGCCGTACTGATTATTTTATCTACGAATCTAAAATTATAAAAAAAGCTTCATTTTTTATTTGATTTTGTAAGTGGTATAATAACAAAAGCATCTTTGTTAAGTTTTTTCAAAATTACTACAGGTCTTAAAAATTCATCTCATTTTCAATTTTGTTCAACTCAAATATTTTTTCATATATGAGTAAACCAAATATCCCTTTCATTAGCATATTTTACTCATGCTTTTTCATGAATTAATATTTTTAAATTGTTCCATTTTATAAATTTTTCTTTCGACATGAATATATAATTTCATTAATTTTTTATTACTATTAATTTAAGTAATAAGGATAAAATTATCAATAAATTACTTGAAAAAAATATGGAAGAAATAATTTCTTGTATATTTATACAGATTTTAGCATATTTGTTCAAATATAATTTGATTTTTTCATTATTCCAAAATCATCATTTTTAGAATATTTTCACAATTAATGTTAGACTTCTTTTAAAACTAAAGTTTAAAATAATTCAGAAACTTACTATATTAATCATATAAATTAAAAATCTATTGCGAATAGTTTACAATTAGTTATTATTATTTTCTAATAATAATTTATTATAATGAGCTCAGAAAATCCTAAAACTTTAATAATATCATGAATAAATGATAATAGTTTATATTGATTATGTTGACCTCAGTACGTAGCCTCTGAACTAACTAATGCCTGAGTAGAAACTCGTGTGCTTTGACTTAGTGAAAATGCAGAATTTGAAACAATTATTTCATATATCAGAAATTATTTTGGTGAAAGTAAGATAATTATTTGATTTTCTTCAATTGAAAATACTGAAAGTATAATTATTGATATTGCAAAACACATTAATCATCAATGAGGGGTAGCATATCTATGATGAGTAAATAGCCGCAGCGATTATATTTGAGAAGAAAATTCTCATTTTTTTTCTAATAGATTTCAAGGCTATTCTAATATTTTTGACTTTGCAATTAACGGTAACTGACTACAAACTGTTTGAGTTGTAAAAAAAATCCTTCAAAATAAAAATTATTCATGATTGCCATGAATTATTAAAAAAGAGAATAATTGAGAATTAATTGAGAATACATCAATTAATCCACCAATTGATTTATCTAAAATAGATTGGTCAAATCTAGACACAATAACCATTAAATGACTTATAAGAAATTACCAAATAAAAATTTGAACTATTGTCTGAAGAATGTGATGTCATTATTCCAGAAAGACAATAATATCTCCATGAGAAATTCCTTACAATTGGAGAAATGAATGTTGAAATGAATCAATTCCTATTATATCTAAATGATGCTCTTTTTGTACAGAAACACAAGCTAGCAATATTAATAATTGATTGACATTATCATCTGAAAATATTAGAAAACAAATTCTTAATTTACCTAATGATAATAATTGAAATAAAATTCCATTCTATCTATTGGATCAAAATCCACGTCAAAATTTAGATACAATCATAAAACTCGAATTAGATGAAAAAGTTTGAATAAATAGTATTTCTTTTAATAGTCGTGTAGATTCAATCGATAGCCTAAGATTTATTTCAACTCTTATGGATGCAAGACAGTTAAAAATACAAATGCAGTTAAAAACTATTTGAATTGAATCATTTAATCAAAGTACATTAGATAATTTATGAAAATGAACAAGTGTAAAAAAAAATCTTGAAGCAATAAAGCTTTGTAGAGCTTTTGATAATAGAAAATTAGCATCTTATTATATTACAAATGTCAACAACAATGGGCTAAGTGCTCATTCTTTGATATTTCCAACACCATGGGACACAGTTGAATCAATGCAAAATCAAATAAAAATTATAACAGCTAACGGTTTTCAAAAAGACTTTTTTCCTGGAAAAGATTCTTATATTCCGCTCGTTATTCATCACTGAGACCCTTTATGAGAATGGATTCGCAAAATTGAAGAAAGATCATGAAAACAATTTGAAAGAAATTGATGCAATATTAAATGGATTAGTGCAAATGATCCAAGATTAACTCTATCTAATAACCTTTTTCTGAATTAAATTCCTAGTTCTAATATTACTTTATTCTGATAATATTTTACTGTTATTGACAATAGTTCATAGATTACTAAACCACAGGAGCCAAGCTATAATGTACAGTTTGCGTATAAAAAATTTGTTAATCAGTAAAATGAACTGTATTCAAAATGAATCTTAACAGATTCATTATTTATTTCTTAATTAAAGTGCTCGAGTTTATTTTTCTATCAAACATTGACTAATGCATTTTCTATGTATATATTAAATAATCAAAATATAAACACAACCAATGCGCCAAGTTAAAGAACTAACAATCGAATTTTCAATGACTAATGGCATCATTGAAAATTATGGAAATAATGGTCCCGATATTCATTCTAAATATGCAAATGCAATATCCATAGAAGTAAAAAGAATACTCAAAGATCAAGGATTAAAAATCATTCCCATACCATACGATTGATTGAGTAATTGCATGCTAGCATGATGAAGAGCTATTTCCTCAAATTTTGGCGAATTATTAGAAAATATAAATATATATAATCAAAAAGGTATTTCTGTAATGGTTGCAGCTAATGGAGGTTTACTTTTGGACGATGAGAGAGATTTTGATATCAAATCTAAAGAATTTAACACTGAACGTATTTTGTGTGAATTGCTTGCTAAAAATAACACAGAGCTAAGAGTTAGTAATGCAATTACAATCACTTTAGCAAAAATGGAAAGATCCATTAAAAATAATTATCCTGAAATAACGACAATTGCATCTTGTATTAGATTCTTATGGCTAGGGTCAGAAGCATATAATTATGCTTTTAAAAATTCTGATATTATTGTGCCACCAATAATTGATGAAAATTTCTTTGAACAATATCAAGAATATATTAAAAAAATGTTAATATTTCTTAATTTAGAATGTATAAATTCAAACCCAAATAACTGCATTCAACACTACATGAGAGCTGAAGCTGAAGCAAAAGGAGTATCTGGTGATTTATTTAGTTCACCTGAAGAACTTCTTAATAGTTTAGAGTCTGGCCAATATGAATACATTGATAAATCAAAACATTCTTTATTACTTAAGGCGGCTCCAAGAGATCAGATAGATTGAACAAATCACCCACATTGTTATACCACGCCCCTTATTGATAGGCCGAACCTTCTTGTAAAATCTATTAGAATGGGAGTGAATAAATTCAAGATGCCAAGAAAGTATCTTTCTATTCATCACCCCCTTGAAACAACTGAAATAGAAAGATTAATAAATTTAATGTGACAATACGGTTAATTTTATGAATATTAAGATACTATTTGAATAAATCTTAATGCAGTATCATTGTGACTAGTAAATTTTCTAGAATATATTTGTAAATTTTAATTCAAACTTCATAAAAATTTCAAGTTTTCATCATGCTTCCAGCTTAACAAACTTAATGCATTAATTGTATAAAATTTTGCCCTGTATGAATCAACAGATTCACGCATTATCAGAAAATAAAAATTTTTGTATTTTATAGTTATTAATAATAATTATAGCCTTATTTGTATTATTGCATTTATCAATATTAGGAAATGTGTTAATATTAGCATTATCAAATGGAAGCGAAGGCATTAAATTTTTTTGTAATGAAAATTTTACCTCATGTATTTCTCATTTTTTAATAGGTGGAAATTTTCATACATAATTAATCAAAGTATTTTTTCATTCATGTTTTATCTTAAAACTTGCATATCTATATAATCAAATTTTATACATTTTTATAAAATGTAGAATAAATCAATCAGGGATTTTAGTTAATATCTTACTGCTAACTACAACAGCATTCTTATCTGGCTGAAAACTTATATCAATCTGCTCTGGTAGTTGTATAGCTAGAGATTCAGTTTTATTATTTATTTTATCAGTCATGGCACTATTACTGCATTCATAATTCTGACTTTGTGATAATAGATTTAAAATCCTATCCTCAAATGTATCTCATGCAATAAATTATTGGTAGCAATATTGCAACCAACTTAGCTGATGGAGATTGCTTAATCGTTTCACGTATTTTTTTTAACACCTTCATTATGTTGTAAGTATATAGTTGTATGATTTTATAATTTTTTATGCTGGTGTCAAGTAGTGATCTTATTCCAAAGTATCAAAATTATTGTATAATGAATATATAAGAATTATCATTGCAATATGAATCCAAAAATTACAAAAATACTGCGAAAAGCTAAAATCTCAAAATGACTTAATAAAGATGAGATACTACTCATGCTTACATTATGAAATGACAAAATGTTAAATGTTTTTAAAGAAGCATTAGAAGAAAAGCTTACTGATAACGTTATAACTAGAAAAGAATATGATAAAATTATGAATTTGATGAAAAAATGAAATTCTGATACAAAGCTAGTACAGGAAAAATTTACAAACTTTACAAGCAAGGCTAATAAAAACTGTATAAAGGATTTTATCGATACTAAAGATGCAAAATTAAAAAAAGAAATTAATGATATAAATGAAATTGAAGAACTATTAAATAATTATTAATTATGAGCACAGAAACAATTCAAGGTCAAATGCTTAACAACGTAGACCCACTCACATGATTTGACATTGACGTAATCAATGAAACTATTGATAGTCAATTAAAATTATTAGAAAAATCATCAAAAATTATTGAACGTAAAGCCAAATTATTAGTCCTCAAAATGCATGAAAAATGAATCAATGTGAAGCAATTTGTAGCCAATCTGCCTGACCATCTCAAAAATACATTTGAAAAAGTTATTTCTGCAAATCCTGTTAAAAGTTTAACTGAAGAGTTTCAAGATTTTCAATCAAATCATCCAAAGCTTATCTCATTAATAACTGAAGCATGACAAGATTTTAAAAACTGAATGACTAAAGTATTTGAAGCTTTAAAATGAATTTGAAAAATATCTTTAGAAGTAATTAAATGAATTTTTAAAGCAATAAATTTGATCTGGGACATGATGCCATGAAGTTCACTTATAATGCTTTGATCAATCCTTCTTTTTATATTCTGATCGCCTATATGAGTATTAGAATTCTTGAAGCTCTGACCGATTATTGCAATAACACCTGCTTTTGATGCTATTTCTACAATATTTAGCAATATTTATTTTGATGAATTTTATGAACTTATTCCTGAATTAATCAAGCTGTTTGCTGGTAAGGCAATATGATCAATGCCTTGAGTGTAAATTTTTTTATTAAATAATTATTTTGCCTAAATTTAATACATGACATCTGGCTCCTTCTGAAAATTCTTACTCTCAAATTAAGTGTGAAGAAGCTAAAAAGGAAGAATGATTATTAAAATGACTATTTGATAAGCTTAACCCTTTTTCTGATAATGTCTCAAAAGAAGATGTTAAAATCAAAACCAAATCAAATTTAGACAAACTTAGGGGCATTTCATTTGCTGATTTGGTCAAAAAAGCAGTATTTGAAAATAAGCAAGCAACAAAACATGATATTGCATATTATTCTGCAATTTACAATTGAACTGAATATATAGCTCAGGAAAGTGTTGATTTACTAGTTACACAAAAAAAATTATGAGTTAATTTAAATGCTGATATTATTTCGTGAAATGAAAATATTTCTACATTACTTCTAAAATCTAAGCAATTACAATTACAATTAGAACAATCATTTAGAATCAAATGTTCTTGATTTAAATCCCCGCATAATCACAAACAAGTAGCAAATGATCTACACATTATAATATATGAAATAGTAAATAAGATTAATCAAATGCGTTCTTTGACACTAGAAATATCTAGAGATAAAGTAAAATCAAATTTTGAGTTATCATCTTATGATTATTTTAAACTTCAATTAAATATATTATCGTCTGAAGAGTCAATATATGCTAACGAATATTTTTGATTTTTATTAGATGAAATTACAATATTGTCGAGCTTATGATCAAATTGAAATATGCCAACTGATAACCCATGAATTACACCCGACTTCTCTCTGGAGAGTGTTCAAAATAGGCAAGAACAAATACTTAAACAAATACAAAGTTTTTGAAAAGATATGTCCAATTATGCAAATGAAATCTCTTCATTAGCAAATCAAAATGTAATGCAAGAAGTTTTTAAAAATATTGAAGAAATAAGTAATAATGCTAAAAAAATAGTATGAGTTAGAAAAGAAAAAACATATGCAAAATTAGGACTATTTAAACATGTAGCAATTATGATTGCCTGAAAAGAGCCTAGTATTAGAAATACTAGCAGACAAATACTAAAAACTTTTTCAACAAATAACTGACATATTTTAAATGAGTTTAAATCTCTAAATGATCAATTGAATGATAAAAATAGTGAAATCACAAAACTAATACAAAATCCAAATCATAACTGAAATCTAGAATCCAATATTGAAGTGATAAAAACTTTTTTCGAGTATTATACAAAACTTAATTCTAAGCTTGTGATAGAACTAATTAGTTTAAGAGATGAATTGATTCAAATTCCACTTGATCAAAAAAAAGTGATAGATTGGTATTCAAATTTAGAATCTCTTTACTGATCAGCACTAGCAACTTGAGCATGACTGAGTATTGCATGATGATTTTTAGGATACAAGACAATTAAAGCTCTTGGCATGAAGTGACCAAGTTTTCTGAAAAATATATTAAAACTTAAGCCATGATGACCGTTTGTATTTCTATTTCCTTGACAGGCTGAGATATTAGAATGAAAAGGAGGAGTTATTTAATTTGATCTAATCAATAAGATTTATCATCTATTAATGCAATATAAATCATTTAACTGTGATTAATAGTAGCTCATATTTAAGATAGCAAAATAATCATAAATTGTCATAATTAATCATTGAATGTTAATTTGTAATCATTAATTTAGGTATTAATAATTGAACTTGTTCTTAATTGCCAAATCTGTCTTCTCAACCTTGGCGTATCTGTAAACATATGTAATTCGAATAAAACACTGCTAATTTTTTCAGTTTTTTCATCAGACCAATTTGAAACTTCATTGCTCTTGATTTCTTGATCAATAAATGTTAGCCACGGTCATGCTATATCCATTAAAGCAAGTATGTATGTAATTCTATGATATTTCTCATTAAGTTCATGCCAAATCTCGGGAAAGCATTCAGGATTAGATGTTACTCTAAGAACATATTTTGGCTTTTGATTTTTATCAAATGGATCTATTGTCCTTTTTGCTATTTCAAATTCATCTGCATGCCTTAAAAAGAGATCCATTAATATTGGTTCAAATTTTTTCCTAAACTCTGGCATGATAATAAATTTGAAATTTAATAATCTTAATGATTTGCTAATTCATTTTATTATCGGGATTAGTAACAATCTATTCGGGGATTCAAAAACTCTTGCTACTAATTTTTTCTCAGATCCTATCATTTTTGTTTATAATGATTTTCAATATATTATAATCTCATTGCAATTTTAACACATTTGTATTGTTATTTCAATAGCTTAATTCACAGAATAAGATAGTTTAAAAAAAACTAATAAAAATTATGTTAAAATCAGAAAATGCTTCATCATGGATAACTATCAAATTACAGAAAGCATTTCTAACACCAATTAAAAGTATTAAAAAGCGATACTTACCACTACTCCTGATATATTTTTCTTATTGAGCATCTGGCTTTAGCTCAATTGCTTTATCATTTTGGCAAAAAGAAAATTTAAGCCTGTCAGCAGAAGAACTAATATCAATCTGAATATGGGTAATGATACCATGGACTTTAAAAATGGTATTTGGGCAAATGGTTGATTCTGTTCCCATTGCTTGAAGCAAGAGAAAAGTATACATTTTTATTGGTGCATTTTTTATGACTATTGGATCACTTCTTTTAGTATGATTAGCTTGAAGATATGATATAATAATGTGGATTTGAAATGAATATAACATTTTCTTACTATCATCTTTATTTTCAACTTTAGGTTTTGTTATTCAAGATGTAACAGCCGACACTATGTCGACTGAAGTAGTAGAAAGACAAGAACTACTTCCTAATTGAGATACAATAAATAGAGATGATAAAGATATTCAAAGTGACTTATCTATGATACAGGTGTTGTGACGACTATCTTTTAGTTTAGCTATTTTTTCAGTTGCCTATCTTTGATGATATTTAGCTGAAGTGTTAAAATACGAAACTATTTTTTGGATGACACTCATTATTCCTTTTGTTTCATGTATCAGTGTTTTGTTTATCAAACTTGATGTCAAATCCAGTAAACCCCCTATTTGAATAAATTATAAAATATTGTGATGATGAATCATTTTTGCAATATTTTCTGTACTTATGGCTTCATCTGAAATTGATTTTTCTCAAGAAATTGTTTTTGTTGTATCTCTATTGCTTCTTTCTTTTATGTTTTATTTTGTTACAAAGGATATTGCTAGAGATAAATTTCAATTAATTTTATTTACATTAATTGCATTATTTCTTTACCGTGCCACTCCATGAGTTTGACCTGGTTTATCGTGGTTTCTAATTGATGAACTTAAGTTTAATCCTGCATTTTTTTGAATATTAGGACAAATTTGATCCTTTACTGCTATTGCTATTTTATGGCTTTTTTCAGACTTGATAGCTAATAAACCAATTCGCAATGTTTTGATTTTTTTAATTATTGCAGAAACTTTATTTTTTATGCCAGAACTATGAATATATTATCTTTGATCAAATTGAATAATATGAGAGCAGTGAGCAAAAACAATTGCCCTTTTCGATACAGCCATAGAGAGCCCACTAGTAAACATCTCTATGGTTCCAATGCTAGCGCTAATAGCGTTTTATGCTCCTGAAAATTACAGATGAACATGGTTTGCAATTTCTGCATCACTAATGAACCTTGCGCTTACTGCTGGCAGTCTTTTGACAAAATATCTAAATAAAATTTTTATTGTTTCAAGAGAAATAAAAAATGAATCTGGAGAAATAATAACACAATCTGATTATAGCCAGCTTTGAGAATTGATGATTGTTAAATTAGTTTTTGCATTTTTACTTCCAATGCTTGCTATACTTATTTTTCTAAAAAAACCTGTCAAAATGAAAGATAAAGATTATTATTTAGAATAAATCATTATCAAAAACACTATAATTTCAAAATCAATGAGTACATTCGTGCAATGTTAACCATTTCATAATATCTTGCTCTCAAATTAACTTCAATAAATAATGATATTTAAGATCGATAACTTGATTAAATACCATATTCGTTTGAAAATAATTCAGTATAATGCTTCTTTTTCCAATCAATTAAAAAATATCTTAACTTAAAAGATTTTTCATATGTCGACAAATTTCATGTATGACTTAAAGTTTCCCATTTATAATAAATAATATCCATTTGCTCTGCTATCTCGGATTATAAAACAATTTCTTCTATCTCAAGTGAATTTAATCAATGAGAGGATTCTGTTTTAGTTATTGAAAATATAAATATATTTCTATAAAAGCGATTGGTTAATTGAGCTAATCTCATATAAAATCACCTAGATGATTTTGGAATATTACTGAAATCACAATCATATATTGCAAATCTTGCAAATTTTTGAGAATTTATGTCTAAAGTTTTGATATAAAAATCATCAATAAATTCTTTTGAAAGTTTTTCACAATGCAAAACTAAATCATTCAAACTTAAAGATGAAATATCACATCCTTTAAAAAATTCAGCTACATTTATCAAATGTAGCTTTGCATCAATTTTATTAAGACAACTGTTTTGTTGCAATGCTTCTCTCATAATAATATTAAGGCTTTTTAAACTAAGATTTTATTGTAATTTTATAAAACAAGTAATCAATCCTAAAATTTTCTATAACAAATTATAGATAATTATTTTGACTTAAAACTATAAATTATTTAAAAATCTCACACTTAACAATATCTCTATCTTTCTGACTACAAATAACAAATATTTCCTGTGCTGTAGCTCACTTTTTCATTATTAATTTAAGTCATGAATAAGTATAATATGAAAAACTTAAGCTTTTCATAGAAGATCACTTTTGTTGTCGTGAAATTCTTCCTGGGATAATCCTCTGTATTTTAGGAATCTTAGCAATATTAATTAAATCTTTCGAAAATTCTTTAAGACTATGGTGTTCTGATTTAATTTTTCAAATGTCATATTTCATAAATAAAACAAAAATATTTCTTTAATGATATCTATATCTAATCTCATTTAACTCTCAAGTGTAATTTGTTAAAATTTTATCTCTCACTTGATCTTCTGAATAACTTCACTGAGATAATATCCACATCAATTTAACTTCAGTCATAACATCAGTAAGATCATATCAAGGTATTGCTCAAGCCTTAATAGCAAGAATAGCACATTCATCATTTACATCTTTATACGCATTTCATCATAAAAACTTTGTTGATACAATTACTGGAACCTTGTAATCAGCTGTTACTTTTTCAATAAATGGAAGAAAGTTAAATTGTCACTCAGTTGGTACAGATCAAGCTCAATGAGATTTTAAAATAACTCATTTACATTTTCAAGAAAGAATCATTTCCATTAACAAATCAGGAGATTGTCATGGTGTAAGATCTATGCTTACAATATTTGTACTGAAATGATGATTAAGCTGAAATTTAGTTTTTGAGTCAAATTTTCTGGCAATAGTTGAAAATTCAATTCATGTAGATGTTATAGTTCAAATTTGCGGATAAGCTGGTGAATTAAATGCGGAAAATGAAGATTCACTTATTTTTACAGAACGACTTCATCTTAATATCTTATCACTAAAAGCAATCATTACTTCATTTATTCATTTATCAACGGCTACCATTGCAGTCTTTACAGCATTTTCAAAATTAAACCTAGCATCAGTTCAATACATACAAAGTGGTAATTGAGATCATGTAAGTACAACTGGTTTTTTTAATCATTTTCAAAGGGCCAAAGATAAGGCAGAAGCTGTATATGCCATAGTATTAGTTCAATGAGTTATAACAAATCAATCGTATTTTTCATGATTTTCAAAAATAAACATTGCGATTTTTGACCAATCGTCAGGAATGATATTGGTAGAATCTTTATTTATCAATGTTTGAATTTCAACATCAGCTATAGAACTTAGATCAGGAAATATAGATAGTATTTCATCAATATTTTCAACTGTAACAATAGTCTTTCTACTCTCATCAAGTTTCATAACAATTGTTCATCCACAATTAACAATCAATATTTTTTTATTTTTTGACATATTTATAATAAGTAAATAAACACTTTATGATCTTACTATAATAAATATATAAGTGAATTACAAGATTAGAAATAAAGATAAACTACTAATTACAATAAGCACTACTCAAATCAAAACTTTAATCAGGAGCTTACGAGATCATAAAAAATATACATAAACAATTTTAACTATTGTATTAGTTACAATAGCAAATGCTATTGAATTTCTTGCAAGCTCAAGACTTATCTCACCAAGCTTTAATGATTCAATACTTGATAGTACAATGGCATCTACATCCGTAATTCAAGATAAAATAGAAATGATATATACTCAAGAATTTCAGAAATAATGTTTTCAAAATTTTAAAGAAAATAAAATTATAACAAATAAAAGTCAAAATTTAATAGCAGACATTAATTCAAACGGACTCTGTATTGTCATGAGATGATCCATTTTTTTTCAAACAATATTCTGCTTTTTAGTTTTAAGATATAAATATATTGAAATAAAAACTCAAACCAATCACATAACTACTGGTATAATATAAAA
The DNA here is from genome assembly GCA_964456745.1 of uncultured Candidatus Peribacteria bacterium. Lineage (GTDB taxonomy): Bacteria > Patescibacteriota > Gracilibacteria > JAJOLG01 > CAYWBW01. The sequence continues at coordinate 20,340 of CAYWBW010000023.1, read as the reverse complement.
ATCATAACTAACCATCGATCATCAAATAAATAAAATTTCTAATATAACACGAAATTGCATAGTAGCTATTGCTATAAATATTCAGATGGCAAATACTCAAGGTAATTTGATCTTCTTTGATTGCATAGCCATAGATACTGTAACGGCAGTACTAGAAACAAGTGATCATAAAAATCCAGTTAAAGTAATTCATGCTCTTGTTCACAGGTATTTCATTAAAAAATAACCTACAAATCAAATTCAAGAAATTACTATTACAAGTAGCCAAAATGTAAATGGCACAAATACTCACCATGGATCTATAGGCACCTGAGGTAAGAATGGAAGTATGGCTCAAGAAATTGTTAGAAACTCAAATGCTCATGCCCATTCCTTTTCACTTAGCTTGGATGCGAATATATGTAATTTATCTTTAAAAGTATCCACCGCTGCAAGAAATATAGTGAGAATAATAGCCAATACTGGCTCTCAATATCAAATTAATACTCAAATCATAAAAATCAAAATTGCTGAAAGCTCTGTAGTTAATCAAGATTTTCATAATACAAATGCTCAATAAGCGTAAGCAATTCAAATAAGTAAAAATATTAATATTAAAAATATTAAAGGAAGAAGAGGAATTTGTTCTAAAAAAGTTGAAGTAGCTCACGAGATACAAAGAAGAGCAGCTGTCCTGACGCCCATAAAACTACCCTTGTGATTTGAATTATAAGCAAACATTTCGTGCCTAATTCATAAAAAAGTACCGAGCAATATTGATATTATCAATTTAAAAACAAAATGTGAATATATAAGTTCAATCATAAGTTTTAGCCTATCTTTAAATTATAGCATAAAAGCAATGAAAAAGAAATATAATATTTTGATTTTAGACATTTTGATTTTACCATTTTTTATACTAAGATTAAATAAATTTAAATTATGAATTTATTATACTACATTGTAATTTCAATAATATTAATATCAGTAATAATCTATTTAATATTAAAGAGTAAATACCGACTCTCAAAAGATGAAAAAATTAAATTTCAAAATACATTATCAAAAATAATTTCATGACATGATGCAAGATATGTAATAATTCACTTAGACAGCTTACTTGATAAAATTCTTAATAAATTAGGATATAAAGGTAGTCTATGAGAAAAGATGAAAAAATATGGAACTCAATTTTTAAACGAAAATAATATTTGGATGGCACATAAAACGAGAAATATCCTTGTTCATGAAATAGATTATAATTTGCCTAGCGAAAAATTTAATAAAGTCAAAAAATATTTTGTGAGAGAAATCAATAATATTATTTGATTTTAGAATTTCTTTGTTTATTATTGAGTACTTTAATATTGATAATTATGAAGTTATTGCTTGCAGTTTTCGCCTGAGTAGTACTAATCTATGTAACTAGATTTATAATATCGATTATTCTAAATAAAAATAGGAATAAAAATGAAAAAAGGCTAATGCTGCAAATCAAAGTTTCTAAAAGCAATGAAAAAACTGCCAAAGCGTCTGAAGCAATATATTCAGCAATTTCCTCAACTATTATTAAAGATAGTTTTATAAATTGGATAATTTGTAAAAAGTCTCCAAGCTTTTCGTTTGAAATAGCTTGTATAAACAAACATGTTTATTTTTATTGCTATTGTAACGAGCAATATAAAGATATGATAACTTCCCAACTTTATAGCCAATATCCTGATATTGAAATTGAAATAGTAAATGATTATTTATCAAATTTTTCAAAAAAAGATTTATGAAACGTATATGCAGAAATTGAAACTGATAATTCATATATCTATCCAATCAAAAGACATCCTCAATTCGAGGATAATAATTCTAAAATTTTCCTTGACCCCTTATCATCAATCACATGAAGCTTTTCTTCATTAGCTAAAAATGACCTATTAGCTGTTCAAATAGTTATTAGCCCTATTTGAACCATATTTAGACAAAGAGGTTTATGGGTTAGCGATAAAATAAAGTGAGGTTTTAATATTAATTCGAATAAATATCAAACATGGTATACTAATATGCTACTAAGCCTGGGTATAAAGAAGGTTTTTAATCTTTTATTTGTTAGACCATTATTATTCATTCTTTGACTCTGAGCAAAATCATTAGACGAAAATCGCCTGAAACAAGCTGATGAAGTAGAACAATCACACAAAAAAGAAACTGTAGAAAATGCAATATCATGAAAATTATCTCAACAACTTTTTTGAGTAAATATACGCTTTTTATATATTTGAAAAAAAAGTGATATTGAGTCTTGAAATAACAAAATTAAGAATCTAATATCTTCATTTTATCAATTTAATATTCCAAGATTTAACTCATTTAGAATTAAAAAAATAAACAAAAATCTACCTTCTTCACTAAAAATTTTTAAAAACAGGAAAATAGATAAATCATTTATATTAAATATAGAAGAGCTATCTACCATATGGCATCTTCCTAGTATTAGCGTAGAAGTTCCAAATATACAATGGATAAAATCTAAACTACTAGAACCACCACTTAATTTGCCTACACAGTGAGAAATAGATCCGGATAAATTAACATTACTTTGATATACAAACTTTAGATGAGAAAAAATTAAATTTTGAATTAAAGAAGATGATAGAAGAAGGCACGTATATATAATTTGAAAAACATGAATGGGTAAAACAACTATGTTAGAAAACATGATTGTCTCTGATATTAATAACTGAAAATGAGTTGCTGTTATAGATCCACATTGAGATTTATCAGAAAATATATTGAATCTAATCCCAAAATCTAGAACCAATGATGTAATGATATTTAACCCAGCAGACGCAGATTATCCAATATCTTTTAATATGCTTGAATGTAAGAGTCCTGAGCATAGACAACTGATAGCATCATGACTTTTATGAGTTTTTAAAAAAATGTTTTGAGACAGTTGGTGACCAAGGCTTCAACATATTCTAAGAAACACATTACTTGCTCTAACTGAAAGAAAGGATTCAACATTACTTTGAATCATGAAAATGTTAAGTGATCAAAAATATAGAAATAAAGTTATTTCAAGTGTTAAAGACCCCATGGTATTAAGCTTCTGGAATGACGAATTTTGAAAATGGGACGCAAGAACAATAGCAGAGAATGTATCCCCCATACAAAACAAAGTAGGACAATTTTTGTCTTCCAAACTTATCAGAAATATTTTTGGGCAACCCATTTCATCAGTAAATCTAAGATTTGCGATGGATAATAAAAAAATTATTATCATAAACATTTCAAAATGAAAAATATGAGAAGATAACTCAAGCCTCCTTTGATCAATGTTGATCACAAAATTTCAAATTGATGCAATGAGCAGGGCAGATATTCCTGAAAAATCTAGAAATGATTTTTACCTGTATGTGGATGAATTTCAAAATTTTGCAACAGATTCATTTGCAACTATTTTATCAGAGGCAAGAAAATATAGATTAAATCTTACTATGGCAAATCAGTATATTGATCAAATGACAGACGATGTAAAATCTGCAATTTTTTGAAATGTTTGATCACTTATTTCATATCAAGTGTGAGCTGAAGATGCAGACATACTTGTAAAACAATTTTCTGATTTAGTTCTTAATTCTGATTTGATCAATATCCCAAAATATAACTGCTATATGAAATTAATGACTGATGGAATGCCATCTTCAACATTTTCTATAAAAAGCCTTGAGCCTAAGAATGAAGTATGAGAAACAGCTAAAAAAGAAATTATATTAAAAGTATCAAGGGAAAAACACGCAAAAAATAGAAAATTTGTAGAATCGAAAATTGAAAAATGGATGAGTAGTCCTAAATAATTATTGTTAATACCTTGATTATATCTAATCAAAGGATTTTCATATTTGAAACTTAAAATTGAAGGCTAAACATATCTTTTTATTCATTAATTTTTTGATAACATTTGTTATTTTGAGGAGCATAAAATGGTAAACAATAATAAAACTATTAATATTTGTATAAGTCTAATGATTTACTTCCTGATAATTTTAACACTACACAGTAAAGGAATAATTAACATAGAAGTATCAAGTATCAAGAAGCACATTTTCCTATTCCCAGTAGGAATATTAGTTGCAACTGTAGCCATGTCTTCAGGCATTTCTGGCTCTAATTTCTGGGTTCCAATATATATCGGGATAATGGAAATAGAACCCAGAGTTAGTTTTTGGCTAGCACTGTCGACAATGCTCTTTGGATTCGGTAGTGGTGTTATAAAAAACATACAAATGAAATCAATCAGGTTTGACTTGATCAAATTGTATATAATACCAGCCATTTTAGGAGCCATAATCGGCGCTTCTATACAGCCATATGTACAAACAAAATGGTTACTAATCGGATTTGCAATTTTTGTAGCAAGTTATGGACTTCACATGATCACATCTAAGGAGATCAATGAAAATGCAAATGAAGTTTTCACTATCCCGGTTATTTTTATTGGTGGAACTCTTAAGGGGATGATTGCCACTGGTCTAGGTAAGCTTATGCTTCTTAGACTTCTAAGACACAAAAATACACCATCTCAAGAAGTTATAGGAACAACAGTATTCATTGTATTTATCGCTAATGTAATCACAATAGCGGTAATCCCACTACAAAATGAATTCTTTTTAGATGGATTAATAAATGATTGGTCACATTTATTAAACATTATGATTTTTGTTGCTCCTGGTGTAATTATTGGAGGCCAAATTGGTCCACCATTAACAAGAAACATTTCAAAGACTATACTAAAGAAATATGTTGGCCTTTTATTACTCTTAATAAGTTATTTTATGTTAATGAGAGGTGTTAACATGTAAAATTGAAGATACAATGTCGACAAGTTATGTCTGACATTGTACAAATCATCGATTGGGAAGCACTTTAGACAGTTGCTTCACAACACAACTTCAAGGCAGGGATAATCGTAAAAAATTATCCCTGAAATTTAGTCAACATTGTATCAATTTGACATTATAATTATTTGATGTATTATCATACTCCACTAAAACCATTAATGAAACTTGGCATTTTTTGAAAAATAAATTGGCAAGCAAAAATTAGCTTAGATCCAAATTCAGTTGAACATTTTAGAGAATTAGTAAAAAATTGGAAACAAGAACAATATCAATATAGAGTTAAGCTACCATTTAATGACAGATTTCTTGAGACAAAATATAAGATATCATTGTTTAAAACCAAAATATACAAACTTGTATTGAAAAATATATAATACAAACTTTGAAAAAATTAAGTCATAAGTGGCATAATAATATGTACATATCCGTCATTATCTCAAGGATTCTTAAAAACGACTGGAGAATGATTTCAATTAATTTCTATTAAGACCTCTCCTTTCTTTAAAGCAGTTAAAATATCCAAGACAAACAATGAATTTAATGAAACTTCAATGTCTTCTCATGATATTGAACATGGTAAACTAGTTTCATCGGATCATACTTGTGTTGTTTGCGTATTTATTGTTAGCTTTCACTGTGCAAAATTAAACTTAACCTTATTGTTATCTTCTTTTGCAAAAATGCTTAATCTTTTTATTGCTTGAAGTAAATCTGCCTTTTGGATAACTATTTGAGTTAAATGTTTTTCTGGTATTAACATCTTGCAATTTGGAAATGATCATTCTATAAATCTTGAATACACTTTCACATCTCATATTTCAAATAAAACTTGATTATCTCATACAGTTATTGACGCATCAAATGACTCACTTGATATTGAATGATACTCTGCAATAATCCTAGATACTTCCATAAGTGTACGAGATGGTACTATAACAGAAACATCGAGCTCTCAAGTATTTTGTATATCAATTGTCTTATTAGACATTCGATATGAATCAGTAGAAGTTAATGATAAACTTGATCATTCTGATGACAAAAGTATTCAAGTAAGAACTGGTCTAGCATTTGTAGTACTAACTGAGAATATAACTTCTGAAATTGAACTAGATAACTTCTTTGAAGCAATTGTAATCTTAGTTCAAGAATCAAGCTTTAATGTTTTGGGGAAATCTTCTGATTTTATTCCTTTAAATTTTGTTTTTGAAGATTTGGTTTTAATAGAAACATTGGTATCGTTAGATGAAAAATCAATTTCGTTATCGGAAAGTAAATTTAAATAAGACTGAAACAGTCTAGCATTTAAAGTAATAGCTCAATTTTCAGAAATCTCTGCTTCAAAAAAACTTTGAATTGTGAGATCTAAATCTGTCGAAGTACAAAATACTTTTGAATCCTTAGTCTCAATTAAAATATTAGATAATACTGGTAGTATCCCAGTTCAGGAAATTGCCTTTGAACAAGTCTGAATTACTTGCAGGAATTTTGATTTGCTTGCTGTTAATTTCATTAAAATTTGGTTATATCATAGTAAAATTAATGATTTTGCTATTTTTTTCAAGTAATAAATCAATATCTAATCTATTGAATATTTAAGAAAAATTTTATAAGATCTATTTAATGAAAATTTCTAGAATTGATAAATGATATGTTAAGAAATATCTCGAAGACTGAGAGCTTGTGTATTATGTGATTCACAAACACTGGATTGAATTTGTTCTAACCTTTATCAAATGGTTTATTATTTGAATAATTATTCCAATATTTTTTATGTGGCTTTATCCAGACATGTCATTATATCTTATTGGATGAATGTTTTTTGTTCTCCTTATGTGACTTTATGATTTTTTTGATTGGTATCTTGATGTCTTAATACTCACAGATATGAACCTTATACATGCAGAATGGAATTGATTTTTTAAAAGTTTCGCTACAAGAATATGATATGACACAATATGAACTGTTTGATTTGATAAAAAATCTGTATTAAGTTCAGTATTTGACTATTGAGATTTGATAATAGACAATGGCTGAGAACAAATAGTATTTGTTAATACAACAAATCCAAAAAAAGCTGAATTTCAAATCATTGATGCAAAAAATAAATACATGTGAATATGATGAGATTCAGACTCAGACACGCCAACAATGGATAAGCAATGATTAAAAGATTTATTAAGTGAAATTGTTGCTGAAGAAATTTCTAAATGAAGTCATAAAAAATGATTTTGAGAATAACTTTTCAATTAAATTAATTAATAAAAAACAAATGAATTCTATAATAACTTTTATTCTTATAACTTGAAATCTCTATAAATGGATAATAATATTAAACATTGTCCTTTCTTTTTTAAGAGTAAGTCCTCAAAACAAATTATATCTATTTTCATCAGACATACTAAATCCATTATATAATCAAATTAGAAAAATTCCTCATAGCATTTGAATATTTGATTTTACACCTTTAATCGCAATTATACTTATAGACTTAATATTATTTATAATACAAGTAAACTTTGGTATTTATTTTTAAAAACAAATTTTGTAAATAGTATTTTATGTTATTTTTTAATAAAAAAAGACGATCAACATTAGATAAGCTAAAAAAGGGAAAAAAAGTTAACAGAACACTTCTTAGCTATTTTAATTTTAAATATATTTTTAATATATTTTCTTCATTATCACTTGCACTAGTAGTAAGTTTTATATTTTATTCTCCATTTTTTAAAATTGAAGATATATATTACCAAAGAGATGATCTAACAATTGATCCAACGGCGATAATTAATGAGTTTAAACATCTTAAGTGAAAAAATATTTTCTTTGCCTCAATAAGCGATATTGAAAAAAATTTACAAAATAATAATAAAAGATTTAAAAATATAAGTTTAAAAAAGAGACTTCCAAATAAAATAATCTTATCTATTGATAGCTTTGCAAACATTTTTATACTTAACTCATTTTTTTATAAATATAATAAAGAAACTAACATAAAAGAAAAATATTTACAAAAATTCTTTATTTCTCAGTGATGAGAATTAAAACCATTTTCAGCAGAAGAAATGTTAAATCAACAATGACTTCTTACAATTAATTCAAAGGAGGACATATGAGCTCAGTATGCTTGAGATGTAATATTTGATCATGAATTAATTGATTTAATTCAATCAATTAACTTTAAGTTAAATAGCAAGTTCAACTTTGAAATTTATAACATTGATCTATATAAATATTGAAAAGAATTAAGAGTATCAACCAACCTTTGAACAGTATGGGTAACATTTACAAAAGATATTGATAAGCAATTGAATAAAATAACTCTTTTTCAATCAAACTATTGAGATAAAAAGTTCACATATCTAGACTTGAGAATAAATGATAGAATATTATATAAAGAATAATAACTATTTATATAATTTACATAATCCTCCAACAATATACTGACAATAGAGTGTTATTATGATGTACTTTATTACTAAGTATTTAAAAATGGAACTTGTGTGAATATATTTATATATAATTTGAATATTGCTTATATCTAAAATTTTCATTTTATTCGACAAAAAAAATCTATATATAAAAGAACAAGGCAGTGAATCTAAACGCCTTAAAATTTTAAGATTATTGAGAGAAAATGAGTAAACTTACACTAATCATACAACTTTTATCAATTTCTTATATATTATTCTCAATAATAAGATACTATTTAATATTTAAGCTTAAAAAATGAAATTGAAATAATAACTGTGTTTTGAAGATATACTCAAACAAAAATAATGAGATTTGACCAGTGGCAATTGAAAGCTTTTTATCTAATATAATTATAAAAAACAAAAAAAGAACACTGAAACAGTGGTTTTTTAAAGATAAAACAAGTACAATATCTCTTGAGCTTGCAAATATCGATCAAAAAATTTTTTTATCAATTTATTGCCAAATCTGGAACAAAGATATTATAAAAAATCAAATTTATGCGCAATACAATGACATTGAAATTGAGGAAATAGATGATTATACAAAACAAATTCGTTCATATTACCAATCAAACAATAAATTCATTTGAGCAGAATTGAAAATTACCGACCCATATATATACCCAATTAAAAGGTATATGCAATTTGAAGATAGAATCAAGCAAACAAGAATTGATCCAATTTGATCTATTTTTTCCAGTTTATCTAATACAAATTCGCCCTGAGAAAAAATAGTTATACAAATTGTTATGAATAGAGCATCAGAAAAATGGAGAATAAAATGACAAAACTTAATGAAATCATTGAGCACATGAATATTCTTACATAGCGATAAACTTCGAAAAAAATATAGTCAAATATTTTTAAATTTGTGACATTTTCAAATACTTTCTTGGTCTTTTATAAAGATATTTGATATATTTCTCTGATGGTACTGAAGATGAGTATGAGCACAATCAAAAGCAGAACAATCAGCTGAAGAAAAGGTTGATAAAAGTAATGAAAACCCTTTAGTTGCTGCTTCATCTAAAATTGCCAGACTATGAATATGTGTAAATATTAGAATGATATACTGCTGTGAAATAGTGAACTGAAATTTGAAACAAAAAATTGAAGAAATGATCTCCAGCTTCCATCAATTTAATCAGCCACATCTAAATTCATTTGCAGCAAATATTACAAAAATTTGAGACTTGAAATTTCTGAGAAAATTTCGAAATAGAAAAATACATGACCCCTTTATACTAAATACAGAGGAAATTGCTACAATATGGCATATTCCTGAACAACAATTAGAAATTCCAAATCTTGAAATAGTAAAATCTAAAAAGATTCAATGACCATTGAATCTTCCAATGAGCACAGATAAAAGTAATGTTTGTACAATATGACGAACAAGTTTTAGAAATGACAAAAGGTATTTCTGAATATGAGAAATTGACAGAAGAAGACATGTATACATCATATGAAAAACTTGAATGTGAAAATCAAGTCTACTTGAAAATATGATTAACTCTGATATACAAAATTGAAAATGAGTTTGAATTATTGACCCACACTGAGACCTATGTGAAAACATTTTAAAGTTAATTCCGAAAAATAGAATTAATGATGTGGTATTAATTGATCCATCAGACAAGTGATTTCCTGTATCTTTAAATATGTTAGAATGTAATAATCCGAATCAGTATAATTTAGTAGCATCTAGTCTTATATGAGTATTTAAAAAGCTTTATTCACATTCATGGTGACCAAGACTTGAACATATTTTACGTAATGCGATTTTGGCACTAGTTGAAAATCAATGAACTACAATACTGTGAATATTAAAAATATTAGAAAATCAAAATTATAGAAACAAAATATTGAGAAATGTAAAAAATCCAACAGTAAAATCATTTTGGTATAATGAATTTAATAAATGGGATGATAGACAAAAAGCAGAAGCAGTATCACCAATTCAAAATAAAATATGACAATTCCTCTCATCACCAATTGTTAGGAACATTTTGGGTCAAATAAAATCTACAATAGATATCAGATTTTCTATGGACAAATGAAAAATTATAATTATAAATCTCTCTAAATGAAAAATATGAGAAGACAATTCGAGTCTTCTGTGATCAATGTTAATTACTAAATTTCAGTTAGATGCTATGAGTAGAGCAGAAATTTCAGAAGATATGAGAAAAGATTTCTATCTTTATGTCGATGAGTTTCAAAACTTCGCAACAGATTCGTTTGCTAATATATTATCTGAAGCCCGTAAATATAAACTAAATTTAAATATAGCAAATCAATATATATGACAAATGCCAGAAGAAGTAAAACTGGCTGTTTTTTGAAATGTATGAAGCCTGATAACATTTCAAGTGTGATATGATGATGCTTTTTATCTTGAAAATCAATTTTCTAAAGAAGTACTTAACACTGATATTATCTCTTTAGGGAAATATCAATGTTATATGAAATTACTTATTGACTGAATGCCATCTAATACATTTTCAGCTAGCACACTTAATCCAGTAATAATATCAAATAATAATTATAAAGATACGATCATAAAAACTTCTAGAGAACGATACTGAAGATCTATTAAAAAAGTGGAAGCTAAAATTTATAATTGGTTTAAAAAAGATTAAATCATAAATAGGCAAAAAAAATAGCGGTCAATAAATTGACCGCTAATACAACAGAATACTTCATAATCTACATTCAAAGTATTCAAACAATATGTAAATAATACAGCGCGCATTGGCCTGAACTATTAAGTAAGTTAAATTCTAAAATAGAATTTCTATCTTTAACTCTTGAATACAAATTCAAGGTTTAAAATATTAATCTTGAAATTAAAAATATTTTTCATGAGGAGGGCAGACTCCTCATGAAAACTTAAGAAGGAATTCTGCCATTCCACAACTACTGTTAACATTAATTGCACTTTGTGAAACTTTGTATAAACAAATATAATCACAATGAGCAGCTAACTAAAGTTTTTTTGCTATTGCCAAAACTTCGTTTCCACATCCACGATACTGAAGCTTGTAAAAACTCAACTTTTTAGCCATTGCAATTCCACGTCCATGTGTATGAACGGAGCGCCCCGGTGTAAACTCTAGATAATCACCTGGTAAAAATCCAAGACCCTGATCTCGAATTAAGTAATGTACTTCATTATCAGAAATTTGTTCAAAATCAACTTGTACAAGTTTTTCACAATAACGAGGATCATTTAATCGCTTATCAACTTCTGACTCCCACATTCCTTCTGAAAGAAGATCGGTCTTTTCATCATATGAAATTTCCAAATTCCCATGCTCCACTGCATTGATAAGTAACTCTGTCAAGCCGATAACAACTTTTTCTGGCTCTGGTGAAAGCTTAGCAAGCAAGGTAGCATAATTTTGTGCCTCATTCAGGGTTCGAAATACAAAACGCTTTTGACCCTCTGATTTGCCAACCAACTTCAATGAGCTCTGTTGTCTCTTAAATTCTGATTGATCTCGAATCGCAGAAGCAACGATATCAAGCACCGTTTTTTCTTCAAACGGCTTAGTAATATAATACCAGGCGCCTGCAGAAATCCCCTGCTTAACTTCATCACTTCGCGCCCGAGCAGTTTGCATGATAACTTGAACTTTTCGAAGATCGGGATGACTTCTTATCTTTGTTAAAACTTCAATACCACTCATATTTGGCATCATCCAATCCAATAAAATCAAATCATATTTGAATGGATTACTGGAAAGACAGTGCCAAGCATCGATACCATCAACAGCAGAATCTACTTGATATCCAGCATTGGAAAGGTAATATTGAAGAATTTTCAAATTATCAGGTTCATCATCTACAACTAACAAACGTGGTTTATACATATTTACAGTCATAATTCTTCTCCATCTTGGTATAGCTGTTTGATTGCTAGAATTGTTGGTAAGTCATCAATAAAAGCATCGAGAATATTTGGATCAAACTGTGTTTCTCTCCCCTCCTTCAAGGTAGTGATTGTCTTATCAATAGTCCATGCAGACTTGTAAGGTCTGTCGGAAGTAAGTGCATCAAATACGTCTGCAATTGTTACGATGCGACTAAATAGTGGAATATCAGACCCTGCGATTTTTCTTGGATAACCTTTGCCATCCCATCTTTCATGATGAGTCAGAGCAATAAGGCGTCCAGTCTCAATTAATATAGAATGTCTACGAGCAGATCTGATTCTAGATGGTCTATTAGATAATATTCTCGCACCAATAGCAGGATGTTTTTGCATTATACACCATTCATCAGGTGTCAACTTTCCCGGCTTTAGCAATACACTATCTGGAACACCTATTTTTCCAACATCGTGCATTGGAGCTGTCATAAGCAAAAGATCAGTATCAAAACTCTTCAGACCAATTTTAACTCCCAAAGCTTGTGAATATTTGCTCATTCGTGTTACATGAAAACCAGTTTCATTATCACGAAATTCTGCAGCAAGTCCTATTCTTTCAAGCATATCGACATTATGTTCTCGAAGTTGAATATTCCTATCAATCAAATCCTTATTTTGCTCCTTCAAAATCTTGTCCATATTTTGATTTTGAACTTTAAGCTGACACTGCGCAATGTGCATCTCCAAGAGATTTCTAACACGCAGCAATAACTCAGATTCCAAAAAAGGCTTTGAGATATAATCTCTGACACCGATAATCTTTAAAGCCTTAATCTTCGTATCATCATCACTTCTTGCAGTGACAACTATTATTGGTCCAGAATTTGATCTAAATGAACTTGAATATTTTAAAACATCAAATCCATCTATATCAGGCATCATTAGATCAAGCAAAATTATATCAAATACTTTGTTTCTAAGTAACCCAATTGCGTCATGAGGGCTATCAGTAACTTGTATATTTTCATAACCTGCACGATTGAGATAATATTTCGAAACCTCCAAATTTTCTTGTTGATCATCTACTATCAAAATGCGAGCAGTTTTCAACTGTTGGCTAAGATGAATCATATCATACCCCATCTTTAGATTACTGTTTTAAAAAAACCTTTTTCGCATTAGCTTCAATACCCTTCACAAACTGCAATAAACGATCACTATTTCGCAAAAGGTCATCTAAAAACTTAATTGCATCCTGGACATTTCCATCAACCAACATTGACCTTGCCATTTTAGCAAAGTTCAAAACTCCATTTAATGGAGTCCGAAGCTCATGACTCAATGTAGCAAGATATTGATCCTTGAGATCATTAAGTTTCATTGAGGCCTCAAGGGCAAGATTTGTTTCATAGAGTTTTTGTTCACTTTCAAGCCTGTCAAACAGTCTATTGATAACAATTTCAAGAATATCAAAATCAACAGGCTTTTGAACATAATCAACTGCACCATCTCGAAAACATTGTACAGCTACAGAAATTTCACTATTTCCAGTAAGCATAATTACAGGAATATTGAATTCAGATTTCTGAAGCCTCTTTAAAACAATATTTCCGTCTACTGTTGGCATCATATAATCTAACAATATACAATCTGGATCATGCTTTTTTATAAGTTCTAAAACAGCTGATCCATCCGATGCCTCAATTACTTCAAAACTCAAGGATTTAAGAAACTCTTTTAAAAGCTCTCTTAAATGTGGTTCATCATCTACTACCAAAATCTTCTTCATGACTACAAAACTCCCATTTGTTTGTAAACTAAGCCAATCTTTCACATATTTTAATTTTGTTTTTTAGGCAAAACAATTGTAAAAGTAGACCCAACATTTTGATTATTTGAAGCAGTGATTGTTCCTGAATGTGCTTCTATAATTTTTCTACTAATCGGTAAACCAAGCCCTGTTCCACCAGAACCATTTTCAGTCATCGTACTCTGAATAAAAGGTTCAAATATTACATCAAGTTCTGATTCTGGTATTCCACAACCTTCATCTGAAATCTCAAGTACAATCGCATTCTCTCCATTTAAAGTCGACTTATCAAACGAAACTTTGATAGTAGATCCTTTTTTGTTAGAAAATTTAATAGCGTTTGTAAAAAGATTAAGAAGCACCTGTCTCAACTTATCTTTATCACATGATAACTTCATGGATAAATCAGTAGAAACAATTTGTAAATTTATCTCATTTTTATCAATTAAAGATCTGAGTCCATTTACTTCTTGTTTTACCAATTTATAAAGATTTGCTTCCGAAAAATGAAATGACATTTTTCCAGATTCCATTTTTGCAAGATCAAGTAAACCGTTAACATGATCAAGCAATCTCTTCTGTTGATTTTTTACACTAAGCTGCCAAGACAAAGGATTATCGAGTAAGTCAATAAGGGTCATACTTTCAAGATTTAAATTACAATTCTTAAGCCCTCCTAACAACTTTAATCTCTCTTTTAATCCTAACAACTCAGTACTTGTCATATGTGCAAAATTTTGTATCAAATGAAGAGGAGAACGAAGCTCATGACTCATATTTGCCAAAAATTCTGATTTAGCTTTATTAGCTGTTTCTGCAGATCTCAAGGCACATTGAAGTTCAATGGTACGTTCTTGTACCAAATCATCCAAATGAGTATTTATATGCTTTAAAGCTCTAGCATCTTCTCTCTGATTTGTTACATCTTTCTTAACAGCAACATAGGCGATAGTAAGTCCATTATTAGATTTAATTGGGGCGATAGTAGTATCTTCCCAAAAAAGCTTACCATTTTTCTTCCTATTTTGAAGCTCACCACGCCAAACTTCTCCAGAAAGTATATTACTCCAAAGAGTTTTATATACTTCACTAGATGTCATCCCACTTTTTAGAAATCCAGGACTCATTCCAATCACTTCATCTGAATTATAACCTGTGACTCGCTCATAAGCTGGATTAACATAAGTAATTAAACCATTTATATCTGTAATAACAACAGAATCAGGACTCTGCTCAATAGCAATTGATAATTTCAAACGAAGATCGCACTCATCTTCCAAATTTCTGATTAGTGGATTGATAAGTTTCCTAAAAACAAAAACTCCTGTTATAAATGTAGAAAGTAATGCAAATGTTAAAGCCAAAAAGATTCTCATTTCACGCGAACTTGTATCACAAAATACCCAAACTATTAGAATAAGTAAGGTAAGCAATACAGAAAAAACAACCAACCTTGGTACAATCTTCTTATAACAAATTCTTATCCCTTGCATGATATTCCCCTCTTACTGTAAGTATTAATAGAAAAAATAATGAGTGATGTTAAATGAAAAACAAATATAAATAAGCTTGATATTTCGTTAATTTCAATGTTCTAACCTAAATGGTCAAAAAACTATACAAATTATTTGTTATATAGTTGTAAATTTTATTAAAATAATATTAACAAAAAAACTACGAATTTTAGACACACTTTATATTCATATTAGTGTCAGTTTTTTGTAATATATATTTTTTTCCGACATATTTCCGACAATTGGACTATAAATTTTGTTTGTAAATTAAATCACAATAAAATATGAAAACACAAAACAATTGAACATTTTCGGTAAATAGTGATGTATTCTTGACACATCCATGAAAGTCTAAAGATGAAGTAATTCATGATATTATTTGAACATTTAGAGAAGAATCATTTTGCTTCTTAAATTTGTGAAAACTTAGAAACAAAGTATCGAAGCTATTTGAATATTTCCTGCCATTTAATAGAAACAGATGCATAGCATATGCCGTAAAAGCAAATCCAAGACCAGAAATAATTAAAATATTAATTGAGGAATGAATTAAAGCATTTGACTGCGCTTCGATTAATGAAATTGATTTAATACATAATATTGAAAAAGAAGCAAAAATATTCTTTAATCATCCAATCAAAAGAGAGTGTGACATTTTCAAAGCTGCATCTAAATGAGTATGTTGTTTTACAATTCAATCAGAAGAAGAAATAAAAAAAGTGTTAAGAAATGCTTACCCATGTCTTTGAAATGAGATACATATAATGGTAAGAATGCAAACTCTAAATCCAAATGCAAGAGTAAATTTATCAGAAAAATATTGAGCAGAATTAGAAAATACAAAACACTTACTAAAAATTTTAAAAAACTATAAGAACGTAAAATCTTGAATATCAATTCATACGTGATCACAAAATGAGAGTCCTGATATATTCGCAAAAAGCATAGAAACAATTTGAGAAATAATTAAAAGCAATTGAAATCTAGACATAATAAATTTGTGATGAGGAATTCCAGTAAATTATTTTGAAAAAGATAATTTTGATATCAAATGATACTTTGAAACTATAAATCAATCATTTAATAAACATATAAATTGATACATATGAGAAAACTCAATAGTAATACTCGAACTCTGAAGAGCAATTATAGCAGAAGCAATTGATTTAATTATTCCAGTATTAGCTGTTGAAGAAAGGTGATGAAGAAAGTGTATATACATAAACGATTGAATATTTACATCTTTTAGTGATTGAGTTATTCACAATTGGGAATATTTATTTGATCTGATAAGTCATGACTGAAGAAAATTATCTGAATCAAAAGAAAAATTTTTAATTTTTTGAAGAACCTGTGATTCTGGGGATGTTGTATGAACATCCCAGTTTCCAGACAACATAAAAGCATGAGATTTCTTAAAAATTAAAAATGCATGAGCCTATATGGATAGTCAAACCACATATTTCAATGGTTTTGAATGACCAAAATACATTATTTACAACAACTAGGGATATATAGTTCCTAAAATATTAATATTTAACCAAAAAATTATGACAAATCATGATGTTTTTAAAAGTGCAGAAACTACTGCCAACAACGCAACTACAGAAAAAACAAAATTTTGAGAAGCGCTGCCTTCAATTCCCAAAAAAGATAAAAACTTTATTGAATGAGCAGCTGAAATATCATCTTGAGTAACTTCATTTAGGAGATGAATTAAAGTTAAATGAACTAATGGATTTGATAACTTAAAAAGAAAATATAGAATCGAAAACCTATCCTGATTAGAAGTAAGTGATGAACTAATAAGAGAATTTTCAGACTATTTTCTTGAAACTTTTAGAAATCCACCATATAGCCAATTTGCTTTTCATATAGATAATCCAAGAGTTTCACTATCTCCAAAACAACTATGAATGCCTGATAAGAAATATTATTCAATGAAAGAAACTGAATGATTTCAACTCCCTGAATGATACATGCTTTGGTCTGACAGAGAGAAAACATATGAAATTACAAAAATGAGACTAAGGCAATGAGCATATATATCCAGAATGGTTGATAATAATAACAATACTGTTTGACTAGTATACTGAAGAAAGGCCACTTTAAAACAAATATTTGAAAGTGAGGAAATGAAAAATCCATTATTATTTTCAAAGTTTCAAGATTCTAAATTATATGCGGATGAAGAAACATTTTTCAAAAAAATGAATTACCATTGTTGAATAGAAAGAAATACAGAAATCTTTTATATATCCTGCATGGCAATAAATCCAAAATTTCAATGACTTAAAACCCTTCACCATCTTATGAAAACTTTTTTTTCTTCGTTAGACAAGGCAGATTTAGATCTATTTTCCTTTTCAGAATTAGAATCTGAATGAAGTGCTCATGACATTGATATAGCACTTTCCTGATGAGTAGAAATATTTTGAATTCTAGAGAACTGACATCCAATTACAGCCTGACCATTGAGACCATTTGCAGAAAATTACTACCTACCATTTAAAGATCTATTTTGATTAATTAAAAAATACAAAATTGAACAAAAAACATATAGATCTCATGTAGAAGATAATCCAAATGTCATAATATGAAAAACTGAAAACATGGGAAAATGAGTATTTGCTAATAAAAATATATCCAAGTGAGAACTTATAGCTAATTTTGTATGAATGAAATATACAAGCAATGAAGCAATTAAGCTCCCAAGTGCAATGATAAATCACGCAATTCAAGTCTGAGAGAACGAATATATATATGCCCAGAATAGACTAGCCGAACATATTAATCACTCTTGTGAACCAAATTGTTGAATAAAAGAATATACAAAAGTTGTTGCAATGAAAGATATTAAAAAAGATGAAGAAATTAATTGGGACTACTGAATGTCAGAAGATAGTAATTGGACATCTGAATGTAAATGTTGAACATTATCATGCAACTGAGAAATAAGACCATTTAAAAATTTGCCTGATAAAAGAAAAAATGCATATTTAAAAAATTGATATTTATCCCAATGGATAATTGATAAATATAAACTGTAAATTCTCTAATGATTTTTAATTTTATTGTAAAATAAAATATTTTCAATATAATTATAATAAATAATCTATTATTTAATAATGTCAACCTATCAAAATTTATTATATTTCTTAATTGGCATTTTACTTTGTATAATTTGATTATTAACACTATCTAAAGTAAAAAAATCATCAATAAATATTTCATTATTTTTATTTATTGTTAGTTGTATATTTTGGCTTATTTGTATGTATTTCTGATATTATTTTGTAGAAATTCAAAAAAGTAATATTTCAATATATTTTATAAGATCAGCTTTTACATTTTGAATATTTTGTACATATTTTCTTTGTATTTATTCATATAATTTTCCAAGAAAAAACATTATAGTTAATAAACACTTAATAACTTTCTCTGCAATATTAACTATAATATTAGCAATAATCGCACCTTTCACAAATCTTATATACATGGAAGAGATAATCGAAAATAACATACTTATATGAGATGTTGTATGACCACTTCATCCAATATTTACACTATACACCTTAATGTGTATTTATTTTATTATTTGGATTTTGATAAAAAAATATAATAAAAGCATGTGAATTGAAAAAAAGAAAATTCAATTGATATTATTATGAATAACAAGTGTAGTTTGAAGTGTTACAATTTTTCATATAATACTTCCAATGTTTAATATTTATCTACTTCAAACCGAGGTGATAGTATTTATTTTAATATTTATTATACTGGCATTTTATTCAATGACAAAATACAGGTTTTTAAATATATCAGCATTATTTTTAAGACTATCAAGAGCTACTATAATAATTTGAATATTCTCAATAATATGTATTTCTGCATTCAATGCTGTCAAATATTTATTTCCAAATATTCCAGAATCAATAAACGTGATTATATCTGGCTTGATTTGATTAAATGTAATAAAAATTTTTGAAGACATAATTCCTGAGTTTATAAACAAGTCCATGAAGGAATTCCGAAATTTAATTACCGAATTCAAGGCAGGCATTTGATTTTGTGAAAATTATAAATCTTTAATCAGCTCATTAGAAAATATTTTTATCTTAAAACTTCACATTCATAATATAAAATTAATTTTAATAAGAGATAAACATTCAAAAATCAATATGCCAATTTTTGTTAAAAATGATTTTAGCAAACAATTAAAGAATAATGAAATTCTTGTAAATGATGAAATTGATTTTCTCAATATTAGCCAGAATAAAAAAGATATTATAAAAGTAAATTTAAAAAACCTTGAAGCTAGTATTTGTTTACCACTATTTTTTAAAAATAATTTAATCTGACTTTTCACACTTTGACCTAAGTCATGAGATGAAATATATTCAAAAGAAGAAATAGAATTAGTTTATTGACTTAAGAAAAAACTTGAAATTTGTTTTATTAATATTTTAATAAAAAGACATCTTCAAGAAGAAAATGATTTAATGAAAAAAATTATAAATGATAAAACAAAGAATTTGAGAAACCAAAATAAAGAAAATATGGAACTTTTGAAGCAACAATCTGATTTCATTTCGGTTACAGCTCATGAATTTAGAACACCTCTAAGCTCAGCAATATTTCAAGTTGAAAATATACTAGATACCTACAACAATACATGAGAAGTGTTTGATGATATATCCTCTGTTTGAAGCTCACTAGAGAACTTGAAATCATTAACTGGCTTAAAATAAACTTTGAAGTGCAACACTTATCGATAAAATTATTAACTAATTTT
>CAYWBW010000022.1:0-33477 GCA_964456745.1 uncultured Candidatus Peribacteria bacterium | reverse complement strand
ATAAACGTAATTAAAAAAAAGACAGGTGTTGCACTTGACTATTTAATATAGGTTTAAGCAAAATATAATAAAATGCAATAAAAAAACATTTAATCAAAGTTAAATATTCATTTTTTTGAGTTAAATATGTTTGTTTAGCTATACTAAAATTTGTTATTCTCTTTCAAAGAAAGAGTAATAGGAATTAGAAAAGTGATGGAAATACTTTATTTTCACTTGACAATGTTTTAAATATGTATATTGTGACCTACTTTATTAATTAATTTTTTATCTTATGTCTTTATATTTAAAGAAAGGTTTGTCCTTAATGGTGTCTATGGTGTTACTTGTAAGCTCTACTCAATTTGCAGTATTTTGAGATTGAGAAGTTGATTCTGTGACGGAATCTGTTACTGAGTCCATTGTAGAAGTAGTTACACCTGTTTCTGTGCAAGAAGCTGTCGTAGAAAAAGCGCCTGTTGAAGTCGTATCGCCAGATCCTATACCTGTTGAGGTTGTTACCACTCCTGTTGCTACCTCTGTGCCTGAAACTTCACTTACAGAAGAGCAGTTAGTAAATGTTGAAACTGAGATTGAAACTAATAATATAGAGCTGCAAGAGCTTGCTACTGATGATAATTCCATTGAAGTTGAAGTTTTACAAGAAACTCAGTTGTCTGAAATTGTGTCTGAAGCTGAAACACAATCTGATACAGTGCAGTCAGATACAGATACTTTTTCAGATTCGCAATCAGATGTAATTTCTGATGAGCCTATTGCATTAGAAGTTGAAAGTACTTCAGATGATGTGTCTACAATTGAAAATTTAGAAACAAATAATGATTTAATGCAAGTTATTGATAATGTACAAGAATTTATTGTTAATGATGTATTAGATATTAGCAATGAAGATGATATTGATGATGCTAACGAATCAAATTCTGATGAAGAAAGTGTTGCAGATATACTTGAAGATGATTCTCAAGTTGATTCTGAAAGTCAAAATACTAATAGTGAAGAGGCTGAAGTCGAAAGTACTATTGTAAATGATATAGAGCTGAGTAGTGAAAATATTTCTGAAGATATAGATAGTCAATGAGGTTTAACTGGGCAATTAGTTGAAACTTGATCAGAATTAGCAACATTGGAAAACTCAGATCAATGAATTGAAGGTGGTATTGGTACTGATCAGGAAAGTATTGTAGATAGTGTCATCTGAGCTACTGATACAGATATCGTTAATGTGACATGACCAGTAAATCAAGCAGAGGAGCTAGATCAAGATCGTAAGAATGAATTAAGAAATGAATTGAGAAAACAATATAATAACAAGAGGAAGATTGATTGAAAATTGACATCTAAAAAGTTCAGAAAAAAAACTGCTAAAAGTAAGAAGCCTAAAAACAATCTTAGAAATAAAAAGAGGTATAATGAATGAGAAGTTTTAGTAAAATTTAAAAAAAATAAAATTGATTTAAAAAAGAGGACTTGAAGATCAAAATTTGATTGATTTGTAAAATCTAGATGAATGAAAGAAAAGAAGAGAAAAGAGAGATCTAATATCTCTTTATTAAAATCAGAAAAATCAAAAACTACTGAGCAGCTTATTAGAGATTTAAAAAATAATGATGAAGTTGAGTTTGTTCAGCCAAATTATTTGTATGAGCCAAGAGGCGTTTGATCGCAATATTTCCCTAATGATACTGACTTTGCAAAGCTTTGGGCACTTCATAATGTTTGACAAGAAGTTGAATGAATATCTTGAAAGGATGATGCAGATATTGATTGGCCAGAAGCAATGCATTTAGTTAAACAAAATACTGTTATCAATCCTGTGGTGGTAGCTGTTATTGATACTTGAATTAATTATAACAATCCTGAATTTGAAGGTATGCTTTGGAATTGAGAGAATTGTAAAGATGAGAATTGAGATTTCTTATGATGATGTATTTATTGATATGATTATTACACTGAAGATAATGATCCTATTGAGCTATATCATTCTCATTGAACTCATATTGCATGAACAATTGGAGCTAAAACTAATAATGGAATTTGAATGTCATGAGTATGAAATAATGTTAAAATCATGACTTTAAAGGCGTGAGGTTCACATTTTTCAACATTTGCTGCTGTTAGGTCAATAGAGTTTGCAGCAAGTAATTGAGCAAAAATTATAAATGCAAGTTGGTGATATTATTGACTTTTAGAATATGGTGATGTGGACTTATATTTATACAATGCTATGAAAAATTTTCAAGATTCTTGATGATTATTTGTAACAGCTGCGTGAAATGATTCTGTTGATAATGATTATTATGAAGATTATCCATCTTCATTTGCAACAGATTTTACTTATTGAGGTATTGCTTACCCTTGACTTGATAATATTATCTGAGTAACTGCAACAGATCAAAATGATGAACTTGCTTCATCTGCAAATTATTGATATGACACTGTTCATATTGGGGCTCCATGAACAAGTATTTATTCAACAATAAGTCCAAATGATTCAGGGATAATTTATAATGAAGATTTTGAATGGTTGTGAACGTCAGAGATTCCGGAATGATATACTGTTACTACAGAGGATAATTATTGGGGGGGATCAGCTTTTTATGTTTTATATTGAGATCAGGATAATTATCTACCTTATACGGCTAATGTTAATTCTGTTATTGAATCCAATGTCATTGATTTAAGCACTTATCAAAATGCTAAAATTTCATTTGTAGCGGGGTGTGATACTGAATATTTGTATGAATGGAATGATTATATGACTTTTTGATTGAAAAATTCTTCAAGTTCTGTGGAGCTTGCAAGATGGAGTGAGATTACTTTAGACTCATTAAATTGAGATAGCATTTATGATACAGATTTTGAGTATTATGATTTTGATTTTGATATTGATCCAGAGTTTTTGACAAGTGATTTTCAATTTACTTTTTCTTGGAATACTAATGGAGATGATAATAATTATGATTGATGTTGGGTTGATAATATTAAAATCATTGAAGATTTAGATGTGGATTTATGATTTAAGTATTGAACGTCGTTTGCTGCACCCCATGTTGCTTGAGTAGCTGCTTTGGCTTGGGAAATGGAAAAAGATGCTAGCTATGCAGATATTAAAAATGCTATCCTAGAGTGATGAGATAGTTTAGATTCTTTAGATTGAAAAGTTAGAACATGAAAAAGGCTAAATGCTTATGGTACTCTTATTGAGATTGCTAAATTAGGTGATGAAACTCCTAATGAGGATGAAACAAATTATATTTGTGATTGAACTAATACCTGACCTTTTGATGATGTTTCAGAAAGTGTTTGGTATAATGATTATATTAATGTACTTGCTAATAATTGAGTATTTACTTCAGAAGATTCAAATATTTATCCTTGAGATTCCGTCAATAGAGCTGATCTTCTTACTGCTGTGTTCCGTGCAGCAAATCTTCAACTAGGTTCTGAAGATGATGCAGGATTTAGTGATGTTTCTGAAAGTGATTGTTTTTATGAATATGTTAATTTAGCCAGTAATTTAGCTATGATTAATTGACCTATTAATGATTTTTTATTTAATCCATCAGAAAATATAACTATTGCTGAGGCTGCAAAGATGTTGTTAAGCGGTTTTGGTATCAATTATTTAGATTATCAGCATTGGGATGTGCCAGATGCTAATATTGAATGACATTGGTGAGAAGCTTATATTAAAGCCTTATATGAACTTTCTGTATTTGAAGCTAGTTTTATTTCTGATCCAGATAGAAACTTAACTAGAGCAGAGTTTTCTAAAATACTATCACTTATGATAATTGTGTCTGATGATCCAAGTACATATGTTAGATTTGAAGATTGAACTGCTGCGTTTGAACCTTTTACAAATAATGATGTTGTTTATATGGTTAATGCTATACTGGATTATGATAAGGATTCACAATTGGCATTGTTAGCTATGTCTCTTTCAGCTTGAAAAGATGTAATAATTGGAACTGAGAATAATGTAGCTCATGATTTTCTAATTGAAAATAATGATAATTGAGATTATATATTAAATAGTTTTAAAGTCGCTGAGCAGTGGGATCAATGATGATTTAATGAAAATACTGTTGTGAGTGTGAAATTGTGGAAGAAGACTTGAACAAATGAGCAGCATGTTGCAACAGTAAATCTTGCTAGTAATAGTATTGAATTTACTAATTTAAATTTATTAATTCCAAGACGAGAGAGTGTAAGACTTATTTTAACTGTTGATATTTCGGAAAATTTTGAAGCTTGAAGTAGTTTTAATCTTAAGGCATTTGATTTTAATATTCAAAATTTGTCTGGAATGGTCATTGGTATTGATCAAAATTTTATAAATTCTACAAGACAAATTAATATTATACAAGGTTGAGTTTTAGAAGTAAGAGTTGATAACGATGATGATGTAATAAATAATCAAGATAAAAATATATTGGCTTACTCTACTTCTGATTTTGTTTGATCATTTGAATTTAAAGCATTTCATGAAAGTGTAACAATTGAAGATTTATCAATTCAAACCTTTATTAACTGAGAATTATCAGATCTTTCTGACAATATTGAAAATATTAGTATTTACGCAGATGATAAAATTACACTTATATGACAAGAAATAGTTAGTGATGAAAATACGGAATTTTCTGAGATTGACATCTTTCAGTGAACCTCTAATATTTATATAAAAATCATGACTCATGGTATTTGAGAAGATTTAAAATGATTTGAGACTTCTCAGTGATTTAGTTTTTGAATTAATGTTGGAAATTCTGTGTGAGAGATGTCTCTAATGGGTGCAACCATTGAACATATTCCTTGAACTACACCTGCAAACAATATCGTAGCTACTCAAATAAGTAATGTATCATTTTCTACTTGATGACAGGAGGATATAAAAAATTGATTAAATACTTTAGCTATTTTAAATGTTTCTGCTCTTACTAATGACAACACTTCAGATGATTGAAGTCCATTAAATGTTGTATTAGAAGATATTAAATTTGATATTGGTCTTTATAATATGACAAAAGATAATATTGATAGTATTTCAATTACAAGATATTGAGCAAGTAGCTACGATTTAGTTGCATCTGGAATTGTGTCATGATCATGAGATGACCTAACTTTTGAATTTCCATGACTTAATACTGTCATTAATAATGATTCTTTAGTAGAATGATGAGATACTGCTCTTTATTATTTAGAGGCAGAATTAAATTCTCTTCAGTCTGACTCGTCAATATTAATTTGAATGAATAATTTAAATGGTGGAAATATTACTTATAAGTCTTGTACTGATTATACTTGTATGAAAAAAGCTGAGAATGCACAAGAAATTTCTTCATTAAATTTAAATAGTGGTTTATCTGCTCGTAATCCAGTTGTTTTAGTATCTTGAGAGGAGTGATGAGAAGTATTTGATAGTCAGATATCATTAAATACTATTACGCTTTATTCTGATAAAGATGTTTTAATTGGAAGTTTTAATAATACTGCTCATGATTTTATGATTGAGAATAACAATAAAACAAATTACACATTAAATAGTTTTAAAGTTTCAGAACAATGGAATCAGTGAGGATTTAATCAAGATTCAGTGGTAAGTGTAAAATTATTAAAAATAGACTGATCTACTCAAGAGCTTATTTCAACTAAGACTCTTAATGAGGATGATGTTGTAGAATTTAATGATTTAGATATTACTATTACTTGATGATTTGAAACAAGATTGATTTTAATGGTAGATATTTGAGATCAGCGTAGTGAAAATTGAAATAGTTTTAAATTAAAAGCTTATGATTTTAATATTACTCATCCAATAACTGGCAATGTAGCAAATCTTGATCCAAGTTACGTGATTTCAGATAGACAAATTAATATTATTTGAGCTTGAGTGTTAGAAGTCAAAGTTGATAATGATGATGATGTAATAAATAATCAAGATAGAAATATTTTAGCTTATACTACTTCAGATTTTGTTTGATCATTTGAATTTAAAGCATTTCATGAAAGTATAATAATTGAAGATTTATCGATCCAAACTTTTATTGATTGAATACCTGTAGGTTTTACTAATAATATTGAAAATATAAATATTTACGCTGATGATAAAGTGACTCTTTTGCAGCAAGCTATAGTTGATGATGAAATAATTGAATTTGATAATATTAACTATGAAGTTGAATGAAAGAAAAATATTTACTTAACTGTGGATACATATGGTATATGAGAAGATATGAAGTGATTTGAAACTTCTGCATGATTTACTTTTTGAATTAATGTAATTAATGCAGAGTGACAAATAACTTGAAATGATCCAGCAATATTAACTCTCTTCTGATGAACTACTCCTGTAAACAATATCGTAGCTACTAAAATAAACGATGTATCATTTTCTATTTGATGACAGACAGATATAAGAAATTGACTAAATAGTTTGGCAATTTTAAATGTTTCTGCATTGTCTAATGACAATATTTCAGACGACTGAGATCCATTAAATGTTGTTTTACAAAATATTGATTTTGATGTTAGTCTTAATAATATAACAAGTGATAATATTATAAGCATATCACTTGAAAGAATATGATGAGATATTAATAAAACTATATCAGGAGTTTTATTATGAGAGTGAGAAAATGCGATTTTTGATTTTCCATGATTTGTAGGCTATCTTAAAGAAAATATTGTTATTGAATGAGGAGACACTGCTTTGTATATGTTAAGTGCTGAATTTGATTCTTTAGCATCTAATTCATCAATATCAATTTGAATGAATAATTTAAATGATGGAAATATTTCTTATGCATCTTGTAGTGATTATACTTGTATTAAAAGAGCTAGTAATTCACAGGTTATTTCTTCATTAAATTTAGATAGTGGTCCATCAATTGTTAATCCAGTTGTTTTAGTATCTTGAGAGAAGTGATGAGAAGTTGTAGTTGATGAGCCTGAAACAGGAGATATTAAATGAGAATTAAAAGTTACAGCAACTAATAATAAATGATGAGAGGTATCTTCATATCATTTTGAAATTGATATGAAAGAGGATTTTCCAACCACCGCTTATTCTCCAATAATTATTGAATTTCCACATTCTTTTAATATAAATAATGTAAGTATTAAGGATGGTAGCCTGTTTCATGATGATTTAAATTGACAGTGAGAAATTGAATGAGAAGCTTGATATTGAGAAGTTGTAATTGCGCAAACTTGATGATTATCAATTCTTAATGATTGACAAAATTGAGAAAGAATATATTTACTTATAGAAAGTAAAGAAGAGTGAGAATATTTGAGTATAAAAAAATGAGATAAAATTCAATTTGAACTTGATTGAATTCAAAATCCTATAACAAAATGAGATAATTATTCTGTTAGTACTACTTTTATAACTTATGAAAATTCTTTATCAAATGCTAGATGATGATGAGGAAATCCTACATATGACATTTATTCAGACCTGATACCAGTTAGATCAAACATTTCAGAGATTCGAAATGCTAGTGATAATATTTGAATTCATTGGACAGTTTCTGATAAGGCTTATGAGTACAATCCTGAATTATTTTCATATGAACCAGCAAAACATGATTACAAATTTTATTATTCTAAAGATGAGTCTAGTATTGAAAATTGATGTGATATGACTCAATGATGTTCTATTTTGACACTGTGACAAGATTTAACTTCATATCAGGCTACTATTTCTTGACTTGAGGAAAATTCAAAGTATTTTTACAAAATTCAATCTGATATAACACAAAATGAGATTTATAGTTTTCATACTCCAAAGGTGGTTGATATAGAGCATATTGATTCGCAGCTTGTGAGTAGCGTGCCAGTATTTTTTGGAAATCTTTGAAAAATTACATTAGAATGAGAGGAGTGATGATCTTTACTTTTTGAATCAGAAGATCAATTTGTTGATATTAAGATTCCAGTATGAACTACTATAGAATGAGATGCATCTTGGGATTGAAGTTTTAATCCACCAACGCATACTATAAATCCAGATACAACTGATTTACAAGAATCTCTAAATATAGAATGATTAACAATTAACAATGTTATATGAACTATAAGCATGTGAAGTGATCAGTCTTCTATAAGTTTTTCAGAACCTGTACCAGTTACTTTAGATTTTGATATTGATAATATAGAGTGAAATGAATATTTTGCTTACTACTCTCATGATGAATGAGTTACATGGGAGTCTTATAATCCAACTGTTTCTTGTATTGCTACTGCCAGTTGAGCATGTACCTTAGATATTCCTCATTTATCAGATATTACAATTGTTGAGCAAGAACAAGAGGTTATTAAAGTTGATACTACGTCAACAACTACTAGTTGATGAGGTGGTGGGGGATGATGAGGATGATGAGGATGATGAAGTACTACTCCTTCAATTAGTACTTATACTCTTCCCGCTTGAGCAAAAAGAGACATTAATACTATTGATAATATTAATTTAAAAAATATCTGAAATTGATTGATACCTGTAGATATTACAATGAATCATATTTCAAAAAAATATTTTGTTACAATTCCAATGTGAACTAGTATAGTGTATTGAGATAGTTCTTATACTTGAACAATAAAAGCTCCTAAGAAAATTCTTAATAAAAATGCTCCTAAGATTAAATGATATTCTCCTTATAGAGTTATTGAAATTGATACTAAAGATTGAAAAGTAGTAAGGTTTTCAAAGAAAGCGAATATAAGTTTTTCAACAAAAGCATTGTCAAAAAAAGTTGATAGAAATGATTTGTGAATATTTTATTTTGATGAAAATAAGCAAAAATATGTATTAATTGATGATGAGACAGTGATTAATTTAGAAGATGGAATAATCTCAACAAATATAGAATATTCTGGTTTATATATTATTTTCCCAAGACTTGATTGATCAAGCACGAGAAGCGAAGGGGTTAATAGTTCTAGTTTTTCTTTCAGAGATATTGTCGATCATTGGGCTAAGGGTTCAATTAATATATTACTGTCAATGTGAGTGCTTAAGAATAAAACTAAGTACTATCCTGATAATTTTATCAAAAGAACTGAGCTTGTTAAAATAGCAATGGAAGTTTTCAAGCATTGAAAAGCAGGTCAAGTAAATGATATTGTTTTTACTGATGTATGATCTGATCAGTGGTATACTCCATATTTAGTAAAAGCTTATGAGATATGAATAATATCTTGAGACTGAGTAAACAAAAACTTTAGACCTTGAGAAAATGTTAATAGAGCAGAGTGATTAAAAGTATTGTTTGAAGCAGCGTGAATTGATGCAAAAAAGATATGAATGAATCAAAACAAATTTACTGATGTTGCAGAAGATGCTTGGTATTATGATTATATTAATTATGCTTTTGAGAATTGAATCATTTCATGATATTGAGATTGAGTTATTGAGCCAGTTTCTTATTTAACTAGGGCACAAATGGCAGTACTTGCTACAAGAGTTAAGGAATTTAAAGAAAGAATTGCAAAAGCAGAGACAGAGCTTTGAAATTCATTGTAATTTAGATAACTGTGTAGAGACAAGGCATTGTCTTGTCTCTATAACAAGAGCATAATATATTAACTGCGAATATGTATTCGCAGTTGGATTCCTCACAAGTTCGAAGCGACGACTCTTTTAGTGTATTTTTAAATATAGTTATAGTGTTAAATGTTTTGTATAACATTGCAAAATGAGAAAATATCATTGTCAAGTATAATACCTTTAATTATTCCTCTAGATCCTTTACTAAACACAAAAAATAATGTATAATTAAGAGATAAGCTTAATTTTTTTTAAGAAAAAAATGGAACAATATTTGAAGAATGATAATGAAAAATTTCGAATATATGAAATATTTAAATATATTTGAATATTTTTAATTTTTCATCTTTTATTTTGAATATTTTCAATATGATTATTCGCAGCTTCTTGTGATACTAGTGATCCAAACTGAGACCCGGATTGAGATAATGTGATAAACCTTATTGAACAGGCTGAAAACACAAATAGGTGTATTCATAACAATAAGCTTGAATCTGTTTCTGGTATTCCAAATTCATGGTGAACATGATGATATACAATTGAATATAATCTGCCAGATAATTTTTTTATTGAATGAGTGGATAGCTCTGTTGATCTTGAAAAATCTTGATTTATAGCATTTGATGACTATGTGCAATGGGAAAAGTATTGAGAAAATTATACTTATTCATGATCATGATTGAGTGGCTCTATAGTATATACTTGAAGCATTAGTAAGATTTGATCAGTATTTTATCCATTTACTTGAGCAGTAGCAAATTACAATTCAACATGATTTGTTTCTTTAGATATATCTTGAGATGATAATAAGTATTATTGATTAATTCTTGAGCATACAAATATGCCTGAAAGCGATAGGTTAATTTATATCGGAAGAGCTAAGATAGATTCTGTGCCGCCAGTTTGTTCTATAATGTTATATTGATGAGAACATGAACAAGTAAGCAATTCATGGGAAGAAAATCAATGAAACATTTATTTAGCTAAAAAAACAAAATCTTGATCTTTTACATGAACATGAAATATATCTGTTTATTCAACATGATGAGTTTTATTTAATTCATATATTTCATGAGAGACTATTTCGATGCAGTGTGATTGATGATTTGATCTTAGTTTTAGTTGAAAATTTATTACAAAAATGTTTAATACATGATCTATTACACTTTTATGAAATTGAATGTCATCTATTAGTGATTATCTTTTTGAAGATTCTTGACTAAGCTCATTTGCTTGATCTAAGATATATACTTGATGATCTTTATCAATTATATGAAGCTGAAATTCAATAAACCTTAGCTGAAATGTTGTTTGACTGTCTACAGTGTATTTTTATTGAGATTGAGAAATTAATGTTAATAATTGTTCTTCTTATTCATTGGCACTTTCTTGATCACTAGCTTTGCCATCGAATATTTGATCTTATACCATTAATAGATGATTTTGAGAAAATTCTTCTTATAAACCAGTTGCAAGTATAGCTTCTTATAATGCAAGCACTGATGATATTGTGTGATGATGACAAGTTTCTATTTATGAAAGCTGATCCACACTTTCTTTAATGAATTTTTCTTCAAATTTTTATTTAGATTGATGAGTCGTAGATAATGGGCTGCAAAATATAATAGATATTAATAATGTTGATGATTTTCATTTTTCTTGTAATAATCAAGAGTCAATTTCTTCTTATATGGAATTTGAGACAGAGTTATTTCCATTAAGTACTATAAAGAAATTAACTTTAACTGAAGCAATTAGCGAAAATGCAAATATTATAATTAGTTGATCTTGAGCTATTGAAGTGATTTGATTAAATTGAAATTTATGATCTCAATTTTTTTCATGATCTTCTATATTAGTTTCATGAACTTGAACAAAAATTGACATTGTTTGAGCTTGAAAAGTTGATAATCTTAAAATTGTATGATCATGATGAGTGTTGGAATTATCACAAAACAATTGAGACATTATAATTAAAGATTGCAGCCAATTAATTAAAATTGATTGAAGTGGTAGTGCTTTAACTTGATCTATTGCTTTTGATGTAAGTCAAGATACTGTTTATATTTTTACATGATCTCATTTAATATACCCGTGATTTTATGCTAGAGAGTCGAAGTGAGATATATCACCTTGGACAATAGAGCCTCTTTCATATCAGATATTACTATCTGATAATATGTCATGATTTTACAGTACTTGAAATTTTCTTTCATTTTATACATGATCAAATGTTTTAAATATAGTATGATCAACCAGCATTGATAATTTATCTTGAATAACGGTAAGCTCTGGACAATGCAATTTTGTAGAAAGTTTCATTTCAGAAGCTTTTGATAAATATAATTGTTTAGTATGAGATACTAGTAAAGATATTATATTTCCTGAAAAAAATGATCTGTCTTTAAAAATTGATTTAAAAGATAGAGCTTGAAATACTTTTGTATGCAAATCTCTTCCTTCAAAAGTGGACAATAAAGAGCCATTTGTATGATCTAAAATAGTTGAAGATAATATTGAAGTTTGATTAGATATTTTGACTTGAGATCCTGTTACATTCGCAATTGAGCTTGATGCAAATAAATATAGAGACTGAACAAGTAGTGGGGCATTAACATCTGATAGTATTTGAAATTCTTATTTTAGAAAATCAGATTTTAGAATTCATAAAGTATTATATTTGCCATATTCTTGATCTATTTGAAGTTGATGAGAAGTGGTTGAATGATTTTATTATGAAAAATGAGTTGAATTTTTAAAAGATGAATGAATTGAAATGTCAACTGCAATAAATCTGCCTATTAATTTTAAGATTGATTCATCAATTTCAGTAATGTCTGGTTCTCAGGTAGTTACTTGAATTACATTAGTTGATTGAGATGCATTTGCTATTAAATATTCTTTTAATGATTTTACTTGAAATTGAAAATGAAATGAAAATACAGTTACAATTAATTCGAGATTTTATGCAAAAGTTCTTTGAAATATAAGCACAAAGTTATCTGATTTAATGGGAGATGAAAATGTTGAAGTTTTTGAAATAGATTGAAGTTATCAGTTCTTATTAGATGAATTTAAAACTAATTTAAGAAGTATTTATCCAGATGAGATTACTGATACTGTGATAAATAGTGTTACTGATTTTCAAACTCAGTACAATGATGAAATAATATATAAAATTGAGTGAGATATTGTATTATCTGGATCTACTATTAATATTGCTTGAATATGAGATAAGAAAGTTTTAGATCTAAGAAATATATGAAAGCCAGTAACTATTTGGTCTGTTAATTGAAATATTTATATAGATTCAGACTACTTACTTTCGTCATCTTGAAATCTATCAATTATTAGTAGCAAGCATTGAAATTGAAGTTATGAAAAATGAAATATTCTTATAAAAGATAATGTACAATTGATTCAGGCAACTATGATTGCTGATTGAAGTGTTTTTTCTTATGCTAATATTGAATATTGATGATCTTCAAAGAAAAAGATTTTATTTTCATGATCTGATAGGAAAAAACTTTTTAGAAATCAGCTGGTAATAGAGGGGTCAATAGTTTCAAAAAATACTATATGATGATATTCTAATCTACTATGTCCTATACTAGTTTACTGATCTCAGTGAGAAAATAATATTTGTGATGAAGCAGATGAGAACTTACAATTAAACTTAATGAAGATGTATGATCTTCATTATCTTAGAGAATATTATTATTTATGACCGAGTTCATATTCATTTAGTCCATGAGCTAATCTTGTGGCAAATACTGGTCACTTAGTTAGTGGTATTGATAATATTGACACAGCTGAAGATTCATATTCTTGAATCTGAATACTTGACGTACGAGAGACAGTAAATGAGATGTCTTCAATTACTGATAATGATTATAAGTATCTATCGAATTTATGAAAAAGATTTCAAAAATATTCTTTTGAATATTTTCCAGTTGTAATAAAACCACTTAAACCGTCTTCAGATATGACTTTTTTTAAGTGATTTTGAGAAAAAAGGATAAATTCTATTTTGAGTCAATAAATATACTGATACTTATAGAAAGAGGCTTGTGAATTAACGTTAATATTCTATAAAATAACAAAACCTGTGATACAAAATAAGTAAAAGTACTTTGAATTTATAAATTAATATTTATTTATAAAAATTATAAAAATTAAAAATTCATACAGCAAATTTAATGTTATTATTCATTTAAAGTGCAATAAAAAAAGAATTATTACTATGCTTTATAATCATCATTTTTAGCTTCTTCTGCTAAAAATTCTTTATTTCCACCTCATTGAATTCTTTCTTTGATTTTCATCATATCTCTTAGTGTATTTCACACACCTTCAATAGGATGTTTTATGATATCTTCTCTGTATTTTTTAAATCTTGGAAGACCATCTTCATTTTCTTTTATCCATTCTTTTGCAAAGCTTCAGTCTTGAATTCTTCATAAAACTTCTTTCATCCTGTCTTTTACTCAATCATCAATTATCTTGTTTCAAGATACATATTCTCACCATTCTGCAGTTCAAGAAATTGAGTAATTCATAGCAGATATTCATCCAACATAAATCAGGTCTACAATAAGCTTAAGTTCGTGCAAGCATTCAAAGTATGCAACTTCTGGTTTGTATCAAGCCTCTGTAAGAGTTTCAAATCATTTTTGAATAAGTTGAGTTACTCATCCGCAAAGCACAGTTTGTTCTCAAAAAAGATCTGTTTCAGTTTCTTCTTTAAAAGTTGTTTCGATAAGTCATGCTCTAGCTCATCAGTTTCATGCAGCATATGACATTGCTAAATCTCTAGCATTTCATGTAAAATCTTGAGCAACTGCAAATAAACTTGGTACTCAAAAATTTTGAGTATAAGTTTGTCTTACCATATGTCATGGTCATTTTGGTGCAACCAACCAAACATCAACATTTTTAGGAGGAACTATAGTTTTATAATGAATATTAAATCAATGTGCAAATACAAGAGATTTTCATTCACTTAAATTATCTTTAATACTGTCTTCATATATTTTTGGTTGAGTTGTATCTGGCACAAGCATCATAATCACATCTGCATAAGCTGCTGCTTCTCAAGTTTCTAAAACTTTTAATCATGCTTTTTCAGCTTTTCCCCAAGTTGAAGATTGTTTTCTAAGTCATACCACTACATCTACTCATGAATCTTGAAGATTTAGAGCGTGTGCATGTCATTGAGATCCACATCAAATTATTGCAACTTTTTTTTCTTTTATTAATCAAAGATTTACATCTTTTTCATTAAACATTTGAATATCCATTTTGTGTGAGGTTAAATTTTTTATAGGTGCATAATACTTATTATGTGATTAATGGGCAAGAAATTTTTATAATTTTTGCAATTTTTAATTTTTATAAATAATTAATTAATTCACAAATTTTTTTAAAACATCAATTTATAATTTAAAAATTCTGATTTATTTCAAAAATTATAAAAATTCTTAAAACAAATAGAGTCTTTTAACTTGATCAAACACCTAATCCTGTTTCCCATGACTTGATCAAACACCTAATCCTTTTTCCCATATAACAAATTAAATCACTTTTCATAAGCTTTTATCGAAGCTATAATTACATCTGGTGAAGTTGTTTTTGCTAATACTTTATTTCAATTCTTATCAGATAATGTCATTTTAACTGTAACAGTGGCATCGGATCATTTTGAACCTATTTCAACTTCATAGTCTTCAAGCTGAATACGTAATTTGTCATGTTTAATAAGTCATTTTTTTAAAGCATTTATTGTTGCATCAACAAGTCAAACTCATTGCGAGCTTATATGTATTTCTTCTCAAAAAGCCATTACTTGTAAGTTGGCTTTTGCTTTTTCATAAAGCTCGGTTTCAGCTTTGAAATCTATGATTTCTATCGTTTTTTCTTTCAAGTGAATTTCGTCTAAAATTTCTTCGAGAATAAATTTTAAATCTGTTTTATTTACTGATTTTCATTTTCTTAAGAAGTCTGTAATTTCCTGTGTTACAGCGTTAATAAGATTCTTGTCAGCATTTATTCAATATTCATTTCTTAAGATAGTTTCTAATTCTTTGGCATTAACCTTATTTTTAAAAAGTATTTTGTCTTTCTCTTTTCACAATATATTTTTTCAAACAGAGTATAGTTTTTGATCGACGTAGCGCTCTACTTCTTCAAAGTTTGGTTCTATTGAGGTGGGCTGAGAATAAAGTTTAAGTGGAGCTTTTGGATCTTTGAGTCAGTTTCAATTAGCAATACATACGATTACATCATCTTTTTTAAATTTATTTTTATCATTTAATTTTGTAACTGCTGCTAGTGCCATTGC
This sequence comes from uncultured Candidatus Peribacteria bacterium, assembly GCA_964456745.1. GTDB lineage: Bacteria > Patescibacteriota > Gracilibacteria > JAJOLG01 > CAYWBW01. The sequence goes on along the minus strand of CAYWBW010000022.1, from coordinate 17,587 downwards.
TCATGATGGCTCTGCAAATATTCATTCATTTTTAGATTGTTTCGCCTGAGCTAGCAGTATTTGATTGTCTGTCACTTCGACAACAATTCATTTTGATTCATATATATCAGACAGTATTTTTTCTCAATCAGCAGGATCTCATACTGCCATAGCAGAAGCTATAGTGGATGGATTTTCTTGAACATCAAAGTCTTTCCTTTTTTCTTTAAAAGCCTTGTATACTGGATTACATCATGGTGTCTGAACTCAGATTAGTTTAGGAATTTTGTTTATAATTCATAGTAATTGAAATTCTCTAATTCATTTATAAATAGCATGGAGATTTGTTCATCATCATATTGGACATACAATATAATCAGGACAATTCCAAAAGAGTTGTTCTATGATTTCATATCAACAGGTTTTTTGCCCCTCTGATCTAAATGTATAGTCTCATGCAAGATAATATCAGAATTTTTTAGACATTTGTACGGCAAGACGAGCACACATTGAATATGATGATCTAATTTGGATTATCCTTGCTCAAAAACTCAATGCTTGGGCCAGTTTTCATATCGGTGTTCATTCTGGAACTAAAACATAACAGGGGATGTTGCTAGATGAGGAATAAGCAGCCACTGAGGCAGCCATGTTTCAGGTTGAAGCTACGCAGATTCATTTATATCAAAGCTCTTTTGCTTTTGTTACTTCAATTACAGTTCACCTGTCTTTAAAGCATCAGGTTGGGTTCATTCATTCATTTTTAATATATAAATTATTCAAGTTTAGACATTTTCAGAGCCTTTTAGCATGCACCAAAGGAGTATTTCATTCTTCAAGAGATATCATGTTTTTATAATCATCAACAGGATAAAAAGCTGAATATTTCATTGTAGAAATTGGAACAGTTTTAATCGTGTTTATGTTAAGTCTTTCGCTAATTAATTTATAATCATAATAAGTTTCAAGTGGCCCATTGCATTTTATGCAGTCGGTTACAGATTCTGATTCTTTGTGTTTTTTTCAACAAAGATAGCATTTAAGATAGTAAGCTTTCATTGATTTAAAATTAAAACCGAGTGAGTTTAGTTTATATTTGGTAAATATCAAGGATAATAACTCAGGTATGTAGGTAAGTATTTTTATAAATGTGAAATTTAATATTTAGTTTTTGTCATTTTTAAATTTTTAGTATAAAAAAGTAGGTCATTAATTAAGCAGCAATTTATAATCATATATTATTAATATATTCATCAATAGCTTTTTGTGTAGATAGCCAGTTTCTATTTTGTTTAAAGGCATCAATTTTTCATTGTCTTGCAAGTAAGCTTAGATACTCTTGTGAATAAGGGGATTTATTTGCTAATTTTGATAATGGTACAAAGTCTTCATTGTGTTTTTGTTTTATTGCGTTTAAGTAAATATCTAAAGATCTCTCAATAGCTTGCGCAATTACAAGTATTAGCTTGTCATAATTTGATTTATTTGCCTGATTTAAAGCATTATAATATTTTTGTTGATCATTTTTAAGAATCACGGCTGGTGGATATCAGTATTTCATTAACAAAAGGTTCATAATTAATCTTCCTGTTCTTCAATTCCCATCAAAAAATGGATGAATCCATACAAATTTATGATGAACTCTTGAGACTAAGGTAACAATATCTAGATTCTCTGGATTGCGATTGTTCCAATCTATTAATTCTTCCATAAGATCAGATATTTTAAGAGCACTTGGAGGAACAAAGTTTGCACCTAGTATTCTTATTTGTCCATTGCGATATCTTCCTTTGAAATCTTCTTCTATTCAGTCTAAGACAAGTGAGTGGATATCAAAAATATCTGAATTTTTGAGTTTATAGTTTGTTTTTACAATTTTTTCTAAATAATTAATAGTTTTTTCGTGATTTTTTATTTCAAAATGCTCCCGAAGAGTTTTCCCCTTGATTGTTATTCCTTCCTGTAAAACAAGCTTAGTTTCACGAAGGCTTAAGCTATTTCACTCAATTGCATTAGAATTATAAGTCCATTCTATAGAAATAAATTCTTTTAGGTGATTAATAATTGCATCAGGAAATGGCCTGTGTTTGTCAATTTGTTTCTTTTTTTCTTCAATTCTCTTTAATATTCGATTTAGCATTAGTATATCGGATAGTTTATAAAATAAGTATAACCGATATTCATATAATTTGCAAGAAAAAGGTTGAATGTATACAATTTCATATGTTATATGTATGTATTCACCTTTTTAGTAATTTGCTTTAAGCAAAACATCTGTCTTTGCGAGCAAAGCGAAGCAATCCATGTGTAGTAATGTATTTAACTGGCATATGGATTGCTTCTTCACTTCATTTCATTACGTTCATCGCAAAGACGATCTGCTTAAAAAGTGAATACATACTGTTATATCTATTGCTATTTTGGCTTATCTGTGCTATAATAGGTAAAAAAAAGGTCTTAAATATTTAAGTATTCTTAACATTGGAATGAGTATGTTTTGCTATATTTGCTATTATTTGTGTATTATTTTTTTCTTTAGCAATTTTTGCAACAAAATCAAAAAGAAATTTTTCTTTAAGCTCTGTTCAATGGTCACCAGATAATATTGATTCTCTGTGTCATAATTTGTTTTTTGCAACGAGTCAGTAACTACCACTTTCTGGAAGATCTGTACCCCATTTTACACCAATATTGATTGTTAACCTTTGAAGAAAGTATCTTGCAGTGTCTGTATCGTTAATGCTTAAATAGCATTTTACCATCATTGATAATATATTATTTAATTCAAGTTTAAAAATTTCAGGTTCATCAATAAGTTGTTCAGTATATTTATAATAAGCAGTAAACCATAAACTTGCTAGGATTATATTGTCAGGAATTTTCACTGAATCAGTAGTTTTAAATCATGGGATATCTTCTATTTTTAATTGATTAATTGGTTTTGGTTTTTGTTTTAATAAGCTTTGATAAAATGCTTCAAAATTAGGTTGATTATCTTTTTGTTCGGAATTTTTTGTCATATTATATTTTGAATTATTCGTTTAATTTTAGCATAAATTGTTTTAAATATCAAGTTAATCCTATTGTCCCTGCTTACTTGGAATGACAAATTGATTTTAACATTCGCATAAATTATTACTCTTTTCTTGCAACATCTAACTCAAAAAAGTAGTATTAAAAAAGTTTTTTTAAATAGAACTAAAAAATGAAAAAGATCCCTTTTACCAAGCTTGAATGAACATGAAATGATTTTATTTTATTAGATAATCTCAATAACGATTTAGATTGAATCAATTTTACAAAAAAACTGATTTCTAAAATGTGCAATAGACGTTTTTGAATTTGATCTGATTGAATATTGATAATTGAAAAATCAGGCAAAGCACAATATAAATATACAATGTTTAATTCTGATTGAAGCGTAGCAGAGATGTGTGGTAATGGTATAAGATGTTTTATGAAATATTTGCTAAATAAATCTTTAGTAAAAACTAGCGATAAAGTAAGTGTTGAAACTTGAGCTTGAATTTTAAGTTTGTGAATGTCTAATTGACTTGTAGAAGTTGATATGGGGCCACCGATATTAGATAGTGAAAAAATTCCTATAATTACTAAGTTAACAAAAATAGCTTCATTTGATAGAGAATTTGATTTTGTTTGAGTTTCCATGTGAAATCCGCATTGCGTAATTTATTTAAAAGAAGGTGAAAATCTTGATACTTTCGATTTGGAAATTTATTGAAAACCTATTGAAAATAATTTGGAATATTTTCCAAATAGAATAAATACAGAATTTGTAGAGTTTATTTCTTCAACTCATATTAAAATGAGAGTTTGGGAAAGGGGATGTGGAGAGACAATTTCTTGTTGAACATGAGTTTGTGCAAGTGTGGTTGCTTGAATTGTGAATTGAAAATTAGAAAAATCTAAAGACATTAAAGTTGATATTAAGTGAGGAGAGCTCATTATAAAATGGACTTGAGAAAAAAGTGACAGTGTTATTATGAAATGACCTGCAGAGAAGGTTTATAAAGGGGAGTATTTGTTAATTTAAAATAAGTCCACATGGATAAATTAAATTTCTTAACAATTAAAAATCTTTCTCAAATAAAAGAAGATTTTTACACTCCTTGTTTTGTTTATTCAGAAAAGGTGTTAAATGATCAGGCAGATAAGATGTTAAATTTTCCAAATGCATATTGATTAATAGTAAGATATGCAATGAAGACAAGTTCAAATTTAAATATTTTAAAATTATTGCATAAAAAACATATTCATATTGATGCAAGTTCTCAGTATGAAGTTATAAGGGCTATAAATGCTTGAATTCCAGCAAGTAATATTCAACTTACTTCTCAGAAATTTCCCTATGATTTAGATTGATTGATAAGAATGTGAGTTTTATTCAATGCTACATCTCTTTATCAATTAGAAAATTTTTGAAAGGCAAATGTGAGATGAGAATTATCTATTAGAATAAATCCTTGACTCTGATCTTGATGAACTAATAGAACTAATGTGTGAGGACCAGCTTCAAGTTTTGGTATTTGGCATGAGTATATAGATGAGGCCAAAAAAATAATTAAAAAATATGATTTAAAAGTAACTAGATTGCATACTCATATTTGATCTGGTTCAGATCCGAATGTTTGGACAAAAGTTTCTGATATGAGTCTTAATATTGTTAAAAAATTTCCTGAAGTGAAAGTTTTAAATTTATGATGATGATTTAAGGTGTGATCAATGGCTTGAGAAAAAGATGCGGATTTAAATATAATATGAAATAAGGTTAAGCAATCTTTTAAAAATTTTAAATACGAAACATGAAGAGAGTTAGTATTGGAAATTGAGCCTTGAACTTATATAGCTGCAAATTCTTGTAGTTTAGTTACTGTAGTACAGGATATCTGTGATACGTGAAAAACTTGATATAAATTCTTAAAACTTAATTCATGAATGACTGAACTTACTCGTCCAAGTCTTTATTGAGCTCAGCATCCAATAATAGTTATTAATGATTCATTGCAAAGAGAGGATTATATTGTTGTGTGACATGCATGTGAATCTTGAGATATTTTTACTCCTGCCCCTTGAGACCCTGAATGATTAAAAACTAGAAGTTTAAAAAAAGCTAATATTTGAGATATTGTTGTTATTGAAAGGTCATGATCTTATGCCTCTTCAATGAGTACAAAAAATTACAATTCTTACCCTGAAGCTTGAGAGCTTTTAGTAAGAAAGTCTTGAGAAATTGTCGAAATAAGAAAAACAGAGATAGTAGAAGATATTTGGAGAAATGAAATTGATATTTTTAAAGATTAACTTGCTTTTTGTTGTATTTTAAAATATAAGTTCTATAAAATGTTAAAGATAAATAAGTATGGCTAAGAATTTAGTAATTGTAGAGTCGCCAACAAAAGCGAAAGTTATAAAACAGTATTTATGAAGCGATTTTAAAGTACTTTCATCTAATTGACATATTAGAGATTTACCAGCAAAAAAATCTGAGCTTTCGGCAGCGCAAGTAAAATTGCCATATGCTAATATATGAATTGATTTAGAAAATAATTTTAAAGCAATATATGTATCATCTCCTGCAAAGAAGAAAATTATTGATAAGCTTAAATGAGAAATTGAAAAATCTACAACAATCTATCTCGCGACTGATGAGGACCGCGAATGAGAAGCAATTGCATGGCATTTGCTAGAAATATTAGATAAAAAAAGAGAGCATAAAAATGTGAGAGTTGTTTTTCACGAAATTACCAAAAATGCAATTTTAGAGGCTTTTGAAAATACTAGAGCTCTTAATGATGATTTGGTACATGCGCAGCAAGCAAGAAGATTTTTAGATAGAATTGTTTGATATAAGCTTTCACCGCTTCTTTGGAAAAAAATTAGATTTTGACTTTCTGCATGAAGAGTTCAGTCTTCTTGTGTAAGAATTGTTGTAGATAGAGAAAGAGAGATTCAAGCTTTTGTTCCAGAGGAGTATTGGACTATTACAGCAATATTAGAAACAAATAAGAAAAAAGAATTTGAGTCTAAGCTAACAAAAAAAGATTGAAAAAAATTTGTTCCATCTAATGGGAAAGAGGCAAAGCAAGTTGTTAAAGACGTAAAATGAAAAGAGTTTGAAGTTGCAAATATAGAAAAAAAAGAAGTTAAAAGAAATCCATCACCTCCATTTACAACTTCTACATTACAGCAAGAAGCATCAAGAAAGCTTTGATTTAATGTAAAGAGGACTATGAGGATAGCTCAAAAATTATATGAATGAGTTGAAATTGAAAAGAAAAAAATGACTGGTTTGATTACTTACATGCGTACTGATTCTGTGAATTTATCAAAAAAAGTATTAGCAGATGCAAAAAAAGAACTTAAATTATTATATTGAAATGATTATGTTTTGGACAAGCCTAGAGTTTTTCAAACTAAATCAAAATGAGCCCAAGAGGCTCACGAAGCTATTCGTCCTACTGAGGTATCCAGAAAGCCAGAAGAGCTTAGTCGGATACTTGACAGGGATGAATTAAGATTATATGAACTTATATGGAAGAGGACATTGGCTTCACAGGCTCCACAAGCAATATTTGATTCAGTAAAAATTGAATTAAAAGCAAAAAATTATGATTTTCAAGCTAATGGACAGGTTATGAAATTTCCTTGATTTATTAGAGTTTATGTCGAATGATCTGATAATCCAGAAGAGGCTTTAGAAGGAAATGATATTATATTGCCAGAGATGAATTTGTGAGATAAGTTAATGGATAAGGATGTTGTAAGTAAACAGCATTTTACTAAATGACCTGCAAGATATACAGAAGCATCTTTAATTAAGAAAATGGAAGAGGAGGGTATTTGAAGACCATCTACATACGCGCCTACAATATCAACAATTCAATCAAGGGGTTATATTTTCATGGAACAAAAACAACTTATTCCAACTGATACAGCATTTGTTGTAACCGATTTATTAGTTGAGCATTTTAATAATATTGTTGATCTTCATTTTACATCCAAAATGGAAGATGATCTTGATATGGTTGCTCATTGAAAATTAAAGTGGAATCCTTGGCTTAAAGATTTTTACACTACTTTTCAAAAACTTTTAATAAGCAAGGACAAAACTATTAAGAAAGAAGATGTTACAAATTTATGAGATTCTTGAGAAAAATGTGATAAATGTTGAGCAGAAATGATTATTAAATTATCAAAATATTGAAAATTTTTGTCATGTAGTGCATATCCAGATTGCAAAAATGCAAAACCTATAGAAACGCAAGAGGAGCAAAAGATAAGAGAAGCCTTTGAAAAAGAGTATGCTAATGAAAAATGTCCACTTTGTTCATGAGAGATGAAAGTAAAAATGTGAAGATACTGAAAATTTTTGGCTTGTGTTCAGTATCCTGATTGTAAATGACTTACAAATATTGTAATTTCTACTAATGTTAAATGTCCTAAGTGTCTGAAATGAGAATTGGTTGAAAAAAAGACTTGAAAGTGAAAAATGTTTTGGTGATGTGGGGCGTATCCAGATTGTGATTTTGCAACATGGGATTTGCCGGTTGAAAGTGCGAAAAAGTGAGAAACAGGTTTTTATACTGAAAAAAAATGAAAACAGATTTTTGTTGAATTTGATTTAGAAAAATTCAATCAACAAAAGCAAAAGTATAAAAAGAAGGATTGAGAAGAAAAAAAGTGAAAGTAGTATTAAACATATCAAGGATGACATTTTATTTTTTGCTTGAAAAAAATAAAATAATTGTCATTATCTAGTTAATATAATTTAATAATTTAAATATGAAAAAATTCAATTTATTTACAATATTGTTTAGTATATTGCTTTGATTTAGCATTACTTGATGTTGAACAGATAATACTGAAAAACCAGTTTCTAATGAGCAAGTTGGTAAATCAAATGAAATTAGTCAGCCAGTTAATACTGCTGAAAATAATAACCATAGTGATAATAATGAAGAGTTATGAGAGTTGAAAACTGAAGGGATTAGTGCTGATATTGAGCCAGAAGCAGAAGTTGTAGAGCCAGATTCTGATACTGAATCAGAACAAATCACTCAATTTGTAGAAGATGAAGTTTTCACATCTGATAACATTAAAGATGCAAATGTAAAACAGTTTCAAGAAAAGCAGGAAGAAATTCAAGAGCTTGTAGAGAGTTTAATGAATGATAATCCTGAAATGAGGGTTGTACAACAGGAAATTACACAATTGATTCAAAAATGAACGGTGCAGTGAGAAGAGTTTTGAGAATTACAGAAAAAGTTTGAATGATTTTTTACAGAAGAGATTAAAAAATTAGATTGAGAAATAAGAGTGTTATATGATGATATAATAAGATCTCAACAAGCAAGCCTTGCAAATCATCCAAAATTCAAAGAGTACCAAGAGAAATGAGAAAAACTTCAAAAGATGTATCAGGAATTAATGAGTAAAAATCTTGAAATGAAAGAAATATCATGAAAATTGGAGTTACTTGCATGACAATGAGAAACTAGTTCATTAGAATTTCAAAAGCTTCAATCAAGATTTGAAAGTTTTTTGACTTCAGATATGAGAGAACTTGAAAAAGAAGTAACTGAGCTTTACTCAGAAATTACACAATAGACTTTAAATCAAATATAGCTCACAATATGTATTGTGAGCTTTTTTATTGAGAAAAAGTATATTTACATTAATACATAAATATTGTATTATTTATATTTATATTTATTATAATATACTGTTACATAGCCATATTTCACTTATTTATAAATTAAATATTAAATTTATAATAATATGGATTATTTATTTGTTCTGTGCTATAATTATATGAAAATAAAAATAAAAACATCATGAAAAATAAAAAACAAAATAAATTAAAGCCATTTTCAATCTTGTTTTGATTATTAATCAGCTTGATAATGATATGACATATTTGAAATGTGTACTGAGATGCTGGATCTTTTTTAGATGTAGGTTTTTGTAATTGAGTGAATAATAAAAAATCGAATCTTTTAAACAATGTTAAGCCTTGAAAAGCGAAAGAAATATGCGTATCAATAACTAATGAGTGAAAACGAGAAAGTGTTGTAAATTTATTTTTTGTTGACGGATTAGTTAATCCGCATACTCCTCAATTTGTTGCATGTTGAAGAGAAGAAGATGAGCAAAAAGATTTTTGAAAATATGCAACTTTTAGAGATGATTGAATAGCAAAAGAGGCAATATCATTTACATTACAACCATGAATAACAGTAGAAAAGAAAGCAGAGATAGTTTTTCCAGATAATTATGCTGGAATAGTTAAATGATGTTTGATTACAATTGCATGACAAAATGATCAAAAGAAATGAAAAATTAATATAAAATTAAGAAAATCAAATGTTATTAAAGCAATAGTTGATGAGAATATTGCTGAAGAGGTACAAGAAGAGAAAGATAAGGTAGTTAAGATTAATAATATGAGAGTATGAGTTAGTACTTGATTGTGAAAACAGGCGTTATGACTACATGGTGCTTCAAATAATGATAAAAATATTGAAATATTAACTTCTAACGAATGATTTGTTATAAATAAAAATATTGAAAATTGAAATGTATTTTTTACTACTAAGTTAGAAAATACTTGAAATGTAGATTTATATTGAGAAGTAATCTTAAAAGTAACAAATGATTATTGATATTCATTTTATAACAAAACAATAAAGCAGCTTCTCACACCTATGACAAGTAAGCTGATTAATATAGATATTCCAGATTTACCTATATATAAGTGAACTTATAATGTTGAAATGGAAGCTAAATATATTCCAGAATTCAATATGGATTTAGATAATGTACCAGATGAATTAGAAAGTGAAATAGTGAAGCGTTATAATGATAATTTTACAATTTTCCCATTGTCATTTGTTATTGAAATAGTATTACTATCATTAATATTGTTTGTATTGATTCTTATATATTGAAGAAAAAGAAAAATGTCTAAATATTTATATGACTATGTAGTACAAAAAGGAGATAGCATAGTTTCTGTTTCTGATATGTTTTGATGTAATTGGAAGCAAATTGCTACTATCAATAACATAAAAGAACCTTATGTGTTAGAAGAAAAGAGTGTTATAATGGTTTATGATTTATTATGAGCTTGATTAAATATAAAAAAGACAAGAGTTAGAAAAACTCTTAATAAAAAATTGCCAAAAGGAAAAACAATAACAAAAATTAAAAAGCTTGCGCAAAAGAAAATTGTTAAGAAAAAGAAAGAGACAGTAAAATCTGTAAGTAAGAAAATAGTGAAAAAAAACAAAGAAGCTTAAGAGTAAATAGTTTTATTAAATAATCATAGTTTATATAAAAGCCTTTTACTTAAAGGCTTTTTATTTTTTATAAACTTATTAATAAGATTGGTTAATTGGTATTGATATTGTTTTTTATTAACTATACACAAATATGTTATGAACTATTTTTTATTGTATTGGAAATAATATTACTTATTAGATTTATAATAAATATATAAAAAAGATATTAAATGATGAATAATTAAATAAAGTTAAGAAGAATATTATAAAAATAAATAAAACAGTGTAAAGTATAGTAAAACTAATTAAAAAGAAGTTAGTCTATGTTGAGATAGTATAATACAATATAAACAATGTAAAAATAGTTAAATATAACTAAACAACAATAAAGAGAATAAAAAAGAATAATATTAATAAAAAAGTAATAAAAGTATTGAAAAGTATAAAAAAGATTGATATACTCTTATTAAATATGTAATATAGTTGATAAATATAGTAAAATTAAGTAAACAATATTAAAATAGAGCTAAAACAATTAAAGATAAGATAAGATAAGATAAGATAAGATAAGATAAGTAACTTTGAAAATTTAATGCAAAAGTTCTATACAGCTGAGCAGGTAGCAAACATATTGCAATTAAATACTTTAACTATATTGAAGTATATAAGAGAATGAAAAATTAAAACAGTGAAATTCTGAAGAGTTTATAGAATTACAGAAGATGAATTTAATAATTTTATCAATAGATCTCAAAAATAATATTAACTTAACATAAAAATAATGCTAATTAATTGTTCTAAATGTAGAAAAATGATTTCTAATTATAGAAATCAGTGTCCACATTGTTGCACAGTCCTAGCTGATAGCAAAAAGAAGTCTCTATGGTGAAGATTTGCTTTTCCAAAACATTCTTCAAAAGCTTCAAAGAAAAAAGCTTGAGTTAAAGTTATTTAAAAGGTTTTAAATGTATTATCATTTGACATGAGTAACTAATATATTTAAGATGATTTAGCTATAAATTAAGTATTATATTCCATGCCAATAATTAAATCTGCAATAAAAAGGGTTAAACAAGCTAAGAAAAAAACTGAGCAAAATAAACATTATAAAACACGAATGCTTACTTTCTATAAAAAGATATCAAAACTTGCAAGCGCATGAGATAGTAAGTCAGTTGAATTACTAATTCCAGAAGCATTTTCAGCAATTGATATGGCTGCAAAGAAATGAATAATTCACAAGAATAATGCTGCAAGAAAAAAAGCAAGAATATCAAGACTTGCAATATGAGATGTTAAAACTGATAAATCAAGCAAAAAAGAAGAGACAAAAAAAGAATTAGAGACCAAGGTGTCTGAAAAACTTATTAAAAAAGATATTGCATCATCTTGATAATAATTACAAAATAAAATTTAGAAATCAATATCTTGTTAAAGTATTTTACTTTTTAGAAATATAAATTTTTATTATAAATTTATTTATGACAGATTTACACCAAGTCTTTAAGCTCAAGAATAAAATAAAGGAAAGTGATATTGTTACAACTTATATTCTCAATTGAACTATAGATTGTAAGCCATGACAGTTTTTTATGATTTGGTTAAAATGAATAGATGAAAAGCCAATTTCAGTTTGATATGTTTATGATGATAGTTTTGCATTAACAGTTGCAGCTATTTGACCTTTTACCAAAAAACTTGAGGAGCTTGAAATTTGAGAAAAGATGTTTTTAAGATGACCTTTTTGAACTTGATTCGATTTAAACTCATGAAATCATTATATTGCGATTTGATGATGAGTTGGAGTTCCCCCTGTTGCATTTGCATCTCAGGAGTTACGAAAAAGAGATGTAAATGTTGATTTTATTCAATGAGCAAGAAGTTTTGATTTATTAATATACAGATCTTTTTTAGAAGAAATTTGAACTAATGTATATATGTGCACTGATGATTGATCTGATGGGCATTGTTGATATACAACAGATAAGTTTATTGAACTTTTGGCTGATTATAAAAACAAATGAATTAAAATAACTAATGTTATATCATGTGGTCCAGAAGTTATGATGAAAAAAGTTGCCGAAATTTCTAAAGATAATGCTATAGATTGTGAGCTTTCAATAGAAAGATATATGAAATGTTGATTTTGAGTATGTTGACAGTGTGCTATTGATTGATCCTGAGACTTGGCATGTTTAAATTGACCAGTTTTTGATTGAAAGAAATTGTTAAAAAGCAATGAATTTGGAGTTTATTCAAGAGATTGTAGTTGAAAGAAGAGATATTTATAAAATATTACTTGATATTTTTATTTAAATACTGTATACTAAGATGAATAAAAATAAAAAAAAATATGAAAAATACAAAAAAAATCCTAACAAATGTGCTTAGCGTAGCCTTTATTACAATTTTATTGTGATTATTTAGCCAAGTAAATGCTCAAGCAAAAATTCAAGTTGAATTTTGTAATGACTGAAATAAGTCATCATCATTAAATTTTAATGACGTAGATGCTTCTCAGGAAAAGGAGATTTGCATTATTGCTTGAAATTTATGAGATAGAGAGGACCTAGTTACAATGTATTTTGTTGATTGAGCAATAAATCCTCACACTCCTCAGTTTACAGCTTGTAAAAATGAAAAAGATACAAAGATTTGACTTTCAAAATATGCTTTTTTTACTGATGAGAAATTTGAAAAATATGATAGAATAGAATTTAATGTTAAGCCATGAGAAACTGTACAAAAGAAAGCAAAACTTAAATATAGTGATAGTTTTAGCTGAATGAGTTATTGATGTTTAATTACTCTTACTTGAAAACAAAAAACTGAAAAGTGAAAATTAAATATTTTACTTAGAAGATGAAATGTTATTAAAGCTAAAGTAAATTGAGATATAAAATTATGACTTGATATATGATGAAGTTTTGATGACCTTGAACAGTTGCATGGTTCTTGATTGCAAGAATCTGAAGTAAAAAATTATGTTAAGACTTTGTTTAAAAATGATAAGATGATAATTCAAGAATATCTTCAAACTTGAAATATTTCAATATCTACAAAGATTTTAAATACTGGTAACACTAAGATGGTATGAAGTTTAGACTTAAAGGTGATGTGATCTTTGGGATATGAAAATATTGAAAGCAAGCAGTTTATTTTATTACCTTTAGAGGAGGAAGTGGTAACATTTGATATCAAAGATCTTCCAATCTATAAATGAACTTTCGATATCGAACTTGATATTACAAAGAAAGCAGAGTTTGAATTTGATTCAGAGGATATAACTGATGAAATGAGAAAAGAAATTTCTGAAAAAATTGTTTGAGAAATATACATATTTCCAACTAAGTTATTAATCATAGTTTCATCAAGTATTATATTGATCATTACAATTTTGACATTAATTATTACTACAATACGAAAAAGAAGAGCTAGATTGGATAATGCTAGTGTTAATTATACTGTTAAATCTTGAGATACACTTAATTCAATAGCTGATGAATATTGATGTGAATGGAGTCTTATAGCAAAAGAAAATAATATACCAGCTCCATATATAATTTCTGAGTGAACAATTATTAAGGTCTTTGATTTTAAGGGTAACTAATAAAAAATTTAAATTCAAAACAATTTTAAACTAAAATAGCATGGTAAACATGCTATTTTTTGTAATATTTTTTAATTCTCTCGCATGCTATTTTTACTCGCTCAATTGGAGCAACCAATGCAAATCTGACATAATTATCTCATGGGTTTCTTCAATGAATGGAATCTTCTTCTGAAAGCCAGGCTCATGGAGTTACTACTATTCATATTTCTTTTGATAAGAACTTTTTAGCAAATTCAATTCAATTAATTTCCTTAGGAACCTTTTGCCAAACATAAAATGTTGCATCAGGTGCTTTTGTCTTAAGTCATATGTCATTAAGGGTATTAAGAAGTATTTGTTGTTTTTCAAAATATTCTTGTTGCATTTTTAAGGCATGCTTATCATCATTTAAAGCAGTTATTACGGCTTCTTGTATAAAACTTGGTGTTCAGGTGTCTATATTAGTTTTTACTTTGCTAAAATTATCTATAATTCTTTTGTCTCAGCACACAAATCATGTCCTGTATCATGTCATATTGTTTCTTTTTGAAAGTGAATAGAAAGCAATTATTCATTCTTTTTCAAGTTCAAGTATGGAATGAGGAGCATCTTGTTTGAAATATATATCAATGTAACATCATTCGTCAGCTGCAATGATTATATTATATTTTTTTGCCCAGGCAATTAGTCATTTATAATAGTCAAGATTAGCTACTTTTCAAGTTGGGGAGTTTGGATAATTAGTCCATATTATCACTGCTTTTTCAGCAATATCTTTAGGTATAGACTCATAATCAATTAGAAAATCATTCTCTTCAAAAAGTCAGACATAAAAAGGTTTGCCATAAGCAAATTTTGTTCATGTATTCATTGGTGGATATCATGGAGTTGGAATTATTACTATATCTCAAGGATTTATGAATCCTAATGGGAAATTAAAAATTGATTCTTTACTTCAAATATTGGACATAATTTCTGTATCTGGATCAAGTGTTACTCAGAATCTTTTATTCATATAAGAGACACATGCTTTCTTAAAATCTATAGTTCATACATAGCTTGGGTATCAGCTTGCCTTATGTTTGTCTAATCCATCTTTACAAGAATTTCTTATAAATTCCGGAACATCTGATGTTGGGTCTCAAACTCAAAAATCAATTACATCTATTCATTGAGCTTTTAATGTAGCTACCATTTTATCAACTTCTGCAAAAGCATATGCTCAAGTGTTTTTTATTAGGTTTGAACTTGGAATATTCATATTAATCTATTAAGAAATTAAACTATAATTAAGTTTAACATTTAATTATTTATATGCAATTTATCTAATACAAAAAAAACATAAAATATGCAATATGCAAATGTAATTTTGTTAAATGTTAATTATTCAAAATATTATTAACAATAAGATTTTTTTATGTTTATATATTTTTTTAAGGCTGATGAGGAAAATATGGTTTAATAAAGCAGAAAATGCAGTCTAAAAATTTATTTTTAAGATTTCTTAAATTAGTAATAATAATTGGGAAATATTGATTATTTTTTTAAGTATAAATAATACAGACTTTTTGTATAAAACAAGTAATAGAAATGGTTTTGTACTGCAATTGCTGATATAATGATATGATACAAAAAAACAAAAACAAAATGAAGTTATTTAGAAGAAGAATTAATTTTCTCATTATGAACAAGTTCATCTTTAGATGCCTTGGTTTGGGCGCGTTTTTGTTTTTTTTGTATCTTTTTTTGTATCATATCTTATTCAAGTTTTGTTTCTTGTCTAGGATGACCATTTGCAATGGGGTGGCTTATTGCTGCCTCATAGCGATGTGTTTTATTGAATTTAAATTAGAATTTATTAATTAAATGTATATTGATTTACATCCATGGCTTAAAAAGGTTATTGCTTTATTGCTAAGTATTGTAATGCTTTCCACTAATTTTCTTAGTTCATTTGAACACTTTTCTTTTGGTGTTAAGCAAGTATTTGCTGTTGAGTGAAATGATGAAAACACAGTCTTTCTTCTTCATTCAGATACCACAAACTGAGATACTAATTTTGAAGATAGTAGTGTATGAGGTAACTGAGGTGTAGGTCACACAATAACTAGAAATGATACACCTATACATTCTACAACAGCTAAGAAATTTTGAACAAGTAGTATGTATTTTGATTGAACTAATGATTATTTAAGTACTGCTGATAATGCAGACTGGACTTTTGACTGAGATTTCACAATTGATTTTTGGACATATTCATCATCTGCCTCTGACGCAACATATGATTCAATGGTAGCATCTCAAAAGTACAATGTAGCATGATGATTTACAATATTTAAAACTGATTCAAGTATAACAAATATATATATTAATGGTTCTTCACAAATAGCTGGTACATCAAATATTGCTGATTCTGCTTGGCACCATATTGCACTAGTAAGAAGTTCTGGTGACATAAAATTATATGTAGATTGAGTTCAAGAATGAAACACTTATAGCTATGCATCTTCACTAGATTGAGCCTTTCTAAATATTTGAAATGATACAATTGGATGAACATTTTTTAATGGATACATTGATGAAGTAAGAGTTAGTAAATGAGTAGCAAGATGGGAAACTGCTTTTATTGTTGAAACTAGTGCATACAGTGCAGGTCCAGTAGCACCTACAGCAAACTCAGTTTCAATAATATCTTCTACATGAGCATCAATAGATAGTGCTTCTATTTGAACTTCTGTTATATGAGCATATACTTATTCACCTTGATCTACTTGAGATACAGAAAGCTGATCTATTTATAAATGGTACAAAGGTCTAGATGCTACTTGATCATGATCAAGCGAAATATCATGAGCTACAACAACATGATATATTGTTAGCTGATCTGATCTAAATAATTACATATTTTTTAAGATAACACCTAAATCTGATTGAGTTGCACAAGCTTGAACATGAGTTTTGAGTAATTGAGTTTACATTTGAGAATGGTGTGCTTCATGAGGATTGGAAACAATAAATGATTCAAATACAATTCTTTTAGTAAAATCAAGTGCCTGAGATTCAAGTTTTGTTGATAGTTCAGTGTGATGAAACAGTTATACAGTTACACCAGCATGAACTGTACAACATTCAAGTGCAACTTGAGTATTTTGATGAAGCTCAATTTTATTTGATTGAAATTCAGATACTTTGTCAGTTGCTGATAATGATGAATTAAGTGTTTTAACTTCAGATTTTGCAATAGATATGTGGGTAAATCCTTCTAGTTTTTGATCAAACATGGGACTTGCAAGTAAATGGACAACAGGTCATCAAGAAATAATGTTTATGATAAATCCTACCTGATATCCTGCTTTTTGGTGGGCACCATTTAATCTTGCATCTGCAATGATTACGTCTGATACCATGCTTGAATTAGATACTTGGTCACATATTGCTATAACTAGAGATTGATCAAATTTTTATATATTTATAAATTGAGTAGAGGTTGCAAGTACTACAAATGCTTGAAGTCCAGCAAATTGAGGGATGCCACTTGGTATTGGTAGTTATAATTTAAATAACTGGTGGTATAACTGATACATTGACAATTTTAGATTTTCTAAATGAGTATCAAGATGGACTACAGATTTTTCTGCTAATTTTTCTTGAGGATGAGAGCCTTGCATATTACATGCTCCAACAGCAACATGAGTAACAATTACATCATCAACTT
>CAYWBW010000021.1:0-35698 GCA_964456745.1 uncultured Candidatus Peribacteria bacterium | reverse complement strand
AAAAATTAGTTAATAATTTTATCGATAAGTGTTGCACTTCAAAGTTTATTTTAAGTTTATTCAAGTGTTTAGCTAAATATGTAGTTAAATCTTTCAAATAAAAATATAAATCTAAATTTATCAAATTTATTTTATATAAATAATGTATTGCTCAGTGAAATAATAATATAGCAGTATTTTTTTTAATACCTTGTAAAAAGCATTGTTATGTTTATTGATAGTTATCAAACTTTTCAATACTGAGTTCAATTTGCAGTTTTCCAAGCAAGTTTGTAAAAATTCTTAAAAGTTTGAGCTATTTCATAGCTTTCAATTACTACTGCAAATAATTCTTTAAAAGAAGCTATTGATACTATATTATCATAAATATAAAGCTCAGTGGTAAAATTAAACTCATCAGAAATTATTGCTATTTTCCTTAATAAATCTTTTCATTCTTTTTGATACTTTATTGATACATCATTATACGGCACAATGGTTTTTATATGTAAATTTTTTTCAACTCTTTTTTTATAATATTTAAATACAAAGTCACTAAGTACTTTTTCTTTTTCTAAAGTTTCAAGTAAATAATCAGGATTACGTGCAATTAGTTTTTTATTATATTTCTCAAGTGTTTCTTCTATTATTCATTTTTGCTTTAATGACTTGGCTGTTACGTAGTACATTTCTCTTGATACCGAGATGTGTTTTTTAACATTTGATATTTTAGATGGTCAATTTTGTAAAAGTACTAAGTAGAACAGAGCCTCTTTATCAGTAAGTCAAAAGAGTATTAGTCTTTTTTTAAAATTTCGAAATTCATATCTTTTTAGTAAGTTATGTTGGAAAAGTTTATAGGAATAATAATTTATTTAATCAAATATGTTATGGAAAAACAAAAATTTTATTTGCTCCCACCGGTAATAGAAAAAATTGATAAAAATTGACGATTAAAAATATCGTCTTACGTTGATTATGTTAGAAATTTATTATTTAAAACCAAAATTCCATTTTTAGATGAGATGTGAAATCCAACATGAAAATATTATTCAGATGAGTGATCTTTGTGACACTGTTTAAGATATAAAATATATGGGTATTATGGATATGAAAGAGATTATATAGAACATTATAATAATGCGTTAAGACCTAAAACACTATTGGAATTTCTTGTTTGATATACGGATCGATGGTGAGTGACTGGTCATTTGTCAGAAAATGTGTATTTTAATACACAAATTGATAATGCTTGAATTGTTGAAATATGTACACTAGAGACAAGAGAACTGTTGTCCGATTTTGACTACATGTTTTGTGAGGATGAAAATACAAAGAAGAGTTCTTGAAAATTATTAATAAGCAGTAGTGAAATTGAAATTTTTGCAGTTATTGCTGCCAATTGGTTGAACAATGAACAAATTAGAATTGAATGAACTGATCCGTATATATTAGAAAAAGAGCAATTTAAGTGAATTAAATAAGTACTCTTAGCTATTGATATTGAGAAGGTTTAAATCTTAAGGCAAGGATTGACACAGTGAATGGTTTTCAAAAGATTAATATATTCATAATTAATATTATAATATTTATTGAAATGCAAAATCTTAGACAGGAAGTTTTATATTTAATTTTGGTATTACGAATATAATTTTTTTACTATAGATATTCCCATAAATTCATAAACATTACTCTCTGAGTATCTGAAAAATCTTTTCACTCAATAATCATTCAAAATATTCAGTCTTCAGAAAAAGAAATATTTGCAAACTTGTTTCCATAAATAAAATTATCAGTTGAAAAAGATATGTTTGTTTTTGTAAAAAATTTTGTTTCAATATTCTTAACTTTCCGTTTATTAATAAAGTTTTTGTTAAATTCAGAATTTGGCATTAGTTCTAGCTGATCTTGCTTTCACCATTTCCCCTTAAATAAGGTTTCAAAAAAACTTTCAGAAAAGTGAGGGGATACTTTTTCAGGATTCCAAATGGAATAATTGGGTTGAAGTAATCATTCTTCATATATTTGTTGTACTGCCTTCTTTCATTCAAAGTATTTTATTATCGGGTATAAGGGTTTTTGAGAATTAGATAGTTTATTTAATGAAGGGGTAATTTTGTCTAAAATATTTTTTTTTGTGAGAATTTCTTTTTCTTGAAAATTTAAAATAGCCATTATTTTTTCTGGAGATTCTGCAGAAAAATAAGTTATTTTATCTTTTTCAAATTTTGAAAAATATCATTTACCAATCATAGATTTGAGTAAGAAATAAGTATTTCCACGAGAAAATCCTGTTCGTCTAGACAATGTGCTTGCAAGACTTGGACCTAATTTGACTCATTCAATGTATATTATTGATTCATTTTCTTGAAATCCGATATCTGTGAGATCTTTAATATTAATATGTTGTTTAGTTATGGTGAACAGATATATATTACTTAAACTACACAGAAAGTCAACTTTATTTAAAATATAGTAAGTACAAACTTGACAATATACAAAATGATGTGCATAATGAATTCCAAATTTATTTTTTTAATCTTACTTATTATGAAAAACCAAGAAAAAGAACAATTTCATCAATTATCAATAGAGCAAATAGAGTACAATAAAGCTATAAAGAAATTTGAGGATTATATCCCTGATGTTATTAAAGTTTCTAACAGGTCTAACTATACTTTAATTGATCCTGTTGTTATTTTTAATAACTCTTATGATAATAAAAAATATAGAATTAGTTACTGAGGCATTGATCGTTTCATTTCTTTTAATAACAAAATAGTAACAGTAACATTAATTGACATTACTAATGATAGGGAACTGCACACAATCTCCAGACCTATTATAGTTATAGATGATGCAAGCGTAGCTGAAAAGATGTCTGTTAAAGTAGGATGAAAAAATGTAATCTATGATGGTATTAAGTTATTAGATAGAATATTTGCTTGTGGTTTTTTATGATTCAAAGAAATTTTGGAAAATAATTCATTCCTTATTAATCAAACGCCTACACATTTTACTATGAATAGTTTTTGATGGTGGTTGTTCAGGGCTGCACTAAGAAGAGATGATGTATTATGATCAACAGAATATACAGAATATTTATTAAATAATTGATTTGATTTGAGATCTGTATGACAAAGTTGATGATCAATATTAAAAATGGCAATATCTAACGCTGTATCGAAAAAACTAATTGATCTTGTAATTAATAATCTTCCTGATTGAGTTGATTTTTTGGATAAAAAGATAAGAATCATTGCAGTAGATGATGAGTTAGAACCACTTGTAAAAATAGCCGAATTGCTAGATTGAGCTGCTTGTGATTGAAAAATAAGTGACAATTATTTGTATTGTAATGAAGGTAGTCCTTGAGTTTTTTTACAAAAATTTAAAAATAGGTTTCCTGATATGTTAAGTTTTAAATGAGCAACATTATTTATTCTAGATAAAGACATGTGACTTGATAGTACTGATGATATATCATTATATCCTAATATGATACACTGACAAGAAGTAGCTAAAATAATTAGATGAATAGCTAAATGATCAAACCATCAAATTAAAATAATGCTATGGACGTGAGGACGTATGCCTTCTGATATTATGGATGATTGATCTATTGATATTGCTTTGCATAAATGAAATAAAGATTCACTAATAATTGATGTAATTGTTGAACAGATTAATAAATTAGTATATTGTAGTTAGTAGTGTGAACTTCAAATTAACCTTAATTTATCCTCAGGAAATTTTTCAATTGCATATTGCAAAGATATTTTTGAAAATTTATTATACTGTTTTTTTTAAAAAAACTCCATTTATTTTTTTAAACCTTGTCATTTTCTAAATTTTAGAAGTAAATAATCATTAATCCTGAATAATAACTTTAACTCAAGCTTCTCAATTTTCTCATTCTTTTAAAATATCAAAAAGCTCAATAATATTCTTATTAGACATTGCTACGCAACCTTGGGTCCAATCATGATAAATAGAAAATCATCCTCAATGAATACCAATTCATCTCAGCATTTTTTGACCAGGATTTAATTTATTGAAATGTCTTATTGATGCATCTGAGTTTAATTTTCAATATTCTTTTTCAAAATCTTTTATATTTGTTTCTCAGAAATTTTCTTTATAAATCTTATGAGCTTTTTCTACTGTATTTAATCTCATCCATCTTCTCCAAAATGGAAATTGTATTACATCCATTGTTTCAATAGTAAATATTCATTCAGGAGTTTGATTATCTTCCCAAATACTTCGATCTTGTTTTTCGCGTTTAATATTTACATCGTACTGCTTAATAAGAATATTATTTTTCAATAACTCTAGCTTGTGATTATCTTTATAAACCACTATCAAATATCACTTTTCTTTTGGAATTTCTATTTTAGTTTTTGGATAAATATTGTTACTATTTTTCTCATAAATAGTTTGAGCTGTAGGAATTTTCAATCAGATTATTCTTCATATTTCTTTTGAAATTGAAATAATTTTATGTCTGAAGAAAAAGCTTCAAGATATTAGAATTAGTAGAACAATGATTAGTATTATTTTTTTCATTAATTTCTTAAATATTATTTAAATAAAAAATTAAAAATGTGATTACAAATAAAGATGCAGTAATAATTCGTGAAACGTATTGCTTTTTTATTAAAAACCAATCTATATGCCAAATTCAATTTGTAAATATTAGAATATTAAAAAATATTATAAAAATCTCTCTATGCTGAAACTCTTTATAAAGAAATATAAATATCCAATATATTTTAGTATGAATGCTAATAAGGCAATAGTTATTTAATTATTACAGTTGTATCTTTATATAAAATTACATCTGCACTTATATTATCTTAATCCCATATTAATTTATGTATAGTTTTCAAAGTCTCCGATACCTCTTTATTTTCAATCAAAATTCAAAAAGAATCATTAAATAAATTTAAAAGTAATACTTTATCCTCAAATATGCAAATTGAAGAATAAAAATTTCAGATATTGTCAGAGAAAAATTTTATTTCTCTAAATTCATTTTTACTCTTTTTATGTAAATTTTTATGAATATTATTGTCTTTACAAATTCATTTAAGCAATATTTTGTTTTTTGTTCTTTTTTTAATAAATGATTTCATAAAGTCTTTTCATAATTTATTTTCAAGATCATCATGAGCTCAAAATTCTAATATTTCAGTTTTACTATCTAAAAGTGTTGAGTAGACTTTTTTACATCAATCTATTCATTCAAAAAATGTAACTTTTGGTTCTGATGTATAGGGGTTTTTAAATTCTTTTAATAGTGGTATTGTTTGTTTTAATGTTAGGGCTTCCTTGTCTAGTTGCTGTTTTTTAGCTTTCTGTAAATCATCAGGATCAGCATAAAAATATTGAATTCTTCATTTATTTGATTTTCTTATGTATCACTTTTTAAGTAGTCAATCGAATAAAAACAATACAGTAGATTTTGGTATTCATACTTTTTTGGATACTACAGAGGCAGGTTGATTTCAAAACTCAAGTAAGGCTAGATAAACATCTACTTCTTTTGAATTAAAACCAAGATTTATCAAATATTGTTTCATAATGTCATCAAGTTTAGTTGACATTAATAATATACTTAGAAATTGACATTAGTCAATAAGTTTGTATTATCATCAATATAAATTAACGAAATATAATGACAAAATTAGATTATCTTAAAGATACTTATAAATATGAATCATCTGCTATAGTAACAGATATTAAAGAAACAGGGCATTGAATGACTTTAATATTAGATCAAACTATTTTTTATCCTCAATGAGGATGACAAGCATCTGACATTTGAGAAATAATAGGAAAAGACTGAAAGTTCGTAGTATCCAAAGTTATGCTGGATCAAGATTGAATAATACATCATTTTTGACAATTCATTCAATGAACTTTAAAGAATAATAATAAAGTAGGATTAAAAATTGATAAAGAAAGAAGAATTTTAAATTCAAGGTTGCATTCAGCATGACATCTTATTTCATCTGTTGTGAGTGATGTATTAAAATTGGATATTACTCCATATAAATGATATCACTTTCAAGATTCACCATATGTTGAGTGTCATTGAATGATAGAAAACAAGGAAGAAACTAAAGAAGAAATAGAAAAACAATTAAATGCTCTTATTAATAAAGATTTAAAAATCAATATTGAAGATTTAAATTTAGAAGAAGCTAAAAAAAGATGATACTCATCCCCAATATGAAAATCTGTAAGAATTGTTTGATTTGAGTGATTTGAGTCAAATTGATGTTGATGAACTCATGTAAATTCTTCTAAAGAACTTAAATGACTTACGATAAGAAAAATATCTTCAAAAAAATGAAAGACTAAGATTTGTTATGTGATTTTATAATAAATTATTCAGCTATTGAAATTAAAAACACTCATACAAATATCAACATTCCTGCAAATAATCTAATTGCTTTATTTTTTTCCTGAAGCAAATGTCATCATAAGAGTATCGCAAAAATAATACTCAATTGCCTGAGTCATACAACGTAACTTAATTTTTCAAAAGAAAAAACATAAAGAATTAGTAAGTATCATAAAAGAACTATTATTCAATTTATCCCAATCAACCACTTATTTATAATCCATTCATTTTTTAATATTTCCTTATTTTTATTTCTAAAAATATACAAAGCCATTAGTGGAGATTTTGTAATATTTAAACAATAAATAAAAATAAGAGGATGAATATAATTTACTCAATATTTATCAATTACTGAATAAATAGCAACTCAAAGCATTGCTATAAGAGCATACTGACTAGATTTATGATTTTTGATAAATGATATTGGTTCTAAAATGGTTTTAAATGATAATTTTTTCAAATTAATAATATAAACTCAAAAAGTAGCTATTGTTATTCATATAATTCAAGACATAGATAAATCTTCTTTTAATACAAATATTGAAAATATCATTATTAGAACTGGAGCTGATCTTACTATTGGATAAACGTGTGATAAGTCTCAATCTTCGTAAGATTTTGATAAATATAGCATGTAAATAAAATGCACTATTCAAGATATTGCTCAAATTATCATTCATGGAATTATGTTTGTTAAATCTTCTGTAAGTAAAAGATAAATAAGAAGTGGTGAATATATTGTTAATCCAAAGCAATAGTAAAGAAAAGTAAAAGCTTGTTTGTTAGTAGATTTTTTTGTTAAATAATCTCTTAGTGCATGTAAAAGTGCTGAGAGTATTACCAGTTATATTGCTAGTCAGGACATTAATTATGTTTATTTAATTCTTCGTTATTTATATTTTGTAGAGTATTTATAAAATTTTTTCATAATATTCAGTAAAATGTCATCAGAGCTGTCATTGTTTATATTTTTTGAATCAATATTTTCAATAAAAACTTTTAAGTGGCATAGCTGATCACGGTGTAAAATCTAAAACAAGTTTTTTGTATAAAAGTTCTTTTACTCTATCTAAAAGTCTTTCTAATATTTTTGTTCATATTCATTGTTTTTGATAATCAGGATCAGTTCTCATTCTCTTAATTTTTCAAAATTTTTTTCTAATTCATTTTAATCATTCAATGATATCTTTACTTGTCATGCTAAGATTTTATAGAAACATATCTAAAAAACAAGAATTGGTTTTAAATATAAAATTATTACAATGATTATAATAATAATTAAATTTATCATATGTATTTTCAGGTTGCCATTATTTCAATGCTATGTTGGGTGATACATACAAATTTATTTGTTAAATATGCTAGAAATTTAGATTGAATTTCCATCTCATTTTATAGATCACTTTCAATTTTAGTTACAATGCTTCCTATTTTGCTATTGGCAGATTTTTGAAGTTTAGATTCAGTTTTCGATAATTTATGACTTTATTTTGTATGATGATTGCTTTGATGAGTGGCAGCAATTTTTCTTTTTGAATCTCAAAAATATCTTCCAATTTGAATCATTTCTGCTTTAGATAAACTAATTGTTATAGTTGTATTGGTTTTGTCATATTTTATTTATTGAGAATTGATAAGTTTATATTCTTTATTTTGAATTTTTTTAATTTTGACAAGTATTATCGCATTAATTCTTGTAAAAAATAATATGCCTCATCTTTGAAATAATGCTCATAAATGATTTATTTTAATGATACCAAGAATTATATGAACTTGAATATGGTATTTTATTTTATGATTGCTCTCAAAAAAAGTTGATTTTGCACTTTCTGCTTATTTAATGGAAGCTTTTGTTTTTGTTTGAATTGTAATTTCAATTTTTTTTAAATATCTTTTTAATAAAACTCATATAATTAAAATAAATTTGAAAGATTATCTAAAAATATTTTTATTTTCAATATTTACACTTTGATGAACATGAGGTTACGCGCTCGCAGTTAGTATGTGATGAGCGCAATGAGTTATTGCAAGTATATTAGCTGCGGAAACAATATTTATTTCAATTTTATGATATTTCCTTTATAAGGAAAAATTAAATATCAAGCAGTGGGTATTTATATTGTGCACTTTTATTTGATTGGTTTTACTGAAGCTGTCTACTTAATAAATTTTT
The DNA here is from genome assembly GCA_964456745.1 of uncultured Candidatus Peribacteria bacterium. Classification (GTDB taxonomy): domain Bacteria; phylum Patescibacteriota; class Gracilibacteria; family JAJOLG01; genus CAYWBW01. The sequence goes on along the minus strand of CAYWBW010000021.1, from coordinate 27,134 downwards.
TTTCGGAAAATTATTTGATTTTATAAGTCATATTTTGCTAAAGTGTGGTACTTTGAGAAAAAAAATATCAGCATTGGCAGCATGATTTATTACAGTGCTTGTACCAAATCAGCATAATGAGAGTTCTATAAATCCATCAGCTGATTGAGTGGATCATCATATAAGCTTAAGAGCAATAAATTGAATTTCTACTAATTTTAACTCTCGTCTAGAATGATTGTGAGTAAATGGAAGTATTTGTATTAAATGAATTAAATGAATTGACAAGGATGATTTAGTGTTGGATATTGGTTGTGATAAACCTGTTTTGGCAGCATCTCTTCAAAAACTTGTTACTGCTGCAATGTATTATGAAGCTTCAAAATCTTTGGATATAAATAGTGAAAGTTGAGAAAGGTTTCATGTATTTTTAAGAAGTGATAAGTTTTTAGAAATAAGGTGAGAAATGACAATGTTGGTATCTGAAGATCTTGAAAATCTCGCAAAAACAATGTTAGATAAGTGAATAACAAATGTGGCTTGAATAGTATTTGACAATTCTTTTTTCCCAAATTGAGAATTTGAAGTACCTTGAGTTAAGACTAGCAGTGCTTCACTGTCTCATGCAATGATTACTCCTTTAGTATTAAATTTTAATAGGCTTGTAAAATGAAAATCTTATATAGATTCAAGGGAGGTTTCTAATTGCGTAGATGGGCAAGTTGATAAACAAGAGGTTGAGTATGATATGCATTCTAGAAAAAAAAGATCTTGAGAGGTTAGTGATGTATTGAAAAGTTATAATAAAAAGTTAAATAAAAAAATGAAGCGTCGTTTTTTAACTTCATGAAGTGTTAATGCTAATCCTTGTGTTAACAAGGCACATGAGTTATTTGTAACAAGGGCTTTAGCAAAATACTCAGGTTGAAGGATTAGTGTTTGAGGTTGAAAACTTGATAAGGATTCTGATCTTAAATATCATCGCCATATATGAACTTTTCATCAAAAGTTAAATGCAAAGAAAGATGTAAAGAATTTGTTGAGATATTCTAATAATTTACTCTGAACAGTTATGTGGTTAAGGGCTGCTATGTGGAGATTAGGAATAGATAGAATGCCAACGCTTAAAGAAGCTCAGGGTGAATTGTCTAGGTATGCTAAAAGTAAATTTTGAATCAGTTCTGCATTTATTGATTGATCTTGAATGTCTGCATCTCAAGATTGAGGTTTAAAAAATGAAGAGAAAACTTTTTTTAGCCATAATGAGATATTTAGAATAATTAAATATTATAGAGATAATTGATTATCAGATACTATTCCTTGAAAAAAAATTTCCTGAAGTGGTGCAAAAGGTGATCTTTATGCCAAGACTTGATCAGTAAACAATGCTTATGTGATAAGTTGAATCTATGACAATTTTTTTGTTTCGTTGTCGTTAACAAGAACTTTGGAAAATTATCATCCATCTCTCAAGGTTGAAAGAAATCTTGTTATGAATGACATTCTTTCTTTTATGGATAGATTAGATGATAAAACAATGGCATTTTTGTGACAACGTTATTTTGTTGAGTAAGAATTAATTTTTTATAGATGCAAGAGTTGGTCTAGGTATGTATTCACCTTTTTAGCAATTTGCTTTAAGCAAAATATCTGTCTTTGCGAGCAAAGCGAAGCAATCCATGTGTAGTAATGTATTTAACTGGCATATGGATTGCTTCTTCACTTCATTTCATTACGTTCATCGCAAAGACGATCTGCTTAAAAAGTGAATACATACTGGTCTAGATGTTGACAAGCACTATAGAAATAGTAGTATTTTATACTATAGTATTTGTGAAAATTATAGATTAACAAAAATGTTAGAGAGTGAGGGTGGATTGTCGGTAAGTAATGTCTTAGAAAAAACTGTATCTTTAGATAGTTTAAGCTTAGAATTGCAAGAAAATTTAAATAAGATGTGGCTTCAAATAAGAAATACAATTTGAAATATCGCCGAAAGCTCCACGCTGTCTTTGGTAGATTTTTCCGATATTGCAGAGAATATTGTACTAGATGATTTTGTAGATTATCCAAAGCGAGATAGTGATTATTATACAGAGCATCCGGAGGATTATCCGGAGCAGTTAGTTGTAAGGATAAAAAATAAATTAGCAGATTATTTTGAAGATACTCCGCAGTCAAGAACAATGAATATATATTTAAGATATTTGATTAAGCGAATAATTAAATTCTGAAGGAAATTAATGGAAGAAGAAAGCCGTTATTTTAATGGTGAAAATGAATTTATTCAACTTAGTAAAATGATTCCAAAACTTTCTGAAAAAAGCCTTTTAGTTGTTTGATTATTATACGAAAGATGACATGCTCTAACTGTGTATGATGAGAAACTTGAAGATATTGATCTAAAAATTTTATCAAAAGTTTTTGATTTTTTGGCAACTTTAAAGTTAGAAAGTAGTATTGTATACTGATGAGATGTTTCATTTCATTGATCTCAGGTTTTATGATTATATAAATATTTCATTTCTTCATCAGAAAAGAATATTCAGAAATTTGCTAAAGCATCAGTACAAAATTGAAAATATTCAAAAAGATATTCAACAAGATGTTTAAATTGCGGATTTGATACTTCAATGTTGTCTTTATTATTTAGCTTAAAAGATTATTCTACTTTTAATGACACTGTGGATTTATATGTATCTTCTAGCGAGAAAGAACTTGATTTTACAATATCAATTTATAGAAAAATTTTACAAAAAAAAGATTTAAATATTACTTTTTTCGAATTTTTTTACATTAATAGATATATTCACAATCATATAAACATGTTTAACAATTTAGAATATGATGATAGTAACTGTATTGAAATAGAAACAGAATTTGGCTGAAGAAGAAGGATTGTTAGTTCTTCAATTTTATTAATGTGAGATATTCAAAATCCTTCAGATGAAAATGAAATTTTTGAAAAAGAATTGTTTTATTCTGAAAAATATTTGAGAGAAGTATTTCCAGAAGTTGAATCACTTCTTGATTATTATAACATTTCTTTAGATTTAAAATCTTTTTTAATTGGATTTAGAAAAAAATCAGAGGATTGAAGACCATATCAAAGTTTGTTTGAGGAAATAAATAGAATGAGAGATTCTCTTATGATATTTTTAAAAAATGATAAATTAAAAGTATTTGTAAAGAATAATTTTAATGTAACTGATATTAATATTTTATTATTTTTTTCGACATGGTTTAGAGATTATGGTTTAGAAGATAATTTAGAAAGGTATGAAAATCATATTGAGCAGACAAAGACAATTACATGAAAGAATTTTGTAGATATAAATTATCTATCTGAATTTCTTTGGGCTATTTATATTATATGATGGGATGTATTTTCTGAGAATGACATGCTTTTTAAAGCTTCAGAAATATTTAAGAAAACAGGTTGTAAAGTACTTTTTACAAAAAATAAATTACTTAAAGATGATGATGTTGAGCATTATAATTATGGTAGTCAGATCCATCTTCCACCAATGAATAATTTTCTATTTGATTATTATATTGGTAAAATAGCAGCTTCTACTAGATATTTTGATAATTATTTTTGAGATTATATTCATGATAAACAAGAGAAGTTAAGAGAATTATCTTGGATTTTAGATGATAATGATAATTACCAAAAAGCTGTAAATGTAAATTTATTGTCACCTTTAGCTGAAGCGTGACTTAGTGAAAATATTGAAAAGGAAGAAGATATATTTAAAATATTGCGAGTGAAAAATCCTGAAATGTTTTTAAGTATGCTTTTCCCAAATGGTTGAAAAAGGGATTTATCAATATTTTGATTTATGCGCATAGAAACATTTATTTTTGCTTATGAGTGAAATGTAATCTCATCAATGGAGCAATGGAATCCATTTATAGATAAAGATAAGGAAAGAAATATAAAATTACTAGATAGTTTTTTTAAATTACATTGAGGAATTATTACTCAAGAAAAACAGATTATAGAGTATTTTGAAAAGAATAATATAGATTATAAAGATTATGATTTTTTGTCTAGTTTGTACTATGATAAGTGAGTTGTACAATTTTTATCAAAACTTATATCAAGTTCTTTAAATAGGCTTACTGAAGATTTGATTGATCATTCATTTCATGTTGTATCATATTTAACAGAGCAAAAGTGAATTAATAATTGAGTTTATTTTTGAAGATATATCGAAGTTTTTGATTTGGATCAGGAAAAGGTTAAGTCTGTTGCTATTTATAAAATATTAAGAAGCTCAAGCTCGTTTGATAATGAAGAACGAATTTTATCATTAATACAATATCTTTTTGAAAAAAATTGAAATTTTAAAGAAATTAATAATGAGAATATTCTTGAAGTTTTTTTAATATTTCTTTCAATTTATTGAAATGAAAAGTTGGAAAATAGTGGCGAAAAGGAGGTTGGTATGATATTAAATCTTTTTAAAGAAGATTGACAATTTACTCAATTAGCAATGAGCAGGATTCATCAAATTTATTTAAAAACACAAAAATGAGATAAACTTACATATAGAGAACAATTAGCTATGCATTTTATTTATAAAATATGAAAAAGGTATTTTTCTTTTTTTAATATGTTGAAAATATTTTTATGAGAAAATAATAAATATAGTAAAGAAAGCGATTCAAATAAGTTTATTACTGCTTTGTTAAAAGAGTGAAAATTAAATTTCTTATTAATTTTTGATTTAGCTAGAAGTGGTTGCCTTGATTCAGAAGAAAAAGTTGAAAATTTTTACAAATTATTTAGTTGTATAAATATTGATTTATTTATAGCCACTTCACAAGTTAAGTGATTTATTGATAAGTTTTCACAGCAATGGGATGGAAGCGTAGAATGATATATTAAAGAATTTATAACTTTAGATAATTTTAGTAGGTTAATATCATATGGTAGGTCTAAAGAATTAGAGAAATTTAAAACAGATCAAGAGCTACAAGTTTTTTTTAAAAACTATTGTTTAGAAAGCTCATTATCGAGTTATACTAGTTTGGTTGACATTGTTTTTAATGAATATTGATTTGAAGTAATCTCTGAAGATCAAAGAAATAACAATATTTATATTTTAAATTCAAAACAAGAAAAGTTTATTAAAAGCACTGATAATGATGAATGTAACACAGTTGATTTAACTAAATTTGATAAAACAAAGAAAAGTTTGGTTATATATTGTAGAACTAATCAAATTAATAGGTTTGATTATGCAATAATTACAAGAGTAGTAAAATCATATATTGAAAGTTGATATTCTAAAGTTTTTAACAATGTTTTCATTGTTTCTAGGCACTCATGACAGTATCATAAGCAATATGCTTCAGGCTTACCTTATAAGGATGTACGATTACAAGATTTTGAACAATCTTGTTGAGTTAATGCAAATACAATGTGTATTACGCACTGAACTCCTTCGGGAATTGCATATGGTTCTAGACCAATTGTAAGTGCTGTTATAAGAGGTGATGATTCAAAGATGGAAAAAGTTATAAAATATGTTCCATTATATCTAAAGTTGGATCATAGGGAAAATCATTATGTTCCACAAAATGAAATTTTATTTGATTGAGATGAAGAGTGAATGATAAGGGAAATTGTTAGGTCTATAAGGCAGCTTGAGGATGATGAGTTGTCTGATATTTAGGATTTAATATATAATTAATTGCTACGATTTTATATATAAATATACAGCTCATTTTTCTATTGAGTAATTAACTCATTTCATTTTAAATGAACTAGATATCACACAAGTTCATTTTTTAAGATTGTTCCAAATTTTATTTTTAAATTCCTTCATTGCTTTGCTTGTTAGGTAGCATATTATTATATCAGCATTTTTGTAATCTTGTTTCCAAATATTTCAATATTTGATTTGAGGCAAGTTTTTTTCTCATTTTATATAATTAATAAAATTTATTAATTTAGAATATATTACTAGTGGCCAAGATATCTCATATCCTATAGTTTTATTATTTTTATTTAATGCAATTTTTCTAATAATTCTTCAGTCTCAAAATCAAAGTTCATAAATTGTTTTATTTTTGGATTTTGATCAGTGATTTCATGAATTTATCAAATCAATAATTATATCGATTTTAGATATTTTTGAAATTACGAAAGGTGCTGAAAGGTAAGGAATTTTTGAAACTAAATTAATTAGTGTTATTAAGAATATAAATCACAAAATAAGTTTCATATTTTCAATAGGAAATTTAAAAATCCAAAATATCGTAGAAATGATTATAAGAGAAACGAAAAGTAAAATAAATTCAGGCATAGTTTTAGTATACTATAGATTAGTGTTTAATAATTAAAAAGTAATTAGTGTTCATTTTGAACGGACACTTACATTAAATTATACAATATGACTTTATATTGTGGAATAAATTTTTATAATTTTTATAATTTTTAAATTTTTGAAATAAATATTAATTTTTCAATTGTTTAAACATGGATATTAAATATTAATTTGAATTGTGGTTATCATTCTATAGGCGATATTGAAAATGAGATTAGTTCGAATTTATCAAAAAAGATTTGCGTTTTATTAATGAGTGGTTGAGTTGATAGTTCTACTTGTTTGTTATTGCTTCAAAAAGAAGGTTTTTATGTAATATGAGTTCATTATAATTTTTGAAAGACTTATAAAACAAATAAAGAAAATAAGTGTTGTAATTTAAGTGATTTAAATGATGCTCGTGAAATTTGTACTAAATTTTGAGTTAAGTTTTTTAATATTGATTATAGTGAGAAATTTAGAACTACTATTATTGATGTTTTTTTGAGAGAAAAAAGTAAATGAGTTCATTTTAATCCATGTACTGTTTGCCATGAAAAAATTAAATATTGAGAAGTTTTAGATTTGATTAAAAAATATAATAAGTTTATTGCATCGTGATATTATTGCAAAATTGAAAATTGAAAATTGATGAGACCTAAGGATGAAGATAAAGATCAAACACAGTCTTTAATTTTAAAAATAACAAAAGAAGACTTAAAATATTACAAATTTCCACTTTGAACTTATTTGAAATCGGAAGTAAGGAAGTTGGCTAAAGATGGCTGAATAAAAGCATATGATAAGAAAGATTCGATGTGACTTTGTTTTGTTTGAGAAAAAAACATTAAAGATTTTATTAATAAAAATTGTAAACTAAGTCCTTGAGAAATTTATTATTGGGACTTGAAATTTGAGAAAAAAATATGAAAAAAACATAAGTGACTTTGATTGTATGAATATTGAGAAAATTCTTGACTTAATCTTAAGATTGATTGAAAACCAACTCCACTTTATGTTTACAAGAAAAATATATCTAATAATACTTTAATTGTTTCAAAAAAAGAACTTACATTGCGAGATAGTTTTAAATCAAGAAATTATAATTTGCTTTCTGAGAATTTTGTTAATTTAAGTGTTAAATATAATTCAAATCTTGAAAGTGTTAAATGTGAGGCAAGATTAAATGATTGAATATTAGAAGTGATATTGTGAGAAAAGATGATTTGAGTAGTTACTTGAGAGATTTTTTTGCTTTTTTCTTGAAATCAAGTAGTTTGAGGCTGAGTAATAGAGGGATAAATTTAATGTTATGAAATGTTTTTTGTCTAACAATATAAAAATCTCAAAGCCAAGGGTTGTAAAAATATGAAATCAAACTTTTTATGAAGAGTATGAAGAATTTAAAGATATTTTAGCTAATTTTGAAAAAAAAGATTTAAAAATAAAGATATTGGATCTTGGTTCATGAAATTGAAGAATGAATATTTTAGTTAATGAAATCTTAAAACCAGATGATTTTGATTTTTTATGAATTGATAATCAGCAATCAGATCCGCAATATTCACAAGAATTTTTAGCAATGAGTATTGAAAATGCTATTTATAAATTAAAAAGAGATAGCTTTGACTTAATAATACTTTCTTGAATATTTACAAATTTTTTAGAGTTTTCTAAAGATAACATTGCAAAAATTAAGTCTTTACTTAAGAACAATTGAATTGTTTATATAAGTTTTTGGAATTATTGAGATCAAGATGGATTGTGAAAATTATACAGAAGTGAAGATCTTTGAGATTTAAAAAAGTATATTGATAATAAGATTATTCCAGTTTTAAATGAACTTGATTTAAAAGCTGATATAAAATTATATAAGAAGAATTCGAATACTTGATATAATATTGTGATAAGGATTAATACATAATACCATAAATATTACTTTTACTTAACAAACTGCTTGAAAAAAGACAGTTTTTTTGCTATAATTATTTGAAAATAAAAACAAAAAATGGTAAAAAGTTTAAAAAAAGTTATTGAGTTTAAGAATTTTATATTAAACAAAAAAAAGTATTTATTGCTTAGTTTGGTATGTTTATTAAGTATAATTATATTATCTGCTTGATCTGAAAATTATTATCTAGCCAAGGTTTCTGATTTGTTAAAATACGATCAGAAATATAGTGTTATGTGAAAATGAGAAATTACTTTAAATTTTATTGCAGAATTAAAGACCTGAAATGAGAGCATATTTGATATTTTTGATTTAGATTATCACGCATTTAGTGAAATTGTTGAAGAAGAGGTGGTTGTTTTTGATAAAAATATTGTAAAATTTAAATTTTATGCAACTACCCGTTGAGATTCATTGCATGAATACTATTATACTTTGCATTTTGATGATAAAGCAAGGCTTATTTGAGTTGTGGAGGGTTAATAATTAATAAATTTTTAAGAATAATAACTAATTAATAAATATGGAACAAAAAATCAAAATTTGAGTAATGTGATCAGCACAAGGTCCAACTTTGTGAAAAGATCAGTCAACTGCAAAAGCAAAAGAGCTTTGAGTTTGGATAGCAAAATATAAATGTATTTTAATAACATGAGCTTGTCCAGGGCTGCCAAATGAAGCTGCTTTATGAGCAGATAGTGAAAATTGATATGTTATATGAATTTCGCCAGCATTTTCTGAAAAAGAGCATGTTGAGACTTATAGATCTCCACTTACTTGATATGATATGATTATATATACTTGAAAATGACTTATGGAACGGGATATTACAAATATTCGTTCAAGTGATGCAATTATATTAGTTTGAGGTGGGATATGAACATTAAATGAATTTACAATTGCTTATGATGAATGAAAAATGATTTGAATATTAAAAGGTACATGATGAATATCGGATAATATTCCAAGGGTATTAGACATTTGCAACAGGAGTATGGAAGACCGTATAGTGATATCAAGTGATCCAAAAGAACTTGTAGAAAGAATGATATTATGACTTAAGGAATTTCCACAACCAGTATTTGAAGATGAAAATGATAAAACTAAAAGTGTAAAAAATTACTAAATATTAATTTGCTTGATTATATATAAAAAATAAGTATAGTAACTAACCAAAATAAAAATGATGCAACAAACAAAAATCTGAGTAGTATGATCTGCTAAGTGACCGAACATTACAAAAGCGTCGACAGTATCTAAAGTAAAAGAACTTTGAGTCTGGATAGCTAATACAAAGTGTTTAATGATCACATGATCATGCAACTGACTACCCGATGAAGCAGCTATATGAGCAAAATCTGCATGATGATTTGTAGTCTGACTTTCACCAGCATTTTCTGAAAAAGAACATATTGAGGTTTACCATTCCCCACTTACATCATATGATATCGTATTATATACTTGAAAAGGGGTTAAAGAAAAGAGTATTTCAAATGTTAGATCGGTAGATGCAGTAATAGTAGCTTGAGGATGAATATGAACATTAAACGAATTTACAATAGCATACGACGAATGAAAAATTATATGAATATTAGAATGAACATGATGAATTGCAGACCATATACCAGAGCTTATGGAGCTATGTAATAGAGAGATGACAAATAATATAATAATTTCAAAAGATCCTAGAAAGTTGGTAGAAAAAATAGTTTTAGCAACAAAAGAAATTTATACACCAGTTCAAGAGGATGAAAGAGTGATTACATGAAAAGGGGCTTAAGAAATAGCTTAAAAAATCAATAATTATTTTAATCAATGTTTATCAAGAAAATTATCAACGTATTTAAATTTATTTTCCTAACATTGTTCAATTTTGCGGTGATTTTTTTGATTTTAAATTTTTATGCAATTAAGGAGATAGTAAAGCCATATATTTTTGCTGATGAAGTTAAGCAAACAGAGGTTATAATTAAGAAATCAATCTGAGAATCAAAAAAGAAACAAGATCTTATGATTCCAAAATGAGTAAAGAAAATGGTAAAAAAACAATATCCAGTATTTGAGCTTGAAGTTGCACCAACAGATACTAGGCTTATAATACCAAAAATATGAACAAATGTTCCAATTTTATCTATGCCAATTAATAGTTTGCAAGTTGATACATGGTCTGATTTTGAAGATCAGATTCAAAGTGAGCTCAGAAGCTGAGTAGTACATTATCCCTGAACAGCAGATGCTTGAGGTATTGGAAACATGTTTATAACTGGTCATTCATCTTATTATCCTTGGGATGAGTGAAGGTATAAAGATGTATTTGCAAGGTTACATAGATTAAATGTTTGAGATGAGTATTTTGTTTTTTATGATCAGGTAAAATACAAATATAAAATTACAGAGAAAAAAGAAGTAAATCCGAAAAATGTAAAAGTTCTAGAACAACCGAGTGATAAAAAAATATCAACCTTGATGACTTGTACTCCAGTTGGTACTACTCTTAGAAGGCTTATTATAGTTTCTGAATTGATTAGTTAGAGCCCAAAGGGCTAAAGCCATTTGTTGAAAAAATTTCAACACTATGATCAAATGTAATTTGTTGATTTGTGATGACATGGATTACATGGTTGATATAACTAAATCACGGTATTTGTGATGATCAATTTTTTAAGCCCTCAAGTTTTTATAATATGCCATTTTTTTCTTTAAAACCGACAATTTTGTTTTTCTTGTTGTATTATAATTTATTATTAATAAGCTGCCTCGGGTAATTGAAAATTAATAAATTATAATATAAATATTTAAATGGGTGTTTCGCAAAAAAGAGTAGATAACAAATTAAGTATTTTACCAAAAGAGTCGGCATTAGAAATAAGATGATTAACTATTGTAGAAAGTGCTAATGATAATCTTTGTATTTGAAATGTCAGACAAGTTGCACAAAATAATCTTGCTGAAGTTTGAAATATCAGTGCATTTCATATTCCTGAAAAAAAAGACGTAATTAGTATTGAAACTCAATTAAAACAAATTCAGGAGTGAGTATTGGCTATACATAATTCTTTTAATGATGTGGCTCATAATTGTGAATCTGTAAGTATTGATAAAAATAATTTAGCTATTGCTTGAATTGATGAATTTATAGATAATGTTGGGAATTTAAGAGTAAAAAATGCAAATTTTAATTTGTTGATTGCTCATAATGCAGGTACATCATTGCATAATTTAAAACAATCTTTAGGATTTATCAGAGAATCAGTTGTAAATTGAAAAATTGAAAAAAATATCGTTGAATCTGTTCTGCCAATTATTGATAGAGGTTTATTTACATTTTGTACTGGTTTTTATTCACTTTTTCACTGGGTTAAGTGAGCTAATGAAGAAATTGTTTCTTTTAATTTAAAGAATAATTTAGTTAAATTAAAATCTTCAATGTCATCGTCTATTAATAAGCCTAAGCTAGTGCTTTTAGGTAATGATAATATTCCAGACATTATGATCAATTGAAAGATGTGGACAATATTAAATGCAATTGCAAATATAATAAGGAATGCTAAAAAACATTGAAGAGCTAATTGTATACGCTTTTCATATATTCAAAATAAAAATAATTTAACCATAAGAATGGAGGATGACTGATTTTGAATAAAAAATCCTGATTTGTCATCAGATTTAAATAAAATGTTTGATGTTGGGTTTTCTGCTTGATGAAGTAGTTGAGTGTGATTAGCGTCACTTCCTGAACAGTTAAGTATATTTTGAGCTAAGATAGTTCCTCGAGCTGTTTGAGATTATTGATGAGCTGGATTTGATATTGTTTTGGATATATCAAAATAATGGTATGTATTCACTTTTTAAACAGATCGTCTTTACGATAAGCGTAATGAAATGAAGTGAAGAAGCAATCCATATGCCAGTTAATGACATTGCTACACATGGATTGCTTAGCTTTGTTAGCAAAGATAAGTGTTTTATTTAAAGCAAATTGCTAAAAAGGTAAATCTTTAGCTCTTCATTTGAAAAAATATTTTTCTCTTGCATTATAATATATTATTTATATCATGACTGCCTAATAAATTTTTTATTTCATAGTATGAAAAAACATGAACGTGTATCATTGGTTAATGTGGAAGCAGCGAAGATATGAAAAATTCTAGATAAAAGACGTGCTAATGCTGACAGTGTTAAGCAAAAAGACACAGTTTTAAAGAAAATGTATAAATCTAACAGTGTTAGGATTATCATGTTACTGACTGTAGTCACTTGATTATTTTATTTATCAAATCCAAAGAAATTTGAACAAATAATTTCATATTTTCAAAATGCATATAAGATTGTAATGTCTAATATGTCAAATAGGTCTATTGATCTTGGCTCAGGTGGATTAATTGATGAGTTAATTCTTCAAAATGATCATGTTAGATCACATATTAGTGTTGTTCCAATGAGTACGAATCATGTTGTAGAAGTGTGAACAAGTGATATTGAAGCATTTGATTATAAAATACGCCCTTTTAATGAGGTACATAAACTTTCTAAATTATCAATAGATGATTTTATTTTAGAAAATTGATTCAATCCTGAGTCTATTTTAAATGTTCAATTGTATAAATATGAATGATGAAAAAAAATTTTGATTTCCAGTCTTGATTGATGAGGTATTAATTGGATTGCTTGAGCATTAGAATTTGATAATTTAGATATAAGAATACCTGGAAAAGATGACCACTGGGATAATACTGTAACACTTTCTATAGTTATATCATTAAAATCTTGAACTCATATTATTTGAAAGTCTTTTCAATTATGAATATGATATATGGAGTTTGTGAATATGAGTACTGGTATAGTATATCAATTTATTGATTGAGAGTGATATCAGGATGTTATTAAGTCACCAAGAGTAATTTCAATTGTTTGAAATAGTAATACAGAACAAGAATTATAATTTTATCAATTTTCAAATATAAAAGCTCAAACAATACCAGCACTTATTCAAACATTTAGTGATTCTTTAATTTTTCAATTCATAGGTATTTTTAATGTTTCATCACATAAATTCATTGCTTTATCTGATACTCATTCAATTTCATTTCAAAAAATAAATACTTCATTTCACTCTAGTTTGTATTCATAAATATTTTTTGCTTTTTTATTAATTTCAATTGCAATAATTTTTTTTCATTCTTTTTTTAAACTAGAAATAGCATCCTCAATTTTTTGAAAATATCTCCAGTTTACTACTTTTTCTGCTCATATTGCAGTCTTGCTAAGATCTTTGTCTGGAGGAAAAACACTATATCATATTATAATAAGTTCATTGATTTGAAAACAATCACAGGTTCTAAAAATAGAACCAATATTGTGCTTTGATCTTATGTTTTCTAGTAAAAAAATCACTACTTAACTTCTTTAATTATTCTATCCATAACATTTGGGTAGTTTACAGCTATATCGGATAACATTTTTCTATTTAGAAAAATGTTTGAAGAAGAAAATTTATTCATAAATTCAGAATATCGTATTCATTTAGCTCTTAAGAAAATTGAAATTCTAGTAATCCAAAGTTGTCTAAAAGTTCTTTTCTTTAGTCTTCTGTCTCTATAGGCATTTGTTCATGCTTTAGTTACAGCATTTTTTGCTAACTTAAATAGGTTTGATCTTCACCATCTATATCACTTAGCAAGTTTTATAACTTTTTTATGTCTTTTTTTTGTGACAGTTCAATGTTTTACTCTGGTCATGATTTCAAATTAATTTATTATATTAGAGAGAATTGATTTTTTAATTTTTTTGCGTCTGATCCAGACACGCTGTGAGATTTTCTAGCTTCAACTTTTCTTTCTTTTGTTTTTGGTATAAGTCTATGATTATGACAAGCTTTTGCTCTCATTAATTTTCATTTTCAATTTTTAGTTCTGTAGAATCTTTTTGCAATACTACTGTTTGTTTTTTGCTTCATTTTTTAATTAGTTATTTTTTTGATTTTCAAGGAGTTAGTAAAAGTGTTACTTGTCTTCATTGCATTTTTGGTTCCTGTTCTACTTTTGCAACTTCGCTTAAACATTGCGCAAATTCTTTCATTTTTTCAAGTCAGAGGCTAGAATGTGCTAGTTCTCTTCATTTAAATTGCATTGTAGCTTTTACAAAATTCTTTTCTTCAAGGAATTCTTTAGCTTTTTTTACTTTTATATCAAAGTCGTGCTTCCCAATATTTATTGTTAATCTTATTCATTTAATTTCACTTTTTTTATTGTTTTTATGCTTAACGTTTTCCTTCTTTTTTTGCTGATATAAAAATTGTCAATAATCAATAATTTTACAAATTGGTGGCTTAGCTCAGGGAGATATCATAACAAGATCCATTCATTGGCTTTCAGCAATTGACATTGCTTCCTCTCTTGTCATGTCTTTTACTCATTTTCCTTCTAATACTACTCTAATATCTTTAAATTTTATTTCTGCGTTCCTTTTATACTCTTCATAGCGACCGGTCGCTCTCCTTCTAAATTTTCCCAAATAAAAATTAGTTAAAAATTTGCATTGTAAGCCCATCGATATTAAGAAAAAAGTGTGATATGTCAATGCAAATAGGATAAAATTTATTAGAAATATTGAAAATTACTAAAATATAAATACAGTTGATCTATATTTTATGGATTTACATTTAGAGCAATACTTGATGGATCTGTCTAATCATGCTGCCGATAGGTATCATTGTTTTTCTGATTGTGAGAATTTTGAATGGGAGAATGAATTTTCTAATATATTGCACAAAGAAAATATTAATTCAATTTCTGAATTTTTAGAGAATCTATCTATTTGTGAAAAGCAATTATCAAAAATTATCGCAGAATTAATTATTGAAGATTGTAAAAAAATTATAGAAAGCGATCAGCACAGAGATTATCATGATAGTGCAAAAGGTCTTCATGATATAGTAAATCAAATGCATAAAGATTGTTTTTCAGCTTTGCTTAGTGAAAATTGAGAAAAGTGTTCTAAGTCTAAATTAAAAAAAGTTGAAATTGCTAATAATTTAATAAGAAAAATAAAGAAGAAAAAAGAAGATTTTAAGATTAGTAAGGCTGTAGACAAAACGGATAAGAAGATTGTTGAGCATTTAAAAAATTTAATAGAAGATTCTATAAATATTCATCATGGACATTGAGAATCTAAAATATGAGCTGAGTATAATATCATTCTAGATTCCGGTAAGTGACCGCATATTATAGATTTCTTGGAAGCTTTCTGAGAAGAGGATCCACATGCAGCTAGTATAGTAGCGCAAGAACTTATGCAGACTTGTAATAGTATAATTAATTCTAAAAGTCATGCAGAGCATCACAGTAAGGCTGATAGGATGCATTTATTGGTATCTAAAATTCATGATAAATATTTTTTAGCTTTAAATTATAGCCCATGAGAAAAATCCGTTAAGGCTAGAGATAGCACTCTTAGTCTTGCACACAACATTTTGGAAAAAGTTATAAGTAAAAATAAGTAATAATACCTTAAAAATTAGAATTTATTTAAAAAAAAATCCAAAAATTCCAAAAATTAAAAATTTATAGATCAAATCTAAAGTAATCATTCTTTCCTTGCATTTTCCCCATTTAATATTTCTTATTAAATCCTAGCAATATTATTTCCACACATTTTTAAGAAACACCAAGTCTTTATATTAGGAGTTTGATACTTTTGTGAATAATATCACAATAAGTAATAATTGTGAAAAAATTCACTAGATGAAAGAATCAGCAATTATAACGGCTTTAGGTGTTAATAATGATCTCGATACTGGAGAAGTTGTGTGATGAGCAAATATTTGAAATTTACCCTGATTAAACTATGATTTTGCTTCAGATGTGGCTTCAAATGATGCAAGAATCTTTTCCGCTCTTGATGGGTCAGAAGATATTGGTTGTGGGTGAGCGTTAGATAGATTTCTTATTAATCCAGCTCAGAGTGTTTCAAAATATCCATGACTCACACCTGAATTCCAAGCAAGACTTGATGTTGTTCATAGAGAAACTGATATTGAAATAGAACAGCAAAAAAATGAATTACTTGATACTCTAGTAGAAGAGGATTCTTTAAGTGATGGTATAAGTGGTGGTATTCGAAGACTGCATAGGGAAAATTTTATTGATGGTCCAACCTGACTTTTAAATAGAGAGGCAATTTCTTGAATGTCTGATATGGTTAATAGTTCGCCAGTGATTTCTGCTGTTTTGCTTGATCTTGATCATTTTAAAGCACTGGATCGGGCACTGTGAAAAGAGTTTTGAGATTATTGTGCAAAGGTTAATTGAAGAGTTCTTGGAAAAATTATGTTAAAACATCCTGAGCTTTCAATTGTTAGAATGTGATGAGATGAGGGTTTTATATTTTGACCAATGTGAGAAAAGCAGCTTAAATTGCTTATAGATGAGGCTTTTGCAGAGTCGAAGAGAATTATCAATGATTTTTTAACAGACACAGATAGGCAACATGTAATTACTTGGTTAGTTGGAAATAGATGAGTTACTGACATTGATCAGGTATTGTCTCAAATATGATGATGTTCATCAGTTATAGCTTCATTTGATACAAGTTTATTGCAAAATGACTCTGATGTGTGAAGTAAGATATATCTTTTTTTAGATTCTATAGCAGTTATTCAAAAACATAGAAAAGAAAAAGAAGTTGCAGTACATTATCCAGATTGATCAGTTGAGACAGTAGTAGTATGAGGTAGGGGGAAATCTTTGCCACCAATTGCAATAAGAAAAGTTAATCAATGAGGAGTTGTAGTGGAGTACTATGAAGCTTTATCTCCTGAACAAAATTCTGAAAGGGTTGCCAATTTTGTTCCTGAAAGTTACTTAAGCAGTAATCAGAAAAAAGTATTTGCAGAAGAAAAAATAAGACTTGATGATATTGTTCAGAGTCAGTTTAATAAACTTATTCCTTGATGCATAGCATTATTAAAGAAATTTGATTTGTTTTCAAATACAGATCCGCATTTAAGAAGTGCATATACAAATGAACAGTTTGATCCGAATATTAGTTTGGATTCATTAAATAAGATTTTAATTAAAAATGGCATAGAATCAATGTCTTTGATGAATTTTGAAATGAGCAGGGAGGTATATTTAAATTTTAAAAAAGTTTCAGAAAATATATGGTGATTTTTACGATCTACTACCTATAATCCATCAATGCTTAATAAACTATTTGAGGATGTAAATCAATATGACATGAATAAGAGCGATATGATTACAAAATCACAATTAGTTGAATTAAAGCTTGAGTATATGCAAGCAAAACAAGAGGTTTATTATTACACATGAGCTTCATCGCCAACAAAATTAAAAAATGCAATTTCGGATCCTGAGAGTTGATTTAATCCAGAAAATGTACGAGAAATAGATATTGAATTGTTTAAATCAATAAATGAGAGATCTGGACATATTGCTGGTGATACATTTTTAGTTTATGCATTTCAGAGCATTATCTTATCTTCATTAAAAGAGGCGAAAATTCCTAGGGATGCAATCATTTTTAAACAAACTTGACCAAAATTTTGATATGTATTACATGATGATTATTTGCATCTTGAAAAAGATTTTTACTATCTATGTATGTGAAATTATAAAGAGGAATTATTTAAACTAAATAGGAGAATGTGAAGTGATGTAGAGGAGGTGGATGCTAGATTGATGGAAATTAATAATAAATATCATAAATCATTGAATTCGGTGCTTGATATAGCTTTATGAATTTATAGAAAAAAAGTAGATAATATGCAACCTATTAATTCCGTTGATCCGAAAATAATAATAATGAAATTAAAAAAAATACCAGCTGGAATAAATGAATTAATTATCAAAAATATTATAAGTAAGATGAATTGAGTTATGATTGTTTTGCCAGAAATTGAAGACTTGAGAAGCTTTAGAATAATAGGGCTTATGAAAGAATATTGAGTTATGCAAGATGTTGATTTATCAAAAAGAGTAATTGAGGACAGGAGGGAGTTGTCATCACATGTTAGAAATACTTCAGATAGAAGACAATTAGGTATTGTAGATTGTTTTCAGAGTGAAAGAAAATCATATGTTATAGTTAATGATAAATTAGCTGATCCAGAAGGTGTATGGAATTTGAGTATTACAGATATTCATTGAAATCATTTGAATTTTAATAATACATAATATGAAATTAAATATAGATAATCCAGATGTTAATTTAGATCCTAAGACGGTAGAAATGCATAATGCATTTTGAGATTATTTTTCAAGTGTTGTTGATTCATCTTCGGTATCTGTAGCATGAGCCATGCTTAGTTGATGACAGTGACCTGATAGGATAGATAAGCAGGAATGAATATGAAATTTAAATACACTAATTGAGGCTAGTGCTGAGATTTTAAAAACTGCTATTTCTTATAAAGAATATTTACAAAATTTTTGAGATTATATAAAACAATCAGCTAATTCTGAAAATTTTGCATTACTTGAGGAATTTTCAGAAGTTTTTAAAGAAAGATTTTGAATTGAGTTTCCTTTTGATAAAAAAGAAGCTAAAATGATCAGAGCTATTCATGGCACTTCCTTTTTTATTACTGAGGATTTGGTTAAAGCTTATGAAGAAAATAGTTGAACACATTTATCTGATAATAAAAAGTTGATTATTTGAAAATGAGTTAGTAGGGCATTAAATGATTTGTTTGATGCATTAAAATATTGAACAAAATGAGTTGAATTAGATTTGAACAAAATAAAATTAAGTATTGTTTCTGATTTTTACAGTATCATTCCGAATGATTTAAGTAACGATTCTGTATTAGAGGTTACAGTTTATAAAAAAATTCTTAAATGCTGGGGTTTGCCAACTAGCTTGCATTAATATTTGATAATCCATTTACTTCGTCTAAACTTTATCTAAAATAAATTAGACTTATATTTATTATGATAAAAAAAGCAATTATTCCAGTGGCTTGAATGTGAACAAGATTTTTACCTGCTACAAAAGCAAATCCAAAAGAGATGCTTGCAGTTGTTGATAAGCCAGTTATTCAGTATATTGTTGAAGAGGCTGTAGAGTCTTGAATAGAAGAAATTATTTTTGTTACATGAAGAGAGAAGAGGTCTATTGAGGATCATTTTGATGCTTCTAATGAATTAAATTCTCAATTAGAAAAAAAATGAAAATTTGATATTTTAAAAAGAATAAAGAAACTTGAAAATATTGCTAAGATTGCTTATGTAAGACAGTCAAGTCCACTTTGAGATGGGCATGCAATTTTATGCGCAAAACACTGTATTTCAGAAAATGAGGATTTTGCAGTATTGTTTTGAGATGATATTATTGATAATAAGGTTCCTTCTTTAGCGCAACTTATTTCAGCTTATAATATTTCAAATTCTAGTGTGATTTGAGTAAAAGAAATTCGATGATCAGATATTGAAAGTTATTGAGTTGTTGAACCAGGAGATAGGGAAAATGAAAATATTTTAGTTAAATGATTGGTTGAAAAGCCATCTTTTGATGCAGCACCTTCAAACCTTTGAATTATTTGAAAATATATTTGTACTTATGATATTTTTGATTCGATTGAAAAATGAGCTCTTTCAAATGATTGAGAGTTAAGGCTTATAGATGGCTTTTTACATTTACTTAAGTCAAAAAAGATATATGCAAAAATCTTAGAGTGAACTAGATATGATACATGATCTAAGATTTGATGGATAAAGGCAAATATTGCATATGCTTTAAAGAGAGAGGATTTAAAAGATGAATTATTAGAATATATTAAAGGGCTTGATTAAAATTTATTTTTAAAGAAAATAAATAGGTAAATATTTAATTTATAAAATGGCAAATAAAAAAAGAAGTGTTAAATCGCAGTGAGTAAGTCAGGATGAATCGATTTATGATTACCCAGAACATATATTGAAAATGCTTGAAGAGTCAGAAAATTTAAAACTTTCATGAGATTATGATGGGGCACTATCAGTATCACAAAAAATTGTGGTTGAAGATGCAGAATGTATTCCAGCACTTGAAGAAATTGCTGATAATTTACTTTCGCTGGGCAAGAAAAAAGAATGTGAAAAAACTTTGCAATATATATTATCTTTAACTGATGTTAGCTATACTGCGAGTTATATATATGGTTTTTTATTATCAAAGGAATGAAAGTTTGATAAAAGTGTTGAATTTTTAGAAGAAGCAAATCGCCTTAAGCAAAATAACGCAGAAATATTAAGATGTCTTTGATGGTCTCTTTTTATGTCATGAAATAAAAAAAGATGACTTTTGATTTTAGAGAGGGCTAGAAATTTATTTCCAGAAGATGTTATGATTCTTTGTGATTTGGCTGTATGTTATATTGACTTAAAAGAAAACTCTAAAGCTGTTAATGTTTTACTAAAAGCAAAAGAGATTGATCCAAATGATGAAAGGGTGGCCAGGTCAATGGGTATGATAGAACAGTTTTCAGATAACGCAGAAACTATTAAATAGAAAATAATAATATGTTTAACTCTTTAGATTTGTGAGAATTTGTGATTTTTTGAAATTCAATATCCAATTTGTTTAATGTATTTTTGGCTATTGTTTGAGTTTTTATCGCTAGGTCATTTATTATATATCTAATTAATATTAGAATTAAATCAATTATTGTTAATACTGAAACTAAAATTGATGATATTGTCCTTGCTTCGGTTCAAAAATTTTTAAATTTTTGATTTTTCTTTTTTTGATTTTATTTTGCAAAAATGTTTCTTGTTCTCTCAGATGAGCTAAATGATTTTATTGACAAAGTGCTTTGAGTGATATTAATTATAATTTTAATATATCTTTTTCAAAAATTATTAAATGATTTGGTTTGAGATCATTTCAGTAAGAAAGCGAATTCTAAAGAAAAATACATGTCTTCATTGCTTAAAAATATCATTAATTTTTGACTATGGATAATTTGAGCTTCATTAATTTTGTCAAAACTTTGATATAATATTACTACTCTAGCAGCTTGAGTTTGAATTTCTGGTATTGCTATAGCGCTCGCAATTCAGCCAACGCTTGCTTCAATATTTGCATCATTTTTTATTTTTTTAGATAAGCCATTCAAGGTTTGAGATATGACAACAATATGAGCATATTCTTGATTTATTAAAGATATTTGACTTAGAAGTACCAGAATGATGACTTTTAAATGAAATGAAGTTATTTTTCCAAATACCCAAATTGTAAATTCTTGAATAGAAAATATTTCTCATAGAATGGCTATTAGACAAGAGGCAGTGTTGTGACTTGAGTACAGTACTTCGACAAAAAAATTGAACAAAGCTATGGATCTGGTAAATAATATTATATCATCTAAGGATGGTGTTACCGATGATGTAAGGGTTTTATTTCAGAATTTTTGAGATTTCTCTTTGAATATTTGAGTTACCTATTTTATTTCAAGTGCTATGTCGTTAAAGGATAGGAACAAGTTAGTATCGGATATCAATTTTGAAATTAAACAAAAATTTGAAAAAGAAAAGATAGAATTTGCTTATCCTACACAAACTATCTACACAATTAAGTCTTAGAAAAATGTGACTTTATTTTAAAACTTTTTTTTTAGCTTTGGCAGAAATTGATTTTAAGTTTCTTAATAAGGTTTATAGTTTAATGAGAGAGAATATTTTTTACCACAAATCTATAGTTAGATTCACATTTTTTATTATATTTTTAGTTTTCTTGATTCAAAACACTTTTTTCTTTACATATTTTTTTTTAAATGAATCTTTTAATTTTATTCAAGAAAAAACAGATATTATTTTAGAGTTAAGGACTTGAATATCTAAATACGAAATTGATCCATTAATTGATAGATTTAACGACATAGAATGAGTTTCTTCAGTAAATTTTGTTAGCTGAGTTAAATCATTAAATGATTTAACACTAAATCATCCTTCTTTGGTGTGAATTATAGAAAAATATGATATTGATAATCCGCTTCCAGATATTATTGAGATAAGATTGCAAAATATGGAAGCAAGCACAATTGCAAGATCTATTATAAGAGAGTGAAAATATTCAAATGTTTTGAATTTAGATAATATGGCAATTTATGACAAGCAGCAGGAGAAGGTTATTAAGTTTTCAGAATATCTAATGATCGTGTTTTATATTTGAATTGTATGTTTTTTATCCTTCTTGATTTTATATTTTTTAATCTTAAAAAATACTTTTAGCAGAGTTGTAAATTATCACGTATATCAAATTAAAATATTAAAGAATTTTTGAGCTTCCTTTCTTTTTATTCGTTTTCCCTATTTTTTAGAATCTTATTTATTTTCATTTATTTGATTTATTTCATCATTTATTATTTCATTATTTTTATTTTATTTGTTTATTATTATAATTTGAATAGATATTGCTAACCTGAATGCTGGTATAATCGTTGGCTTTATTCAGTATACTGTGACTTATTTCTTGTCAATATTGTTATTTATTTGAGTGTCTTCATGTTTTATAAGCTTTTTAACTACCAGACTATATTTAAAAAGTATCTAATATTACAATTTTTCTTGCTTTAAGGGCTCG
The DNA here is from genome assembly GCA_964456745.1 of uncultured Candidatus Peribacteria bacterium. Lineage (GTDB taxonomy): Bacteria > Patescibacteriota > Gracilibacteria > JAJOLG01 > CAYWBW01. Next base: position 4,307 of record CAYWBW010000021.1, on the reverse strand, counting down.
AGTATTTTATATTTTAGTAAATGATTGATTATAATGTACCAAGACAACAGGCGGCAAATGTAGTATGAGTTTCCTTAAGGTCTATAGATAGATATACCCTATCTTGAAAACTTCCATTTAAGAAGGTGAGATGAAGAGTGCTTTTTAATAGCCAGGATTTGTTAAATATGAAGATACAAAAAAATACTGAAGTTTTTGAAGATGTTAATACCAATTTTAATTTTAGAAAACAAAGAATAGAAAATCGTGCCGTCCCAATATATAACTCAGATCATAATCACTGAAATCAAGGTAGTGATTATGATAGCGCACATGAACAAAACAAAACTTCAGATAGTTTTGACATAGTTGAATATGTTAAAGCAAAGACAGAGAGAGATATGTATAAGTCAATTAATGACAAACTTCAAGAAGAACTTAAATGAAAGCAGAGTGAATTAGAAAGAATGAATTATAGGATTTGAGAAATATCTTCAAAAAAAGATGTTCCACTTTTGGAAAATCAGAGAAACAAAGAACAATTAGTTACACTGAAGAAAGAAATTATTAACTTAAATGAGGAGCTTTCTTATCAGAGAGTTATTAAATGAGTTTTTGTATGACTTTTATTTGTTACTGTTGCTATTCTTTCGCTTTGGTATTTTTATACTTTTAAAATATAGGAGTGAAATTGTTATTGTTTGACTAATTTGCATGCCTGACTAGGGCAAGATATTTTGTTGTTATTTTATCATTGTATTTATACATAAAACATGGTAGAATATAATGAAATAATAAATATTATAAGTTTGTGAATGATTTATGAAAAATCAATGTTAAGTGAGATACTGTTAAGGTTGGCAACAACAATACTTTAATTGTTCGTCTTTTTTCAGTGTGAGTAATGTTAATTACAATATCTGCTTGATGATTTTTCACACTTAATATCTATGAAAACAATCAAAAAACATTTTCTTCCATTGATGATAGTGTAATTGAAATGAATGATAAAATTGAAAGAATCGAAAATGTGCTTACTTTACTAGCTAATTCTTATGATAAAAATATAAATGAAAGTTATAATAAATCAGAAAATATCATCAAAAAAATAAATGAAATAGAGACAGAAAATGAAATGTTAAAAAATGATAATGATAATAATTTAGATATTTTGGATAAAAAAATATCCAACATGCTTAAAAAGATTGATAAAATTCAATTAGAAAAATTGGAGAATGAAAAAAATCAAAGTGAACCTGTAATTATTACTTCTAAAGATAAATATTTATTTCCACATGATCCAGATTCTGTATCTTTAATTGATTTGTTGCATTTGCCTAGCAATTTAACCAGGGTTTCAGTAGCTAAGTGATCATTTAATGATTGGTTAAGGCATGTTCCAACAAAGAAAATTAATAATTGAATATTTAATTATTTAAAAAAATTGATGTTTCCTCCGAATTTTGCTTATGCAATTGTAGATATTGAAACAAAGAAGTATCAAGAGTGTGCTGATATTGCTATGAGAATGTGGTCTGAGTATCTTTTTTCTACAAATAAATTATATAAGCTTAATTTTAACTTTGATAATGGACAAAAAAATACTATGCAAGCAAGTGACAGGTGATCTTTAGATAAGTATCTTTTTAAACAATTTTCTTATGCAAGTTCATTGAGTTTAAAAAGAGATTTAAAAGATGTATCTGTTGATGATGTTCTTCCTTGAGATGTTATAGTGCAGAGAAATGGTTCAAGTAAGACATGACATGTATTTGTAATTATGGATGTAGCTCAAGATAGTGATGGAAATAAAAAGGTAGTACTTTGACAAAGTAATATTCCAGCACAAAGTTTTCATGTTGTTTCAAATCCAATGAAGAATTTATGATGGCATAATTATAGAGATGAATTTTCTAAGAAGCCTATGTATGCTAGGATTAACTCTGCCATATTAAGTTTGGCAAGCTTGAATTCGGCAAAAGATTTTGCAAAAAACTATGAAAAGTCTTACAGTTATTGGTATGATTTAAAAACATTGTTAAAATATACTCAAGAAGTTCCTAATGGGAAATGAGTACTAAGAAGATTTCGATAAAGAATAGTTAAGTTTTTTGGCAAGTAAAAATACTGTATTTCTTTTTTATAAAGAAATACAATTTTGTTATAAATTAATAAATTGTTATGAAATATTTTACAGATAAAGAAGGAAATTTGTATGATGAAAACCAAAAATTAATAGCTAAATCTTGAGAATTTTCTAGTGATGAAAATTGAAATATAAGTTTAAAAAGTCAGGAAGGTGGTGACCAGGTAAGTGATAATCAAGTTAATACAATTACTTGAGATAACAATAACATTCAAAATCAAAATTGAACATTTGAAATTAAAGATAGTGCTTTTTTTAGAATTAAGCAGTCTGTAAATATTTGTTTTGACCATTGGAAAGTATTATTAGCTATTCCTTTGATTTATTTATTACTACTTACAATAGTTATAATAACTTTACCACTTATTGCTTGATTAATGATTTTTGTGCTTTGAATATTTCTCACGCTTGGATTAATTTATGCTATTTCTCAAATTGATAAGACTTGAAATGTTAGCATGTGAAATGTTTTTTCTTATGCGAATAATAATTTATTTCGATATTTTTGAGTTATTATTAAATCTGCTTGGTACATTTTTTGGATTCCTTTAGTTGCATTAATTATGGTCACTTCAATTTATTATTTTACTTGAGCCTGACTTCTTTGATGACCGTTGGATGCTCTTAATTTATCAGATTTGACAGCATCAATTAATTGAGCTAATATTGATACTTTTTCAGGCAATTGAACTCAAATAAATCCTGAACTCTCTTCAGGTATATTAAAAATGGCAATGGGTAATATTATGTCTTATATTTTTTGGATTGTATGATTTTTATTTTTTATACCATTTATAATTTATAGGTCTGTAAAAGTATTTGCATCTATGTATATAGCTGTAAGTGAAAATAAAAATTGAAGTGAGTCTGTTATTTGATCTATTGAAATAACAAAATGAAATTTATGGAGAATTATCTGAAATTTTATATTAATTTGAATTGTTTGAGCATTGATAACTTGAATTCCTTCAATGCTATTAGGATGATTTTGAATGGCTGGTCCTATTTCTATATCCGAAATAATATTAATTCCATTTCAATGTTTTCAATTGGCTATAAATGTAATTTTTGCGTATTTGCTTTATAAAGTTTTGAAAGAGAATTATTTATTGAAAAATCAGTGACTACAAGTGTAGTAAATTATTTTCTATAATGTTCAAATAAAAATTGTCATGCAAAATTTGCATGAGATTCGAAATATTCATTAAACCATTTTCTTACTTCAATGATATCAGTATTTTCATCAATATTGTAATATTGATGTAATATTTTTTTAATCCAAGTATCGACTGGGCTTACATTGTCAAAACATAAAGAAAAAGAAAGTACGCAGTCTGCAATTTTGTCTCATACTCAAGAAAATTCTTTTAGCATTGATCTGCATTTATTTTCATCGAAGTTGTTTTGAATTAATTTAGATTTTTCATCAATTATTAATTTTTTGGCACAAGCTAAAATGTATTTTGACCTAAATCAAAATTTAAATTCTTTTATTTTATCCTCACTTTGTTTAGCAATAATTTCTGTTGTAGGAAATAAATAAAAATCTAATCAGTCCACCTTAAGTTTTTTTCATAAAGCTTTATTCATATTTCTTATGCTGTTTCTAATATTTTGAATTGAATTTGATGATGATGCAATAAACGAAAGAAGACATTGATCAAGATCTTGTTTCAATAATCTAAGTCAATAATTGGATTTTATAGCTGCATTGATTATTTTATCTTTATTTATTTTATCTATGATACTTTCGTAGTTTAGATTTAGTCGGAAATATTCATTAATAAATTCTTTATCATTGCTACTTATTCATTTTTCATTAAATGTTTGCCAGATAAGATATAATCATTGCTTTTTTAATTTAATAAGTTTGCTATTTGTAAATCAGTAATAATAGTCTCATATTTTATCCCACTGAAAAGATTGTCATCAAAGAAGAGTGGTGTTAAGGTCTATGTTTCAAATTTTTGTTTTATTCATTATTAATTAAAATTATTTCAGAGTTATTGTAAGTTAGTTTATTGATTAATTTAAGTGTTTTTAATAAAAATTTAATGCTTTGTTGTTATTGTAATTATAAACATTGATTAATCACAAAATATGTACTATGATATGTACATATCATTAATAGAGATTGCTAACTAAATATAGATAATGCTAAATCTTTAAAGAAAAGTAGGTT
>CAYWBW010000020.1:0-38726 GCA_964456745.1 uncultured Candidatus Peribacteria bacterium | reverse complement strand
TCTAGAGTTTACCACAATACATTTCTCTGCTACTATTATTAATTAAATTTCTTATGCCTCCTTTATATGACAAAGAGCTGTGCTCGATTACATATTATCAAGCAGGAACATTTTTCCTAAAAACATTTTCAATAGCTTTTGAAGCATCGCTTAAAAATACAAAATCACTTCGTAAAGATGCAAGCTCTTTCAGAATAGAAGCATGCAAATACTCAATTAAATTGGACATTTGAACAATATCTTCAAATCCAGGAAACATTTGCATCAAATTTTCCTGGCCACAATCAAAATTGCGAAAGCTAGAAAATTCAATAAAATAATTATTATAAAACAAATTCTTAAGTTTTTCCTTAAACAATTCTAATGATTTAAAAATAGTATCTCTATTTCAATAAACTCTCTGCTGTAGTGTTGCACTGCTCCAATAAGTGCGATCACGATTTGGCAAAACATAATTTCATAAAGCTTCTCTAGCAATACTACTATGCCATCGTAATGTTTGACTCCTAAATTCACTGGTAGAAGGTCATTCTAATAAATTTATTATATCAATGGCAAATATTCTTATTGCCGATGATATAGTATTATATCATTCTTGTTCATTATCAATAGGGCAAGTTACGAGTCAGTTATACTGACTAGCAAGCTGCGTTTCTAATAAGTCTAAACTTAATGCATTAAGTAATTTTGGACTTAGATAAAATTTTAATATAGACCTTAATTCATCTCGTGTTATAATAATGCTAGAAAGCTTGCTCCATCATCTTCTAACAAGTTCATTTTCAATTATAGCTAATGATTGTTTAATTGCCTCATCTGTGAGAACTGAATTAGTTCTTTCTTTATTTGTAATCTTTGGTGTAAATCATGCCATAAAAATTATATTAGGCTAATAATATAAAATTTATTTTTATAAAGTCAAGAAAAGTAAAAAAATTCAACAATCCTAATTTACTTTTCAAAAAATTTCTTTAGTTTTATATAAGCAATAACTTTAATATATGCTTAATAAAATAACAAACTTAATATTCGAAGCTCTTCATTTAAAACAAGTAAAACATGAATGATACAGGCTAGCTTGAGTCAATACTCCAGATTCTATTGCAGAACACTCTTTAAGTGCTGCACAAATAGCTTATATTTTAGCAAAACTTGAATGAGCTGATGCAAATAAATGTGCTTGCATATTAGTTTGGCATGACATAGCAGAAACCAGAATGGGGGATTTGCATAAAATTGCATCTAGATATATTGAAAACAAAAGTAAAATTGAAGAAAAAATTGTGAAAGAACAATTTAAATGAACAAACATTTGAGAAGAAATCATGCTAGATTTTAAAAAATATAAGAACTGAAGTAGCTTAGAATGACTTATTGCAAAGGATGCAGATCTCTTAGAACAAGCCTTTCAAGCAAAAATTTACCTAGAAAACTGACACCATAAGGCGCAAGATTGGATTAACAATGTTTGAAAAGCCTTAAAAACAAAGTCAGCAAAAAGCTTATTTTTAAAAATAAAAGATACTAGTTTTACTGATTGGTGGGAAACATCTAAATTAAAAAAACTTAACTAATAATATGAAAAAAATTTTAATAACATGAGGTTTATGATTTATATGATCACACTTTATAATAGAAGCTGTAAAAAAATGATTTAAAGTAATAAATCTTGACAATGAAACTTATGCCGCAAATAGACAAAATGTTAACAAAGTTGAAAGTGACAATAATTACACTTTTGTTAAGTGAGATATTTGTGACGATAAGCTTGTCAAAGAGCTATTTAAAGAGGAATGTTTTGATATAATAGTAAACTTTGCTGCTGAAAGTCATGTAGACAAGTCTATTGAAAATCCAGATATATTTATTAAAACTAATGTTCTTTGAACCAATATTTTGCTTAGAAACGCTCTCGAATTTAAAGTTAAAAACTTTATACAAATATCTACCGATGAAGTATATTGACATCTTGAATTGTGAGATCCTTGATTTAAAGAAAATACTCCTCTAGATCCACGCTCTCCCTATTCTGCATCAAAAGCTTCTTCTGATCTTATTGCCCTTTCTTATAAGGAAACATATTGACTAAATGTTATAATTACAAGATGTTCTAATAATTTTTGACCACACCAAGACTCAAGTAAATTTATACCAGTTGTTGTTAAAAAGGCATTAATTAACGAAGCAATTCCTATATATTGAAATTGAGAAAATATAAGAGACTGGATCTATGTAAGCGACCATATATCTTGAATTTTTTCTGCATTAGAAAAATGACAATCATGAGAAATATATAATTTTTGATGAAACAAAGAACTTAGCAACTTAGATCTGTGCAAAAAAATTCTTAGTATTCTTTGAAAAAACGAAAATCTAATTTCTTTCACTGAAGACAGAAAGTGACATGATTTTAGATATGCTATTAATGATGAAAAATCGCAAGCAATCCTCTGATGGAAAAGACAGTGAGTATTTGATGAAAATTTAACAAAAACTGTAGAATATTTAAAATCTAATTTTGAACAACTGTAAGCTCCAATGGGGTTGGCATTGTATAATTTCAAGATCTATCCAACACTCATTTTAAACTTAATAAATAATGTTCTCACTTTTGATATGTAATTCATTTTAATGTGATAAATAATGAATTATCTATAAATTCTAATTCTTTAATTGAAATTTGATTAAAATCATTATTTTTTTTATTTTTATCCACAATACTTATATTGTTTAAGTTTTTTATAAAATCTTCTTTTAATTTTTCTGAAAAATTAATTTCTATTGTATTGTTGTTAACAAATCTCTGCCAAACCACTATTGGAGGTGTGTCATCACCAGCATCTTTTAGATTGATCAGTTTATTTGAATGAATTGATCAATCAAAATATGCTAAATTTTCATTTGATTCCACATTTCAATGCCAAAAATGATCTGTTAAATTTTGCACTGTGATATGCCAATTTTCTTTTGGTTGTCCACTTTGTGTGATTATCTCTAAATTATAATCCTTTGATTTAATTATTTTTGGAAGCTCATATTTTAGACTAAGCTCTATTTCATCTCATGGAAACATGTGTATAAGTCATCATACTACTAAGGAATCTAGATCTGCCATCGTTCTTTCTTTATCTGCAAAATTAAGATCTGTAGTTATAAGCTTAATATTCTTCGGCAAATAAATTCTTATATATGCTTGATAAAAATCAGAAATCAAAGACTTGGTTCACCTATGTTTAAGAACTATTTTTAATTCTCAAATTGCATTATTATCCTCATCAAATGAAACATCATAAAAATTAGTTTGTTGAATATATCTGTCTGACTTTCTTCATCATATATTTGCAATATTTACATGAACATAATCTTCAGCTGTAGGATTAAATTCTCATGTCCATCAATAATTAGACATTTTTGACTGTAAATCTAAATCTGTAAAAAATAATTGAATATGTTTAGTATCTAAAAGCTTTTTATTAAGCTTAACGAACCTATCAATATTTAAAAAATCTCTAATTAATTTTTTTCAAATTTGTGAAATTAAAGGTTTTAAAAACTGCTTTCTTTCATTTAAGGCTTTTTCACTATGTAAATCTATATTCTTTGTAAGGACTTGGATTAAATAATAATAATTTGACGAATCAAAAACATTAATTCAAATTTTTAAAGGTCAAACTAGTTCCAATAATCATTTTAATACATCCATATCAATTGAAATCACTCAGTCAAACGAAGACTTTATTCCTAAGCTCCTATCATAAAATGAAATAATATTTTTCGCCGAAATGGAAAAATCTGGAGACCAATTCGAATCCCTAAAAACCCATCATTTATATCGCTTATCAGAAGACAGAAGTTCATTTAATGGATATGGTGGCTCCATTTTTGGAGAAGGGTCAGGAATATCATATGAATCTTTTATATCAAAACTAGTCTTTCACATAAAAGTTTTCACTACGCCATAACTTGCAATAAATCAACCACTAGGCCTTTTTTCATAATTATTTTGTAAAACTATTAAATAATTCCTTTCTCAATAAAATCCCATAATTGATGGAATATCCCAAAAAAATGATCTAAATGGTCAAAGTAAAAAATAAAATCATGCTAAAAAAATGATAATTAAAAGAAAAAATAAAGTAAAAAACATTTTCTTTAATTTTAACTTTCTTCGTCTATCTCTTTTAAATACACTCATTTTTTTAATATTAAATATTAATTACAAGTTCTTGCCCATAAAGATCAAAATCATCACATCAGATTATTTTAATATTCATTTCATCTCAAATCTCATGTTCCTGATTTGAAGCTACATAAATCAAAGGATCAACTTCGAGACACTCTCTATAAGATCTACAAATATAACTATCTTCTCACTGATCATAAGAATCAATTATCACAGTAAGCTCCTGACCTAGATCAACTAATTTTTTATTATTTTCTAAAGAAATTTCTCTTGAAATTTCAGATAATTTTTCATAACGCTTATCTTTTATTTCTTCTGAAACCTGATCACTAAAATCAAAACTCTCTGATCATTTTTCATTTGAATATTTAAAAATTCAAATCCTTTCAATCTTGTATTTTTGCACAAATTCACAAAGAAGCTTAAAATCTTTTTGACTCTCTCAAGGAAATCATACAATAAAAGTAGTTCTAATAACCGAATCTGGTAATTTTTTTCTAATTTTATTAACAAGATCTCAAAGAAGCTTTTTTCAAAACGGTCTTTTCATTTTTATAAGCACATCTTTTGAAACATGCTGAAAAGGGATGTCAAAATAATCTAGTATCTTTTTATTACTTGCAATTAAATTAAGCAGTTTATCATTAATCCTTTCTGGATACATGTAAAGAAATCTTATTTTAAAATCTCATTTAATTTTTACAATTTTTTCAAGCAATCAAGTAAAATCTAAATCACCTTTAAAACCTTTCTCTCTTCAATAGTATCATGTATCTTGCGAAGTTAAGATAATTTCTTTGCATCAATTATCAATTAAAGACTTAACTTCGTTTAGAATATTTTCAGACTTTCTTGATCTAAATGGTCATCGAATCCTTGGAATGGTGCAATAAGTGCAAGTATTATCACAACCTTCTGAAATTTTTATGTAAGACACATGAGGCAAAGTAAGATTAACTGACTCTGGCATTTCTAAATACACATCTTCAATCTCAAAATCAAAAAATATCCTTTTTCAGTCAATAATTGAGTTTAAAACATTTTCTATTTCAGCATATTTATTACTTGGAACAACTGCCCAAACCTGGGGGAAATCATCAAAAATATCACTGCTTGCAAACTTTGTATAACATCATACTAAGATTACCTTTTTGTCATTAAAAAGGTCTAAATTTTCTTTTACCTCATCTCTTGCTGATTTTAAAAAACTACATGTATTAAGTAAAATAAAATCAGCCTCTTGCTCAGAACATAGTTTGATATTGCTTATTAAAGATCATAGTAAATTTTGAGTATCTACTAAAGTTTTGTTGCAGCCAAGTGAAACAACTCAAAGCTTAATCATACTTAATTTTTAACACTTTTTTAACAGTCAATTAATATAATAAATAACTACTTAAATAGATTAGAGTTAATTTAATTATTTGCAAAGATATTATTATGGAAAAAATAGACAAAATTGTTAAGCGATTTATTTCACTCATATTTCCAGCCACATGCATAGCTTGTCAAAAATATTGACCATATCTTTGCAGCTCTTGTTGCAAGTTATTGATAAAAAGAAAAAACCAGCAATTTAATATAAAGAATTTTGAAAAGGTTTTTGCAGTATTTTATTATTCAAGAAATAAATTATTGCAAAACCTAGTTCACGATATAAAATACAAAGCTCATTACTCAAAAATTGATATTATTTCAGACCCTCTAAACAAGATAATCTTAAACAATTTTAGCAATAAAGAAATTGTCTTAATACCTATACCCATTCATCATAAAAGGCAAATTTATAGAGGCTTTAATCAATCAGAAATAATTGCACAAGTACTTTTAAATAAATCATCTTTAAACATGGTAGTAAAAATAAATTTAATAAAAAGAATTAAAAACACAACAGCTCAGGTTTTATTGAGAAAAAAAGATAGAATCAATAATTTAAAATGAGCTTTTGAAATTATCAAAAAAGAACAAATTAATGAAAAAACTGTATTTATTATTATTGATGATATCTTAAGCTCATGATCAACTATGGAAAATTGCGCACTGGAATTAAAAAAGCATTTTAGCAATCCAATTTACTGATTGGTAATTGCATCTGATAAACTATAACTTGTTTTTCAACAATCTAAACAAATATATCACTGCTCATATAACAATGCTCTTATTTCTGTTAAGGATTCGTTTATTGTTTTTCCAGTATTGTCATACATATCACTAGGATTTAACCTAGACAGTTTATTAAAAGTATTTATAAGAACTACAATACCTGGATCAACAAAATCAATATCTATAAAACTTGTACAAATTCAATTTTGACACAAAGGTCTTGGACTAACACAACTATCGCTCATTGAAAAATCTACAAGTGGTGGATTATCATATTGCCGTTTAGGGAAATTTTTTGGATGTCATGGAGGTTTTCTATTCATAATATTTAATCTTTCAACAATGCTAATTTTTTAGAAAATCCAATATATAAACTAGGACTTAAAGATAGTAATAATTCTTTATCACTTTTATCTAAATCTAATTTTTCTATAAAATTTTTAACATCTTCCCCGGTTAATTTTTTTCACCTTGTTAAATCTTTTAATTTTTCATATGGGTTTTCAATTCCAGACTTTCTCATTACTGTTTGAACAGCTTCTGCTAAGACCTCTTGATTGTTGTCAAGATCAGCTAACATTGTACTTTCATTTAATTCCAACTTAGCAATTCATCTTATACTCGACTTGATTGCAATTAAAAGATATGCAAATCAAACTCAAATATTTCTCAAAACTGTTGAATCTGTAAGATCTCTTTGCATTCTACTTATCGGAAGCTTTCTAGCCAAGTGTCAAAATACTGCTATAGCCATTCAAGCATTTCATTCTGAGTTTTCGAAATCTATAGGATTAACCTTGTGGGGCATTGCAGAAGATCATATTTCTCATTTTTTTAATTTTTGCTTAAAAAACCCAAAGGATATATATGTCCACATATCCTTATTAAAATCTATCAAAATTGTAGATACTCTAGACCATGCATCAAAAATCTCTGATAAAAAATCATGCGGTTCTATTTGGTTCGTTAATAAATTTGCTTCGAGTCATATTTTTTTTATAAAATTTTTGGAAAATCAAATCCAATCTATATCAGGACAAGCAACACAGTGAGCATTGTAATTTCCGCTTGCTCAATTTAATTTTCAAAGATACTTCTGATTTTTAATTTGTAATAACTGTCTTTTCAATCTTGAAGCAAATATTTTAAATTCTTTTCATACAGTTGTAGGAGAAGCAGGTTGCCCGTGTGTACGTGAAAGCATTGGAGTACTAGCCCAGATATCTGCAGACTTTTCTATTTCAACTAACAATCATTCTAATTCTGGAATGACAACTCAATTAATTCAATCTTTAATCATTAATGCATATGAAAGATTATTTATATCTTCTGATGTGCATGCAAAATGAACAAATTCAATAACATCTTTATTAATATTTGTAATTTTTTCTTTTAAAAAATATTCAACAGCTTTTACATCATGATTTGTAATTTTTTCAATTTCTTTTATTTCTAATGCATCTTTTTCAGAAAAATCTTTAGCTATTGCATCTAATAAAACTATATCATCTGGGTTTAAATCTGCCTTTATTTCTTTTTGTTCAAGTAAATATTTAAGAAATTCAATTTCAACAAAAACCCTGTATTTAATTAATGCAAATTCAGAAAAATATTCTCAAAGCTCCTTTGTTTTTAAAGCATATCTTCCATCAATTGGCGAAATAGATTTTAACATTTTATCTCAAAGTTGATATAAACAATTTAGTTATAATATCAACCAATGTCAAACCATGGAGCTTAGTCCGCCCCATCTCACTTAAGAAGTACAAAAGGTGTCTGAATCATTATCTGGAGATCAAGAAGCATAGACCAGTGTACTATGTACTGCAAATCAAGTCTTATCTCTTCTTCAAAATCGAGATTTGACCTTCAATTGATTTGGGCAAGTCATGTGATTCATGGCTCAATAGTAAGAACCCTTCTCTGAAGAGGACTGTAGTTTTTTACTTCTTGTGGTAAATGAGCCCTTGGTCCAACAAAAGACATTTGTCATTTTAAAACATTCCATATTTGTGGTAACTCATCAACAGAAAATCTTCTCAATAATTTTCAAAATTTAGTAATTCTTGGATCATTTTTTATTTTAAACAAAGGTCATTTCCTTTGATTCTTTTCTCATAATTCTTTTTTCAAACTATCTGCATTTGCAACCATTGATCTAAATTTAAACATATCAAATAAAACTCAATTTTTTCAAACTCTTTTTGACGAATAAAATATTGATCATTTAGAATCTATTTTAATCAATATTGAAATAATAATAAAAAATGGAATTAAAAACAAAAGTAATAAACTTGAAACAGTAACATCAGCGCTTCTTTTAAAGAATTTTCACCAACCATAAATTGGTGTTGATTCAATAGTAAGTAATGGAAATTTGTCAATCGTGGAAGTTCTAAGTCTAGAAATCAATATTCACTTGGTACCTGCTACAAAGCTAAATCATATCTGATTAATTTGACAATGATTTACGATTTTATTTTTTTCAGACTCATTTTGTCACAAATACCAAATCCTATCTATTTCACTATAATCAAGATGTTCAGAAAAAATATTAGCATGTCATTTAAGTTTATACTGAGCCAAATCCTCAAGTGATTTTTTTATTCTTTCAAATATATCTCACTCTCAAATGATAAAAATTGCCTGTGCTCAGATTCATTTTTTTAATAATTTTTTTTCAAAAAGTCTAAGCAAATATCTAAAAAATGACAAAAAGACTATTGCTAAAAAAAGTACTGAAAAAAGCAATATTCTAGAAAAGAAAAGTTGATGTTTCCAAATTGCATAAAAAGCAACAATTAAAAGTCACCAAAGTGCAACCAGTAAACAAATACGAATAAATTCTCCAATATAAGAATATATTATTTCAAATTTATAAAGTCATTTAAACATCGCAATTAAAATATACGCAATTGAGGAAAATATAAAAAATGGAATTAAAAACCCGATTTTTGGCAATATTATATCAGTTTCTATCTTTATAAATGAAATTAAATCTAAATTTAATCTAAGATAATATCATAAAACCCAAGCCAAATTTACAGCAATAAAATCTGAAAATATTCTTGCGATACCGAGGTTAAAATTTAGGTTTTTAATAATTTATTAATTAATTTTATGTCAAAATATCTTCAATCTTTCAAGCATCAAGAGCATCTTTAATTTCCATAGCAACTCTTTCTCACATAGACACTGATCTTCAGAACAAATATCAAGAATAGGGGGTAGCTCATATTCACGGACTTCATGGTATTCTCATAGATACATCAAATACTACAAGTTCTTCTTTCTTTCAATCTGTTTCAATAGCTCACTGAAGAGCAAAGGGTCAAATCAATTCTTGAGCATTTTTTTTGCAAGATGCTACAAAATCCTCACCTGCCTTAAAAGCTTTTTCTAACAAAGACTCCTTGCATGTGACTGCAATGTGTCATGTTTCAATATGATAAGGCTTATAATCTGGAATTTTCTTTTGTTCATTTGCAGGCAATCTCAGCAATCAATCCAGACTTGTTTGTCTTCTAGTATCAGTTCATAAAAGCTCTAACTCTCAAGTTAAATTTGAATAGAAAAAATTAAAATTAATTTGAGCTCATAGAACAAATTCTTCTATAACTGAGTTTTGCAAAGCATCCAAAGTGATTCTACCATTAATTATTTTTTCATTAGCTATCTTGATCCACTCATCCCATGATCAAGCTACAAAGTTTTCTCTTTCGTATGTTCTTGTTGCATTGTTTACTTTGGTTAAAGACAAACGCTCAATTAATCAGTGTTCTTTTGCATATTGTATTAGCTCATCTTTTTTCTTTTTAAATTTTATCAAACACTGCTTAGTATTTTTGTTTTCTCTTTTAACTCCATTATTAAGATACACATGTTCATTACACAATTTGCGATATCTGTTCTGTGAATTTAAGAAAATTTTATCAACAATTTTAAGCTCTCACAATTCATCAACCTCTAAGGCTGGCACCTTCCATATTTTAGGAATTCTAATTCACGCTTTCTCAAGCAAATAATATTGATTTTTTTCCACATCTCTCTCTTCAAGTTTTAAAAGACCTCTTGATCCAAAAATTGGAATACGAAAATTGTCTTCAATTTGCTTAAAATCAAAATAAACCCAAAAATATCTACTATGAATAAATATTGTATTTAATTTTCTAAGCTTGTCTTGCGTCTCATTTTTTAATAAATCACTCCACTGATCTACAACAATACACTCATCAATACATCACTTATCACCTCTAACCTTGTAATATTTTGAATAAGGCAAATCTCTTCATTTTTTTGCAACGCATACTGTTTTAAATCCATATTTTTTAGCTCATGTACAAACATCAAGAGCTGAGTGTCATCCAAGGACTCATATGCTTATGTTTTTTAGCTTGTAGGATTTGAGTATATCTAAAATGTTCATTTAAATTAGTTTAAATTTAATTAAGAATATGTTAATTAAAAAACCTATTTAATCAACATTATTTGACAAATTGGATATATTGTGTATATTATTAATATAATAAATTAAAAAATTATAATGCCCAACTGAAGCACTGAAGCCTTTGATCAATTTCTTTGTTTTTCTATTCAAGAAGCACATCATGACGTTAAAGAAAAGCCAGAATATGATTATACTGACCAATTCGAACTTAATGTTCAACAATTACAAGAATCAATCATAAATAACATATGAATACTTGAATTGTGAGATTATGAACGAAGTAATTATATTAAAAAAGCTAAACGTGAATTAATAACTAGTCTTAAAAGTATTGATAGATCAATTAATGGTATTGAGAAAAAATCCTTAGTTGATATAAGTCATATAATACTATGTGCATGACAAGGTGAAAAAGAAATGTTCCAAACCTTATTAGACCTAGACTTAATATTAAACAATCTAATAAACAATGAGTATTTTATTTTTGAAATGTCAATCATAGATAATGAAAATAAAATTTTAGAAAATGGTGACAAACAAATAATTTCTCTCTTAATATTAAAACTTACACAAGAAGCAAATAAATTTGACGTAACTGTAAAACCAAATCTTAGTTTAGACATTGTAATTAGAAGACTTATTTATTGAAACACAATGAAAAGAGGTGCTAATCTAATATTAGTTAGAAATATTGATACGATACTTAAAGAGACTTTAAAAACTATTGAAACTAATTCAGAATTAACAAATGTTCAATCTGACATTACGATACGGTTAGAAAAAGGTAAGTATAAAAAACGCAATCTAATATGGTGCTAATAATATCTAAACAACCTCCTTTTCCTCCACCTTCTGAGCAACCGCCTGCCTTTCTCTAAACTTAGCAACCCTTGAAGCCTTATTATCTTCTCTTTTAATTCATGTAAAATGAGTATGACATTTTGCACAAGTCTCAACCTTCATTGTTTCCAATGTTGTTCTTAACTCAAACTTAGCTCAGCATGTACAAGAAACCTTGGTTTTATGTATTGTAGGATGTATTCATTTTTGCATAAATCTTAAATTTACTTTCTAAAAAGCTTATAGATCTTATATATTTTTTTACAAAGGTCAAGAGCAAAGGGTTATCTAAGCAAAGTGCTATCTAAATAAATTATAGGATAATTTTTATTTTATATTTTTAATTCATTGTTAAAACCATAACCCCATCATCTTTATCAATAGGAATTGTAAAAAAATTGAATTTCTTTTGTTTGTCTAGAAACTTAAAAAGATTCTTCATCTTGTACTCCAGCTTAATAACATCGTCAAATATAATTATTGCACCAGCTTTCAAGAAAGGCGTAATTCTGTTAATATAATCTAAATATTGAGATTTTCTCGCATCTATGAAAACAAAATCAAATAAGTCGTCTCATAAATTGCTTTTTAAAAAATCTTCCATTCTTAACTTAACCACACTATCTAATCATGCACTCTTAATGTTTTTTACAGCCCGCTCAAATGATGCTTTTCAAATTTCATAAGAAAGCAATTTTCATCCATTTTCTTCAAAAGCATCTCAAAGCCAAATTGTTGAATATCAATTAGCAGATCCGATTTCTAATCACGCCTTTGATCATACTTTCTTTACAAGAAAATTTAAAAACTTACCATTAGTTTCTGAAATATTTGGAACACTTGTCTCTAGTCAAAACTTCTTTAATTTCTTTAAAAATTGTAATCTTGTCTTGTTCATTGCCTAATTTTATAATAATTTAATTTTTAAATAAATTCTTTCAATATTTGGAAATCTTCAAATAACACTAGTCTCTTGCTTCAATTATACAGAGCTGCTGCCGGATGGTAAAGAGAAAGTATTTTTAAATCTCATTTAATAAATATTTTTCAATGAGACTCTGATATTTTTTTCTCAGGAAAAAATAAATTTAGTGCAAATTTTCAAAGTGTTACAATGATTTTTGGTGAAATTATCTTTAATTGCTCTTCTAAATATGGAAAACATGCTTCGATTTCTTCTAGTTTTGGATCCCTATTATTTGGGGGTCTGCACTTAACTGTGTTTGCAATAAATACATTCTGTCTACTAAGTCATATTCAATCTAACATTTCATCTAAAAACTTTCAAGCTGCTCATATAAATGGTAATCATTTGATGTCTTCATTTTTTCAAGGTCATTCTCATATAAAAACAATGCTAGCATTGGGATCTCAGTTTCATGCGACCACCTGGGTCCTATTTTTATGCAAATTACATAATTTGCAATTTTTAATTGAATCATGAAACTTTTCTAGTGTTTGCATAAATTATTAAGATTAAACAATTAGATTTGCCAAAACAAAGATCTACGCTAGATTAGTATTATTATAAATTAAGTAAATATAAGCATACAATTATGCAAAAAATTTGAAACATTCTTTGAAAATCTTTATCTAAATACAATCTTACGGATTCTGCCTTTGCTCTCACCGTAATCTACAGAGCAAGAAAACATATGGTGGACTTTTTTTGAGACAATGTTTTAAAAAATGCTGATGCTGAAAAATTTCAAAACAGCATTCTGTACGTCAAATGTAATTCTGCTGTTTGGGCTCAACAAATTCAATTATCATCACAAGACTTACTAGAACTTATTAAAAATGACTTCCCTGATAAATCATTCTTTAATATTAAGGTTTATCATTAATAATATTTCAATCATTTCATGTAACTGTAGTATTTTTATCAATACCCTGGTCTAAAGTAATATTTACTCAGTAAGATTTAAAAAAATCTTCAATTGTTCATGACGATATTCAAAAAAGTGTCAAAATAGCAATAATTCAAACAGTGATACTTTTAAAATTTTTAAAAACGCTAGCAATATTTTCCAATTTGACAGATGTTTTAGCTGGCAGTTTATTATAATGTTTATCCTTAAACATTTCCTCATAATAAGCGATTCATTGTTTTGATACTTTTGCATAAATCTCGTTAAGCTTACCTGTTTCCAATAAATCAATATATCAATATTGATCTAAATAAATAGCTGTAGATTTAATTTCTTTAAAATCTAGTTCACCAGCTAGTTCAAGCATTAGCTCGACATGAGAATCTATTCAAGAAAAAAAATTATTAATAAGCTTCTCTAAAACTAAAGCTTGTTTCTTTACTGATGGTATTAAAGATTTATCCATAAATTAATAACAATCTCTTAACATTTTCTTTTTCCATTGCTCAATTTTCTTATGATCTCATCATAAAAGTACTTCTGGAACCGTTAATCACTTAAAATCCTGTGGTCTTGTATAATATGGAAACTCCTTCTTTCAATCAAGTTTAGCAGAATATGTTTCCTCCATATGGCTCTCTTCTTTTCAAATTACTCAATCGATCAATCTTGCCACACTGTCTACAATCAACATTGCTGGAAGCTCTCATCATGAGAGTATATAAGGTCATACCGAAATTTCTTCGTCAACCAATTCATCAATAATTCTTTGATCAATTCATTCGTATCGTCAACATATTATAATAATCTCTGTGTCTTTCATTTCAGAAAACTTGTATGCCTTGTTTTGTGAAAAGTTATTAGATCAAGGACTGACAAATATGACATAGTGTTTATTTTGTTTTGACCTAGATTTTATATCTTCTATTGCATCAAAAATAGGTTGGCATGTCATAACCATTCATTGTCCTCATCCATAAGGTATGTTATCTACTTTTTTATGCTTATCATTTGAGTATTTTCTAATATCTACTACCTTAATATCAATAAGTCACTTTTCCTGTGCCTTGCCTAAAATACTTTGATCTAAATAAGAAAAGGCTTCTGGGAAAATTGTTAAAATTGTAAATCTCATATAGTAAGATCTTATTTTTTCTTAGTATTTTTTCAAAAAAATATATTATGAAGCACAAACCAAAATCAACTTTTCTTTTTTGCCTTTCTTTCATCTAACAACTCCTGCACTTTCACTGTAGTTTCTTGTAATTTTTTAGATACATCTTCTTTTATCTGTTGTCATTTTTCTGTTTTTAATCAAGCTCACACCACTCAAGCAACAGCACTTCATATAACAAATCAAAGCAAAACCTTGTCAAGATTTGACTTATTCTTCTTTTCCTCTTCTTTTTTCTTTAAAAAAAACATGCATACATTATAGCATGTTTTCAACATTTAATAAATAGTATATTTATTTTTTATTCGCACCTCATTGTTTTCAAAATTGCTTTTGACACAAGAGATGCAAGGTTTTCATCCAACTTTTCCCTAAAAGAATATAAAAATTCTAAATTATTTTTATCACATGGAAGATTTTCTAATATCCAATAAAGTGTATTTTCCCTACTCTTATCAGAACTATATCTATTTATTCTATCTAAAAAATCGTGAATTTGTTTTGCGAAATAAGCTGTATCATTTGTTGATTGTATAAATTCACCATTTTTCTGTGGAGCAATTTCTTTTACTATTTGCTTAATATCATAAGCTATTTTTATTTTTTCCTTTCGAACAATTTTACTAACCTTTCCTCATTTGTCCACCAAGTTTTCTAAAGATTGTAATGCAAATAACACATCGTTTTTAGACGCTAAAGAACTTTTTAGTTTATTTATTCAAATATCTGTATCAATATCAACAACTATCCTAGAAAACTGATTCAGTGCAACCAGTAAATTATCCGTGTCATTGGTTGACAATGCTATTTCTTGAGCCTCATTGATACGATCTAAAACCATTTGTTTTTGATAAACTCATGTATCATCCAATTCAAGGAGTAAAGATGAAATGTACAACTTATATTGATATAAATTATGTCATGGTAAAATTACACCAAGTTTTCAAAGCTCTTTATTTAAAAAGATTATAAAATTAGCTTTTTCATCACTATTAAGTGTTACTTTTAGCTCTTCTACTGTATTAATATTTTTTAAACTCAAATCTCAGATACTATTAAGTGTTAAAACTTTCAGCTCCTGTAATCTTTTTTTAATTACACTAACTATGTTTTCATTACTCAAATCTTCTAATTTCTTCTTTGCAAAATATAATTTATTACTTGGCAATATACTTACATCATTAACAGCATTATCAGCAATCTTGCTTATCAACCTGTCCTTATATATATTATCTGCTAAATTATTTTCAATCTCCCATCTTCATTTTTTAATCTTACTTAATTCAAAACTGCTTGTCTTTATTCAATATCAAGCTCATATCCTTTTACTTAAAAGCATGTTTTTTGCTCAAATCATTTTCACGTCTAATGAATTTGAAATTGCGGCAATCTCTGTAATCAAATCTTTTTTTACATCAAAAACTCATTTTTGTGTACTGATATGTGCATCTGTTGTTTCAACCTGAAAAGAAAGAGAAGAGATAACCTTGTTCCACACTCTTCAATTTTCTACCTTTAGAATCGTTGGTAAATTTTTATAAGGATTTGATGCCAAACTTGAAATGGACACTACAGAATTCTCTGCAATTCTAGACACTGAATTGTCATAATAATAAATCTCAACTAGTGAATCAGAATCTGTTTTTATACGATCTCAAATATTTAAAATTTCGTTTTGAGATATATTTTTCCAAATTCCTCACAAATGTTTAATTTGTGCTCTTCATTTAACTAAAAAAACCTGTGACTCAAATTCTGCAGAAGTTGTATTTACTCAAATAATAAACACAAAAAAGAAAGAGGCCATAAGTGTTGGTATCAATATTCATTTTAAAACAACAGATGATATAAAATATCTTAAATTCTCTAAAAAAGTTCTTTTTTTAACAAATGCAAGAATCCTGTTTCTTACATCATTTTTCATATATAAAGAAATTTTTACAGGGCTTATCTTATTTAAAATGCGAATTATGAAAAAATCTCATGTTCAATTATTAACATGATTCATCAATCTTTTTGAACTATTTCTTGTGAAACAACTTGAAGGTTCAAGTTTTTCAACACCCTTTAAAAACTCTGTTAACTTTTCCATTCTTAATTATATAACGTGAAACCTATATTTTTGTTACAACTTTCTGTTAACTTTCTATTACATTATTATATATTTTGTGTTATAATGTTTTAATATTTAAAAAATTTAATGTTAAGAATAGTAAAGTTAATATTTAGCACTCTAATTGTACTTGCTTTTATTAATAATTCTAATGAAAACTTTAATTTTTCTTTTAAAAGTTTTTGAACTACTTTTGAGCAATATTTTAATAATACAGAAAATAAACCATGAAAAGATAAAATTACAGATACCACAACTAACAAACAAAGGTATGGCAGCGCTTATCATGTTGAATTTTCTAACAGTATTGAAAAAAATAAATCTAGTTTTAATTATTTTAAAAGACCTTATTTAATAAAAATCAAATCAATACAAAAGAAAAACACTAATAATGTTATAAATATAATAAAATGAGCTTGAATAATAAAAACAGACAACACTGTGCACTGTATTTTTCTTTGATCTAGTGATATAAATCAATGTTTCTCCTTACATTGACACAAATGTGAATGATATAAAACATGTAAATTACAAATAAAAGAGAATTATTGAAAAGAAGTGATAATAAAAAGTAACTGTGAATGAGTTTCAAAAATAAACACCAAAGGAGAAGATTACTATTCTCAATTTTTCTGTTCAGATAGGGCAGGTAACAGTGTAAGCACTCTTGACATTGATTGAGATTGAAAAGTTAACCCTTTAAATGATTGAATAATTATTCAAAGATATCTCTATTGAGAAAGATGATCTCAACTTAGTTACTGAGTTATTTGAAAAAATTGCAAACGTTGTAATAGTGAAGATATTGTAAATTATATAAACTTAATATTTTGAGAAAATATTCTTGATATAAATTGAGATTGAAAAATTGATGCATATACCGACTGACTTTTATTATATAAGTGGATGGAATGAAAAAGGGGACCTGATCTTGTTTCGTGATTATCTCTAAAATCAAATAGATATACATGAAAAGATATATCTGAATATATAGAAAAAGTTGTTATGAGTTATTAAAACAATTGTAAAAATGCTTTTAAAGTATTGCTTAATGAGTATTTAAAACCGTTTAAAGTAATATTTTGTAAATCATAATCAGGATACATAGCATGTTTTCATATTAATTTTCATTTTTTTAAATTTTTCAAATTCACTAATAAAACCTCTCTTTTATATCAATCTCAGTCAAAAAAATTTGAAATATTTTGTTTTGGTGAAAGTAAAACCTTTCTAAATTCTAATGTTTTATTTGTTTCATCAATAAATACAAAAATATTATCAACACTATCAATCATTTTTCAATCATAATACATATCAACCTTGTAGAAAATCTTTAAATCAATGGACTTACAAACAACTTCCTTAATTTGTTTTTTCGGCAATTTTAATTTATGAATTCTATTTTCTTGAATTTTTATTAAGCTATTTCTCATTTTTTTATCATTAAAAAATTCACTAAAAAAAGAGAAATAACACTTATCATTTCAACTAATAAGTTCTTCTGACAATTCTTTATAACATCAAATACTAAGAAGGGTATCAAGTCTTCCTGCAGGCATTGTTAAACAATTTGGATCAAATTTAGCTTTATCATCTCTCTTAATAAGAACAATATCCGAAGAATCTATATTATCTCAAAACAGCAATATTACTCACATTGAAAGTAACCATGTGTTTTCAGATAATAAATCTTTTTTTATTTTTTTATTTATAAGTAATTTGCTTTTAAATTTCTCAATATTATTCAGTGAAATTATTAAATCACTAGATTTAAAATGTAATTGAATATTATTTTTTTCTAACAATTTTACATCACTACAAAGAAGGTAGTGTTTATCATCTCAAAGATTATTAACCAGCAAATCTTTAATATTTAAATTAGACATTTATATATTTAATTATAATATTATACTGATTTTAATTTATAAAAAATTTTCTGGTTAATCATAGCTTATAAATTGGAAATATAAAATATAATATAACAAAATGTCTATAAAAAAAACATTTAATAAAAAGATTGTTAATGAGATTTATAAAACTAAAGAAAACAAGGAAGATGATACAGAAATAACCCTTAGGCCTCAGAACCTGGAAGAGTATATATGACAAAAACAATTAAAATCTAACTTAAGAGTATTTATAAATGCTGCAAAAAAAAGGGGGGAGGTTTTAGAACACATGCTTTTTTATTGACCTCCATGACTTTGAAAAACAACTTTATCAATGATAATTGCTAAAGAAATGTGAACAAGTTTAAAAAGTACATCTGGTCCTGCAATTGAAAAGGCTTGAGACCTTGCGGCAATTTTAACAAATTTAAAAGAGTGAGATGTTTTTTTTATAGATGAAATACATAGACTAAAAACTAATATTGAAGAGATTTTATATTCTGCAATGGAGGATCAAAAATTAGATATTGTAATTTGAAAATGACCATGAGCTCGTTCTATGTGTATTAATTTACCAAAATTTACACTTATCTGAGCTACCACTAAATTATCATCCCTATCACCACCATTAAGAGATAGGTTTTGAAGTATAACAAGACTTGAATTTTATGATAATGAAGAAATTGAAAAAATAATTAAAAGGTCTGCTAATATTTTTAATTTACAAATTGATAATGAAGCAATATTAACAATCGCTAAATCTTGTAGAAAAACTCCAAGAATTTCAAATAGAATACTTAAAAGATTACGTGATTTTGCTGAAGTTGATAATAATTGAGTTTTAAGCTTTAAAATTGCAAAAACATGATTAAAAGCCCTTTGAATAGATAAATATTGATTAGATTTATCTGATAGAAACTTTTTAACAACAATTGTGGAAAAATTTAATGGTTGACCAGTTTGAGCTTCAACTATAGCTGTTGCACTTTCAGAAGAAGTGGAAACAATTAAAGAGGTTTATGAACCATATTTAATTCAATTATGATTTATACAAAGAACACAAAGGTGAAGATTTGTAACAATAAAAGCTTATAAATACCTATGAATTGAAAAAAAATAACCCTTTAAATACTAATATTTTCAATTATACTTAATCATAATTCTTCTAATTGCTCATTTGGCATAACACCAGGAGCTCATAACATTAAATCTTTTGATTTTTGATCTTTTGGAAATGGTATAATTTCTCTAATATTTTTTTCTCACCTAAGTAGCATAATTATCCTATCTAATCAAAATGCAATTCATCAATGTGGTGGTGCTCAATACTCAAAAGCTTTTAATAAATGTCCAAATTTATTTTCTTGCTCTTTTTCTCATATTTTCATCAATTCAAACATTTCTTTTTGTAAATCTTTTTCATGAATTCTTATTGATCATCATCAAAGCTCAACTCCGTTTAAAACCAAATCATAACAATGTGACTTAATTTTAGTTAAATCTCATTTTTTATATTTTTTCAAATCCTCACTATAAGGTCTGGTAAAAGGGTGATGCACAGAAACAATATTTCACTGTTCATTTTTTTCAAAAGCTGGAAAATCCACAACCCATGTAAAAGCATATATACCATCATCAATAAGTCACATCATCTCAGCTACTTTAGATCTTACAACTCATAAGTTTTCACATGCTTTTATAAAATCATCTGCTCAAAAAAATATAATATCTCATTTATCAGCTCAAGTTTCCTTAATAATATTATCTAATTCTGATTTAGATAAAAATTTCACCACCGGTCCTGTTAATTCTCACTTCCTTACCTGAATATAAGCAAGTCATTTAGCTCAATGACTTTGTGCATATTTTGTTAAATCATCAATATCTTTTCTTGTAAGTGAGTTTCAACCTTTTACACACAAGGCTTTTACAACTCATCAATCCTTATTAGCTGGGGTTTTAAATACTTTAAAACCACAATTTTTAACATGTTTTGTTATATCTTTTATTTCTAAATCAAATCTTAAATCTGGTTTATCACTTCAATATTTTTCCATAGCATCTTGCCATGTAATTTTATTAAATGGTTTAAATAGTAATTTTTTATCACTAGAAAATCTTCCTACAATTTCTAAAAATAATTTTTCGTGTATTTTTATAATATCATCTTGTTCTATAAAGGACATTTCAACATCTATTTGAGTAAACTCAGGTTGCCTATCTCATCTTAAATCTTCATCTCTAAAACATTTAGCTATTTGAAAATATCTATCAAATCAAGCCACCATTAATAATTGTTTTAATTGTTGCGGGCTTTGGGGTAAAACAAAAAAGTTTCAAGGGTAAACTCTAGATGGGACTAGATACTCTCTTGATCACTCAGGTGTTCATTTAATCATTATAGGAGTTTCAATGTCAAAAAATCATTCTCTATCATAAAAATCTCTAATAAATTTTGTTAACTTACTCCTAAAAATTATATTATCTCTCATTCTTTCTCTTCTTAAATCTAAATATCGATACTTAAGTCTTATTTCTTCTCAAACTTGTTTTTCATAATCAATTTCAAAAGGGGGTGTAACTGATTCATTTAATATTATTAATTCTGAAACTAAAACTTCAATTTCTCAAGTTTTCATTTTATTATTATTTTGTCATTCTGGCCTTTTTCTTACTTTTCATTTAATAGTAATAACATACTCACTTCTTAACTTATGAGCTTTTGTATGAATATCTTTTTTAAAAGATGGATCAAATGCAATTTGTGTAAGTCATTTAACATCTCTAAGATCTATAAATACTATATCTCAGTGATCACGTCTTCTATGTACCCATCATGATAAAACCACTTCTTTGTCTAAATGTTTTAAATCAAGTTCATTACAATTATTTGTTCTACGCATTGTTAGTTATTAGTTTATAGCTAGAAAAATATAGTATTTTTTTATAAAATATCAAATTAATAATATATTTCTTACTTTTTATTTAAAAAGTTATAAAATATTTACATTATGAAAAACTATTACCATTTTAAAATTCCAATATTCAACTGAACTAAAAAAGAGTTTTTAAATGATTTGTGTAATAATATAAAATCTTGAAAACAAAATTACTCCACAACACCAAATCCTGAAATAATGTTAAAACAATTTAAAGATAAAAAATTAAGAAGTATATTATTAAAAGCTAAATGGAATCTTCCGGATGGTTTTTGATTACTTATTTGATCATATTTAGAAAAAGAAAGAGTTAAAAATTTTATAAACTTCTTATATAAGATAATTACTTTTAATAAAATTAAATCACCTATTGGTAATAGAATTTGTTGAAGTGATATATTTTTAGATATTTGTAAAATGTCCGAAGTTAATAATTTTAAGATATTTTTAATATGATGAAAAAAATGAGTACCAGAAAGGGTTAAAAATATTTTAAAAAGGAAGTTTCCTAAAATTAAAATAGTTTGAGTTTCTATGTGATACAATTTGGCAAATTCAAAAAAAACTATAATTCAAATTAATAAAACAAAAGCGAATATAGTATTTTTAGCCTTATGAGCACCAACTCAGGAATATTGGATTAATGATAATATAAAAAAATTACAATTTGTTAATTATTTTATTTGAATATGATGAACTTTTGATTTTATTTGTAATATTCAAAAAAGAGCTCCGAAAAAAATAAGAGAGATGTGACTTGAATGGTTATGGCGTCTATCAATAGAGCCAAAGCGAATAAAAAGAATTTATAATGCTATTTTTTGATATCTTTTCTATGTTTATAAAAATATTTAAAATAGTATAATAAAATAATTATATATTTATTTCTATTATTCATACTTGATAAGTTTCTTTAGTTTTGATATATTTATATGAAAACATGAAAAAAAGAAACTTTACATTATAATTAATTTTAAGGATAAAAACTATAAATCATTAGTTTAATAAATTCTCCAAGGAGTCAAAATATTAAACAATCCTAATGGAATGAAGTATCTAATTAATGATTTACATTTTTTTATTCTTTGTAAGAACTTAATAAGATTAGTTACTTATTAAGCCAAACAATTATATCCTGAGAGTGTATTCTTATATTTTATAACAATACGTTAGCTCCAACAATAGGATACTTCTTCGCGAGAAGTAAAAATCTAGCGGGAATAAGGAATAAAATTTTCGAGTAAAACTAACTCTCCAGATTATTTATATCTTCCCCTTGTGTTAAACAAAGGATGGAAAATATAAATATGAAAACAAAAATAAAAAACCATAGTAAAATATGGTTTTTTATTTATATGTTTTTTATTATTTAATATTTATATATTTTATTAGTAGTAATAGTAGGTACTTGAAAAATATTAAGAATAATTTTAATTAATTCTTAATATTAAATATAATCTCTAATTATAGTTAATAAACTTTTACACTCTTTTTTTAATTTTTTTATTATTTTGTTTTTTGATAATATTAGTTTTTCAGTAAATAAAGGAGTTTTCTCATATATTTTCTCATAATATTATACCAGCTCAAATTAAAGAGTTTCCCCCAATTTTTATTCAAGGGTTAATTGAGATATTAGTTCAAAGTCTACAATTTTTTCAAATAAAAGATCAAAGCTTATTTGTTAACGAATTTATTTTTTTTCATTTTATATCTATAAATATTTCTTCTTCGTCTAATCTTAAGTTTCAGGTAATTGTTCATGCTCAAAATGATATATTTTCATCTAATACACTATCTCATATATAATTAGAATGGGTCCATATAGAATTTTGTAAACAAGATCTACAAATTTCACTTCAAAATCAAATAACACAATTATCTCAAATACTACTATCTCTTATAAGGGTGTTATTTCCTATAATAGTATTCTTTCAAATAAACACAGGTCAGTTTATAACAACATTATCAAATATTTTTACTCACTTTTCCACAACTATATTATCACCCTTTAATAAAGCATTTTTAGATATTTTTGAATCTTTATTAATACAATTTTTTTGGTTTTTTAAAAAATAATTAGTTAATATATTTATATGCCAAGGGTATTTTACCGCTTGCCAAAAGCCTTTATACTCAATTACTTTAATCTTATCTTTTCAATTTTGACAAATATTTTGAATTGTTTTTTCATAAGCATCATCTGTGGAGTTGTGGAAAGTTAACATTTTTTTCTGAAAATCTTTAAAATTATTCCATATATGCAAAACTAAATTTATTTGATTACTAGGCTCTTTTCCTTCTCATGGTTTTTCAACAATATTTAATAAGTTTCAATTTTTATCCCTTGATATATAACCACCAGGGAAATACTTTTCCACAACTTTTCCACAAACCAATCAGTAACAGACTTTATTTTTACTTTCTTTAAGCATTTCTATAAAAATATACTTTTCCACAATGTCATTAGATGAGACTATAAAGACACTATCTTTACTTTTATTTTCACAAGATTCCATTGCTCATTTCATTCAGTTTTCTAAGTTTTTCTGAATTACAAATTCAAATTTAATATTTTTTTTCAAACGACATATTTTTTTAAATTCATTAATATTTTCCTTGTTGCAAATTATTAAAAAATCTTTAAATCAAGCACTTATGATAGTATCGATTTGATGCTCGATAATAGTTTTTCAACAAATTTTCAATAAAGTTTTATCTGATATTGGCTTCATTCTCGAACTTGTTCAGGCAGCAAGTAGTATTATTTGCATAGATTATTGATTAATATTAAAAGTTTAATTTAAGTGAATTAATAGGGCAATAGATACTTTTATTTTATTTCCCATTGAAAAATAAAAAAGCCTCATTAAACTACAAACTTGTTTGATTAAAGTGTAGGTTGGCTGGATAGCTCAGTTGGTAGAGCAAAGGATTGAAAATCCTTGTGTCCCCGGTTCAAGTCCGGGTCTAGCCACCATTCTACGCTTTGCGATGAGCTCGCGAATCGGAAATAGTAGAATGCCCTGCGTAGCTTTGATTTGGCTGGCAAAACTACTAATGGCTCGCTTTTTATGCTGGGTTTAAGAGAGTAAAGAAAGGCTAGTGGTAGCATTGTAAGGTCTAGAATTCAGTACTATAGTTTGTTAGATTATTTTTTATTGAAGTTTGAAATTTTAATTGGGTGTGTTAGAGAGGATAAAAGTAATCGAGCACAGCTCTATATCATTTCGGGCAAGCGTAGCGAGTCGAGAGGATCTCTTAATTGGTCAATTCCTAAAATGTATCGCCGGAACTAAATATTTTAATTTTATTTAATGAATTGATCTAAATGTATTGATAAAAATTTATTAGCTATCTGTTAGATTGGATAAAAAAATTGACCTAATTATAATTAAGTGATAAAGTAAAGTACTTTAAAATATAAATAAATAACAATGCAATTAAAACAATGTTTAAATAAAGTGTTACAGTTTATTTGTTTGCTTAATGAGATGAGTAAAGCAATAAAATATGAGTGATTAAAGGTGGGTGAATCATTTAGTGTAATACTGTATAAGCCAAGAGTTTCCTTAATGGATTTGGCTAAATTAGATTTGCTAATGTTCTTGTTGCAAGCTAAAATTTAAGCAAGGTATTTTTTATTAAAAAGGTTAATGAAAAAGCAGTGTAAACAATGCTCTACTCAATTTATAATCACTCAAGATGATTTGGATTTTTATGACAAGGTTAGTCCTGTATTTGGGTGAAAGAAGTATGAAATTCCTGCTCCTACATTTTGTCCTAGTTGTAGGCAGCAAAGAAGACTGGCAATTTTTAATATAAGTAAATTATATTCTGCTATTAACAAGCAATGAAAAAAAATCATATCTCCGTTTTCTGATGACAAATGATACAATATTGTAACCAAGGATGAGTGGTATTCTGATAATATAAACTGAAAAGATTTTTGAAGAGAATATGATTTTAATAAATCATTTTTTGAGCAGTTTAGTGAATTACAAAAAATTACACCTCGTTGGGATAGAATATCAATAAATTGTGAAAATTGTGATTGGAGTCTTAATATTGCTAATTCTAAAAATTGTTATTTTGTTAGATCATCAATTTATGCTGAAAATTGCTATTATTCATATCGAATATTTACTTGAACTAATATTGTTGATTGTTTGATGACAGATAATTCTATTAATTGTTATGAGCTAATAAATTGATTAAATTGTTCTAATGTTTTTTGGTCAGAAGATGTTAGTAACTGTTCAAATTCACTTTATTTATTTGATTGTGAAAATCTTGAAAGTTGTATTTGATGCATATGATTAAGACATAAAAAATATTATATTCTTAATAAACAACATACAAAAGATAAATATAATAAGATAAAAAATGAATTAATTAACAGTTATTTATTCCGGTCAGATTTTATTAATAAATTTAAGTTATTAAGTCAGAAATTTCCACGAAAGAATCAAAAATTTAATAACATTGAAAATTGTTCAGGAGATGAAATACAGAATTCTAAAAACATATATAATTGATTTGTAGTTAAAGATTGTGAAGACTGTAATTATATAGAGTTTTGATCAAATACAAAAGATTCTTGTGATTGCACTAATCCTGATTATCAAGAGCTAAGTTATGAAACTTGTTCTAATTATAAAATATATAATTCATGATTTTGTTTCAATTCAGTAGATTTATGTAATTCATTTTATTGTGAAACTAGTATTAACCTTAAAAATTGTTTTTGATGTGCAGGTCTTAAAAATTCACAATACTGCATCCTAAACAAACAATATACAAAAAAAGAATATGAAACATTGCTACCAAAGATAGTTGAACATATGAAATCTGCCTGAGAATGGTGAGAGTTTTTCCCAATGAGATTGAGTCTTTTTACATACAACGAATCATTAGCACAAGAATATTTTCCTTTAACAAAAGAACAAGCAATAAGTAAGGGTTGGAAATGGAAAGATGAAAATGATCAAGTTCCAGATGTAAAAAAAATAGTTTCAGCAGAAAAACTCCCAGATAATATTAATGATATACCGGATGATATATTAAACTGGGCAGTAAAGTGTGAAGTATCTAAAAGACCATTTAAAATAATTCCTCAAGAACTTAAATTCTACAGAGAGCATAATATTCCAATTCCACATTTACATCCAGATGAAAGACATAAAGCCAGAAAGAAGCTTAGAAATCCGAGGAAACTTTATGATAGAAAGTGTATGAAGTGTGAAAAAGATATTCAGACTACTTATTCTCCTGACAGGTCTGAGATTATTTATTGTGAGGAGTGTTATTTGGAGGAGGTTTATTAGAATAATAAAGATATGTAAATAATGAGCAAATTATCAATTCAACAAAAATTAAAATGAACGGCATTTGAAACAGGCTATAGAGTGGTCAAAGAAAAATGACTTGCTATTGTTTGGATGAGTGTAGGAAATAGCTACTTTGGAAAAAAATCTATAAATGATATTGTGGAATTTGTAAATAATACTTTTTCACAAATAAAAAATGGTTAATTTTTGAAAAACTAATTAATTGAGAATATGACTGAATAGAAAAAAGAAATAACTGATTTTTATTAGTTCAGCATAATTGTCGTTAGAATAAAATATTAATTAAGAAGTAAGTGAAAAGATTAGATTTAAGACACATTACAGATAAGTCTAACACTGTTATGGTTCCAGTGTGAAAATATATTATTACAAATAATGTTCGTAATAAAGTTGTTAAAACATTGCTTTGATCTTGTGTATCAGTTGCGTGATTTACGAGACATATAAATTGATTAAATTATTGATTTATGACTCATATGAATAGAAAAAACAATGTTAATTTACAAATGAAATCAGTTATTAATAGAATTAACGGGATGTGATTATGTTTAAGTGATTTTCAGTTAACTGTGTCTTGATGAAGCTCGACATCTATTCGTTATAAAGATTTAGATATTTGAAGAATAAATTATGAAGCTCTTATTTGACACTTAGACTGATTAACATTTGAAGAAGTTCATATAATGCAGTTTTGAGGAAATAGAATAAGTATGTGCTTAGTTTCATGAAATATTATATCTGTTAAATTAAAAAAAAGTAATTAATATATTTCAATGAGCCTAATTGGCAATTAAAAAAATTTTGAGAAATGAACTATTGACCAATGTAGTAATACAGATTGAAAGCTGTTATTAGAAAATATATGAATTGATTGAATAAAAGATCTAATTAATGAATTAGTTTATGTTGCTAAATCATGTGATGAAGTAATTGCACGAGATTGAGATATTTATTGGCATTTATGAGATCATTTAACCGAAGAAAGAAAGGCAATTACGAAGAAGCAAGCTCCTAACTGATCATGAATGACAATTAAATATGTTCCAATTTCTAAAAGAGAAAATGATGCAATAGATCTTATAAGAGTTTTAAATAACTCAAGAAGTAGTTGATTCTTATTAAGAAGTGTAATAAATGATATTGATATGTTAACTATAACCGAATGAGACGTTCAGAAAATTAAGCAGATTTTAGTAAGAAATATTGATTCATTGAAAACTGTGCTATCAATGGTGGAGTAGTATTTTTTATTCTCTTGGATTGAACAATTTTCTGATGTTGCAGACCAGGAAGAATTGCTTGTTAGAATATGAGGTTCTCACTTATGAAACTCAAGATAATTAATTAAAACCGTTTGAATCCAAGAAGAAAGGTTGATAATTGTTCTAATAATTTTTACTGTAGTCATAGCTCTAAGGTGTTAATAATAGGTGTTCAACCTTATTATATCCTTAGAGTCTTTTTTGGGGAGAGGAGAATTTAATTTAAATAAATCCTTATTATAAAGAAAATAACCACTAGAATCAAGTTCTAATGGATAGTATCAATGGTGGGCCGGGAGGGATTCGAACCCCCGTAGGCGCGAGCCAGCGGGTTTACAGCCCGCCTCATTTGACCGCTCTGATACCGACCCATAAAATAATTTTCTAAAACAAGCTAGAAAATTATAGAAATTCTATTATTAATGTCAAAAGAGAATTGTTAATCTTCAATTATATCAAAGCTTAGAACTGATATATATGATCATAGCGATTGAAATGCTGGGATTGTAATTTTAAATGTAGGTTTAATTCAATATTTTCAAATTTTTCACAAACTGTCTAAGTTTCTTTCAAGTACAGTGATTGGTGAGGCTGATGTAAATATGTTAAATCAAGAAGCTGTGCTTAATGGAACTCATATTTGTGAAATAATAGATCAAGATAGTGTTGTAACTCAGCTGCTTATTTTGATTTTAATATTACTTTCTGGTATTAGTCCCGTTGATCCAGTCATGTTTCAAACAGACATTGTAAGGTGGTATCAGGAACTAGATGCTTTTAAGTCTTCCACCCAAAAATAGTCATCTGAATATATATAAACATCTTGATCATCACTGTTAGAATTAGTATCGGGAAAAGAGAGACTATTTGGGTATCAGATGCTTATTGCTCATGAGTTAATAACTAGGCTGCTTTCTACATTTAGTATTCAGCCAGATGAGTTAAATACACCAAAATCAGTAAAATGATATGTCCAAATTTTGGTTTTTCAATCTTCCCATATAAAACAAATATCAGGAAATATTAGTTTTGAGGCTGCTCAGTCATTACATTCTTGTGATATAATTGTCCAATCAGATCAGTTGGAGCTATAGTATGGATATCAAGATGTAGAGTTTATTTCAATTTTTATTTTTTTATCAAATAAAATGTGTTCATCGCTTCCAATGGATATTGTTCATTGATTTGATGTGCCAAGTGGTGGAGTTATTGACCAATTTGAATCTATTGCAGCTGAAATGGTTCAATCCCATGAGTCTTTTCCATAAAAATTTGTTCAATCAGTTATATTTATTTTAAAATTTTCTGATGAATATAGACCTATGTCTTTTCAAGAAATTCAAGAATTTATTTTTATGGTTTTTGCTATTTTGTTTATATGACCCTTTTCTCAAATTTTATAAAAAGCTTTTTGTAATGAAATGTTATTTTCTCATATTTTATGAAGCCTAGAATCTATGCTTTTGCTGTTTTTGCCAAGATTTAGTTTTTGAAAATCATTAAGTTTAATTTGATTTATTCAATCTTGTAATCATATGTTTCAAAATGAACTAGAACTAGAATTTATATCTATAATAGCAGAAGTTGAGCTACTATAATCAAGTAGGTGTAGAGATTTTATTGGACCTATTGGGGTGCTTTTAAAAGTTGGTCATATTTTTATAGTTCATGAATTAGAAGAAGGTGTTACTTCAAAACTTATGAATTTAAAGTTATCATCTTCATTTGGTGTATATTGAAGTGAGTTTTCTCATTGTATTATTTCAAATTTTTCAGAGTATTTACTTTTACTTTTATACCAAGTAAATTTTGACTCTTTTTCTAAAAAGTGTCATGAATAAGTGTAATTTCAAATTAATAATTCTCAAATTATTCATGATCAATCAATATATATTCAAGTTGCACTAGGTGCTATGTTTAAAGGGATATCTCATGTTCTAAGATTTAAACTGTTTGGGTTTCAGTTACTATTAAAAATATTATCTTCTTTATTTATTATAATTTCAAATGATTCATTTCATGTTGGTGTTCATTGAATATCAAGATTAAGTCTGATTAAAAAGCCTGTTCAGGTTTGATCCTCTAATGGGTAAGCTTTGGCTCATGATATGGAAATTGATGATACTGTGTTACTATTATTATTTAATACTATATTAAAATTTGAAATTTTAATTGATCAAGTTCATTTTCAAGTATTGAGGTCAAGATTGCCGAATATCTTTTCAGAAAAATGTATATCAATAAAACTATTGTCTTTTGATAATGTATATTTTTTTATTGTTGGTATGAGTAAATCTTTTTGTATTGAGTAGTTGGTTAGATAGTGTGTCCAAATTATTGTAGAATTATTGGTTTTTATAAAACAATTATTTGGAAAACTTAGTCATAAGCCATTGATATTGTCACATTTATTGTTAATTTGTTGCCAAGCATTTCATGAGCCATAGCTAAAATATGGATCTCAAATACTTCAAGACATTGTGATTTTTATTTTTTTATCAATTAGTAAAAATGCATCCTTTTCAGCTATTGATATAGCTGATAAGATAGTGAGACCGCTTAATGCTTTTGATAGATTTGTACTATTTGTTGGCTTTATAGTTCAGTCCCATTTTCAATTGGAGTATATTTTTGATTTATTTGAAATATTGATATATATAAGATTTCAACTTGCGCTTTCAGAAGCAATAATTAAATCATTAGCTTTTGTATTTAGATCAATTGTTACATTTTCTATATTATCTCATTTATAAGGTTTAATTCAAAATTTTGATCTAACATTTTTAATTAAAAATGATGAATTTTGATCATTTACTTGTGCTGTAGTAATTTTTTCATTAACAATTTTTTCAGATAAATTTAATTTTTGTTTTACTGGTAGTATAATTGTTGAAATATAGTCTTCAGTATTTGTTGTTCAATTATTGATTTGGCTTATGTTTATATAAGAATTTTTTTTAGAAAATTGTTTACTGATTACGCTTCATGATCAGTGAATAATAATACTATCACTTTCAAATACCTTGGAGCCGCTCAAACTTCACATTGAAGGGATTGGTATAACTTCAAATTTTAACCATTTATTTTTAAAACTGTTTTCTAAAAGTATATTATTTTTGTTGTAAAATGGAATTTCTACAAATTCTCAAGTGCTAGTATCAGATGTTAGCCATTTGTATTGAGATTTTCCTTCGGGTATGTTTTCTTTGCTGTAATATAAATAATCTAAGAATAGCTGTTGTCAGACTGTGTTTATTCATCTGATATTTAAATTAAGAGCTTCGGGCTTTGTTTTATTAATATAGTTTATTTTATTGATTTTTTGAGAAATGTTTCATGCTTCGTCTTTGACTTCGTATTTTATCTCTTTAATTCAGTATGATCATGTTAGGTTCCAGATTTTTGTTTTTGAGCATTCTTGCCAGGCTTCAGGCTTGAAGTCATTGTCTGAGTATCTACATTTATTATTAAGGTCTTGTTTTCAATTATAAGATAGATCTAATACTAGCTTTTTTGTTTGAGATATTTTATTTCAATTATTTATATCTATAGAAAGCGTGGGTGCTGTTTTGTCTATGTGTATGTTTTCAACAGTGTCATAATAATAGTTTCAAGATTTACCCAAACATACTACTTTAAATTTATAGATTCATTCTTTTAATCATTCAAAGTTGTAATTAAGAATATTGTTGTTAATATTTTTTTTACTAAATTTTTGTCTTTGTTTATCATTTTTAATTATATCACATCTAATTATGTCTTTTTGATAATATTCAGCTTCTATATTGATGTTAGATGAATTAATTTTGTCATTATTATGTGGATATGTAATTCTTACTCATGAATTAGTATTTGTAACATTTTTTGATTTTATTGTTTTCATTTTTGAGTTGATCATTATTCATATTTTTGTTGAATTTTGATTTCATAATGAATTCGTTACTGTAGCTATTATTTCATTTTTTCATTGTTTTAAATACAGGTTTTTATAAAAAAACCATTTTCAGTTTTCATAATTTATAAGATTTGCTTTAATATTTTGTTTGCCATTAATGCTGATAATTATATTTGTAATAACATGATCGCTTTCAATTTCTCATATAATTTCCTGTTTTGTATTTGTGCTTATTTTGTCCTTTGTTTTAAATTTAATCTTAAGTAAGCTGCCAGTTTGTCATGTTTTAGTTTTTAAAGTATTGTAATTTGTTGTTTTTATAGCAATTGATCAGCTACTTATTTTATTTTTACTACTTTCTAGTCATTGACCAACTCCCTCTTGAATTGTATTGCAGTTAGTAATTATTCAATGCTCAAAGTAATGTTTTGTTAATTTTTCATCAATTCATTGTTTAAAAATTGCTAGATTGTCTATTTTTCATTTGAAATAGTTTCAAATACCATCTCATCAGATTCATGCTAAATATCATGTAGACGAAAGAGAAGAAAATGATCAGTATGTTAATTTTTCAAGTTTTCAGTTTAGATATAATAAAATTGAATTTTTGTTGTATACAAATGTTCAATGATACCATTTTCAAAGTTTTATGGTAGATGATCATGTAAATTCATTATTATTAATCATTGTTCACAGTGTTTGTCTGTCTGTGATAAACAAAGGCCAAATTTTTAGATTAGATCAATTGTTTGATGAAAAAATTATTTGTTTTCAAAGTTTTTCTGTTTTAAACCAGGTAGAAATTGTGTATTGCTTACTTCCTAATAATCATTTTCAAATTTCAATGAATTGACTATCTCAATTAAGAATTATTGCTCATGAAACATGTCATCAGGTAAGTGTTGCATTGTTTATAATTTTTCAATCATAATTTCATATTTTATCGTTTATAGTTGTTCAAGAGTTGTTATCAAATTCCCATAAGGCTTTTAATGCTTGAGTATCACAATTTTGATCCAGTTTAAATATATTGGCTGAAAATTCTTGTATATTGAATAAAAGAAATATGCTTATTGTGCTAATTAATATAAATATACTTTTTGTGATTCTAAAATTTGATACAAAAGCTGCAATAATATTTAAATATCCCTTTTCTTTTTTTGATTGTATTAGCCTTTTCTTGCTCATTAAGTGAGCAATAATTTTATCAAAGCTTTTCAATTTTTATTTTGTCTAATATTTTCATATTATTATAACACAAATCGGCTTAAATAAGTATGTTTAGCACTTTAAAAAGTGCTATAATATTGGATTATTACATTTTGATTTAATTTAAGTATTTGTAATTATTGAGTTGTCAGATCATATCTGAGTGAGAAGGTGTGATCGCGTAATGTAACTACTTAATATATCGAGGATAATAAATGAGTGATTACAAATACTTATTCTTTTATTTGTCATTGATCAATAAATATTTTGAAGTATTTTATTATTATTAATATGCATTTATGAATAAAACAGCACTTGTATTATTTTCTTGATGATTAGATAGTCTTTTGACTATTAAAATTTTAGAAAAGCAATGAATAAAGGTGAGCGCACTTACATATGAAACACCTTTTTTTAAAGCAAAAAAAGCCAGACAGTTAGCTGTGCATTATTGATTTGATCATATTGTTAGAGATATATCAGAGCCTCATTTTGAGATAGTAAAAAATCCAAGATATGGATATTGAAAAAACATGAATCCTTGTATTGATTGTCATTGATTTATGTTTATGGCTGCAAAACAAATAGCAGATGAAATGTGAATTGAAATCATAGCAAGTTGAGAGGTATTTTGACAAAGACCTTTTTCACAAAACAAAGAAGCTTTAAAAAAAGTCAGATTACTTGCTTGATGCGAAGTTTTAATGCCTCTTTCTGCTAAGCTATTGTCTCCTACTTCATACGAACTTAAATGATTTGTTGATAGAAATAAATTGTATGATATAAAATGAAAAACTAGAAAAATTCAGTTAGAACTTATTAAGGAGTTTGATATTGATAAATTTTCAACTCCGTGATGATGATGTATTTTAACAACAAAAGAATATTCTAATAAATTAAAAGATTTTGTTGAAGAATTTAAAGATAGTGTAAAAGCTATCGATGCAGAGATAATTAAGTATGGAAGATGTAAAATTTTTACGATTAATGATAAAAAATATTTTTGAGTAATGTGAAGACGAGAGTCTGATAATGAGATTTTAAGTGAATTATTTTTAAATCTAGATAATCACTATGAGCTAATAAATTTTGTTGATATTGCATGACCGAGGCTAATTTTATTAAAATTTTGACAAGTGCGCAGCGATGAATTAACAGTAAATTTAGTTAAATGGATACAAGAAAAAGTATCGGCAGCAAAGGATTTGAAAGATATTAAAATTAAGATACAATGTTTATGAAAAGAAGAAGAAAAAATAATAAGTTTGATATAGTTATATTTAAGAAATTGTTCAACTAATCATAAATAAATGATTTGCCCAGTATGTAAAAATGAAAGTTTAAAAGTGCTTGAGAGTAGAGATACTCAGGGCTGACTCGCTATTCGAAGAAGAAGGGAGTGTGAAGCGTGTAATTATAGATTTACAACTTTTGAAAGAATAGAGATGGCAAGTTTTTTGGTTAATAAAAAAAATTGAACAAAAGAAAATTATGATAGAAATAAAATTGAGATTTGAGTAAAGCTTGCTTGTAAAAAAAGACCTGTTTCAAAAAGACAAATTGATGAATTTTTTACTATGCTAGAACAAAGATGGAGTGGGCTTTGAAAAGAAATTTCATCACAAAAAATATGAGATGATACAATGAATGCTTTACAGGAGCTTGATGAAGTAGCTTATATAAGGTTTGTTTCAGTGTACAGAAATCTGGATGCGCAGTGAATAAAGTCAGAATTAATAAGATTTTTAAGAAAGAAAAAGGATTAGAAAAAAAGAACAGAAACAATATCGATATATTATAAATAGATAACAACTGTAGACTTGGTTTATAAATTTTTAATTTTTATAAATTGAAAATTAAGATTTTGAAACATAATTCCTCCAAATAAACTGTTCA
The DNA here is from genome assembly GCA_964456745.1 of uncultured Candidatus Peribacteria bacterium. Classification (GTDB taxonomy): domain Bacteria; phylum Patescibacteriota; class Gracilibacteria; family JAJOLG01; genus CAYWBW01. The sequence goes on along the minus strand of CAYWBW010000020.1, from coordinate 3,554 downwards.
GACTTGTTTTTCACAAAAATTAAATTAACATAAAGAAAATATTAACAATTAATTATAATGGAAATTAAAGAAAAACTTGGATTGCTTTGAGCAGTAGCTGTGTTGATGATTATTTTTATATTACCAGTCAGTTTTTTAGAAAAATTTCCAGATTTTCCATTTAAAGAACATTTAATTTCGCAAGATTATCATCTTTGATTAGATTTAAAGTGATGAACACACCTTAATTATAAAGTCGATTTGAGCAATGCTCAAAGATATAATTTAGATGATGATGAAACAAATGATGTTGTGATTCCTGAATTAGTTGAATGAGTTAGAACAACTTTGGAAAAGAGAGTTAATGGTCTTTGAGTATCTGAGCCAAATATTTATGTTTCACAAATGGATGAAGAGTATCATATAATCGTGGAGCTAGCCTGAATTACTGATATAGAAAAAGCAAAAGAAATTGTTTGAAAAGCAATTCAGCTTGAATTCAAAGTTCTTATTGACGATGACAATGAAGATAGGTCTAAAGAAAAAGATCTTATAAAAAAACATGCAGATTCGGTTTTTTCTAAAGCAAAAAATGCAACAGATTTTAAAATTTATTGAGAAGCTATGGTGTCTACAGACTGAAAGATAGATTTTTTTACTGAAAGTAAGACGCAAACAGAGCTTTCAGATGAGATGAAATGAATATGGGATTTAGAAATTTGAACTGTACATGATTCTATGCCAGAAATTGTTAATTGAACAATTTATATAGATTCATTGGCAATTCCAAAAACATGATATGCAATTACAAAAGTTATTTGAAAAGAAGATTGAAAAATTTCTTATCAGCAAATATTTATTTCAACTGTGCTTAGTAAGTGGAAAAATACATGACTTGATGGTTCTCATTTCAAAAGGGCGGCAGTGGTATTTAATCAAGCACAGGCTCCACTTGTAAGTATTGAATTTGATCAAGAAGGAGCAAAATTATTTTGAGAAATTACATGAGATAATGTTGGAAGACCGGTTGCAATTTTTGTTTGATGAAATCTTATTTCATCACCTATGGTTAATGAAGAAATTTTATGATGAGTAGCACAAATTACTTGAAATTTTACAATAAAGCAAGCAGTTCTTCTTAAGACAGATCTCAATACTTGAGCTATATGAGCACCTGTTGAAATTTCTGGTCAACATCAGGTTGAGGCAAGTTTATGAGCGCAAAGTTTATCACTTTCTGTTAATGCAAGTGCTTGGTGACTTGTAGCTTTGCTGATATATATGATATACAAATATAGAATTCTTTGACTTGTTGCTGCTGTTGCACTTTTACTTTACTCAATTGTACTTTTATTTATTTTAAAGAACTCTGGAGCAATGTGAGTATCAATAGTGTTAACCCTTGCATGAGTATCAGGTATTATTCTCTCTATATGAATGGCAGTTGATGCAAATATATTAATCTTTGAAAGAATAAAAGAAGAAATAAAAGATTGAAAAAATTTAATGGCAGCAGTGTCTATTTGATTTGATAGAGCATGGTCGTCAATTAGAGATTCAAATCTTTCTTCACTTATTACTTGTGGGATATTGATATGGTTTTGAACATCGATGATCAGATGATTTGCTATAAATTTATCTTTATGAATTTTGATTTCAATGTTTACTGCAATTTCTTTTACAAAAACAGTATTACAGGTTTTTTTACCAAAATTACCTGCTAAATATAGGAAGTATTTGTGATAGTGTGCATATATTTTCTTTAAAAATGTTACTTGCTAATTATTAGTAATATTAGACATTTCAACTGAGTTAGCACATTGTTGTTTTAAGTTTTCCCAATCATAAGGAAATCTATAAGTTTCATTAGCTTTAACAATAGTTGAAAAAATATGCCAATAACTGTATGAATCAATTAAAAATCAATTTCACTTTTCTGACAGAGGGTTAAAATTACTAATAAGTTTATTAGAATTTTCAGATTTCAAATACAGTGGTATGCATGCATAAGACAGGCTGCTTAATACTTTTGTATCATCTTGGTTTAGAAATATACAAGTATCTGCAAGAGCTAAGATGTCTTTCTCATTTTCATCGCTTTGGTCAAGGATTGTGATTTGATTGTTGAATTTTTGATATAGAGATTCTATTGGTTTTTGAAACTTGTCTTCTGCAGAAGCAAGCAGGGCTACTTGCATTCATATACTTAAGCATCATTCAAGCGCCTTGATTAGTTCTTCAGAATGGTATTTGCTTCGTAGGTCTTGAATATATCAAACAACAAAAACCTTTTTATTTTCAGAAAGATCATGTTTTTTTTGTAAAAGAGCTTTTTCTTTAAATTTGTTTTTGAGATTTTCGCAATCGTATTGTCTATGATCTTGTGAAAGAAAAAAATGCATTTTGTTTTTTGTTTTAGTTTCAGATTATTGTATCATATTTTTTCTATTAAATGAATTTAATGGCATTGTGAAAAATAAGAAAGTATTATTTATTGGCATTTTTTGAAATCATTATATATATTTTATTGAACAATAGCACTTCCGTCAAAAAAAGCTTATTGGTTGATTATAAGTCCATGCTTATCTTTAAAATTACGATGATTGAAATAAATAATTTGTAACTATATTCCGAAAATCTAAGGATTAACAAATTTAACCATCACAAGTACTGTAGTTTTGTCATATCAATCATGTAGTCTATAGATTATCATAACTGCTACAATCCAGATCATCATAACTACTGCAATCCAAGTAAGCATGGTACTGTAGTTCAGATAAATATAACTACTGTAGTCCAGAGTGCTAAAGCACTCTGTTGAAAATAATTTCTCAATAAAGAAGATAATTAGTAGTAATTTAACGTATATTTAACAATTCATTGGTATTATGTAATTCATAAATAAATATGTAGTTTACATGATGAAAAATAATCAAAAAATCTTTCATATAACATGGGTAACATATGGTAGTAGAATTAGTGAAAGAATGATTCGTTATAAAGCTAGAGCTAGTACTTCTGTTTTTCTAGAACTAAATTCTAGAAAACTAATATATAAATATTTAATTGAAAAAATTAATAAGGAAAAATATCTAAGTTTATCATTAAATATATTAGATGACCATGTTCATTTATTATTAAGATGTAATACTATAGAATTAAGTAATATTATAAGAAACTTAAAATGATATCGTTCTTATAAATTTAATACAAATTCTAGTATAACATTATCAAATAATTGAAGACAAAACAGATTATGGGCTAAATGATATAGTTATACATATATTAACAGTAATAAACAAATAATCAGCACTATGAATTATATAAATACAAACCACATAAAACACAATATTCCAAACATAATAGATCAATAAAACTTATGCATATATCCAAATCAAATTCCAAATCAGCAAACTACATTTAATCATAGTGTTGAAATTTCTTTCAACAGAGTGCTTTAGCACTCTGGACTACAGTAGTTATATTTATCTGAACTACAGTATCCATGATTACTAGTATTACTAAAAAGACCCCAGTTTTTTCTCACCTCAAATAAACCGCTCAATAAAGCCATT
>CAYWBW010000019.1:17252-42515 GCA_964456745.1 uncultured Candidatus Peribacteria bacterium | reverse complement strand
GTGATAAACGTAATTAAAAAAAAGACAGGTGTTGCACTTGACTATTTAATATAGGCATCATTATCAACATCTAAAACACAATATCTAGTATTAGGATTAATCTTTTTCATTTGTCATGGTTTAAGTGCTGGAGCAGTATTTACCAGCCTTACATAATCCTTAGGTCAATCAACTACAATAAGACTTGCACCAAGATTATCACTAATCACAGGAGAAGCTCAGCTTAGTGACAATATAAATATATTACTAAACAAATGCCTTATTTCATTACTTTTATATCACAAATCTTTCATATATAAATTCAAAATATTTAAAATCATTTTTATAAAAGTTCATCAATAACTTTGTCAAACTAAATTGATTCTCAATGCACATGCAACTTCTTGTATATCATTGAATTTATTAGTTATACTAATTCTATCTCAGTTAAAAATTGGTTCTCCTTGTTCATTTTTTTCAATATTTGCGATCCTTGGCAATATTACTCATTCAACAAATTGCTCTGCTTCATTATCATAATAATTTGGATTATATTCAATATGATAAGCATTTTCCCATCTTTTCGCACTTTGCCTCTTTGATCATTTACCATGATAATAATGATACATAATTAAAGATAAATTCTGTTTACCTTCTCAGTTTTGTAATAAAGATTCTATTAATTGTAAATTATATAATCATTCATAAAAATTTTGCAATCTTTCAATTCCTGATCATGGGAAAAATATTGTATTTGATTTTGAAAATCAAAACTGATCTAGCCTAATTCAGTTTTTATCAGTTAAAAAAACTTCATCATTAGACGGAAATCATTCTTTACTTAAACTTTCTAAATGGGATAAAGAAAAATTAGCTCAATATTTTAAACGATCAATAATTAAAGAAACTATGTCGCTATCACTCAATCACTCCTTTTCTTTAATAGAAAATCACATCGCTAATCAGATCACAGACATCATTTGAGTTCTAACACATGATGTTATTTTTGGAGCAATAAACAAAGGTAGTTTTCTTATTAAAAATGTCAACTCATGTAACCTTGATCAATAATCTGGCCACACTTTGCATATCTGATTTTCAGATCACAACAATAAATCTAACAACATTCATACTCCTCTTTTAAGAAAAAAAACTTCATTATCTTTATCTTGTTCATTGCAAACACCTATTGCTTCTTTAGTCAACCTAGGTTCAAATAATTTATATAACTCTTCTGACACAGATATATTGTTAATTATGTTACTATGTTAACAAACAAGAATTTTAAGTAAATTAAAAATATCAAATCAATTAAGATCTATCTTTCACTAAAAAATATTTAACCATTTATGCACAAAAAACTATTGACTCCTATAATTAACAGCTTCGGTTTTAATAATTTTTATTTCTTCCTGTGATCAAAGAACAACAAATAAACCTCATGGATGACGTCGGGTATTTCGTATGAGAGATTCTTGGTAATTTGTTCTTATAACCAATCTTTGACTAAGATATTGATTTTTATCATCTTCACTCATTTTACCTTCAGATTCTTCCAACATTTTTATCACCATATTCCTTGGGAAATTAAGGTCAATCTTGGTTTCAACAACAGCAGATTTACGAGCATTATGTTTTATTATATTAACAACTTTACACTTTTTTGACAATGAAACCTTTTCTGATAAGAAATTATCAGAAATTTTTCATATATCCCTATCTTGAAATTTTACTTTTTCTTTTCTAGAGCTTATTAAATGGCGCAAATTCTTATTAGAAAATCTAGCAATCAAATTAACAAGTCATCAGGCAAGAAATATACCTGAAGCAAAATCAGCTACCTCTATAGGATCAACTGGCAAATCAACTTCATTTTTTCACAATGATCAAAGTCACTTAATAGTAAACTGATGCAAAATCGAATTAATAAAATAATCATCTAAACTAACTCAAGAAAGAACCAAAAGAACATTTAAGTCTAGTCTAATATTTCATATACTTCTTTCTAACAAATACCTAAAGGTAGGAAACGTACATTTAAAAGTTAATACATTTCTAGGTCATCAAAATCATCAAGTCTGAATATTCCTCTCATATTCTACCACTCTTTGACTTGGTGGATACGGTCTACCAAATGACTTCGACATTGTCATATTATATATAATATTTAATTTAGATATTAAAATCTAAGCTTTTTAGGAAACTTGTCAACCATTATTGTTTTGATTAATTATTTGTGACATTCTAGCTCCCAAAACTGAAGAAAATAATAATTCTTTGTCAGATTTAGCATTGTCATTAACATGCATTGCCCAAAAATTATGGACCGATTGAGAAACAAGGGTCTGAATATTACCTATTTTATTAGGGTGATTTTCATTATTATACCTTTTTATTTGTTCTTTTAATACCTCATCAGACTTTCTATTAATAATAATTAAATTAGTTCTTATTATGCTTGAAATCATTAATTCATTAAGAAAATGATATTCTTTTAATCTTGTTTCAAGTACTCTTTCAAAAACTCTTCATTTATCAAATACATCACGAAATGTAGCTCTAAGAATTGAATTAGCAGGATCTCATGCAATAAACAGACTCTTCGTAGAAACATCTTTCTTCTCTTTTACTTTATCTACTAAATAAGAGGTTGACTTAACTCAATCCAATATTAAAACAAATTTTCACTGAGGCACTGAAAATTCTTGAGTTCAATCAAGTGAGGCAAATGGATTTCTTATATATGTTCAAGTGCTAATAAAATTTTCTCATGGCTTATATTCACAAGCATTAAGAAGATGAATAAGTATTTTTTCATCATTATAAAAAAGACGTTTAAAATTTTCACGATTTTGAAGCATTAATTCGCTCCTGTCATCTGCTATTGCTCATAAAAACTTATCAAACTCAATTGTTCTAAAATCTAATCAATTAAATTTAATAATATTTTTAATCTTATTTATAATTGTTGATTTTCAAACTCATGAAAATCAATCAACTGGAATAATTAATATTCTTTTATCTGAATTCTTAAATAACGAAATCTGGTCTTGAAAGGTTGTCTCCACCTTATCTGCATCTAATACTTTATTGTAAATTCTATCAATAAACTGATAAGACATTTGCGGATAATATTCTTTCATCAATGGCTTAAGCGAATCATTTGAATTTTTCATGTTTTATATTGAAAATGTTAGGCAATATACACTATTTACAATTAAAGAAAATATATTATGAAAATATTTACACAACAGTCAACAATCATATTGTATAAAACTTTTGAATGATAAATTAACAAATTTGTATTAAACAAAAAAAACTTATTAACTAGGAAAGTCGATTAATCACATTTCTTAACTCTGAATTAAATTTTGTTAATATTTCAGGCGGTATTAACAAAGTAACAGAAGCCATTTCTCAATGACCCGGTCATTTTCCACCAAACGCTTCAACATCTATAATCATAAAATCTCATATTCCATAATTCATATAATTTTTTTCAATTCATCTAGTGCTAATATTAAGACACAACAAAGTTCCAAATCATTGTCTAAATTTTTTAATAAGTCATCAGGTTACTATTTTATTTGGAAATACAGGTCACTTATAATTATTAGATATTTCCGCATTATATCTTGTTTGTCATAAAAATTGATTAATTCTTCAGTCAGATGTTGCATAAAGCATATTTTTCGGAACTTCAAAATCAATTGAATCAAAAGGATGAATCACTGGATCTCAAACTCAAAATAATCAACTTCTTGCTGATGATTCTGTACAAAGAAGAATTGATTTTAAATTATTTCAAAGTCATACAGCAATCTTTTTAACAATAAACTCGCTATCAAATCGATCTAATGAATCTAAAAAATTTTCCCCAGTAGGATCTCATGGGGCAACTATTTCACGTCCATGCTCTGTATATCTTATTTCTCACATAATTAACTATTAAAATATTATATTATAAAAATAACTCATAATTTTTATAAGTCAACAGGTAAGCCTGAATACATTTCACTAAAATCCTTAATAAACTTCCATCAAATAACACTCCTCACAATAAACAATCTCAGACCTCTCATGTGAATAAGTAGTTTTCATATCTTTTTCACAGTTCATACATTTTCTATTATAAATCTTTCTAGAATTTCGAAGCTTCATCCTAGCTTCATGCCTCTTGTCTGGATGTAAGTGCGGAATAGGAATACTATGCTCTCTATAGAATTTAAGCTCTTGAGGAATAATTTTAAATGGTCTTTTAGATATTTTACACTTTATTGCCCAATTCAAAATATCATCAGGTATATCTTTAATATTATTAGGTAATTTTTCTGCAGGAATTATTTTTTCAACATCTTGAATTTGATCATTTTGTTCTTTCCATTTCCATCATTTTGATATTGATCAATTATGATCTTGACGTATGGGCGCAATTAATCGCGTCTCTGCAGAAGCATTATCATCAAATAATAATTTAGAATAGGTATTTCCTACTTCTTCACTTGTTAATGGAAAATATTCTTGAGCTACTGTTTCATTATAAGTAAATGGACTTAGCTCCACTGGGAAAAATTCTCACCATTCTTGTCCATAGGACAACCCTGAGCTTGTCGAATGGGTCTTTTTCATGTGTTCTATTATTTTTGGAACCAATATCTCATATTCTTCTTTAGAATACTGCTTATTTAAGATGCAATAAGACTTGCGTCAATTTAGTCAAACACATCAAAAACAATTTGAGCAATTCCAAATTCAAAACGAATAGTATATATCACTGCTACTCACCACTGTATTAGAAAAATATATTCTCTGTGATGAATGTCAACTGCTTGTTGAATCATAGTTAAATTCAATATCTTCTCAAAAAGACGAAACATCAAAACAATCATTGGCTTTATATAAAGTATCGCAATAACTGCAATCTTTGCATTCTCAAATATCAAAACTATCTATAATATTCTGAGAATTATAAATATAATTTCAAGTTACTGATTCTGAATTAATAACATCTACATTTCTTGCTACAGAACTGCTAATCATATTAGCAAACTTCTGCATCAATTCTCAATTATTTGTATTAAGATCATTAATTAAATTTTGTAAATATAAATCATACTGCTCTTTTGACGCTTTTTTATTTTCAATATAATATTCTTTATTCCTTAAATTACTGCAAAAAATGCAATTCTTACACGATACACAATCTTTAAGAAAATAAGAATTAGAACAATTATTACAATCTAAAGCAAATTTCAAATCATAACAATTGCTACAATTAACTGCCTCGTACAAAAATTTTGATTTTTTACAAAAACTACAATCAAGAAGGTTTTGAGAATACTTAATTACATTAGAATAATAACTATCTTCACAATAATCTGAATCAAAAATTAAGTGACAGTTTTTACAATGTCACACATAATTTACATATGGGCAATTGGTATTAAATCAAACAAATCTCGATGGCACTGGTGACATTTTTAAAAGTGACAAAAACTGTTCAAAAAAGGATTTATTAAAATCAAAATCTCTTCAAGTGGATAAACAATCCCAATTGTCTCACCACCACTTTTCTTGTTCATAAATTATAAATTGTTTATCTACTGAATAATTTGACATTATATCTTCCCCACTAAGATCACATTTCCTATTATACAAAATTCTTTCATTTCTTTGCGCCAATCTTCTTTGTTGTCGACAAGTTGGACACAAATTAGGCTCTGGAATTTTATACTTCTTTCAAGCAAAAACTGGGCTTATTTTATCATAAAAATCCAAATCAGCTTGAGTTATAATAAATTCAATTAAACACTGTTTGCATTGTTTTTTCATGCAATATTTTATTAATTTATGTAAATTTTATATACGCAGACAACATTAGCAAATATTATTTCACTATGCTTTTTTTTATTAGTATTAAATTCCACATTATAATGGAGTAAGTGTCATAGTAAAAGTAGTCGTATATTCTCATACAATTTGATATTTAGGAATATCTATTGTAAATATGGGTTGAACTCAATACATTCAAACTCTTCACACAGCTGGAGTAGTCGGTTCGGATCTATATATTAAAAAGAATCAAGCATCAAATATAATTCAATCTCAGGTATTAGTTTTTACCTGCTGAGGATCATCTCAATTAAGTAAAAATAATCACTCTTGTCCTGATCCTGACATGTTTCATCTAGATCAAGTCATAGTTATCAAAATATTACTCCTAGGAATTATAGTTCCTGTAAATCAGGTTCTTACTAAATCATTGCTCATTATTGACAATGTATATCATGAATTTGATCATTTTAAATCTTCAAATCAAAAATAAGCTCATGTCAATAAACTTCAGGTAATAGTTGTACCAGTTATTGCAGCTGTATCAATACTAATTGATCAAGACTGACTAGATGTAGATATTGAAGGAAAATTTAAACTCTGCGGGGCAAATATTCTATAATCTCATCCTACAATTGGAATACTGACTAGTGTTTGAACTATATCAGATCCAGTTCAATATAACATTCAAAAATCTGAAGCAGAACAAGTATAAATAGTAGCCATTTCATTTGTAACAGAGGCAATAGCTGAAAGTACACTCGGAATTCAAGCCAAACAAGTTGCATTTGGATCATCTGTTAATCAAGATGTATTATAAACCGTATCTCATGCATGTTTTACCTTCATAGTAACTGTGGGATCTGTGTATCATGGAGCAGGTATCTCTAATTTTACTGGTTTTGTAAATAATAAATGTGATCATGATATTCAAAATTGTATTCATCAAACATATTCATCTGCAGCAAATCATGCATCTCAAGAAGTCCAATTCGCAATATCTACTTGAGAAAAATCAAACGAAGAACCTCAGCTCTGAGTAACCACTGTTCATTGAGGAATTGTTATTGTTGTATCTGATCAAACTGCTGGAATATTTATATTTAGCACAGCCTCTTGATCAAATCACACAGAAGAAACATTTGAAAGTGAAGCTCATGTGTAAGATGTAATTGGATCTACAGTTGTAATAAAATCAGCCATATCTGTAACTGTAACTCAAGTTGATCATGCTCATGCTCAAAAACTATAAATGTATGCAGCTCAAGCACTTGATCATCACTCATCTTCACCATCAGCTCACACTATTCCTGAATTTCAATCATCTGAGATTCATACAGACCTTCAAAAATAATCATTTGAACCTATATCAAATGATATTATTTTTTCATCTTGAGTCCAATTACCTGCATCATAATCAAATGTATAAGCAGCTCAAGCACCAGAATCCTTATAAGATCACACAAAAGACTTTGTTCAATCAATATCTATTGAAACATTATATCAAAAATTATCACCTCAGTCTCGATCACTTGGTTGTATTTTCTTTTCTTGTAACCAAACTCATCAATTAATTCTGAATATATATGCAGCTCACACATCTGTAAATCAAGTATCCTCAAACGGAGATCAAACTATAGCAGATTCTCAGTCACCAGAAATTGCTACATTATATCAAAAATTATCACCAGGTCATTTATCACTTGCTTTAAGCATTTTTTCCTCATTCCAAGTTCATGTATATTTAAAAACATAAGCAGCTCATGAATTTCATTGTGATGTATCTTCCATGTGAGCTCAAATTATCACTGTATTTCAATCATCAGAAATTCAAACTGACCATCAAAAATTATCACCTCCTCATTTATTACTTGCAAGTAACATATCTTGTTCATCCCAAGCAAGAGTTCATGTATTATATCTAAATACATAAGCAGCTCATGCATTTGATCATCAAGAATCTTCTTCTTTTGCTCATACTATTAGCGAATTTCAATCACCTGATATCGCAACAGCCCATCAAAACCTATCATTGGATCAAGAATTTGAAGCTAAAATCATCTCTTCTTCATACCAACTTCAACTTCATGAATCGAATTTATATACATAAGCAGCTCAAGCATTTAGTCATCAACTGTCTTCAAGGGGTGCTCATATTATTGCAGCATTTCAATCATTAGAAATAGATACCCTATATCAAAAATAACCTGCTGCTGCATTACCTGGAACTAATTTTTGCTCTTGGGACCAAGTTGATCAATTTTTTCTAAAAACATAAGCAGCATCATATCACCAAGCTCAAACTAAAGCAGTATTTCAATCTTCTGACATAGATACAGAAAATCAAAAACGATCACTTGAACTGGAATCACCTGCTAATATTTTGTCTTCACTAGATACAGCTTGAATAAATCAAACTAGAATTAGATTATTACACAAAAGCAATGTAATAATTATAAAAATTGATATAAATTTATTTAAAATTGTAGTTTTATTTATCATAATATATTGTTTTCTTAGCATTACTTTACAGATTAAAGTATATTATAAGACATACAATCGATGCAATAGAATTTTTATTCTCAAAGAATATGACAAATATTAAAACTGCCAATAAAACTTTTTTCCTGAAAACTTCATCTCATAAAAAATTCCTCTTTAATATCTAGATCCGATAGCTTGTATAACTTATTAAGTTCTGATGGAGTAAAAGCATGATAATACCTATCTGTTAGTTTATCTTTGCCTTGTTTAAAAGGAACATGTGTATCATTCCAAGTTCTTTTTTTATAAAATTTGTTAAAAAAACATGAAATATATTTTTTTTGAAACAAATTCCAATTCGTAATAAAAATTAGTCATCCTGGTTTAAGTATTCGCTTAAGTTCTTTTAAATGAATAAGCCTATCTGATCTTTTATAAAGATGATGAAAAGCAGCAATAGAAAAAATCAAATCAAAAGAATTATCTTTAAAATTAGATAAATCTGTCATGTCTTGGCAAATAAATGGCATATCTGGATATGATTTTTTCGCTTCATTTAACAAATTTTCTGAAATATCAGTTCAGACATAATCTAGTTTGTCTAACTCTCAAGACAAAAAACTATAAAGCCTTCAGTTTCAACATCACACATCAAGTACTCTTAACTGATTTGATAAATTTAAAGAACTCTTAGTTTTTAAAAAATCCATAAATACTTTAAACTCTGGCCAATTATAATTCCTAGTTTGAGAAAATTGTTTTGCTATTTTGTTGTATGAGTTTTTTACCTGTGAGTGCATTTAATGTGAGACAAGTGTTGATACTAAGGATGAATTTAAAATTGTAAGATTTAATTTTTGAATTTTTGGAATTTTTGAATTTTTATAAATAATTTCTAATTTTTAAATAAAAAAAAGGAAAAAAAAGGGGGGGGGGTAAAAATACTTTTATTAAATGAATTACCTATAAAATATACAATAAATTAAACTCAATCAAGATAAATACCTTTAATAAATAAAAAAACTCAAAATTAATTTAACTCTTAAAAATCTTTCTCAATTCTATCTCAAAAACCCCTTCTTTATAAGCCCTATAGCCTCCTCCTCATTAACCCCTCTCGTCTCTAAATAAAAAAGCTGCTCTTTATCAATAGGGGCAATTATAGCACTATGAGACACATTTCATAATTTATCTGATTCTACTCTAAGAACTGGTAAAGCTTTTGCTTTTGCTTTTTTTCAAAAAAGTAATATACGTTCACTGATTTGAATATCTACTCATTTTGATTCATTTCAAATTATTCAAGATCAATCAAAATCAAGTAATCATTCTCAACTAACAATTCATTTCAAATCTAATTCAACTTTTTGATTTTCTCACAAAACATTAATCTTTATTGAAAATATTTTATTATTTTTCATTTCAGATAAAACACGTCATCTTAAGTGCAATTTAGCATTATCTCACAATACATCTATCTCAAGTTCAAAATTTCTACTAACACTTTCTTCATCATTAAAAACAACTAAAAAATCTTGTCACTTTCAAATATTTAAGTGCAACTTTTTGCTATAATCTGTAATTTCTAGAACTTTTTTCATTTATTATTTTCAATTAATAAAACATTAAACAATATTAAATCTAATTTTTCTAAAATCCTTCCATTTGCATTTCAATAAGCCTATTCATTTCTACTGCATACTCAAGAGGCAAGGCTTTAACAATATCTGAAAAAAATCAATTTACAATCATTGCCTTTGCTTTTTCTTCTGATATCCCTCTGGTCTCAAAATAAAAAAGCAGCTCTTCTGATATTTTTCATGCTTTTGCTTCATGTGTTATGGAGGCTGAATCATTTTCTACATTTATTTTTGGAATTGTGTCTGAAATAGAATTTTCAAAAATTAAAGCATCACATTCTACATTAGAAACTGCATCACACGCAAATGGCTTAATATCTACAATTCACCTATAAGTTGAGACCCCTCAATGTCTAGAAATAGATTTTGAAAGAATTTTAGACTTTGTATTTTTTCAAATCATTATCACTTTTGCTCACGTGTCTTGATTTTGATCTGCTCATGCAACTGCAATAGCTAAATGCTCGCATCTGGAATTATCTCATTTCAATATTGAACATGGATACAGCATAGTTGCCCTGGATCACATTTGACCTCATATCCATTCAATATTTGCATTTTTAGAAACAACAGCCCTTTTTGTATTTAAGTTAAAAGTATCTTTTGACCAATTTTCTACAGATGAATATCTAAAACTAGCATTTTTTTCTACAAATATTTCTACACATCAAGCATGTAATGCATTCTTTCCATATTTTGGTGCAGAACATCATTCAATATAGCTTCATTTTGCTCAGTCTCATATAACAATTAAAGTATGTTCAAACTGTCACATTTGTGCTGCATTCATTCTAAAATATGCCTGCAATGGCTCATCGACCTCAACTCCATCTGGAATATACAAAAAAGTTCATCAGCTTAAAACTGCATAGTGTAAAGCAGAAAATTTATGATCAGAAATTCAAACACATTTTGAAAAATATTTTTTTATTATCTCTGAATATTTTTGCACTGCCAGGTCAAAATCTTCAAAAATCACTCACTTATCTTCCCATTTCTTTTTTATTGAATGGTAAATATTTTCAGATTCATATTGAGCTCATACTCAAGCAAGTACTGTACGTTCCGCTTCTGGGATTTTTAATCTATCAAAAGTTTCTTTAATTTTTGGATCAACCTCACTCCAATCTTTTGCATGCGTTTTCTCAGAAGCTTTAGCATAAAAACAAATTTCATCAAAATTTAAAGATGACAAATCTGGTCAATACGATGGATTTTCAAAATTCAAAAAAGCTTCTAAAGCTTTAAGCCTATGATCTAAAAGCCATTTTGGTTCATTTTTTTCTTTTGAAATTTGTCTAACCAGCTCTTGTGAAATTCATTTAGAAAATTTTTTAATATAAGAACTATCTGATGATTTTTCCAAATCTTCTTTTCAAATACCAGACATATCTAATGTATTTTTCATTATAAAAATTATGATCCACCTTTTGCCAAGCCCTATTTAAAAAATTAAAAATATTATCTAGACCATACATTCATCCTTCTTTTCACAGTCACAACATTTATCTTCTCCAACTATTCATGCATAACCCTTTTCATTAACTTCTTCCAATAAACCGGCTCATCCACTTTTAACAATCTTTCAATCACAAAATACATACAAAAAATCAGGATCAATTTTACTCAATATCTGTTTTGAATGTGTTATCAATAACACTGACTTTTTTCAAGATTTTAAAAATTCTTTTATTCAAGTAACTACAACACTTAAAGCATCAAAATCAAGACCTGAATCAATTTCATCTAAAAAAGCAAAACTAAAATTATCCAAAGAAAGGAGTGATGCTATTTCCATTTTTTTTGTTTCTCATCAAGATGCTCATTTATTGAAATCTCTTTCTAAAAACTCATCTTTCAAATGACATTTTTTTATTATCTCTTTAACACTTTTCTTATACTTGATTATTCACAAATGTTCTCATGTTTCTTTTTGTGCAGCTCTTATTAGCTCAAAAAAAGAAACTCAATCAATAGCAGATGGGCTTTGATGTGATAAAAACATTCAAAGCTTTGCTTTTTCGTAAGTCTTTAAATTTTTTACATCTTTTTTGTTAAATATCACTTCTCATGAATCTATATTGATTTGCGGATGGGAAAGCAGAGCTTTTCACAATGTTGATTTTCATGATCCATTTGGTCATAAAATTACATGAAGCTCTCAAGCTCCAATATCCAAATCAACTCAAGTTAAGATTTCTTTTCCTTTTATTGACGCCTTTAAATTTTTAATTTTAAGCATTTGTTTTTAGTAGCAGATGAGATGATAATTAGAATACTGATAAATACAAGTTATAGTGGTAAACTAAACCAAAAAATCGATCATCAACCTGCATTGTCACTTACTCCTATCTTGCCTCCATGGAGTTTTATAATTTTTTTACATAGAAAAAGTCAAAATCACAATCAAAATCAAGCTTTATATTGACGATTTCCAAATTTATTAAAAATATTTTTTTTATAAGATTATCCGACTATTGTAAATACTTTACATTGACTTTATACCAATTTCTGTTATTCTAAATAACTAAATAAAAATGAAATGTTAGCACAAGCATTATTTACAACAAATGAACAAGGAGTATTTAAACTCATTTACAAATGAGCTGCAAAAGAGTTGCATTGAGCTTTGTGATTAAAAACAAGTCAGGAAAAACAAAATAGTTTCGCAGTTTTAAATAGAATATATGATATTGTAAAGAAAAATAGTATAGATTTTCAAACAGTACTTGAAATTAACGCAAGACAATCAGTAAATGCAATTCCATCAATAAAATTAAAAGATAAAGAAATCAAGGCTGATCGAAACTGTAATCCTCACTCTAATTCAGAATTAAGAAAAGCAATATTTGAAATATTTACTGAACTTTCAAAAATACTATGACTTGATCTTCATTCACAAGTATCAGTAAACAGTCATGTTGAAGGAATACCACAAAATGTCTCTAATGGTTATATAAAAGTAATTGAAAATAGAAATCTTATAAAATGGATCAGGTCTACAATCAATGAAGCGTTTAATTGAAATAGCGATACTGTCACACTTGGATTTAGCTCGCGTCACAAGTGCACAATGAACACTGCTCGGTTTTCAGAAAAATTACACTCACTTGTATTTAATTCTAGTTTAAATTGACTGCCTTGACATGCACAAGATTTGCGAAATCAAAACGCACTTCATGCGCTAAATGACTTATCTGACATAATAGAATATGAAAATTCCCTTATCAATCCATATTGTTCAAATGATGATGATTTTCGATTTCCATACACAAAAATAGAACAAATTCTCGCAGAATTTTGAATAAGCGAAAACCAAGCAAATAAAGAATCAATAATATGAGATAATGGACTATTAAATAAATATGGAAAATACTTAAGCGAAAGAGAGATAATATGGGTCATGATGAGATTTCAAGGTTATTATGAGAAATCAGATAGTATAGTATGGGAAAGACAGTGTCGAAATTTATATAAAGCAAAAAAACAAAAACATACATTAAATATTCCAGACGGTGTATTTGATAAAATGGTAACATCTAACACAGAAAGAAATACCACTACTATCCACGATACTTTAGAAAATGTTGATTATCAATCTCAACTTACATCAACAAATAACAGATCAGATCAAACAACTGAAAGATCAATAATACTTTCTTTAAACAGTATTTGTGACCAACAAAAAAGAGATATTGAAATTAAAAAAAGAAATTATGGTCACTACCTAAAACCTATTCACAGATTTGTTAAAGTGTTCATAATACCACAATATTGACAACAACAATATTGATCCGATCAACAACTAGTTCAAACAATAAATACAAATGAAGTATGAACTGAAATTATACAAGAGATTGATCAATATATGATCGAAATAAATAATACAGATTCAAACTTGCTTCAAGAACATTTTATACCAAATAAAAGTTCTGATCTTATTAGTATGATTTACAAAAACTATAGCACTTGAGACAGTTTAAAAAAATTAGATGAAGCATGAAGATTATTAAAAGAAATTAAAGAAATCAGTAAAGAAAAACAAGCTTGAGAATATTCAACATTTATTTACGATTCTCTTAAGTCATTATCAATATTGATTCACAATAAGGAAGATTTAATTGTTTGATATGAAGTTATACATGCACATAATAAAATAAAAAAATCTTTAAAATCGATTGAAAAATCTTACCCACAATTTTTCGAAGAATATTGAATTTCCTCTGATTTAGAAGATTACAAAACAAGTTTGAAAAAATACTGATTAGATTATTGAAAAATGATTATTACAATTCAAGACTTGTTTGCATCACTGTCTTGATCTTTACTTATGAGCAATAGCCTTAAAGCAAGAGAAGGACTTGATGAATATACAATTTCAGATATTGAACTTGATATGGTACCTATAAGAGAAATACTATGAATAAGCAAAACCTTAAAAGCTCCAAAAACACAAAAAGCTAATCAAGATTCAGGTATTGTGTCTTTTGTAAAAGATATTTTTAGCTAATTTGTGTATTAATTATTCAAAAATATCAGCACATCCTCATGAAGGATACAGACTTGATTATATTGAGCTGTGGATTTGAGAAAAAGTACAATTTTAAACTAAAAAAGAATTACCCAATGTAAACCCTCTAATGTAAATTTTGTGTCATTTTATATTGACTGAATTTAATTATAATATACGATAGGCTCCATTATTAACTAATAAATATACTATGAGTAAAAACACTGTAAAACCTATAGATTGAGAATGTCCATATCAAGAAACTGCAAATAAACATGGACACTGTTCTGATCTTGCACAAAATCATGTAGAAGCAAATATCTATGATCTTTCTAATAATAGAATAACTAGAAACAAGCTTAGAGAATTCGTTCTCGATAATCAACACTAGTAATTATATAGTTTGTATTTCTAACTAATCTTAGTTGAATATAAAAGCAACAAAGACCTACACTTATGAGTGATATGCCAAAAGTGACACGACTCCTAGTGCCTACTTAAACCACAGAAAAAAAAGATCCACTTAAATACAAAACAAACATTGACTTTATATTATTTTTCTTATAATATGAAGTCTTTTTTGTATTTAATAAAATTTTAACGTTTTTTTAACAGCTTGTCATTATCATAACACTTATTTAATAACTACCAACTTATGAACATCTTAATTGTTGACGATGAACCAATTACAGCTTCCAATCTAAGGATTAGATTGAGACAAAATAAATGGAATGTTACAATTAGTAATAACTTTGACAATGCTTTAAAAGAAATAAGTTCTTGAAATTTTGATGTTATAATTTGTGATTATTTTTTATCAAAACACAATAAGGACAAACAATGAACTGATCTTATTAAAAAAATAAGGGAACAATCTATTAAAACCCCAATCATTTTACTTACCTGAAGAAGCGTAGAAGAAATTGCACCATGGAGCGCTCTAAATTCTTGAGCTGATGATTTTATTCAAAAACCATACAATATTCAAGAGTTGCTTGCAAGAATTACAGCTCTCATAAGAAGACAGTACTCATGAAATGCTATTAATATTATAAAAAAGGACAATATTGAAATGGACATCATTACTCGTGAAACAACTATTAATGATAAAAAAATTAAATTATGAAACACCCTATCTCTTATACTGCTTAAATTACTTGAATCAAAGTGAAAGATTTTGAGCTATAGAGATCTTATAAGTTATATATGGTGAGAAAACTCTCTTTATTTATGACAAACAAGCTGAACACTTAGAGTTCATATGACTAATTTAAAAAAGAGACTTTGAAAAAATATCGCAGAAAAAATCGAAACTGTAAATTGAGTTTGATATAAATTTAAATAACTCAAAATGGAATTGCAATTTTTAAGAGATCTAACACATGAATTAAATAACTCACTTACGATCTTGTGATTTAATTTTGAAGAAATTGAAAAAAAACTAACCTGAAACAAACATTTTCACAATATTCTTATTGAACACGAAGTTATAAGCAAGTCTCTAAAAGATCATCTCCTCCTTCATGAACTAAAAAATAAAATAATTAAATTAGAAAAAATTAATCTTAGCAATCTTATTAATAAAATAGCATCAAAGTACCACTTAATTATAAAAAGCAAATTTAATTACTCCATTGAAGACAATGTTTATATTCTATGAAAGAAAGATCTTCTTGAAATTGTAATAAAAGAACTTATTGAAAATGCTATCAAACACTCAAACGAAAGAACAAGAGTAAATTTATTTTTAAGCAAAAAACTAAAAAAATCTATTTTGGAAATCCAGAACAACTCCAAATGATTTAGAAATTGTGAAACTAAAGACATATTTAAAAAATATTATAGAGGTTATTTTACAAAAATAAAAAAACTCAGATGAACTTGAATATGACTTACTTTAGCAAAATTAATTGTTAATAAAATTTGAGCTAAAATCACTGCAAGTACTAAAAAGGCAGAAACTAGGATCAATGTTCAATTCGATATGATTTAAATCAAAAAAAATAATTGTAGACTTCTCCTCGATTTTTATTCAAATCAATAATAATGAAAAAAAAAGTATTTGTCATAGGATCATATTGAGCATGAAACATTTGAGACGAAGCAATTTTAGAATCAATAAAAGAAAATTTAAGTGATTTTGAAATCATTCCAGCTTTGCCACAGCTTCCTTTTTCTATTTTTAAAATTCCATTTAGACTTCAAACACTTAATAAGCTTAAACAATGTGACATAGTATTATTAGGAGGAGGCTGACTTTTTACTGATAATGATACAGTAAAAGCAATAAAAATCTGGGGTAATGCGATAACGTGGGCAAAAAAATATAATAAAAAAATATACCTTTATGCCAACTCTATTTGACCATTTAAATCAGAATCAAGTAAAAATTTAGCAAAAACTTATTTAGAAAAAGTAGATAAAATTACTCTTAGAGACGACATATCACTTAGACTAATAAAACAAATGTGACTAAAGGCAGATGTATACTCAGATCCTGTTTTTGCTCATAAATACAAAAAGAATTGAGGGTGAATAAAAAAACAAATAGCCATCTCTATAAGAGAAACTTCGAATAACGATTTTGATCACGAAAAATTTAACAATTTCCTTAAGGTAAAAGAGCAAAGTGGCTATAAAACTACTTTTATTTTTATGCATCCAAAAGACAGATCTGTATATAATAAATACTACAAAGAAAAAGGAAGAATCTGACTTAGCCCTGATAATTATAGCAACCTACTTAGTATAATAGAAAAATGTGAAATTTGTATTTGAATGAGATTACACTTTTTGATAGCAAGTGCCATTTTATGAAAAGCCATGCTTGCAATTTCTTACTCTGACAAAGTGAGATGATTAATGGGGAAAATAAATATAAACAGTATCGCTCTTACAGATAATCACTTTGATAGTATCGAAAAAGAACTATGTTTTCCCCAAAATGTTGACTGAGAAATAATAAAAATACAAGAGTTAAACAATGATTTTAGAAATTTTGTAAAAGACAACATTTAAGAAAATATTTCTTCAAAAAAATCATTAAAATACATTTTTCATTTTTGATTTAATTTTATCAAATTTCAATATTGTTCTGTGAACTCACTTTTTATCACTGACTTTAAAATGTCTACTCAAAAAAGGTCTCTTATTTGTTTACTAGACACTCAAGAACTAAGTCTCATTAATCTCTGAAACATTAAATGATTATATTCAAACTCACTCAAATGCTCTTCTTTAGCTGAATAAGTTCAAGATAAATATTTATTGATGTTAAGCACATTTTTATTAACAGTTTTTCAAATCATAGAAACAGCAGATAATCAAAATCATATATAATCATTTCAAGTCCAAAAATCTTTATTATGAACACAAATATTTGCTTTATTGCTAAAATTATAAATCTCATATTGATTATATCAAAAACCGGACAACTGATTGCAAATTAAATTATAATACCCGACAACAATATCAAATCTCAAAGCCTCTTGTTTATTTGAAGCAATTTTTGTCTTATCTTTATAATCTAAAGCATAATACGAAAGATGATCAGGCTTTAAAACCTTAATTAAAGCCAAATCAGATTCAATATCACTTAAGGTCTGACCTGGAATTCAAAAAATTAAATCTATAGAAATTTTAAAATGTTTTTTAGCTAACTGTATTTTATCAATTAAAAAAGATGATTCGATTTTTCGATCTAAAAAATTAGAAAATTTATTTTGAAAACTTTGAATTCAAATACTAACCCTTGTTATTCAAACACTTTTCCAAACTTCTAAATTTTTTAAAGATATATCTTGTGGATTAATCTCTAACAGCAACTCTGTTGTATCACTAATATAATTAGAAAAAATCTCAATAATATTTCAAATTAAATTTGGATTTATTAAAGATGGTGATCATCATCAAAAATATATTGATTTTAGAGATTTATTTAATAAAAACTTTTTTGATTTTATTTCACTTATAAGCGATTGTGCATAAGAATCATGAATACCCACATCACATGATAGCAAGGTAGCAAAATTACAATACGAACACCTTTTACTGCAAAAAGGTATGTGAATATATACATTAGCAGTACTACTCACTGATAATTTTTAAAATCTTATTTGCTGAAAACTCTAATTTATCTTGCTCATCTTTACTTAAATCCAAGCTCAGCACCCTCTCAATTCATTTATCTCATACTATAGCAGGCATTGCGCACACTGCTTTTACACTTTCAACAAAGCATGACACTGGCATTGCTCTTTTTTGATTATAAACAATAGACTCACAAATATCTGCTACACATGATGCAATTCAAAATGCTGTAAATCATTTAGCCTCTATGATTTTATACACTTCGTTTTTTGTTTTTTCTTCTATAATATTTAAATCTTCTTTACTAATTTCTGCAAATTCAGAAACCAACTTATTTGCCACATTTGCATGTGACCATGCAACAAACTCACTATCTCAATGTTCTCAAAGAACATAAGCTTCAATGGATGCCTCTCATACATTTAATTTTTCTGATAAATATCATCTTAATCTTTGCGAATCTAAAATTGTTCATGATCATATGATTTGATTTTTGGGTAAAATTAATGTTTGTTGAACCAAGTGAGTAAGAATATCAACAGGATTTGAAACAACTAAAATTATTGCATCATCATTTATTCATTGAAGATCATTAATTATTCAAAGCATTAAATCTTTATTTTTTTTAAAAACATCAATTCTTGATTCTCATAGTTTCTGAGCTATTCATGCACAAATAACAACAATATCAGAATGTTTAGCATCACTTATGTCTCATGATCTAAGCATGGAAGTTTCATTAAATGCAAGACTGTCTGATAAATCTCTCAATTCTCATTCTAATTTCTTTTTATTGATGTCAATAAGGACAATTTCTCCAGCTAAATTTTTCATCATTAATGCATATGCAGTTGTTGATCAAACAGCTCATGCAGCACCTATAATTGATATTTTAATATGTTTCATTATTTTTATTTATTATATCTTACATTTTTATAATTAAATTTAAAACAAAAAACAACTAAATTAAAATAGCTGTTTTTTTATAATTAAATTTTTCAAAGTTCTTATGAGGTTGGTGCACCAGCTATAATAGTAACTATTGAGTAAGATAATATCACTACAACCAATCATACTATTGAGTAAATAATCATTGTTCTTGCTTTTCAAAATTCTTCTTCTTCTCATTGAGCAAGTACCATTCTTACACCTGCATATATAATCATAACGAGTGCTAGCAATCACAAAAATCACAAAAAGTAATTTAACATGTTTAGAAATGCTGTTTTAAAATTAGTTCAAGTTGTTCATGCTGGCGCAGTAAAATCTGGGTTTGTTCCAGGCAAAGCAGCAAGCACATCACCTGCACTTATTAGATAAGCTAAGCCGATTAGACCAATATTTCAAAGTTTTTGTTTGATACTTTTCATAATTTTAGATTAATTTTTTTATAAATAAAAGAAACTTCTTTTCTTACTTGATTTAAAACCATTTTACAATTTTTCGTTTAATGTAAAATATTATTAAATTGATAATCAAATAATATATTGTATTTTTATAAAAAATTAAAAAGGTATACGTGACTCTAAGGCTTTAATAATGGTTAGCTCATCTGTATATTCTAAATCTCATCATACTGAAATTCATCTGGCCAACATTGTTATTTTTATATCTTTATTATTTATTTTTTGATTAATAAATGTACTTGTTGCCTCTCATTCCAAACTTGGACTGATTGCAAAAATTAATTCCTCAACCTTGTTATCATTAATTCTATCAAGAAGACTGTTAATTCTTAAATTTTCAGGATTTATTCAATCAATTGGGGAAAGCACTCAATGTAAAACATGATAAACTCATTTATATATTCATGGTCTTTCCATAGATAGAACATCAAAAGGACTTTCAAGGATGCAAATTTGTTCTTTTCTTCTCATATTATTTTCACAAATTGGGCACAAAGGTTTTTCAGAAAAATTTGAACAAACACTGCATTCTATAATTTTATCTTTTATAGTTGAAATTGTATTTCAGAAATCTGATAAAAAATCTTTGTTCTTTTTAAGTAAAAAAAATGCAAATCTTTGCGCTGTTTTTTCTCAAACTCAAGGGAGTGCTTGAAGTCATTCTATTAGTTTTTGAAGAGACGAAGGTAGACTGGACATTAAATTGATTGTTTAATTTTTGAAATATTAAACTGTTTTTATTTAAGATTCAAGTTGGAAAAATTTTATTAAAGCAATACCAAACCGAAGGTGAGGATGCATATTCTCTACGGATCATTTTTGCCAAGACTTAAAACTATCACAAAAATAAGTGTCTACATCTTCAAATTCCTCTTTAATTTTATAGTGATATGCTCATTCTAATCAGTTATCAAAAGTTATTGATTTAACTATTCAATGTTCATGATATTCATTAGTAAGATCTAATAATGCTCAATAGGTTTCATTTGCTGTTTTATCATTAAACCTGGTAATTTTTACAAATCTAGACTTCCTTTCTACTTGTACAGATAAAACATATTTTGTTTTTCTCTTTCTGTTAAATTCCATAGTATCTGTTTCCCAATATCAGAGCTCTTTTCTTTTATTAATATTGCTAAATCTATATTTAATTCAAATTCTATCTTTAATCTTAACCTTAAATCAATTTCTTGCTCTTGAACTATACTTTTTTCTATCTTGTCTGTGTCTCATAAGTTTAAAATGAAGCTTAAGCATTTTTCACTGCTCTGATTCAGAGATCAATTTATAAATGGTTTCTGTGCAAACATATCCTACTTCAGTTTTAAGCTTCATTTTTTCAAGTCTTCAGCTTATTTGCTCAGGACTCCAATCTTTATTTAAATAATCAATAATAAACTCTTTAAGTTTATTATTATTTTCTACTTTAAACTTATTTCATTTATTTCTCTGATTCTCACGGTTACTTAAATTATCATAATAGCTCAACATATAAATGAAATATCTCTCATTAAGTGATAAATATTTGTTTTTATTTTGAATTTTATTAATAATTTTCATAAGACCACTTTGTTAGTTAATAAATTAAGTTTTTTTTCAAACGAATCTTAACAGATTCATTATTTATTTCTTAATTAAAGTGGTCGGGTTTATTTTAGAACTTTTAATTTTTTTTGTGAGCTTTACATTTTATGGAAATTTTGGTATATTTGTTGCAGAATAATATTCTAATTTTTACATATGGGAGATAAAACAATGCCTGTATCGGTACTAGAACACGTGCATGGAACAGAAATTCCAGACAAATGGCTCAAGGGTAAAGAAATCAATCCAGATGAAACATTTAAAATATTTATTGTTCCAGATAAAGACTTTCAAGGTTTATCAAATGGAAAGGTTTATAATAATAAAATAAAAACTATGCTTGGAAAAGCAAAAAATATGCACCAACAACACTTAAAATCTGGTATGGGTAAAGAGGAAGCTTTTGAAAATCTTAAAAAAGTTCAAAAAAAGATAGAAAAACATCTAAATGAAAAATAAATTTAGAGTAGTCCTAGACACCAATATTATAATATCATCTTGGTTAGGCAATAAAAGCAGTCCAAATGCAGAAATATTAAGGCATTTTGAAAACAATTTGTTCACACTGTTATATACAGATGATATTATAAGTGAATATATGGAAAAATTGTTTGAATTTGGTGTTAGTGAGGAAGATATAATTGAGTTTGTAAGTTTTATAATGTTACTTGGAAACAATGTAAAAATTGATTTTTTTCATTTACCAATCTATCCAAAAGATCAAGACGATATTGCTTTTATATTATGTGCTAAAAATGGAAATGCTGATTATTTAGTTTCATATGATGACCATTTGCTTATTTTAAATGGAATTTATAATTTTAAAATTTATCTTCCACTTGATTTTCTTTTTGAATTTAGGAAATGATAAAACCTTGCTGGTTTTACATTTCAATGAAAATTTGGTATATTTGTTGCGGTATGGCTACAGAAACCATATGTTAGAGTGGCTCTGTTATACTCCTGGAAGATTTCTAAGCCCCTTATTTTTCACAAACCTATCCACCGTCAACCTATGCACCCCTAAAATCCTTCCAATGGTAGTTATAGATACCTTTTTCTGAAGCAAGCCCCTAATTTCCTCTTCCTTACCCGTTAGCTTAGTTTCCTTTGACTGGCTTCCTTTTGGTCTGCCAAGGATCATTCCTTCACTCTTCTTGCGTGCAAGGGCTTCCTTTGTGCGTTGGGATATCATGTCCCGTTCGATCTGTGCAGACAAACCAAACGCAAAGGCAAGAACCTGTGAAGAAATATTGTTTCCAAGCTCGTAACGTTCGTTAATCTTTGTCGTGAACACCTTGATATCTTGTTCCATACACTGGTGAAGGATGCTCATAACTTCCATTAAAGACCTTCCAATCCTAGAAAGCTCTGTAACGATTAAAATATCTTCTTTTTCCATCTTTTTCAGTAGTTTGCCTAATTTTCTCTCATTTACCTTCTTGCTCCCTGAAATCGTCTCTTCAATCCATTTATCTACGTGGATTTTCTTTTCATCAACGTACTTCAAGATTTCAAAGCGTTGATTTTCAACAGATTGTTTATCTGTGCTGACTCGAATATAGGCATAAATCATAGAAAATTTTGGTCAATGTTAGGGAAAATGTCAGATTGACCTAATTATATACAAGTTCTGTCGCCTGTAAAGGTGGGTTTCTGTATACATGTTTAATCTAATGAAAACGACCGTTTTTGTTAGACAATATTTAGATTTATGGAGATATAGTTTTTACTTCCGCTAGGGGATTGTTTACATTTGGTCACCCATGGATTTTAAGCGAGAAAATGATCCTTCGATTTCATCCTTGCCATGTTCAAACATTGCTTCAAATTCATTATCATTTAAATGATCTGCCATTTTTCTTAAATTTGATTCATAATTTATTTCTTCTTGTTTGTCATATTCTATTTCTGTTATTAAACCTCTTTCAAGTTTTTCATCAAGAATCTTTCCTTTTTTATATAAACTTGCTTGTTGTTCTATTAATTTTTTTCTTTTTTCATTTTGAATATTTATTCCTAATGAATAATCAATAACGATCTCAAATTGTTCTATTAAATCATCTGTTTCATTTCCAGTAGGATTGTGAAATTGTTTGTTCATAACCTCTTTATCAATATTTTGATAAAACTCATCTCTAAAATATTGTGTAGAGCTTGATATGGTATTGCTTAACAATTCTTCATCAAAATCTTCTACTTCATTATATTTTGAAATTTGTGAAGGTTTGGGAAGTTTTTCTTTTCTCTTTTGTTTTGTATCTTGTTTTTTATCAGGAACAGTATTATCAACAAATATAGGTTCTTCAAAGGTTTCTTGTATATAAGGTTGAGATAGTTCGTAATCTTGTGGCGCAACTTCCCGTATTGGCTTGATGTGTTTAGCTTCTGTGTTTTGTCCATTATCCTTAAATGTAAGAAAAACAATAATTAAAACAAGTGTGCCGAGTGCCATTAAAAAGATTTTCATATATTTTATTTAAAAACTATTGGAAGTTTATTAAAAAAACAGAACAAAACAAGCTTTACGCCCCTGTATTAATACAGGGGCGTAATAAAACTAATTATCTGCACTTTTTGAAACAAGCATAAAAACGTCCATTCCTAGGTCCTCGTTTGGTTCCCCATGCACCATAATAGGATCGAGATGCTCTATAACCTTTCACAGATAAAGGAAGAATTTTTCTTGTAGTGTATAAAACACGGTTAGTATGTTGGTGACAAACTCCATTGCGACCATAATTCATCTTACATGCAGAGTAACATCTTGCCTTTCTAGAGTTGCCATCACCAGCAGTTACAAAGTCTCCACCACTTTTTGTACTAGTGCCAGTAGAAGTACATTGTGTTGGAGCATATGCATCATCTCCATCAATACATGTGTAAGTGTGGTCTAATGGTGATCTACTAAAAAATGCAGGTGTTTTGTATGCTGAAATTTCTACAGCTTGCGTGTTTGTTGTTGGAAATACAGTGAAATAACAAACAGTCACTATACCAAATAATTTTTTAAACCGTTTCATTTCTTTACCTCCACCAAACCAAAAATTGAATTTAAGAAAACTGCCTTTGTACATACTATAGGTTTCGTTAAAAGGTGGCTACAAGTTTATTGTAACAAACTGTAACTATTTGCATGCAAGAAATTTAAGGTACTGTACAGAAAACTGTAACGCCAATTTTTCAACCATAAATTCATAGTAAGGTTTAATTTGAGAGTCTACTTCCGCTTCTTACAAAAGCAGACATTTCCTAAAACCCACAAGCCCCAGAAACAAGCCACTTTTCCAAGATCATAAAACTTCTCCTTGCAATTCATGTCGGCTTTTATACAATAAAGATGGTAAGCAGACATAATTTTTAAACAAAATTCAATGAATGGAAGTGATGAAATGACCACTTGGAACAAGGGGCGATGTGTAGGACAGATGAAACCCCTAAGCCCTGATCAAGTAGGGGCTTTAAAACATCTCCTAGAAGCTGAACGAAACAGCAGAGACTTGGTTTTGCTCTCTACAGGGATTGACACCATGTTAAGAGCCTCTGACTTGCTCAAGCTCACTGTAGGGGATGTGATGAACTTTCAGGGGCAGATGAAGGATGAAGTTCAACTACACCAACAGAAGACCAAAGAAGGGGCTACAGTGGGTTTATCTCCCTACACACAAGGCAAGCTCAAGCAGTGGATTACAGAGAGTCTAAAAAACTTGAATGATTTCTTGTTTACTGGAATTAGAGG
>CAYWBW010000019.1:0-17242 GCA_964456745.1 uncultured Candidatus Peribacteria bacterium | reverse complement strand
TGCAGGAGAATCCACAATAAAAGATATCTGCTCGGAATTAGAGGAAGCAAAAACCAAAGAATAAGCACAAGGCAGTATCAAAGGCTTGTAAAACGCTGGGTTAGTCTGTTACGGTTAAATCCCGATGATTACAGTACACACAGTATCAGACGCACAAAAGCCAGTTTGGTATATGAGGTTACACGCAATGCAGAAGTTGTGCGAGAACTGCTAGGGCAAAAGTCTATTGCCTCTACTTCGCACTATTTGGGAATTGATAGGAAAAAGGCTTTGGATGTGGCTAGGGGGATTTTGATTTAAGGAATTCAGAGGTGATTATGAAAAAATATTTTCGAATTTTAACAATATTTTTGTTATCATTAACTCTTTCTTCATGTTCATGCTTATCAAATAATAAATTCAAAAAAGATGTGTATTATGATGAAACCGAAAAATATGGTAAATTATCAGAAAGCACTTCATCTAAATATTTTTCACAAGACAAACATGAAGAAGAAGAAAGAAGAAAAAGTCATACTAGAACGAGAACATCTGGAGTTTCACCAGATAATGCTACAGACACTTGTATTGTATGGATTATTGGTGTTGTGATTTCATTTGTTAGTTATTTTGCTTTTTAATGTTTTGATATTATTATGAGGTTTAAAATGCTAAGATTTTCTTTCTTGCTCACAGCTTTCCTGTTGACATCTAATAATATATATGCTGGTAATTTTATTTGTGATTTTCCAGACGCACCAAATGTTCAAGCCCCTAAATGGATGTGTTCACAAAATGATTTTAAAGGAAAATATAAAACTGCTGTTGGTAGCTATAAAATACCTTTTTATGAAGTTCAGTTTGCTAGAGACCAAGCAGTAGCAAATGCAGAAGCAGAGTTGTCAAAATTCATTGAAGTTACAGCAAGTTCAGAGGTTTCAGAAACTGTAAACAGTACAACAATTGGTTCATCAGTTAGGTTTGATAAGTTATCGAGAGCTATTCGTTTAAATTTCGCATCTAATACATTTTCTAATTATGAAATTTTAGGTGCAACAACAAGCCCAAATGGGGTGTATTATATTTTAATTGGAATGCCTGTTGAACAATTCAACAAGTATGTGAACTCTCAAAAAACGACCCTTCTTGATGGTGTAATTCATCAAATTGAGGAAAAAAAGCATAATATGGTCAAAAAATATGGCATTTCTGAATTGAATGATTTTCGTACAAGGATTCAAGAAGCACGCTCAAATCAATAAAATGAAAATACCATTTTTAATGGTTATGGTGTTTTTTTTATCTATGCTTTTTTCACCTAATTTTGGTTTATCAAATATGTGTAATGGTAAACATCGTCAAAAACCTTCACCATCTTGGGTTAATAAAAGATCTTTTGATGGTGATGACTTAGTTGTTGTTGCATCATCAAAACTATCAAACCCTAAATATTACAACAATGCTTTGTTGAATGCTTTGTCAAGTTTATCTGTATTAATTTACTCGAATATCAATGTGGAAATTTCTAACCATGAAACACATTTAAAAACAAATAATCAAGAAATATTTTATAAAAAATCTGTGTCAAAAAAAGACGTGGAAACCAGTTTAACTGTAAAGCTTGTCAAAGTAAACGAATATTGGATGGATAAATATAATTGTTTGTTTTGGGTTTTACTGAAACTGGATAAAAAAACTTCGGAAAAAATCGTTGACGATTTACAATCAACTAGCATTGTAAGACTTTTGGTGGCTGAAATTCTCAATGGAAATCATTCAATTTCTGAGAACATGATTAAAATAAACAACGCATTATTAACTTTAGATACAATTGATTTGTCCAATTTTAACGATCATTTTCAAAATGAAATATTGTTTATGCAAAAGAAACTCTTAAATTTACGTGATTTTTTTTATGACAATAAAACAAACAAAATAAAGGTTGGTGATACTAAGAACGATTTGTTTAACCTTAGAAGCCCAGAAATGTTAATTGGCACTGGATTTTTTGGAGAAGTTTTTGCACTTAAATTTGGAGGATATTGGGTAATTATAAAACAAGATTTGGTGGATTGCATTATAGAGCAAAAAGGATTTTCAACTTATAAAGATATTTTTGTTTATCCTCGAAACTGTGAATGGCATCTTATTAATGCAAAGCACTATGTCATTTTTTTTTAAAACGATAAATTTTAAAACAATGAATCACAAAACCGTTTTCTAACGTGTTTCTGTATATATTTTCTAAAACAAGACCTATTCTTAATTGAAACTTTATTAAGTGATTAACAGAAATATATGCATGATCTGAATGAAAGGTTGCATTTTCAATCTTAAATATTATAAACACGTATCATTCGGTTATTATATATTTATTGAATCCATCATCAATAGTACATTTTGGTTTTTCTTTTGATATAGATCTTATTATACGTTTTGCTTTTTCTGTTAATTTTAAATTATTTTGACTGCATAGTTTCTTTATATTTATACTAGTATCATTTTGAGTGCTAAAAACATCAGACTTTACAGGTTCACAATTAGAAACCACACCTACTCAAGCTCAAATAACAATAGCCGTCAATTTATTAATGTTTTTCATAGAGCAAATTTTAATATATATTTATCATTTTGTCAAATACAATATTAAAAGGAAGACGGTATTTATAATGTTACGAAAATTTAGTTCACTAATTTTCATCTCACTTTTTCTTACGTCTTGCCAAGATGATGGCGATTGCGATGGAAACAAAACACTTGTAGGTGATAATAAATGCGAATCTACAACAATTAACAATAATGTTGAAGTACAACCTTCCCCCCTACCTTCAAATAAAGGGGTATTAATTGACAGCCCAATTAAGGGTGTTTATTACAAAACAGACTCTCTTAATGGTTTCACAAATACTTCTGGTGAATTTTTGTATAATGATGGAGAAAGTGTAACATTTTCAATTGGAGACATCAAATTAGGAAGTTCAACTGGGGCATCCTATATTACACCAATAGACCTAATCAGTGGGGCTACTGATATTAATCACAGAGCGGTGATTAATATGATAAGGCTTCTTCAAACTCTTGATGATGATTTTACCCCATCTAACGGAATTGGAATTCCAGATTTAGCTAGATATAATGCGATTGGACAAAAATATAAAATTTTAAATTTTAATGTTTCTGAAACAAATTTTGAAAACAACGATACAATTATAAATTATTTATCTTCAATCACAAACACAGCTCAATTAGTTGATAAATCTGATGCAATTGACCATTTTAAAAATTCATTAATAAATATAGGTCGCGTTTCGGACACTGGAGATTCAAATCTTTCTGAACCAGTAAATTCAGATCAAACCAACGTTCCAGAAAACACCATTTCAGTATCAGGTATTTCGATTGAAGGTGAAGATCAAATTAATGAAGGTGAAAGTAGTTCATATAAAGCTCTTATTAATTTTTCAGATGGGAGTAGTTCTTATCAAAATGTTACATGGAATGAATCTAGCAATTATGCATCTGTAAATTCTAATGGTGAAATTTCAACAGTATCAGTTTCTCAAGATCAAACTTTAACATTAACAGCTTCTTACGAAGGAATAATAAGAAACAAAAACATATTAATTAAAAACGTTCCACCAGAAGAAGTTTCAGTATACCTTGATGCCGAAAATTTTATTGGATTTTCAAAATTTCAAAGTGGTGATTCTTGGTACGCTTCAGTGAAATTAGTTAATGATCAA
This sequence comes from uncultured Candidatus Peribacteria bacterium, assembly GCA_964456745.1. Taxonomy (GTDB): domain Bacteria; phylum Patescibacteriota; class Gracilibacteria; family JAJOLG01; genus CAYWBW01. Next base: position 13,520 of record CAYWBW010000019.1, on the reverse strand, counting down.
TCTTGGATTAATTTATCTGAAAGCAATGGGCACTGGAACTTTATTGGATATTCTTTTCCTGAAACAATTTGCATCAATGTTAAAGCAATGGACTACATAAAAGAAATGAATGAAATAGTATGTTGGTATGAAATATCCTGCCCAGTTTTTAAAATAAACTATGTCTCTAGTTATTACACCCCAGATGTCCACGCAATCAGTGAAAGATATTATGGGACTTGTTCAGAATTTTCACCATTATAAATTTATAATATATGAACCAACCAAAAACAACAACCCAACCCCCTAGAAGCTGAACGAAACAGCAGAGACCTAGCACATTTTCAGCTTTATGTCTTAGCAAACAGTCTGCAAATATTTTTTCTTATTTATCTATTTTCTTTCACTCTAAAAACTCTACTATCTTCCTCAAATGTTCATTAGAATCTTTTTCAGTAAATTCAGTTTCTTCTAACACATCATAAACAATCAATTCCGATTTAGCCTTTTTACTTCCTTGCTCTTCCGCTCTTTTTAATAGCTTAAATGCAACATTTTCATTTTCTTCTAAAAATTTTCCATTTTTATAATACATTGCAATTGTATATGTAGACTCATGATACCCATTTTCTGAAAGATCAAACAATCCACTTATGCCACTCTTTTTACAGTCGTAATTTTCCCAAACATATTTATCGTTTAATGTTTCAAATTTAAGTTTGCAAATGTTAAAATAAGCTTCTCTAAATACATTTAAATAAACTTCCACATATGAATCATTAATTTTTTTGCTTGATTGTTTCATACAATCAAAGAACAATAAAGCCGACTCTTCATCTTCACCACCTAAAAGTAGCATTCTTGCCTTTTTCAAATGTTCATTTGCTTTTAATTTATCCTTCTCGCTTATTTCATCTTCAATGTCTTGGTCTATTAATTTAACATTCTCAAGAAACATAAGAAGGTTTTTGATTTTCGTTTCTCGATTATCAGACACCTTAGCACTAGACTTTCTTTTAAAATACCAATAAATTTTATTAATTGGTCTCCCTACTAATAACCCAAGTCCAATACCTTGTAAAATATCAGCTAATATTTCAATAAAGCGAGATGGTTCTATTTCATTTTGGAAAATAATGATTAAAAGAAACGGAGCAAAGAAGGAATATATAGCTGACAATGACCATATTTTCCTCCAGCTTAAAGAAAACCGATCTTTTGAGATTACATAATAAGCACCAACAAAAACAAATACTATAAAGATAATATAGCTAAAGACAAAATAACTCATAAGTTTATTGTAATCTCCCCTTTATATTTACATGGATATGGTGGGATTTTTTAGATAGAGGGTGTAAAATTTTTCATGTTAACTTTAAAGCCAGATTTCTACCAAGAAAATCAACTCTTCGCCCGTCAAACGTCTTCCAGCCACCTTCAAAATCTTCATCTAGGCTCTTGATCGTCTGGAACAGGAAAAGGTCTTTAAACCCGTTGTAGTCCTTATTGGCGTTCATTCGTCCAATAGCACTTCTCATGGTGCTTTCATGCTCAAAAACCCACAGAATCCTACAATCTTTCTCTGAATCCAACTTTCGTTGAATGTGACCATCAACAAGCCCTTCAGCCCGTTCGTAAGCCTGTCTTTCAAATTTTATTACATCGTTACCACGGTGAACCTCAAGGAGAAAAGAGGATTCTGTACCGTTAACCGTAAATTTCCCTAGCGCGTCCGCTTCAAAGCCTTTTCCATCTTTTCCTGGAATGAAGGTTTTTTTATGGCGTTTTTTCCCTGGCTGCCTTGGGGCTTTTTCAAAATATTCTAGGTAAAGTTGGATTTCTGCACCATTTTTTTTAGCCCATGAATAAAAGCCAATTCCAAAATTTATGGTCTCGAACCTATGCAAGTAGTCTCTTGAAATATAGGGTGAATCTTCTATTGGTTTTCTGATTTTATCTTCATCTGTACCAATATCCTCTGTTAAAATTTGAACACCTGTTTTTGATAGATAGTAAATATGTTCAAATTTTCCTTTACCTTCCATTGGTGTCAAAATAATTTCATCTACAACCCCCTTTTTTCCTCTTTTCATCTCACGGAGAATCTTGTTCATGTTGTCACGGTCTGAACGGATTCCAATTTTTACCATCTGACTTGGGGTCAAATATTTGTGTTCTGCCAAATTTTCCAATACCCTCTGGTGTGTTTCTGGAATTCTCATTTTATAAATTTGGCTTAAACTTTTTAAATTTCTCGGTGCTCCTTTTTTCTTGGAACTGATTTTCTTCGTTTTGATTTGTGCTTGTCTCATTTCCCTGCCCTTTAGCATCACATTCGATTTTCTTATAATAATTTTCAATCTGAAACTCTGCAACTTCCTTCCATTGATCCCTAGACATTGCACGTTTATAATTAACTAGACAATCTGGGACTTGGATCAATATTTCTTCTCTGTTTCCACTTTTAACTTTAAATTGTCCAACTTTTAATTTTCTTAACTCTTCATCCTTTTTTGATCTTCCTTGTATTTTAACACCAACATTTTCTTCAACAGCATGTTTTAAATCTATCCCCAATTGACCAACATATTGATGTGCCATGGTTAAATACATACTGTATTTTCTTGTTTCTGACAAAAAACTTTTAAATACTTCTTTATCCTTACTTATAAATATTGGAAATTCATCAAGAATAATATTTGTTGGTACTCTTTCTTTTTTAATTTTTATATCATCCCGCTTAAAAGCATAGTAGTTCAAGATACTGACTAACAACGCTCCAAAAGCCTCTGTTACACCTGGACCAAATTTCCCTTTTGAGACATTAAAAATTATTACCTGACCACTATTAACCATCCCTTCTAAGTCAAATGTATTTTTCCCTAAAACTATGTTGGAAAATACTGGGGAAGCAAGTAAGGCTGAAATTCTATCCCTAATACCACGCTTTGTTGTTTCTAGGCTTTTGTCTTGGAAATCATTTTTAAAATATTCACGTTGGATATTGGTAGGAGAATTTAACCCTAATTTAATTAAATCCGAATTGTTTGCATTTTCCCCTAAATCCATAAACCTTTTTAAATCTTGTAATGTTGAATTATCCCGTCTAAGAAGCACAGGGAAACAATACATTAACATTGCCTTCATTCTTGGAGACCAATCATTACCCAACAACCCTTCAAATGTGTTTATTAAGGCTGTTGTCATCCTCCCAATATTTTCTTCTGTTTTATCATCAAGTTGTAATGGGTTTATGCAAGGTGTATATCCATTTTTCAAATATGGGTCAATATATACTAGCCTTGTTTTGTTTTTATAAAAATATTTAAGCCTAGAAACTTCTGTTGCCAAATCTCCATGAGGCTCTATTAATACAATTGATTTTTTTGTTGAACTTTTTATATCAGAATATAATAAAATCTTTATAAGTTCTGATTTCCCACTACCAATACCGCCAACAATATATGTATGTTTTCTTATTTCGCTTTCAGGTATTGCAACTGGTAATTTATTTAAAAAAAACTTCCTCAAAGGAGAAGGAGTTTGATTGAAAAGTTTTACATATCCACCAAAATTTTGCGGGTAGCTTCTAATAAAATCATTTCTATTAGACCATATTCTTAATAATAAATATGATGAGTATAATTAAAATCATCATTGATCAATGATCAATACATTGCCTGAGATCGGCGAGGATATGCATCCTTGCCTTCATGGAAAAATAATAATATCTTACCCCTCGGGAGTCTTTCGAAGAGGACTCCCAAGATTTCCTCTTGTCTTTCACAAAAAAAACAACAAAATATTCACATGATAACTTTCGACAAAGTATCAATGAAAGAAAAATGAGAATATGTATTAAAAGACATTTCTTTTAACGTAAAAAAATGAGAATGGGTATTTTTTACATGAGTTTCTTGATCCTGAAAAAACAAAGTATTAAATATAAGCACTTGAGAACTTACTCCATACACATGAACAGTTAAAGCTTTTTGAGCGATGCTAAATTTTGCAGACAATATAAGTATGCAAAAATATAAACAAAATCTTTGAGTAGTACTTAACAATTTAAAATTAATTCCATATAAAACAATTTATGAAAATCTAGAATTTGTATTGCAATATAAATGAAAAAATCCTGAAAAAATAAACAAAATATTAAAAAGAATAAATATCCATAAAAAATCCAAATCCTTTCCTGAAGAACTTTCTGCTTGAGACAAGCAAAAAGCATGCCTTGCTAGAGCATTAGTTTGAAATCCTAAAATATTAATATTAGACGAGATAACATCACACCTAGATGAAGCATCTAAACGAAGTATTTTTTCTCTTTTAAAAGAACTTAAAAAAGAAAATAAACTTACTGTAATTTGAACTTCCAACATGGCAGATTTAACAAAATGACTTGCTGATAAAATATATAAATTAGAAGAAGGAGAACTAAGTTGATAGCTTTATTTGTTGCTATTGCCCTAAAATAAATAAACTCAATTTAGAATTAATAAAAAATAACTAACTTAAAAAGAGATATGTCCACCACTTATAAACAATCATGAGTAGACATTGAAGCTGGAGATAAAGCTTCTGCTCTTGCATACAATTTGGCAAAAAGCACATTTTCTTGAAGACAGTGAAAAATTTGATGTCCTGCTATAATAAATTGAGGATTTGCTGGACTATTAGATTTTTGAGATTATTACCTTACACAGTGTTGCGACACTGTTTGAACAAAAATAGAGTTATCTGAAAAACTGTGAGATTTTTCTTGATTATGATATGACTTGCTTGCCATGGTTGCAGATGATGCAATATGCCTTTGAGCCGAAGTAGTCTCAATAAGCAATACATTTGAAACAAAAAAGATTGAATCTTCAAGAATAGAAAAAATGATGCAATCACTTGCTTCAGCATGCAAAGAGCAAAATATAGTAATTAGCGGATGAGAAATTGCAGAAGTGTGAAGTCTAGCAAATTGAACATGATGGTGAGCTGATGCTATTTGAATAATAGAAAAAAACAAAGTTATTCTTTGAGATGATATTGAAATATGAGACACAATTATAAGCCTACAAGAAACAAGTTTTAGATGTAATTGATTTTCATTAATAAGAAAAATATTAAAAGATAATTTCTGAGAAAATTATTATTCACAAAAACTTACTAAGCAATGTATTACAAGATCAACAATATATCATAAAGCTGTCTTAAATCTTATAGGAAGATATTGAGAGAAATCAAAATTTAACATTAAAGCTATAAGCCATATAACATGATGAGGACTACCTTGAAATATTAATAGAATATTAAAAAAATCATGATACTGAGCAAGTCTTGATAATCTATTTTCTCCACCCGAAAGTATGAAAAGCTTACAACAAATGTGAAATGTAAGTGACGAAGAAAGTTACAAAACTTGGAATATGTGAAACTGAATGATGCTTATATGTAAAGAAGAAGAATCAGGTGACATAATCAAAAATTTAAAAACAAATTGAATAAATGCGAAAGTTTCATGAAAAATTATCCAAAAACCAATAATATCATTTATATCAAAATGATATTTTCAAAAATGAAAAAATCTTGAATTTAATATTTAAATTATGTTTGAAAGAATTTTTTACTGATTGCTAGCTATGGGGGTTTCTTATTTAATAATTCGTTATAGATTTAAGATTAATGAACTAAGTTGAGATATGGAATTTTGCAACAAATGGCTTTGATCAACTAAAAATGGAATAGTCCTACTCTGAATTTTTGTATTTTTTGTAGCACTTCTTTATATGACAGATAATTTAGATGTTTTATTTCCAGACTGAGCAATGAGATTTTTTTAATTCTTTTTGACTCAATAAACAAAAAGTGTAAATTCTTTCTAACATTTTACAATATTTAAACTATGTACAGACTTACAATTAAACAGGCGCATGACAAATTAAAATCATGAGAAATTTCATCAGAGGATCTTACCAAAGCTCACATTGAAAGAATTAAAAAAATTGACCCTGAAATAAAATCATTTATTACAACGCTTGAAAAGCAAGCTTTAAAACAAGCTCAAGATATTGATAAAAATAAAGATTTTTCAAATCCTCTTATCTGAATCCCCTATGCAATGAAAGATGTGGTTTGCATGAAATGAGTTAAAACAACTGCTTGATCAAAAATGCTTAAAAATTTTATATCTCCATACAATTCCACAATTGCAGAAAAGCTTGGAAATTCTATATGTCTTTGAAAAACAAACTGTGATGAATTTGCCATGTGATCTTCAACAGAAAATTCTGCATTTTTTAATACAAAAAATCCATGGAGCCTAAATAAAGTACCATGAGGTTCTTCATGATGATCTGCTTCTTGCGTAGCTTCAGATGAAGCAATTTTTTCTATATGAACAGACACATGATGATCTATAAGACAGCCTGCTTGATTTTGTTGATGTGTGTGATTAAAGGTAACTTATTGAAGAGTTTCAAGAAGCTGAGTAATTTCTTATGCATCTTCATTTGACACTATTTGACCAATTACAAAAACAGTTGAAGACTCTGCAATTGTACTAAATCAGATTGCCTGAAGAGACCCAAAAGACACTACAACTCCTGATATTAAAGTTGAAGATTATTGTGCAAATCTAAATCAAGATATTAAATGAAAACGTATTGCTTACATAAAAGAATTTTTGGACAATAAATGACTCAATCCTGAAGTAAAAACTCAAACCCAAAACACTCTCAAACTTCTTGAAAAACTATGATGTGAAATTGAAGAAATTTCTATTCCAGAATTAAATTACGCAATTGAAACATATTACCTTCTTACAATGTCAGAAGCTTCATCAAATCTTTCACGCTATGACTGAATACGATACTGACATCAGGCATCTTGAGCAAAAAATCTTAAAGATGTTTATATAAACTCTAGATCAGAGTGACTTTGACCAGAACCTAAAAGAAAAATTATACTTTGAACCTTTGTATTATCTGCTTGATATATTGACGCATATTATAAAAAGGCTGCAAAAGTAAGAAATTTAATCAAACAATGATTTGAAAATGTCTTTAAAAAATACGATGCAATTATCACACCAGTATCCCCAAGTCCTGCATTTGATATCTGAAAAAATACTTCTGACCCACTTGCTATGTACTTAGAAGATATATTTACCGTTCCAATTAATCTAGCCTGAATTCCATGACTTTCTATACCTGTATGAATGTCTTGAGATTTACCAATATGAATTCAAATTCTTTGAAAGCAATTTGACGAATCGCAAATTTTGAATATTTGAAATGTTTTAGAAAAAAAGATCAGCTTTAAAAGAAAATTATTTTAATAATCTACATCTAAAATTATTTTATTTGAATTTGTATCCGTCTCCAAATAACCAGCAAGAGTGTCTCTAAGTCTATTTCCCAATGTTGAAACTCACGATTGAATACTATCAGTTTCAACTAAAATTCATTGACTATATAATGGTGTCCATTTTTTAACTTCAACATCTTGTTCATTATTTTGTATAAATCAATAAATACAAGTCAACGGTACAAGTAAAAGAAGTTTTGATCTAATAATCTTATTAAGATTTATTTCTCAAAAACCTTCTAACAATAATGCTTTTGTGTTCAGTAAACTCGGTATATTTTTTGACTTAAAAAGATTATCCAAATTTCATATATTAACATAAAGTGACACGCATCTTATCTAAGATAATTATTTTGTCAAAAATAAAACTTCTTTACCAAAACACAAATTATAAATACCATAGACTAAGTATTAATTTAATAAAATTATGAATAAAGATATAATGCTATTTTGAATGCAATGAAGTTGAAAATGAACTCAATGAAAACTGCTCGTGCAAAAATATTGATATAAAATGTTTGAAACATGAGCAGAACTCAGAAAATTAACAGAAAATGGTTCAGATCTTTGAAAAAAAATTAAAGATATAATTGACTCAGGACACCTTGTAGATGCCTCCATTGTAATGGAAGTAATAGAAAATTTCTTAAAAAATATTTCAAAAGAAGATAAAATAATATTCGATTGAATTCCTAGAAACATGAAACAACAAGAGCTTTTTGAAAAATTAATAAGTAAATACTGAAGAAACCCTGTGTGAATTAATATCAAACTTACTAGAAAAGAAGCTTTGCAACGATTAACTATAAGGTTTACTTGTGTATGAATAGACACTACAAACAATCCTCTTATTAGTGAAAAGGATTGTATTGCTCAATGATGAACAGTGCTTAAACGAAATGATGACAATGAAACTAGTATAAACAAAAGGCTTGAAGCATTTGAAAATGAAACCCAGCTAGTAATAGATTGGTATATTGCTAAAAACAGAATGATTGAAATTAATTGAATGCAGGAAGTTGATATGGTTAGCAAAGAACTTATTTCAAAATTTTAAATTACAAGCATTTACAATACTATATATTTCCCAAATATATGTTATTATAACAGAAAAAGATTTGCCCTTTTAAATAAATTAGTATTTTTATCGAATATTTGCTTGATTTTCCTTTTTTGATCATTAAAATACACTGGCTTTAAAAATCACTAAAATGGCAAAGGAAGTTATCGTCTTAACATGAACAGTTCTAGAGTGTCTTCCTAACACTACTTTTAAGGTAATTATAGTGGGTGATGAAGAATGAAATCCAGAAAGTTGATTTGAAAACATAGAAATATTAGCGCACATATCTTGAAAAATGAGAACAAATTATATAAGAGTAATGCCATGAGATAAAGTACAAGTTGAAATGACACCATATGATCTAAGCAAGTGAAGAATTACATTTAGATTTAAAGACAATCAAGATAGAATAAAAAAATAACAAAATTATTATGAAAGTTAGAGCATCAGTTAAAATAATCTGTTCCGATTGTGAAATTGTAAATAGGAAATGAGTAATAAGGAATATATGTAAAAAAGACCCTAAACACAAAGCAAGACAAGGTTAATATTAACTTAAAAAAATTATGGCTAGAATAGCATGAGTAAATATACCGGATAACAAAAAAGTGCTAATCGCACTTACATATATAGTTTGAGTTTGACAAACAACAAGTAAAAAAATACTCACTGATGCAAAAATTGATGAGCATACTAGAGTTAAAGATCTAAATGAAAAACAACTTGATCAAATTAGAACCAGTTTAGCACTATTACCAACCGAAGTAGAAGTTAGAAGAGAGCAAGCATTAAATGTGAAAAGATTGCAAGATATTTGATCTTATAAATGATATAGACACAGAATGTGATTACCTTGTAGATGACAAGGAACAGCTTCAAATGCTAGAACTTGTAAGGCAAGAGCTGGTAAGAAAAGAGTAGCAATAGCAGCTAAAAAAGGTTAATTATGACAAAACAAACAACTAAAAAACGGATTAAAAAAACTGTAACTTCGTGAAAAGTGAGCATTCATGCTTCATACAACAACACAATTGTTACATTTACAGAAGATAACTGAAATGTTCTTACATGGGCAACAGCATGATCATCTGGCTTTAAATGAGCTAGAAAATCTACACCCTACGCATGACAAGTAGCAGCTCAAAAGGCAGCTGAGAAAGCTAAGACATTTTGATTTAATAAAGCAATTGTTTACATTAATTGAATATGACCATGAAGAGAACAAGCACTAAGATGACTTCTGACTACATGAATAGAAATAGTATGAGTTGTAGATAGAACCCCTGTTGCACACAATTGATGTAGAACCAAGAGAGTAAGAAGAGTATAACAAAATACAGAAATTTTATAAAATTTCATTTTAGAATTAAAATAATTTAAATAACAACATGGCAAGATTTAGGTGATCGAAGACTAAACTATGTAAAGCTCTATGAGCCAATATATTTTGACTTCCAAAAATTGATAAATTAATGGCAAGAAGTAGCTCAAAGAAGAAGTGAGTTGTTAGAAAAAAATCAGAATACTGAGTACAACTTAAAGAAAAACAGATTTTAAGATTTATGTTCTGAATCTCTGAAAGCCAGCTTCAAAAATATTATCAAAAAGCTGTTAGTTCAAATACTGTAACAAGTGAAGAATTAATTAGACAACTAGAAACTAGAATTGACAATGTTCTATTTAGAGCATGATTTGCAGAATCAAGGCCACAAGCAAGACAATTTATTGCTCATGGTCACTTTGAACTTAATTGAAAAAAAATTAAAACACCATCTATACAAGTAAAAAAGTGAGACAAGATCACTCTTAAACTAAAATCAAAAGATGCAAGTGTTTTTCAAGAATTTATTACTCCTTGAAAAATATTACAATGGATTAAGCCCGATATTAAAAAGAAAGAAATATTAATTGAGTCTTTACCAGAATGAGATGAGCTAGAACAATCTGTCAAAGTTCATTTAATAGTAGAATATTATTCTAGAAGGTAATAAATATAAAATTAATTTAACAATATGCATATAATACACGAAAAAATTTGAGGACCTCAAGTAAATATGGTTTCATGAGACGATAATAATGCTGTGTTTGCCGTATCACCACTTCCAGCCTGATATTGAATGACACTTTGAAACACATTAAGAAGAATCTTACTGTCAACCCTTCCATGAACTGCAGTAACTTGAGTAAAAATTCTTTGAGTATCACACGAATACGCTACACTTGAATGAGTTAAAGACTCTGTTCTTGATATAATCTTAAATCTTAAATGAATATGTTTTAAAAAACATGATAAAGAAAGAACAATTGTAACAATTGAAAAAAAGTGACCATGATTTGTAACAGCTTGAGACATTCAAACATCAAGTGATCTTGAAGTTATAAATCCAGATCATGTTATAACAGAGCTATCCAATAAAAGCTCAAGTATTAAAATGGAAATCATCGTTGAAAAATGAGTATGATACATGGCCTCTGAATGAAGACTAGCTGAAGAAGATCTTGCAGAATTTATATTTATTGATGCAAACTTTACCCCAATTACAAAAGTAAAATACAATGTTACATCAGCAAGAGTATGAGACATGACTAATTTAGACAATCTAGAACTAACTATTGAAACTAATTGAGCAATTATAGCATTTGATGCTTTAAAATTTGCTGCCTCTATAGCAACATCTTATTTTGATTTATTTATTAAAGAAACAGATCAAATAGAACCTGATTTTATTACAGATCACTCGAGATGCTGAATGATTGAAGAAGAAAAAGAAGAAAAAGAAACATATACCCCAATAGAAATATTAAATCTCTCACCAAGAACATTAAATGCACTTATAAATGCTGATATTTGATCCATAGAACAACTTTCAAAGTGCAGTCAGGCAAAACTATGAACTCTTAGAGGCTTCTGAAAAAAAGCAATGACTGAAGTTCTTGATGCTCTTACAAAGAGAGATCTTAAATTATTATGAGACTAATTAACAATTATGAGACATAAAGTAAAATCCACAAGAATAAATAGAAAATCAGCACACCTAAAAGCAATGGTGAGAAATCTTATTAGCTCGATAATTATTTATGAATGAGTAACAACAACAAAACCTAAAGCAAAACTTGCTTCAAGAGTAATTGATAGACTAATTGCTACTGCAAAAAAGAAGGATAAAATGAGTGCTATTAGATACATACAACCAAATTTATTTTGAAAAAATGCATCTTCGAAAATAATTGATGTACTTATCAATAGATATAAAGATAGACCATCCTGATTTACAAGAATCGTTAACCTCTGAAAAAGAGCATGAGACAGTGCGGATAGAGTTAGAATCCAATTTGTGTAATATTAAGAAATAATAATGAAAACATTTGTTCCAAAAGTTATAAATTGAAGTGAGAGAAAATGGTACATTCTTGACGCTACTTGAAAAAAACCATGAAAAATTGCTGCAGTAGTTGCAAATATTTTACGTTGAAAAAATAAAACATCTTTTACGCACCATATAGACAACTGAGACTATGTGATAATTACAAATTGTGAATCAATTGCAATCAGCGAAAAGAAAAAAGAAGAAAAAAAGTACTATAGACACTCTAGATATGCAAAAGACTGATTAAAAGTAGTAACTGCTAAGCAAAAACTTGAAAAGGATCCTGAGTTTGTTTTATGGCATACTATCAAATGAATGATACCAAACAACAAGTTAAAAACAGAAATGATTAAAAGATTAAAACTTTTTGTATGAAACGATCATGATCACATTTCACAAAATCCAGAAATCATTAATATAAATAATTAGAAATTAATTTTCCCACATGGCTACAAAAAAACAAGATGAACAAATAGAAGAAATTGAGCTAGACCCAAAAATAGCACTTATTGCAAGTATGCATAAGATGTTTAATGGACACTATATATATGCTTGCTGAAAAAGAAAAACATCAATAGCAAAAGTTAGACTATATCAAAAATGAGAATGAAAAATTATTATTAATGGAAAGCCAGCTAGTGATTCTGTTACAAGTGATTTAATAGAAAAAATTAAAGCACCTCTTGCTCTCACTTGAAACGAAACAGCTTTTAATATTACAATTAAAGTGATTTGATGATGACCTATAAGTCAAGTAGATGCTATGAGACACTGAATCTCTCGAGCTTTGATTGCATTTAATCCAGAACTAAAACCAACTCTTAAAAAACAGTGACATCTTACTAGAGACCCTAGAGTTAAAGAAAGAAAGAAACCTGGACTCAAAAGGGCTCGTAAAGCGCCTACCTGGGTTAAGAGATAATCAAAACTCCATTCCGTCTTTCCGAATTTATAAGGAATCCAACTGCTCAAGCTGCTTAAAACAATATCAATGTTACTAGAATCTTAAATTAAATCACTTTACTTGTTTTTTGATTAATATTCAATTCATGCCACATCAAGAATACCTCTAGCTTTTTTATGCATTTCATACCAGCTATAAATAATAGGGCCTCATTTTGCTTGCTCGTAAATCCTTAAATCAATTTTGACTGAGTTAGATTTGTCCAACACGAGTGGCTTTTTAAGCTCAAATGGCTTTGGCACAAGATATACATCACCTCATCTCTTAATATAAAGCGGTCTATCTTGTTCTCTTAGTCGTTCTATTGACCATTCTTTTATGTTATCAAACAAACGAGCTATTATTAATGCAAAGATACTATATGCTCTTTGATCAATAATCTTTTCGATAACACACATAGATTCACTTGCTTCAATTAGAATATCTGACACTGATAATCAACTCTTATTTCATTCACGTTCCAAATGTATTAAATTCTCAAGATTACCTGTAGTGCAGCTTGAATTTATTGGACTAGACAATAAATCATTAAAAACTTTTTCAGTTTCATTAGCATATCAATTAAGACTGCCAACACCAATAGCTTCTCTTTTTCTAATGGCTTCCTCGTGTGACCTAAGTATTTCTGTTGTCATAATTATATTTTGTTAATTTATATTAAATATCATATTTTATATTTTACCATTATATTATAACCTAGCATAATACTATAATCCAGTCAAGCATAATACTACTAAAAAGACCCCAGTTTTCATAAACAGATTTTTTAAAAACGGCTTAACCAAAT
>CAYWBW010000018.1:0-46211 GCA_964456745.1 uncultured Candidatus Peribacteria bacterium | reverse complement strand
ATAGTGCCTTGGTACATTTACCTTGAACTCAGCTGAGTTCAATGACGAATATTGTAGATCTAATAACTAGCGATGTAACAGTTAGTGCCTGATCATCGCTTATTGATGCAACTTTGATAACATTTGATAATGATATAATATTTGATATTAACACAACACAAGAAGCTAATAAATCAGCTAAAATACACTTTCCAAAAAATATTCAAATTAGATTACACGACAATAGTTCATTTAGCTTAAATGACTTAACACTTACCTGAGTAACATCAGACACTACTCCAGCAGTGTCATCATTTGATTTTAAATGATGAATAAGTTTTTGAATACCATGAGAAAAATTATATTTCTCAAATCCTGTGAAATTAGAAGTTCCAATTAGTGACTCATATTTAAGTTCAAATATTGAAATGAAAATTAAACATGAATGAGATTTAGAATTTAATACAGTATGATTAACAATAAATCCAAATGATACATGTACAGACTGAATACCTTCAAATCCTTCAACTTTAGCAAATATTGTTAATTGAATTGCTACAATTTATTCTTGTAGTGCATCAGAAGTTGTATGAGATGGACAAGATATTGATTGAGATCTTTATTCAGATGAATTTGATAATTGTGTTTACATTCCAAATAATGGTCAAGAAAAAACTGACCTAACATATGTTAATGGAATGCAAGCTGCTACAAATATCTGATGTAATGAGTGAAATTGTAATGCAAATGAATATTATCCGTCTTGATCAAATAATCACCATATTTACAACATACTTGATAGAGATTTTTGAAATACTAGCTATAATCAAATGTATAGTTCTACTCAAAATGATCAAAGTTCTTGAAACATTATTCTTAAAATGCCTGAAATAACCAGCGTGTCAAGAATCAAACTATTTAATGATTCTTTTCTTGATGTTAGTTATGACTATGTTTTAGAATACTCTACATGAACCACTACATGACTAGATGAAACATGATGGATAAAGATTCCAAGCTATAACGCAACCGGGCATCTTGCAATTGAAGAAATTAAAACAATAGATTTAGTTCCTGCTATTAATACAGAATATTTAAGAATAAGGTTAACAAATCCTTCTTCAAATACAATTACATTAAATGAATTTGAAGTATATTCTTGAAATTGACTTTGAGACGTTTGTAATGCAGTTCCAAGTATTACATGAACTGCAGCAACACTAGAAGAAGTAATTTGAGATTATTCCTTTTACTGAACTTGATGACTAAATGAAACAGGATCTACTTTTCAGTGGTATATAAGTAATTCTTCAAATTGAGATAACCCTACAATTATAAACTGAGCTGATCAAATAAATTATACAGTATCTTCAGATTATTATTGAAAATACTTAATACTTGAGATGACTCCTTATTATTATATAGATTCATCTACCTATACTTGAACTGCTGTAAAAAGTGATCCTAAATATGTTTATAGTCAATGTTGAGTCGAATTATGTACAGTCCCTACTGCCAATTGAGTAACAATTACAAATAACTCTTGAGATGGAACACAAAGTGCAAACGTTTGAGACTCACTAATTTGAATATACAATTTTTCAGATATAAATGATCAAGATACAGAAAGCGGATCTACTTTCAAATGGTATAAATCAACTAGTTTCACATGAGCCTGAGCCACTGAAATTAATGGGGCTAATAATACCTGATATACTGTAACATGATCTGATATAAATAACTACATATTCTTTGAAGTTTCACCAGTATCAGATTGGATCGGAGATATCTGAACATGAGTTTTAAGTAACGCAGTATATATTTGAGAATGGTGTCCTGCTTGAAATGATTTAGATACGCTCCTTTTGATACATTCAAATACAAGTGACTGAGGTCAGATATTTGAAGATAGTTCGGATTGAGTAAAAAAGCATAATGTTAACGTTGGAACATTTGAAGGTTTTGCGGAAGATCAAGAAATAAATTGAAGTGTATGATTAATAAATAACTGATTTTGATGAACAACGTCAATATCAGATGATTGAAATTACGCAATTGTTTGAGCAATTTATGGTGATGGATGAGCCTGAAATGCATGAGAAGCTTATATTTTTGAAAACAACTCCTGAACTTGGATAGAAAGGAAGCTTCTTACTGCCAGTGACCCAGAAGCATGGTCTTATTTTTCATCAGCATTAACAATATCTAATGATTGAAATATTGCAATTGTGTGAGCAGGTTGAGAAGATAATGCCAAGTGAGCAAACGCATGATCAATATATATATTTACTAATAACTGAACATGGACACAAGAAAAGATTATGGCATTTGATGGCAAATTGAACTCAGGTTATTGATCTTCAATTTCATTATCTGATGATTGAAAAACTGCAATCATTGGATCATCTTGATATGAATGACTATGAACAGATGATTGAGCTGCCTATATACTTAGATATAGATTATGATCATGGGAACAAGATGAAAAGATTACAGCACTTGATACCGATGCAGGCGATAATTTTTGAGTATCAGCATCATTAGCAAATAATTGAAAAACTGCTATTGTATGAGCTCATTTAAAAGATTCTTCATGATCAAATGTATGAGCTGCTTATATATTTACAGACACATGAGCATGATTTATACAAAGCCACAAACTTTTATCATCTGATTGACAATTAAATGATTATTTTTGATGGTCAGTATCAATATCTGATGACTGAAATACTGCCATGGTTTGAGCTTACTGAGTTGATAAAATATGATTAACAGATGTTTGATGAGTATACATCTTCACCAAAACCTGATGAAGCTACGTGCAAAGTCAAAAATTAATTGCACCTGATGCTCAAGGCGGCAGTCTTTTTTGATACTCAATATCAATATCAGATGATTGAAATACATTGATAATTTGAGATCACTGAAATGATAATGCAATGTGAACAGATGCAGGATCTGCTTATATATATAAAAACAATTCTTGAACATGGGAAATACTTAAAAAATTAACAGCAAATGATGGTCAAGCAAGTGATCAATTTTGAAAATCTGTATCAATTTCTAGTGACTGAAATACTACAATAGCTTGAGCATTTAATTGAGATATTGAATGAACATCTAACGTTTGAACAGCATATATATTTAATGTTCAAACACTAACTTGAGCAACTGAACATTACTGATGGACTTCTGCTGTTTGAGAAAGTTCAATATATTTTGATTGAAATGAGTGATGATTTTTAGATATTGATAGTGGAAATGATTGGAATTTTGGAACTTGAGATTTTACTATAGATTTAAATGTGAATATTATAACTTGAGATTATCCTGCTTTTGTTAATATTGGAAGTCAGGGTACTTGATTGGATTTATTATATAAAAATACAGATGAGCAGTTAGAAGTTATAATTAATGGTAATTCTTATACATTTACAAGTAATTTAGCTACTAGTACTTGGTATCATATTGCTTTAGTGAGAGAGGCTTGATATTTAAAAGTATTTATAGACTGAGTTCAAGTTTGAATAGATACTGCTTCTAATGAAGATATTCAAGCTTGATCTATTTGAGCTAAGATATGAGAAGATAATAATTGAAATAGATTTAATGGTTATTTAGATGAGATAAGAGTTTCTAAAGTTGCTAGATGGGATAATGATTTTTCTGATGACTTTCCTTTTGAAGCTTTTGGATCTGCTCCTTGTGTGTTATCTACTCCTGTTGCAAGCTTAGTTAAAATTAGAAATTCTTCTTGAACAGAAGTACAAAGTGCTTCTAATGGAGATGATTTAATATGAACTTATGTGTGGTCAGATGAAGATAGTTCTAACAAAGAACTATGAACAACTTATCAATGGTACAGAAGTACTAGCTTTTCATGAGCAAATGCTATAACTATTACATGAGCTCAAGCAACGACTACTGGTTATACTATACAAGAGGCTGACAATTGATACTATATTATATTTAAAGTTACTCCTTGATCTGACAATCAACCTTCACCTGGAGTCGAAGTAATGAGTAATATAATTTATATTTGAGATTGGTGCGCTATATGAAATGACATTAACACGCTATTATTAATACATTCAGATAACAATACTTGAGATCAAGCATTTGTAGATAGCTCTGCCTTAGGAGTAAATCATAAAATTAAAGTTGCTAATTATGAGAATTTTGCCGAAGGTCAGAGAATACAACCTACTGATATAATAGCTAACGATCAATTTTGACGATCGGTAGCAATATCTGATGATTGACGTACTGCAGTAATATGAACATTTTATGATCATTATTGAGCCTTGGGAGATACATGATCTTTTTATGTTTACAGATATAGTTCATGAGCTTGGATAAAAGATATAAAGATTTATGCAAGTGACAGAGTAGCCAGTGACTTTTTATGAGTGTCAATAGCAATATCTTCTGATTGAAAAACTATAATAACATGAGCTTATTGAGATGATGACTCATGAGCTACTTCTTGATCTGCCTACATATTTAAACTTATCTGATGAAGCTGGATACAACAAAAAATTTGAGCATTTGACAAAGCAGCAGGTGATCAATTTTGATATTCAGTAGAT
Source organism: uncultured Candidatus Peribacteria bacterium (assembly GCA_964456745.1). Taxonomy (GTDB): domain Bacteria; phylum Patescibacteriota; class Gracilibacteria; family JAJOLG01; genus CAYWBW01. Next base: position 41,643 of record CAYWBW010000018.1, on the reverse strand, counting down.
ATATCTTCTGATTGACTTACTGCAATTGTTTGAGCTCAATTCGAAGATAGTAATTGACTTTCTAATGCAGGGTCAGCTTATGTATTTAGATATATACAAGAAACATGGATAGCATGAGAAAAACTTATAGCTAATGATGAAAAAGTGAGTACTCAATTTTGAAATTCTGTTAGTTTATCCAAAAATTGAGACAGTGCAATAATATGAGCACTTGCTGATGATAGTATAATTACCAATGCAGGGTCTGCATATCTCTTTACAAAAACTTGAGGAATCTTAGTTCAAAGTCAAAAACTTATAGCAAATGATGCAGGTTTAAGTGAATTTTTTTGACATTCAGTATCTATATCTAATGATTGACTAACTGCAATTATTTGAGCTAGTGAAGATGGCGAACAAGCTTCTAAAGCTTGAGCTGTATATATATTTACTAAAAGCTGATGAACATTTATTGAAAGTCAAAAAATTATAGCTAGTGATGGCCTGGCAGATGATAGATTTTGATCTTCAGTATCAATATCTAATGATTGACTTAGTGTCATTATCTGAGCTATTTATTGAAATAATGATAACTGATTAAATTCTTGAGCTGCATATGTATTCAAAAACAATTCATGATCTTGGATAAATTATAGCAAACTTTCAATGGATAACTCTTTAGCTAGCGATAATTTCTGAATATCAGTATGATTATCAAAAAATTGAAATACTGCCATAGTATGATCATACTATGAAGATACTCCATGATCAAATGCTTGAGCTGCATATTTATTTAATATTGAAACATTAACCTGAGCAACAGAGCACAATAATTCAACATCAGTATTCTGACAAAGTTCCATATATTTTGATGGAAATCAGGCGTGATACTTAGAAATTCCAAATAGTAATGAATTCAATTTTGGAACATGAAATTTTACTATAGACTTAAATATTAACACTATAACATGATCACTTTCATCATTAATCAATATTGGTGATCAGGGATCTGGAATAGACTTGCTACATAAAACAGACAATGAGCAAATAGAAATTATTATTAATTGAAGCTCATATTCATTTACTAGCAGCCTGGCAATTAATAATTGGTATCACTTGGCTATTACTAGAAGTTGATCCAATTTAAAAGCCTTTGTTGACTGAATAGAAATTGGCTCACACATTAATTTCAATGAAGATATTCAAATATGATCTTGATGAATCAAGATTTGAGAAGATAGAAATTGAAATATATTTAATGGTTATTTAGATGAAATAAGAGTTTCAAATATTGCTAGATGGGATAGTGACTTTTCTGATGATTTTCCACTTGATCAATATATTGGTGAAGTATGTACAGCAACAGATCCAACAGATCCAGACTGAGACTGATTAAAATATCATCTTGATGTTTGTAATGATTTAAATGTTATGCAAACTGCTGGTATTGGTTCTCAAACACGTTGAATGGAAGCCTATTATTGATTTGAATCCTGAACTTGAACTATTGCATATGATTCAAATAACAATGATGATAGTGCGACAATCATATGAGCATGAAATTCATGGATGACATGATGAATCCTAGGTTGATATATAAATATTGACTGAAATGATTGAAATTGAATTAATGTATGAGATTTAGACACCACTTGATGGGAAGAATTTACTGTCGAAGGATGGGTAAGAACAACTTCTACAAAATCTTTTGTACTTGCTTCTAAAGCATGAAGTTTTGACTTATCATATTCCAATGCAAGCTGATGGACTTTTGAAGTAACAATGACAAGTAGTAGCGAATCAGAAAGTTATTATGATACATGAGCATTGGTTGATTGAAATTGGCATCATATTGCATGAACATTAAGAAACTTTGTTGATACATATGATTCAAATACTTATCATGAAATATTAATATATGTTGATTGAGAACTTGCCGTACAATGAACAAAACATCTAAATCTATGAACACTTTCAGATAGTGCAAATGATCTAATGATTTGATCCAATGGATCATTGGAAAATGTAGTAGCTTGAGATATAGACGATATTGCAATATATTCCAGAAATTTATTTGCTTCACTATGGGGTAATAAATATAGCTGGGATGATATTCAAGAAGCTAATTATCATTATAATTCAGGACTAGAAGGTATATGATATTGTGATAAAGTTTATGGTAATGAGTGAGAAACTCGACTTTTAATACACTCTGATAATGATAATTGAAATCAAGAATTTAAAGACTCTTCCGTCTATAGAAAACAAGATATATGAACATGGCAACCTTGAACTAATGAAAATATTTATGAAATAAATAGATTTTGAGATGTTTACCATTCAACAAAAAAATCTATTATATGAAAAAGTTCAATTTATTTTGATTGAGCATGAGACTACTTATCAGTGAATGATAGATGAGATTATGATTTTAAATTTGATTGATATAGCGCATTTGACATGATTTCATTTGATGCCTGGATTTATTTACTTCCGAGCTGAAATCAAACTCACTATACAATTTTCTCTCAGGAAGATAGTTCTAGTATATTTTGGTACTTCTGGCTTGAAAAAGACGCTACTAATTGAAAATATAAATTATGAATAAAATCAGATGCCGATTATAAAATTCCAGATGCTGTTATAGAAGCAAAAACATGGACTCACGTTGCTTTTTGAAGAATAGCATGAACAAGAGCAGCTGCAGATACATATTATTTATTTGTAAACTGAGAATTATTAAAAACACAAACAATTGCATGAGATTGAACATTTGACAACCCTTCTTCTGATCTTATCATATGAGCAAGAGATGATTCAAGTGTTTGAATGACGGATTTCTTTAAATGATATATTGATGAGGTACATTTATCTAAATGACTTAGATGAATGTATCAAAACAACTTTACTCCATCTAAGTATTGAAGATATAGTGGTCCTTCTTTTGTAGAAGAGGATGATATTGTAAAATATAGACGAGACATAGAACAAACAAGTATTTACGTTTGATCTCACTATACATGAGCAAGCTTAATTAACTTGGAATCAAGTTTTAAACTTAAACAATCATTTATTTGATATGATAACAGTGGATCTGTAACCATGAGACTCGATACCAATATAACAGAATGAAATTGAAATGAATTTGATTTAAATTTACTCTCAATAACTTGAGCAATTTCTCAAACAAAAATAGCATGAAAACTATATAGATGATGATTTGATTATTGAATTGATTGAAAAAACTTAAAATTTTCAAAAGCTATAAAACTTGAAATCCCCCTTCTTGACAATATAGTTTCAAGAACTTGAGTCGCACTACCTATGACAGAAATACTTTCTAAACACTATTGAGACCTAGACTATTGAACATGATCACTTTCAAATAATCCAAACACCACATGTAGCTGATGACTAGCCCTAGATCCTTCAAATATTGCAGTATTGTCTTGAAACCTAGCCATAATATACTCATGTTCTTCTTCTGAATTTAAAGCTTTCGGACAAACTAGTGATGATGATCAAGATTGACTTCCAAATGATTTAGATGCCTGTCTAGACTATAAATCAGGTGACAAACTAGTTTCTTACTGGGGTCTTGAATCTCAAACTTGATCAATTATTCATGATAGCTATCTAAATGTAAATAACTGAATCTATAATTGATGAAATATATCATCTTGATCTTGAAAAGTATGAAGAGCAATTAGTTTTGATTGAATGGATGATTTTGTCAACATTCCAAACAATAACACTTTTAATACTGGTTCATGAATGACAATTAGTCTTTGGATGAAAAAATCTTCAGCTTCAACTACATGAACATTTGTAAGCAAATGGAAAACAAATCAGGAATCATGGGAAATAAAGACATGAGAAAATGATGACTCTCAAATATGAATAAATATTTGAACTTGAGCTTACACAGAAACTACTGATGCAATAGTATCGGATAATTCATGGCATTTATTATCAATCGTTTACAACTGAGATACTGGCTTTAACAATGATAGAATAAAAATATATATTGATTGAATTGAGAGTGCTACCACCATTAGTGGATCTATTCCATCTTCTATCTCATCTACTACTTCTGATATAAATATATGAAGAAATTGAAATTGAACTGATTACTTTAATTGATCAATTGATGAGATTGCAATTTATGAAAAAGCTTTAAATGACTGAGACATTCAAAATAAATACTTAAATTGAACAAAAAATAATTTATGATACTGTCAGAAAGATAATTATACAAATCTACTAATTCACTGAAACTGAGGTATTATAAATGATAATTCAAAATATAATCATTCTATAACCACCGCTTGACCAACTATATCGCCATCTGAAAAACATTACTGATCAGGTTCAATTTTATTTAATTGAGCTGGTGATTATTTAAATATTACTAGCAATGAATATTTTGATGCTTGAACCTGAGATTTTACAATAGATGCTTGGGTAAATCCAAATATTACTTCTTGAAATCATTTAATTATGGGTAATGCTGGTTGCTGACCAGAAGATCATCATTATATGTTAATGATAAGCTGATGAAAACTTAAATGATATTTCTACAAAAACTGAATTAAGTTTTTTACCTGAGATACAACAATATGAATATGAACTTTTACCCATGTTGCATATGTTAAAGAGTGAACTAAGATAAAGTTATATATAAATTGAATTAAAGATATTTCTTATGAAATATGAATATGAGGCTCAACTGGTAATAATTATGATCTAAAAATTGGATGAGCATGTAATACCAGCTGGTTTAACTGATACATTGACGAACTTAGATTTTCCAAATGAATAGCCAGATGGACCGAAAATTTCACTCCTCCATCAGTTGAATACAATACAAAGCCAACACTAACAAACGTAACAATTACATGAAGCAAGCTAATATGAGAAGTATTAAGTTGAACACATACATTTATTGATTCTGAAAATGACAATCAGTGAAATAGTATCTACAGATGGTACAATTCAGATTCTTCAACGTGAGCGAATGCTGAAGCAATAGACAATGCAACATGAATTAATTACACTTTAAAACTGTGAGATAAATACGTATTTTTAAAAGTTACTCCAGTATCTAATAATACTCCATACGCATGAAATAGCATAATGAGTAATATTATCACTGCTAATTACCCACCATCTGGAACATGACTAACAATACTTTGAAATACAAATATGTGAGAAAATCTTACAAGTACATACTCACTCTTGTACATGGAAGGCTGAAAAACTGAAGGTACTTCATTATTTCAATGGTACAGATCAGACACAGCAAATTGAACCTGAACAGCAATTACTTGAGCAATATCAAATCAATACACACTTACCTGAGCAGATTATCATAAATACATTTATTATGAACTTACCCCTGTGTCAAATACATATCCAAATACTTGAGCTACAGTAAAAAGTGCTGCAATAAAAGAAGATACAATGTGGAATGATGAATATACAGTATTTTTACTACAATCTGATCATACAAATTGAAATAGTGATTTTAATGATATATGAAATTGAAGATCACAAGATAGAATATTTACTAATAATTGAAACACAATTCATTCAAGTGATCAAAAAAAGTTTTGAAATACTTCAATATATTTTGATCAAAGTTCATCTCTTGATGTAGATGAAGGCTTTACCAATATAGATTGGCAGTTTTGATCTGAAGATTTTACACTTGACATGTGGGTATATGATAAATGAATTAAGCACTGAGGATTTATAAGTAGTGACTCCTGGTATATATGAAAAGGCTGATGGGGAGATGAGTTATCATTTTGGTCTACAGATATTCAATGGGTATGATGATTTGATTATCAAGATCAATGGGCACATATCGCCGCTGTAAGAAGCGGAACAAATGCATACATTTTTGTAAATTGAAAAATATTTGCTAGTTGAAGTACTGTAACATGAAATATAATCACAGATATGCATATAGCTATTGGTAAAAGATTTGCACGCAGAGATGATTACCAATATTTTTGATACCTTGATGAAATAAGAATATCAAAATGAATAGCTAGATGGACAAGTGATTTTAATGTTCCCTCATGAAGCTATAAGCAATTACCTTCGGCTACCTGAGCAACCATTACTTGATCCATTGCAGTTTGAGACACATTAACATCAACCTATGCTTATTTAGAAAATGATGGATTAGAAGAAGATATAAATGCTACTACTTATCAATGGTACAGATCTAACTCTTCCACTTGAGCAAATGCTGAAACAATTACATGAGCAATCCTTCAATCTTACACAACTGGTGACTTAGATCAATGAAAATACATATTCTTCGAAGTGACTACTTCCTCAATATTAGTAAAATGAAAAACTGTAAAAAGTGAAATATTTTGAACAATTTCTGCTAAACCGAGTGCTTCATCTGTATTAATATTAGACTCTTCTTGAGCTAGCTTAGTAGATACAATCGTATATGAGCAACTAACTTGAACATATTCATATTTTGATTCAAACTGAGATGCACAATGAGAAAGTCAATTTATGTGGCTTAGAGCCTCAGACTGATCTTGATCAAATGCATATACAATCACATGAGCAAATACTCTTAACTACTCAGTTACATGAGCAGATGCTGGAAGTTATTTAGCATTTGCAGTAAGACCAATTTCAACCTGATGATCTATATCGATGACATGATCTATTTATACTTGATCATATATATATGCAGACTGACATGTTCCTTCTATAAGCTGAGCATATATTTCTTGATCAGCTTGAATTTGACAATATGTAATTTGAGCACATGAATTTACAGATATAGATGGAGATCAAGATAATTCAACATATATATGGTATATAGCAGATGATGCAATATGAACAAATATGACTGACACCCTAGAACGATGAGAAAATTTTATGATTCCAACTTCAGCTAAAGATAAATACATATTCTTTAGTATAACTGCATGATCTAACTATGCTCCATTTACATGAAATACACTTACATGAGCAGCAATTGGACCAGTATCACTTTATGGTTCTGGATGAGCCAACAATTGTATTGTTGAAGGATTCCCTGTAGATTTTTCTATTACATGATGAACTGAATGAAAAGTTTCATGAGTAACTAACGAGATTTCATGAGTATATTATTCAAATCTTGTAGATCTTTGAGAATCAAACCAAGCTTGAACATTTTCAGCAGACATTGCATGAATAAGTAGTGAAAACAAATCATTTACTACAGTAAGTACAAAATCTTGATTTTATTTAGATATGGTTATAAGAAATACTGATCTTTATGATAACTATCAAAGCACTGAAGCCTATGTCTTATATAAAGATATAAACTGAAGAGCACTTTGATGAGAAACTATTACAATAAAAAATTGAGGCACTACAGTATGAACTTGTAACACATCAAGTAATTGAATATGTACAGCTCAAGTAAGCTGATTTACATTTGCTGGTTGAACTGCAAATCTTAAAGCTTGGTCAGATACATGAATATCTTCAGATTCTTATAGTGTAAATCTTCATGCAACTCCGAGTGCTATTAATATATCATCGCCAGTTTGAGCCTGATTAATACTAGCTCCGTGACCAAAATTTACAGGAGATATATTTTCAATACCTGTATATTTAAAAACAAATTCAGTTTCATTTAATGCATATGAAATGGAATTAATATTTGATGATAGTAAATTTGAAGCAGTATTTATAAATTGAAAACCTAGAATAGATTGAGTTTGAAGTTTTGTATCCCCTACTACAAATTTACTAAATCCAACAACTATTAAATTTGCAACTCCACTTTGATCAGATTTTCCAGCTGGGCAATATCATGTTGCTAATGTATGGATGAAAGTTAAAGATGATGCAAGTGAGTGAAGTAATTGAGTATTTTCTGCTAATTTATTAGATTTAATCAACTCCTCTGTTGACCACGTTTCAAGTCCAATTCCATTCGTAATAAGTAGTGAAAATTATACTGGTTGATCAGATATATCTTGAACTATTGGAATCAGAGAAACTAAAGATGCCTGAATGCTTGCTTATTGAAGTGAATACCAAGTACTAAACAAAGAATGAATAACTTGAATAGAAGAAGATTTTGATATAAATATTATCAAATATAATAACAAATGAGAAACTGATACTAGTATTACAGATGTTATCTGTAACAGTTTAAATGCAAGTATAATTGATTGAAGCGATTGCTCTAACTTTAAATTAAAGGCAAATTGAATTTGAAAATGAGCAATAAATCTTAGATATTATAAAAATGAAACTCTAAATTATGATGAGAGAAGAATAGATTTTAATTCTTTTAAAGTTACATGATTTGATGTTGAAGTTGATACTAATCTTCAATACATAAGCGAACTAAATGAATATCAAAAAACTGAACTTAAAGTATTTGCTAATTTTAGTGATTGATCTGATTCATTTTCATATAACGCAGTTTGAGAGCTCCTTGTCATAGAAAGTAATACAAACTGATTCAATTATGATGAAACTACAAAAAAAATCGAAAAAATCTCAAACGGTGATAGAACAATGAACCTTGATATTAATAAAAAATTAAGCTGAGAAAACATTTCATCTACAGTAATAACATCATGAGATACTAGTGAAACTGTTAGTATAACAAGTTTATATATCGCAGGTCCAAATACTATAATAAACAGCTTTGCAGATTCTCAAGATATAATCGAAGCTTGAACATTACAAAAAGCAATAAAATCTGAAATTACCACAGTACTTGAAGCAACTGATGAAACAGTTCCAATGCAAGCATTTGTAAAATTATGAGATTGAAACACGCACCTTGTAGATAATAATGACTTAGATTATAGCGAAGAAAGCTCACAAGTTTCTCTAACATGATGAGTTGTAAAAGCCGGATTAATATGATGACTTGCAAATATAAGTGCTCAAATCAAATGAGCATCAACAACATGATGAGCAGTAATTTGTGTAAATTTACCTCTTCCAACATCAATAGAACTTAGCACTTGATGACCAATAAAACTGGTAGAAAGTGTAAATAGTCCTGTAGCTGCAAACTACCCATGAATCAAAGAATTTGAAGACCTTTGAGTAACTGTAAATTTTGATGACTGATCTAGTGTAGATTTCTCTAATGATCCTTACTGAAGAGTTCATTATGAAATAATATCTTGAAGTTGAATTATATGACTTAACTGAAGAAGACTAAGTTCAGTGGAAAATTGAACAACAAACACATGAGAAGTTAAAATAACAGTAGATTTTGTTGACAAAATATTTTCTTGAACTATTGCTGTAAAAGTAATATGAGTAGAAAGTATAAATATTGAAAGTTATGAATCGCATACACCTAGTGGATCTCCTAATATAGATCATGAACTATCATTTATTGAACAAACCCAAACACGTCAAGATGCTCAAGTAAAAGTTATTGAATATTATTCCGATAATACAAATCAAATTATTACAAATAATGCCAATACAAATTATCATTCAAGTAACACTAGCAAGTTAACATTTAGTAATGTTACTCCATGATTACTAATACCAAGCACTATAAATGAATGATATTCAGATATTCACGTTGTTAGTTGAAACTGAGCATATAGTGTGATTTCAAATACAATTGATATTAATGTAAGTAATAATAGACTCGATATTACTAGTTTTGACTGACTATCTGTTAGCTCTATTAACTGATGAATTTGAGATTCATCAAATATATATTGATATGCATTATTGAGCGATTGAAATAGAAAACTTATAACATGAGACTCATTAATTAATTGACTATTGGTATTCAATAGTAGCAATAATCAATCAATAAGCGTAGATAACAAATGACAAATTGCCTTAGAATGAAATTGACCATCAACTATAACAGTTACTATAAACAATTTATATAATACAAATGCATCAAGTGGAAATGTAATTTGGACTCAAACTATAGCAGGTAATCTTAAACCAGACGTTTGAGATGTAGATTTCTGATTTAATGATGATTTACCTTTAAGAACTGCAAACACCTGATCTGATATAAATGTTCCTGTTACACTAAACACAGGCTGAAATGACATATGAGCTTTTGAAATAAAAATAAGATACAATTGAGATAAGCTAGCAATCCTAGATAAGCTTACAGACATCACAAATAGTTTACCGAGCAACTTTGGCTTAACTGTTTGATGACCAATTAGTATATGATGATCAAACAAAGAAATAACTTTTGTATGAGTTAAGAAATCTTGAAATGTAAGCTGAGGCACCTATAAACAAATTGCGAATATTTCATTTAGAGTTCTTTGAGACCTAAATTGAGAAAGTTTATGGTGAGAAATTGTAAGTATAATTAACTGAGGTTCTACTGAATTTTGACTCATATGACCAATAACAGCTGGTGAATCAGAATTTTATGATAACAGCTTAATAACAGCAAAAGGTTCAATCTATAATCCTAAAGAAAAATCACTTGCTACAAATGTAAATTCTTATTGAGATAAAATAAAAGACATCCTAAATCTTAGTTCTTTTGATAATCAAATAAAAAGTGCTTTCCAAGCTGATATTTTCTCAGCTGATTATTACTCAAGTGGCTGAACAGCACCTGAAATATGAGATTTAAACGCAAATTGTCAATTTGAAGTGACTGATATACTAAATACCTATGAATATATTGTATGAGACTATCCTGCTACAGAATTTGGTCTTATGATGTGAGATGTATTTAGATGAGTCAGTAACTCATGAATATCTCTTCAAGATTGAGATCTTATGAGTAATGTACTTGCATGAAACGCACGATTTATTGAATGAGTAACGGTAAAAGATGACTGAACATGAAATGCAGAAATAAGAGCTTACTTTATTGACAAGGAACAAAATCCATCAGTTGATTGAATGCAAGTAGAATTTGAAATAAGTTGAATATGATGAAAAATTCTTGCAGCAATGCCAGATCCAACAAATAATATATATTATTTTTCTGCTAGCTGAATTGCAATTTCATGAAATACTCAAGTAGTTATTCATTCAACTGTAACATGAGAAAATACAACTGCATTTATTTGATCAAGTTACTTATGATGAAGCTTTCTCCCAATTGTAGAATTTGATTCAGGTGATCTTGTATCAAGTGGTCATACTATACTATATTGAGAAAGATATCCTGAAAAATATTCAGGTGGTTGTGATATAGATCTTACATCACCTCCTCAAGCAATTAATGTAAACATAGAAAATTGATCTTGAGATATAATTACAAACTCAGAATCAAGAAGAGATATAATATGATGATATACTTTCTCAGATTTTAACTGAGATCCACAATGAAATTCAATATTTACTTGGTATAAATCTGGAAGCCCATGAGTTACATGATCTATAATTTCTACATGAACTTCAAGCTATTTTCTACAATGAATAGATGTGGATAGCTATATAACATTCTCTGTAACTCCGGTTGCCTCATCTCTTACAAAACAAACTTGATCAACTGTATTTAGCTCGCAAATATGACCAATTACCAGAGCAGCTCCACAGGTAGATAATGGCTTTATACTTGGTACCTTGTTAGTTTGAAGAACTTTGGTATGAGAATATGACTTTATCTGAGACCCTTGAAGTCAAGATGCATGATCACTATTTCAATGGAGTATTTCTGATGAAAATGATTATCTATCTGCATATGTTCCTATTAATTGAGCAACATGAACATCATACACCCTTACAGGATATGACTTGTTCAGATACCTTAAACTTTCTGTTACACCGATATCCACCACTGAACCATATACATGAAATACTATTACAATTTGACCGATATGACCAATATCTGCCCTTTGAGTGCATGCACCTTTTGCTCAATGAGAAAATCTTATTTGAAGCTGAACAGTATTTAGCACACTTACATGATCATTTCAATATAGTGATGAAGATGGTGATCATCAATATCTTTCAGAATTTGAATGGTACAGTGCAGATACAATGATCGCAACTTGAACAATTGTGCAACTATCTTGATGAATAAGTATCTCATCTAATACAAATCTAACTTGAACACATTTTGCTAACGTAGAAAATACTTATACAATTACACAAGCAGATCAATGAAAATACATATATTTCACAGCTGTACCTAAATCTCTTACATGAATTCCAAATTATGGTTATACAGTTACAAGTAATAGAATTTGACCTATAGGATGACACGGTCCAACTTCTACTTGATTATATATAGTATGAGAATTAAGAGTAACTCAGACGATTGAGGCTATGCACACTGTAAATGATGTTGATTGAGATGAAGCTGCAAGTTGGGCATATTATTCATGGTACAGATCTGATTTCGCCAATGAAAGCTGAACATTAATATCATGAGCTAACTCAAAAACATACGAACTTGTTGCTGACGATCAATTTAAATATTTAAGATTTCAAGTTACACCTGTAACTGCAACTTGAGATCCAAACACATGAGATCCAATAATGATGAATACTGGAACATGAATTATTCTTGGTAACAAACCGATTGTAAGTAACTTATACATAACAGGTAATGAAGCCCAATGAGTTGAGCTAAGCTCACATTATACTTATAGTGATATTGATGAAGATCCGGAAGGTACTCACTTGTATCAATGGTATAGAGGGCTTGATAAAAGTGATACAATTTGAGGATGATTAGAAATAATTACATGAGCCACAGCTATAAATTACACAATTACTGCAAATGATATTTGAAATTATCTTAAATTTACAATGATTCCTGTAGCAAGCACATGAACAATATTAACCTGAGACATTGTATTAAGTAACTCTAGCTTATACAGAGTACAAACAGATAGTGACTGAGATGGATTGTGAGATGATATTGATGTTTGTAACAATCCAGATGCATTTACATGAATGATAGCATACTGGTGATTTGAAGAACCAGATAGTGAAAATAGAATGTTTGATTCATATGCAAATTGATCTATAGCAAATGATTGAAACTGAAATGCAACAAGAACACCATCTTGAAAAATATGAAGATGATGAGCTTTTTGATGAGATAAAGTGGTAAAATTAGAAGCTGAAAGTAATATGTTAATTGACTGAGATCTTTCAATTGTAGCTTGGGTAAATCCAAATTCTTATTGAGTTTGAGGATGGCGTGGTAATTGACTTGATAAAACAATAATCAGTAAAAAAGATGATAATTTTGTATATTGAACACTTGTCTTTAGAATATATCTTGATAATTGATATCCTACAATATATACAAGCCAATGAGGAAAGTATCTAAAATCAGAAACACAATTACCAAAAAATTCATGGTCTCACTTGTCATTTATATACAATCATACTAATGAGACTATGAATATGTATATAAATGGTGAATTAAATTCGTCAAGTACATGATTTGCAATTAACGACACTAATCCATCGCATAATTTTAATTTATGATCACATCTTTTTCCAAGAGGTGGTTATAGCTCATATAGTTTTGAATGAACATTAGATGAAATTGCATTTTATAATAGACAACTTACAGATAGAGAAGTACAAATTCACTATGGTAACTGAGTAGTATGAGCTTGATATTGTACTCCTTGATCTTCATGATCCCCATTTCCTCCAATTGCGAACCAAGTATCAATAGAAGAATCACCAAAACTACTATGAAACACCCTAACTTGAGTATATACATATCTAGATGCTAATGATGCAGATCCAAGTATAACTAAAGATACTTCAATTTATCAATGGTACAGAGCAGATGATGATAAATGATCTTGACTTGAGAGTATCAGTTGAGCGACTGGAGCTTCTTATATAATGCAAATGGAAGACGATAATAAATATATTGGATTTGAAGTTACTCCATTTTCACAAATTGAACCAAATACTTGAAATACTGTAATAAAATTTGCAATGTGATGACCAATATCAAGATGATTAAATTACCCTATTGTTACTTGATCTGTTGTTATAAGCTCCTGAGCACTCCTTGTGGCAGGACAAAATATATCTTGAACATATGCATATTTAGATGCTGATTGAGATCCAGAATGAGGTTCTCAATATCAATGGTACATCTCAAATACCATCTCCTGACCTTTTAACATTCACACATGAGCAACATGATTGTCATACAGACTTAGTAAAACTGATCAATTTAAATATTTTAAACTTAAAATAAAACCAATTTCAGTTTGACCAGTAAATAGAATATGAACTTGAGTGATAAGCGATATCACAATTTGACCAATAGACTGACTTGCTCCAGTTGCTTCAAGTCTAACAATTGCAAAAAACAATCCTCCAATTGCAAATTCTGATCTTGTAGCTTCTTACACATACTCTGACAATGAAGATAATGATAACATATGAGAAAACTATAATTGGTATGTAAATACATCATGAACTGTAACTTGAGCATATATACTACTTTGAAACACTTGAACAGTGGTATCTCTTACATGATCAGATTATTGAAATTATTATTACTTTGAAGTTACTCCATTTACAGACATAGAACCATACACATGATCAACTGCTAGTAGTGCAATTGTTGGACCAGTATCTAACTTAGCTCCAAGCGCAATAGCATCTATGACTTGAACATATGTAATGAGCTGAGTTCTAACATGAACATATTCATACTTTGATAACGAATGAGATCCAGAATGAGCACCAATATTAGAATGGATTTCATGATGACAAGTTGTGTGATCAGGATCTTATAATTATACAATATGATTATGAGATAGAGATAAAAGTGTAAGATTCAAGGTTACTCCAATGTCTCTTACTCAACCATATACATGAACTGTTGCATACTCCAATTCAACTACAAGTATTCTTTATTGAACACCTCCTATAGCTACTGGAGCGAGAATATTATCTGTATGATCAATAATAAAATGATCAGTTGTAACATGAACCTATTCAATAATTGATTATGACTGAGATATCGAATGAGCCACTGAATATAGATGGTACATATCTGATGATATACTGTGAAATAGTGCAAGGATGATAGTTAATTATGCATACTCTCCTACACGTCATCATAATTCAATTTCAATTAATCCTAGCAATGAATTTCTTTCATCAAGAAATAGTCCTGAGGGAAAATATTTGTTCTTTGAAGTTAGACCAGTTGTTACTACTAGACCATATGAATGAAGCTTTGTTAGAAGTAAATGAATTCCAATTTGATCTATAAAAATTTCCTGAAATGACAATGATACAAGTTTTCTAATGCACTCGAATTGAGCTCCATGATCATGATTTTCAGATGTATCTTTATGATGACATACAATTGTATGAATATGAGATGTAAATCATTCATGAGACCAGTTTAAATTTTGACAAAGTTCAATATATTTCGACGGAAATCAAGATGCTTTAAATATATATAGCCAATGGGATTTTGGAACATGAGCTTATACATTCGATGTCTGGGTAAATGCATCTTCAGATGCTCAAACATGAACATTTTGAACTATATTATCAACTTCTTGAAATAGCTTATCAACTTGAGATTTCTTCTTAGCTTACAAAAAAAATACATGAAACCTAGAATTCTGGGCATGAGACTTAGTTGGTTCATGAGCACTAATAGAAGATAATACTAATATATTAGATGATCAATGGCATCACATAGCACTTGCAAGAACTTGATCGGTTACACATCTATTCTTAGACTGAACAATTAAATGAAATTATACATGAACTTATACAATTAGTAAAGATGAATGAAGTCCTTTAATAATATGAGATTCGAATTTCTGAAATAATAGAGAATTTAAATGATATATGGACGAATTGCGTATATCAGAAATTCCAAGATGGACATCAAATTTCACTCCTCCTACTTGACCATATGCAACTTGACCTACTGCTACATGATTAACAATAAACTCAAATTCTTTACTAGTATGATGAACTCTAAGCTGAACACATATTTATAATCAAAATGAAGCATGAACTGAATCTTGAGCGCTAGCACAATACAAATGGTACAGGATTACATGAAGTACTGTTACACAGGTATGATCTAATCAAACTTATAGAGTTCAATTCTTAGATAGATGAAATGAAATAGCTTATAAAGTAAAACCATATTCTGAAAATCCAATCATGGAATGACTGTGGACAAATATGAGTAATGAGTACTGACTAGCTTGATCTTGATGACACTTATATATTCCAAAACTTAGCTGATCAGCACCATCTATTTGATATATCAACAGCATATGAAATCCTGAAACTCTTGAAACATTATACTGAATTTACGGATTTTGGGATGATGATAGTCTTGATACCGGTCTTTCAAATCAACAGTGGTATTTAGCAAATAGCCCAAGTGAAACATGAACAATTATCACATGAGCAAATTCATGAACATATGTTGTAAGATGATCAGATCAATGAAAATATATTAGATACTGAATAACACCTATAGCATCAACAGAACCATATACATGAGAATTTGCTTTAAGCACGGCTATTTGACCTATTACTGGTCAAGAACCAACAGCAAGCTGAATTACATTAATATGAACTGATACCATTTGAGCAACAATAACTTGAAGCTATATTCACATAGATGTTGATTGAGACTGAATGTGAAATTCTATCTACGAATGGTATATAGATACAGAGAACTGAAGCTTTACTTGAAACTTAGTATGAACCTGAATAAGTTATACAATAAAAGCAGAAGATCAATGACTATACCTTAAACTTAAGGTACTTCCTATCTCAATTACTTGAAATCCATTAACATGATCAATTGCAAGCTACAGTGAAGCATTTGGACCTCTTTCAATTGATACTGATGCTGACTGAGTGACAGATGCCATAGATAATTGTAAATACATTTCAAACCCAAGTCAGAGTAATAATGACAATCCAATTGACTACATACTAAATGTCGCAAGTAGTGCTTGATCTGTATACAGCGAATATACTTGATATGTTGATGCAAGCGAATGAATATGACTTAATTACTGATGGTATTATGCATGAAATTTGATTGATTGAAACAAAACAGCAGACATGGAAGACTATTGGATGGACTATTCATCATGACCAAAATACCTACTTGCTAGAATATCTGATTGATGATGAGCTTGAGATATTCAAAATATTGTACTTAATAATAACAATAGTCATTGATGAGAATCAAATTACTTAGTTGAATATTTCAATTGAAGTTCGTGGGCAACAGTGCCAAGTATAGATGATAACTCTTCTGGACATATATATGCTCCAACACCTTCAAATCCAAATGCAGAAATTGTGATCAAAGTAAAATGAAAACCTATAAATACTCAATTTATAAGAGTTATGCTTGATAACTGTTCTATAAATCCTGATACATGACTTGATTTCTGTAATGTTTACGCAACATTAAATGAAATAGAATTTAACAATGGATGAGATGATCTATGAAATGCTTGTGATATATGTTGGAATATATGAAACCAGCCCCTAACAAATAGTAGTTGAGAATATCTAAAAGACTGAAGTTGAAATATTTTACAATTAGATAATAACAATAACTGTCCTGCAATATGAGATTGATATAGTTCAAATCCATTATGTTGAGATATTTGTGACTCACAATGAGCAGCACCAACAGCTACTTGAGTAAGTATCACTTGAAATTTAGTTCTTAATGATACACTAACTTGAGTTTACATTTATGATGACTATGAAAAAGAAGATGAGCAATCATCACTATATCAATGGTACAGATCGATTAATAACACATGAACATGAAATGCTATTACATGAGCAACATCTGTCACATACGAATTAGGTGAAGAAGATGTGAATAATTATGTTTCATTTGAAGTTAGCCCTCAATCAGAACATTTATCATGGCCATATGTTTGAGATCCTGTTGTATGATCATGGTTTTGACCAATTATATCTAAACCAGTTGCTACATGAACCTATATACTATGAATATCAGAAGTTGGACAAGAACTAACTTGAACTTATTCATTTATAGATTTAGATGGTTGACAAGATAGTTGATCTATATATCAATGGTATAGTTCTGACGACAATACCTGAAACAATTTAACTCCAATTTGAACAAATTCAAATACATACACTCCAGTAGTGCTAGATGAAAATAAATATATTTTCTTCTCAGTAACCCCTAAATCAAACAACTTGCCATATACTTGATCAACTACAACTTGAAGTATATGACCAATAATTTTAGTCTTAAGTAATCTAGATAATTTATGTAAAATAGATGGCCTTCCTATTGAATTTGAAATGACATGATGAAATGAGTGAGCTGTAAAATGAGTTGTAACAGAAAGTAATTTTACCTATTCTTCAAAAATAGTTGATCTTTGAGAATCAAATACAAGTTGAAATACATTTAGACCAATGATCCCATGAAAAATATATTGATCTAATGTTAATTATAATACAACTACAAGTAAAGATGTATGATATATTGACTTGGTATTAAGAGATAGCGATCTCTATTGAAACAGTCAATCTACTATATGATACATCTATGTAAGAGATACTGACGGAAGAGCTAAGCAATGAGTAAATGTATCAATTGAAGACGAATTATCAAATCCAATATGAAACTGTACATCGCAAGCAGATTGATTTTGTCCAAATACTAGCTTAAGCTGATTTATTTTCTCATGAACCCCAAATACAACTACTGTAAAAACTCTTACTGCTAAAGCGTGATCTATTGAATCAGATTCTGCTAACATTACAATTCATCATAAACCAGCTGATCTTGAGGTAATAGTAGCTAAATGATGAGCAATAAAGCTACCAGAAGGTCCAATATCTGCAGGAAGTCAGTTCCCTATTAATTTCTCTATTAAGTCTGATACCGCCTTTGCTTGATATGTATTTAAACTTCATTTTGATCATAATTTCTTTGAAGCTATAGACAGTGCTTGAAATCCAATAAGTGTATGACAAGAACCAAAAACTGCATGACTATGACTGTTTTCTGCTCCAACTGCCAACTTAGAATCACAATGATTAATATCATTTACTTCTGTACTTGCAAGCCCACAAGAAGCACCGGCATGAAGTATAAACCAAATTGCTACCGTGTACTTGAAAGTGAAATCAAGCTCAAGCGGATGAACTATGGGACATGTACATTGATACCTAACCCAATTAGCAAATGCTTCTGCAAGCTTACTAATAGCTCCCTGATCATCAGCATCAAAAGATTATGCGAACGTAATAGATCAAGACTACACATGATGATGAGGTATTACCTTTTGAAGTGTAGAATCAAAATTAAGCAAAGAAGTATGAATGATAGCATATTCAGATGAATACCAAATTATTGATAAGAGTAAATTAAGCTGAACTGCTACACCATTTAATATTATAGTTAAAAAGTATTCAAGTAATGGGTCAATCAGCACAAGTAATGTTTCAGACATCTGTACTCCTTCATATACCTCAATAGTAAATTGATCAGATTGTAACAATCTTACAATTACTTGACCTGGAGCTTGAAATGTAGAAGTGAGCTATGATTTAAATTGAGTAAATAATATCAAAAAACAAGTTTATCTTAATGCATTTACAATAGCAGATACTGCAACTGATCTTGTTGTAAACTACGATGATTATCTTGAGTATATTCCTGAATTAGAAGAATATCAAAAATCCAGAGTAAGCGCCATAGCAACCTTTAGCGATTGAACTAATTCATTTCAATATGACGTAACTGATGATGTAAAAATTACCCCAAGTAATACAATTGGTTTTGAATATTTAAATAGAACATTGAGTAAGAAAACTAACATTGCACTTAGCAGCGATTATCTTGATATTTTAACAAAGAATACCAATAATCAAATTCAAAGACTTCCTCTTACTTCATCTAATACTTCCTGATGATTAAACATAGCAAGCTTGCAAGTTTCTGCACCAAATACTTTTATATCAAGCTGATGAGGAAATAACGAAGCATGAGTATTAGAATCTAGCATTAATACAATTGTAAAATCTATACTTGAAAAAACTGATCAAACAGTTCCAATCCTTACATATGCAATCTTATCTGATTGAAGCAAACACCTTGTAAATCCAGAAGATTTAATATACACATGAACAATTGTAAGCTTCATGACATGATGAATTGCAAAAGCCGAAGTCTTATGATGACAAGCTGTTATTCAAGCTACGGTTAGTTGAACATCTGTTACAAACACATGAAACATTTGTGTAGATCTTCCAACTCCGGATAGAGTTGTTTTAAGCAAAAACACAATAAATCTAGCGCAAAGTGTTGACAGTCCTGCATACGCTCATCATCCAAATCTAAATAGAATTTCTGATAGTTTCAATGTAAGTGTAATATTTAAAGACAGTAACTTAATCGATACAGCTCCAGTAGATTTCACAAATGATTCTAGAAATAGAACAAGTTATGAAATTATAAGTGGAAGTTGAATTTATACCCTATCTGGAAATACACTACAAGCAACTTGAACATGAACTATTAACTGATGAGAAGTATTAGTAACTGTTGATTTCGGATGATGACTTATTCTAACATGATCAGTTGCAGTAAATGTAATTTGAGCAAGCTCTGTTACTACAACTAGTGTTGAACAATACAATCTTTTATGAGCAGCTATTACAGAACTTAAACTAATTGAATGAACAAGTATGCATCAATGAGCAAGACTTATTGTTACAGAACATTATACAGATAACACACAAGAAAATATTACTTCTATGCTAAATGCATCATCAGACTTTTATACATCAGATAATGACAAGATAACCTTCTCAACAAGTGAGCAGTGATTAATGATTGCATGAAACATCTGAACATCAAATGTTCAAGTAAAAAGCTGAAGCGGTTCTTATGAACTTTCTTCAACTCCTATTGCTATTACAGTAAGTGCAAACAGAGCAGATATTACAAATCTTGATCTAATAATAAACAATGTGAGATGAATATTTGATTCAACAAGTAGTATTAGCTGATATGCTACATTTGACGACTGAACTCATAGAGTTATCCTATGAAGTGATAGTGCAAATTGATGACTTATTGCATGACTACTATCATTCTCAAGCTCCATACCTGGTACAATAACAGTAGGTAGCGACAATTGACTAATGTCAATTAAATGAAATGGCCCTTCTGCTATAAGTGTTGATATTGATCCATGATCAGAACAATGATCAAACTTCACTGAAATTACAAAAGTCATTGCTGCTAATTTGGATCCTGCTCCATGAGATATTGATCTATGAAGTCCAACCGGACTTCCATTACAAATTCCTTGAATTGCTATATGAGATTATTTCGATGTTCCAGTTGTTTTAAACCATGCAGGCAACACTCTTTGATGAGTAGATGTAGAAATTTATTACGATCCAAGTCTTTTGGAAATTGAAGATTATACAACTGATATAACAAATGACATATCACTTTCATCATTTGGATACGTTCCTTCTTCTCCAGCACCAATATGACCAGGAATGAATAAAATACGACTATTTTGAACCGTAACCGTGCCATCATTTATTGCATCATCAAATCCTTATAGACAAATAGCTACAATTAAATTTAAGAAAAAATGAGATCTTACAAGTGCTGTCTTAGCTTGAAAAGTATTAAAAATTCAAAACTGAAATTGAGATAGTATCTTTACAGAAGATGTAAATATATTTGCTTGAGAAGCACAATTTTATAGTAATTCATTGTTAACTCTTAATGAAACTGATTATAAAAAATACGCAATAAACAACTCAAATACACTCAAAACATTTAAGGATAAGATTAGTAAATATTCTAAAAAAGAAAATATATTATCAAGCTCTTACATTAAGTCAGATAAGATTTTTAGCTCAAATGACTTTAAAGCAGATATATTCCAAAGTAATTATTATTCATATTGATATGCTCCATATATTTGAGATCTTTCATGAAACTGTGAAGTTGATGGTTGAGATGTTATTAAAGCTTATAAATTATTAGTATGAAGCTACAGTCCTAGTGAATACTGAGAATTAATGTGAGACGTACTCAGAACAGAAACATCTACATGAATAAACTTGCAAGATCCAATTTTAATGTCTAATGTTATAGTTTGAAATTCACACTTCTTAGAATGAATAACTATTGAAAATGATTGAAATTGAGTATGAGGAGATGCAAAAATAAAAGCATACTTTATTGACAGTGAACAAAATCCAATCGTTAGTAACACAACTGTTCAATTTGAAATACTTCCTACATGAGATGCTTCAGAAACTGGTACTGTAACAATAGCTAATCCTCCTACATGATGAGAATCATTTTACTGGATTGATAATATAGACCCAGCATGATGAATAAAAGTAATAGTACATGCAAAACCTGATTTGTGAAACTGGTTTGCATATATGTGAAGTAAGATTATTGATCCTGTTTGATGATCATTTAGTGAAATAATCACAATTGACACAAATGATATACCAGCCCCATGAGAAAAACAAAGAATATTACATGGTTCATATTATCCAGAGAGAACTGATAATACAACATGTAGTACAGACCTCGTTATAGCACCTATAGCTTCAAATATTATCATTAAAGATCTTACAGACACTGTTGTAACAAATCCGAAAATTTGAGATATCATTGTATGAGATTATATAATCAGCGATGGTAATAACGACAAAGAATGAAATTCTATATATCAATGGTACTATTCAACAGCTCCTACTTGAGCTCCTTGGATAGCAATACCAACTGCTACTTGAACTTCATACACAATACAATCATCTGATATATGGAATTATCTAAAATTTTCTATAACCCCTATAGATAATTCATCTGATGCAAGTCAATGATCAATGGTATACTCTGCACATATTTGACCTGTAAATCCTGTTACAGCTTGAGCAGTTCCAATAGCTACATGAGTAGTTATAACATGAGACGCACAAACTCTTAAAACTTTAAGTTGAACCTATAACTTTTACGATCCAGACAGTAATCAAGCAAGTAGTACTTTGGCTTGGTACATATCAGATAATCTATGAGAAACATGATCTGTTATTACATGACAAACATTATCAACTTATATAATAAGATGACAAGATCAGTGAAAATATATTAGATTTTGAGTAACTCCAGTATCAGACCATTCACCTAATACATGAAATCTAGTATTAAGTAATCAAACTGCTATCATTCAAGGTCACGAACCAAGTGGAACATCAGCAATAATAACTTGAATTTCTACTGTTTGAAACACTCTAACTTGATCATTTACATTTATTGATATCGACTGAGATCCTGAATGAAATTCCATTTATGAATGGTATCAAGATACAAGTAGCTGATGATCATTTTCTAGTTCATTATGAATATGACAAAGCTACACTCTAACCTGATCAGATCAAAACAATTGGATAAAAGTAAAAATTACTCCAATATCAGCATCATGAATGATAATGACTTGATCTCAAATAATAGAAAGTATCGCATTTTGACCAATATGATCAGATATCGACTGAGATGGAATATATGATAGTAATGATAACTGTCCTAAAATATCAAATGCCAATCAAGATAATAACGATGCTCCTATGCAATATTCATTAAGCATAAGGAGTGATCAATGATCAGATACAAACCCTTCCAATTTTAACTATACAAATAGCGCGAGTGGTAAAACATGACTTTATAGTAATATTGTAAGTAACTTAGTAGATTGAGCTTATAATACCAATACTAGCCAGCCTTCTTTCGCATCAGA
The DNA here is from genome assembly GCA_964456745.1 of uncultured Candidatus Peribacteria bacterium. Lineage (GTDB taxonomy): Bacteria > Patescibacteriota > Gracilibacteria > JAJOLG01 > CAYWBW01. The sequence continues at coordinate 17,878 of CAYWBW010000018.1, read as the reverse complement.
TGTATGGACACTTACATCTACTTCATCAAGCTTAATAGCAAAACTACCTTCAGCTGATTATATTTGAAAAATAATATTAAGATCTAACACCACATCTTACTCCGTAATGACATATTCAATAGAATATTTAAAAAACAATAAATGGATAAGTTACCCAGGTAGTGATGCAATTTGAATGATGCATATGGCAAATCCAGAAGTGAAAATTACTGCATTAAACAAAGTGCCACAAGCTCAATATATTAGAATAAATTTAACAAATTTAACAATGATGTCTGCGATATCATTAAGCGAAATTGAAATATTTAACAATTGAGACAATATATGAAACGCTTGTGATATATGTTGGGATGTTTGAGATAGTGCACAAAATGATATAATTACAAGTAATTGTCCTGCACTATGATCATGATACTCATCAGATCCACAATGTTGAGATGTATGTGATCCATGGTGAACTCCTCCAGCTACTGCAACGTGAAGCGTTGGAATAATTTGAGATGTTGTAATATGAGAACAAATAGCATGAACATATGCATATTTAGATTTAGAATATGATATTGAATGAATATCAACATTTAAATGGTATAGCGCAGATGATGCATTATGAAGCTGAAAAACTGTTATAACCAATGCAAGCTCACTACATTTCACAGCTAAAGATGAACATGAATGAAAATATATCATATTTGAAGTTACACCTGTAGCTAGTGAATGACTGCCATCTTCAAGTTGAAGTTATCAAAGTTTATGAGTACTTGCACTCGAGAAAAAAGCAGATCACTTAGTAATAATATGAAGTGAAATAGAATGAGAAGAATTATTTTGAGATTATAGACATATTTGATCAAACACTGAAAGCTGAAGTTTACTTAGATGGTTATCATCAGCAACAGAAACTTGAACATTTAATTATATACTGTGAGCTACAAGTCAAACATACTCTTTGGCAAATTCTGATATTGATCAGTGGATTAAATTTGAAGTTACTCCTATCGAAACTTCATGAAATCATCTAACATGATTTACAATGCAATCATATGCACTAGGACCAATATCAGAAAATGCAAGTATAGTAGATGAAACAGTCCAGGCAGATGGCTTTGAAAAAGAATTTGATAATGATGCAGACACAGTAAAATTTGATTTTTGAAAAAGAGCTCTAAGACTTAGAAAATGACAAAAATTAAAATTAGGTCATAAAAAAGATAGATCATCAAGTGATTCAACAAACATACATGCCTGAAGCAATGCAAGAGCTATATTTGAATCATTCTGGTCAAATACAGGTCATACTGTAGACAATGTTGACTACGCAACCATCGAATCATGAGAAGAAAAAAGAAAACTTATTATTAGCGCAATAGAAAACAAAAGACTATCTCTAAAAATTCCTCATGGAACAAAGGCATATTGAGAAACAGGTTGGGATAAAAATATTTGAGCTCCAGAAGACATTACAAACCAAGTTAGCGGTCAAGAATCATTTGACAGTGTATGAAGCGTGATAAGAGTATGATCCCCATGAGAAATTATTATATTTGATAAACCAGTAAGATTAGTAATACCTTCTTCAAGTTGATCTGTATTTTATTCAAAAGACTGATTTTTATCTTGGACAAAAATTGAAGATGAATGTGATGATTCTCAATGATGATGACTTGAAATACCAAATGAATGTTATTATCAAAGTTGAAAACACACCATAATTTGGTCTTACCATTTAACTGATTTTGGAGTAATGAACGAATCATGAGTAGCTTGATCAAATTTAAGAACAGCTATAAAATGATGAGCACTAAGTTTCTGAGTTGATATAGTTGGCTGAATAGAATTCCCAATTTGAATTACATCATCAAATACTGGACAAACATTCTATATCCAAGCCAATGACTATTTCTGGGTAGAAGATCTTGAATCTTCAATAGACTGATATTATGCAACAATGCAAATGGATGACCTAATCAACACAAGTTGATCAACAATATCATATACAAACTTAGCAATTAATGTATGAAGCTGAATAACAACAATATCTTGAAGCTGAACTGAAACAAATGCAATCCAAGTTCCTCTAAATGTATATAACGATTTCATACCTTTTAATCCAAGTGCAATCACTGTTTTAGATAGAAGCCAAGATCCTTGATGAACAATATGACGATATTGAATTAAACCAATAATAGAAATAAAACTGGAAAAATATGAATCAATATGATCATATATATGAACTCTTACATTCGACTTAATACCACTTTAATATAATGAATAAAATTATCTTAATTAGCTGTACAATCTTGATAGCTGTATTCACACAAACAATGTGAGTTTCAGCAGCTACAGGAGAAGTAATACTATGATCTCCAGCAACTATATCATTTACCGGAATCACCGCTTCTCCTCTGGATCAAGAAATAACATACCTAAGTACTTGAACATGAAATATGTTTTGGCTAGAGGATCTTAAATCATCAGCTTCGGGATACCATGTAACATTAAGCGCAGAAGACATGATAGATGAAATCAATACTTGAAATATAATTTCAAAAACTTTCATAGATGCAAAAATTGGCACTGGAATAACCATACTATCCTGATGACCATCAAGCTGAGTAACTATTCCCGAACCTTCTTCTACAGGATTTACATCAATTTGAGATAATCAAATAACAATAATTGAAAGAAATATAGATGTATCTTGAACCACTTGAAAATACGCAATAACACCATATTTCAAAATCAGAGTTCCAGCATATCAATCAATCTGATCATACAAATGAGTAATAATTTATACACTCATTGAACATTAGTTTTTAGCATTTTTTATAAAACACGATTAATCCGGTCTTATGAGCCGGATTTTTTGTTTTATTATTTTTTTGTTCGAAAATGCATTATAAATAATTTATAAAAATTTGATCCAGCCTTATGTGTAATTCAATAATGTTTATTAATTTTAAATACCAATTTTAAAAATAACTCAATAGCTTGGTCTCACCCATCTATAAATATATTTTTTATAAAATCATATTCGTTATATAAACTAAAACAAACTTCATTAACAGCTTTTTCAATTTTACTATCAATAATCTCATTATCAATGATGAAATTTATCAAACAAGGAAAATCAAATGAATTTAATTGAATATTAACATAATTTCTTTGTATTAATCAATGAATATCTATTAAATCATTTGAAATTGAATCATTGTCATATTTTCAATCATCTAAGTCTAAACGATTTGCTACATTGTTAATAATAATTGTATCATGTCTACACTCAATTTCATTACTATTAACTCAAAAAGCTTTATTTATATCTAATACAATATCAGCAACTGCTTCAATCAAAAAAACTCAATCATTTAATTTTAAACCTTCTAATACTAATAAATCAGAATCAATATTACTAAACACATTCAAAAGTACATCTTCTAAATGATGATCAACATCTCTATTTCAATTAATTATTCCAGACAATACACCATTAACAATATCTAATCTACCAGCTAATTGCCCATTCATATTTAATCTAACAATATCTCAATATAATGTCACAGAATCATCATGAACTCTTACACGACTTAATTTTGCAGATTCTGAATCAGATTGATTACTGGAAACATTTGAATCTAAAGGAAATGGTTTATCTAACATTACTTGATCATGTTCATTAACCATCTGCAATATAGAATCTGATAAATCTTTAACCCTATTATTTAAACTACAAACCGAATTAAGAGACGATATATATTCGACAATTACTCTAGCAGCATAAGATCAATTAGATAAATCTAAATCTTTTAAATCGTCAAAGCATCTTACAAGATTATTTAAAAGAACTAACATAGCTTGTATAATATTGCTATAATCAATGTTTCCACCTGTTAATAATGTTAAATCTAAACTTGCCATTAAATCAATGATAGAATTTAAATTCTCCATAAAAACCTTATCTACTCACAAGTTTAAAAGTTCTTTTTGTAATGATATAAAATTATTATATAGTTTTTTTATATCACTTCTTACTTTTTTTCTATCATTAATTTCATTTTTCTGTATTTCATATTCATCAATTCTTTGCAATAAAGACTCTAACAAAGATGTAATCTTATTATTTCTTACATCATAACTCATGATAATAGATTGCAAATTTATGCAAACAGCCCTAATTAAAGAATCTCAATTATCCAGCTTAAAATCTTGAAAATCAAGAAAATTATCTCGAATAGAATCAAGGGAATCTTCCATACTGTTTTCTAAATCAATATTATGATCAACAGTATTTGAAGTTATATCCATCATAGAAGAAACAATATAATTTAAAAACTTCATAAATATATCATTATCAACTCATGAGGCAGAAATACGGCTGTATAATAATATAAAATCTTCTCGAGATTTTTTCATTTCATCTAATTTATCTCTGTCAATCTTACATCTTTTTATACCGTCTGGTTGTAATTTAAGCGGTGTTCATCAAACAATCCAATCTACTTTGAATTCAGAATCTAAAGAAAAAACTCAAGTTACAACATTTTTAAATCTTGCCCTAAGAGCTACACTACGAAGATCAATTCAATCCTTCAAACTTCATCATAAAATATTTCAAGTTTGAATATCAAAAGGAAGTGATATTGTTCTATCATTATGATTTACAACTATTTTTAGTTTATTAAAAAGTTTAGCAGATTCCACTAAAATTAGATTCTCAAATCGTTGATTCTCATTAGATCTAATAAAAAAATCAAGCAATTTACTAAGCTGGTTTCTCTGAATATCAATAATATGTACCACTTGCGGTCTTCCTCGCTTTCGTTCAATTCACAAACATAATTCAAATTGACGCTTATCTTGAGAGCTAATTTTTGCATTTTCTTGGAATGCTGAAAGATCCATAGTAGCCGAAGAACTAGCTGGGCGTCATTTCCGTTGACTTGATATATTTAACTGAGGATACTTATTTTTTCTTGGTCATTTATTTTGCTTATTTCTTTTTCACATTACATATTATATTAGTATTTGATTTTATGAATTAATTATTAAAAATCAAATTTTATTTGATTAAATTTTATTAATTAAATTGTTTTTTTCAAAAGTCATATTAAAAATCTTTAAATCCATAATTAATCTTACATTAACAAACACATTAGTATAATATCAATTTACTAAAATAACTTATGCAAAAATCCCTTCTTTGAAAATTATGGCAATATCCTGATATAGAGCAGGAAGATTTTATGAATCTCTATCTACAAAACAATTGAATTAAAGATCATAACAAATATTTTGATAAAAAATACCCTGACAGTCTTCATGATGAAAATCTTTTACCGGATATTAAAATAGCAATTAACAGAATTATTAAAGCAATAGAAGATCAAGAAAAAATCATCATTTTTTGAGACTATGATTGTGATTGAATTCCATGAACTGCAATTTGTGTTGAAACTTTAAGAGATTTATGAGCCCAAGTCTCTTACAGAATTCCCGATAGAGAAATTGATTGATACTGACTAAAAAATTACTTTTTAGATGAAATTAGCAATAGCTGAGCGTCTTTAATAATAACTGTAGACAACTGAATTTCTGCTATAAATGAAGTTAAATATGCAAATAAACTTTGAATGGATATAATTATCAGTGATCATCATGAGGTTTGAGAAAATTTGCCTGAAGCTTGTGCAGTTGTAAATCCACTAAGAATGGATAGTGATTATCCATTTGAAAGCATATCTTGAGCTTGCGTAGCTTGGAAACTCATGATATGACTTGCAAAAAAAATTAAATGAGAAGCATATGCAAATTTAAATGTCAGAGATAAATTTATCGATCTTGTGGCACTTTCTACTGTCACAGACATTATGCCACTTCGAGATGAAAATAGAGTTATTGTTTCTAAATGACTTGAAGCTATAAAAAATACCAATAACCAATGAATTCTAGAAATATTTAAAGAATTAAAAGTTGATAATAAAACAACATTTGACAGTGATTTTTTTTGATTCGCTCTTTGACCAAGAATTAATGCGGCCTGAAGAATGGCTAGTCCATATTACGCACTTCAATTACTACTTTGAAAAAAGAAATTTGCATCTGTTTTAGAAAAATTGAACAAAACAAGGAAAAAACAAGTTGAAATTGCCTTAGACCAAGTTGAAAACTCTGATATAGATCTTAACAATATTGTTATTCTAAATAGCACAGAATGGAAATCTGGAATAATATGACTTATAGCCTGAAAAATTACTGAAAAACACAATACTCCATCAATCATTCTACAAGAAAAAAATTGAAATTTTGTTTGATCCTGCAGAGCTCCAGTGTGATTTAATATATACGAATTTTTATCACAGTTTAACAAGTACTTTTCACATTTTTGATGACATGCCCAAGCTTGTTGATTTTCTATGAAAAAGGGAAATTTTGATCAGTTTAAAAAACTAGTATTAGAAAAATGATTAAAATCTTTATCTTCAACTCCTATAGTTAATAATTTAGAATTATCATATTTACTAAACGAAAGTGAACTTTCAATGGATTTTATAATAGAACTTATAAAATTTGAACCATTTTGACATTGAAATAGAAAACCTATATTTTTAATTAAAAATATAAAAAATGATTTTAGCCTTGTCGGGCAAGACAAGTCACATATTACATTAAAATTTTGGTGACAAAGAGCAATTTGATTTTGATTTTGAAAATTTGAAGATAAGCTTCGTGAAAATAAACATATTGATCTAGCAGTTACACTTTGAACTCAAGTTTGGAATTGAAAAAAACAAATCAATATTCAAATTCAAGATATTATGCTATCTTAATTTATAGTAATTTAATAACTAAATTCACTAAGATTTAGAATTGATAGTCAATTATGCGAAATAATATAGTACACATTTGAGCGGATAAACTTAACTATGAAATTAGGTGAATAATAACTATTGCTAACCAAGTTGAGAAACAATGAAAAAAAATTATATGGGAGAATATAGGAGATCCAGTACAAAAATGACACACACTTCCAGCTTGGATAAAAAATATAATTAAAGCTGAATTAGACAATGATGATTCTTATGCATACTGTCCTACAAAATGAATTTACGATACTCGCAGATTTATAGCAGATAAAACAAATGAAAAATGATGAGTTCAAATTTCAACTGATGATATATTATTTTTCAACTGACTTTGAGATGCTATTGCAACATTTTATCAATATTTAAAACGTGAAGCAAGAGTTATTGGGCCGTCACCTGCATACTCAACCCATTCTTCAGCAGAATGAGCACATGCTGGTCTTAATCATATAACATATGATCTTGATCCATATAACAATTGGCAACCTGACCTAAAAGAATTAGAAGATAAGATAAGATACAATGAAACAATATCATGAATTTTAATTCTAAATCCTGACAATCCAACTTGAGCAATATTCCCAAAAGAAACATTGGTTAAAATCATAAAAATAGCTAAAAAATACGATTTATTTGTTGTAGCTGATGAAATTTATCAAGAACTTATATTTGGATGATCTCAATATTACAATATTTCGCAACTCATATGAAAACTGCCAGCTATATCAATGAAATGAATATCCAAACAACTTCCTTGGCCATGAGCCAGATGTTGATGGTTAGAATTTTACAATAGTGATAATAATGAAAATTTTAAAAAATTTGTTAAAAGTTTAAATGATGCAAAAATGTTAGAAGTCTGTTCTACCACGCTCCCACAACTTGCTTTTCCAAAGATTATGAAAGATAAACGATATAAGAAATATCAAGATGACAGAAACGCATTATTTAAAAAAAGAGCAAAACTTTCTTTTAAAATTTTTTCTAAAATTAAATGAATAAAAGTAAATGAAACAAAGTGAGCATTTTATTTTACAATAGTATTTGAAAAAGAAAAAATTTCAAAAAAACGAATGATCAATGTAGAATCAAAATATTTTGACATAATAAAAGCAAAATTAGAAACATCTAAATTTGATAAAAAATTTGTTTTATACTTATTAGCTAAAACCTGAATCTGCACCGTCCCACTCTCTTGATTTAATACTGATCTTCAATGATTTAGAATGACTCTTCTAGAAAAAGACGATAAACAATTTGAGTATATTTGTAATCAAATATCAATAACTTTGATTGAATTTCTAAAATAAATTACACTTTGAGTCACTCATTTCTAACCTCTTGTCTTATCAAGATTCAATTTTCTATATCCATATGACTTGGAATTACAATAAACGCATTTCAATCTCATCAATGAATAATGTCTACTTTTTTTCAATGTTTATAAAAATCTCATGCAATAAAACTTTTATCATCTGAAATATTTGGATATACAAATATCAGCTTATTATCTTTATCAATTCTATTTCTCACATTAACATAAAGCATGTCTTCTTTGAAGACATATCATAACTCAAATCATTCCAAGGCTTTTTTTAAAATATCTCACTTTTTATATATTTTTAATATTTTTCAACAAAATTCGTGTGTTGCAGTGCTTCTATTTGCCTCATATTGCTGACCAAGGTGAGAAGGTTTTCAGTGTAAAAATCATTCAAAAAACCCCCTATTAGCAGTTGAATGAATTTCATCAAATAATTCTTGATCAAACTCATTTCAATTTTCAATATCATAAAGTGCTTTTCTATAAGCTCTTGCTACACTAGCGAGGTAATAAATAGTCTTATTTCTTCACTCAATTTTTAAACTTACAACTCAAGCTTCTGTAATTTCTTTGAGATGTTCTATCATACACATATCTCTTGATGACATTATATGAGTTCAATGAAAATCTTGTTCAACAGGAATAAATTCTCATTTTCTTTGTTCCTCTTCCCAAAACTGAAAATCTTCAAAATCTCTTATCGATATCGGCTCTCAGTCAATTCATTTAGAAATAGATTTTAATAAACTGTTACCATTTCAAAATTTAATATTGTCACATATTCAATCATCATCCTTAGCAGTTAAACATCTACCTTCTTCATCAAAAATTCTATACTTCCATCTGCAACTATGAGCACACATTCCCCTATTTGAATCCCTACTGGCTAAAAAATTTGAAAGCAAACATCTGCCTGAATAAGCCATACACACAGCTCAATGGATGAAATATTCAAGCTCCATTTCAGGAAAAAGATTGTGGATTTTAACTATCTCACTTACAGATATTTCTCTAGCCAAAATAATTCTTCGTACTCAAGATTCGTACCAAAATCTCATTCAACTTTCTGATACAGTAGACGCTTGCACAGATAAATGCTTTGCTATATTTGGACATATTTTATTTGCCAAATATAAAACTCAAGTATCTGCTATAATCAATCAATCTGGATTAACTTTTGATAAAAACTTCAAATGCTTTTCAAGACTATTTATTAATCACTGATGAGGAAAAGCATTTAAAGTTATATAAACTTTTTTATTATTCTTATGAGCAAATCACACAATCTCTTCTATATCAACTTCCTTAAAAACATTCATTCTTGTTCTGAGTGAAAAGGCTGGAATTCAAGCGTAAATTGCATCAGCTCAATATCTAAATGCAATATATGCCTTTTCTAGGTCTCATGCAGGCAATAACAACTCAGGGGCTTTCATTACTTAACAATTAAATCAATTTTATTTATAAAATCATCATACATTGACTCAAGATCACCTTCGATATTTTTTATTGTATAATCTGCTAATTTAGCATATTTAAGCTCATGAACGAGACTATCAAGCCTTCTATTTAGTTCTTCATCTGAAATATTACTTCTTTTTTTAATCCTATTTTTCAAATCACTCATTGAAGGCGGTAGAACAAAAATAGAAGAAAGATGATTTTTATCTAATATTTTAGAAATTGAATCAAATCATTGCACATCAACCTCTCTTATGATTATACTTCACTGCCCTATTGCCTTAAGTATCGGTTTTTTTAATAATCAATAATAACAATTTGAATGCACTTTAGCATATTCTAAAAATTCTCAAGAAGCGAGTCTTTCTTCAAACTCTTTTTCTGAAACAAAAAAATATGTTTCACCTTCTTTTTCTCACTTTCTAGGCTCTCTAGTTGTAACTGAAATTGGAAAAATAAAATTAGGTCTTCGTTTTTTTAACAAATTTATCAAACTTCATTTTCAAACACCAGAAGGTCAAAGTATTAAAATCAATTTTCAATCAAGCGAAATCTTGTTATTATCTGTATTTGATGGCATTTCTATAAGGATTATCTAAATATTTTATATTATAAGAAGATTTTATAATATTTTTATTCCAAAAACAATTATTTTACTATTTTAGCCTTGATAAATAGTCAAAATTTTGATATAATAATTTGATACAAATATTTTTAGAAACTTGAAATAAACGGTAAAATAATAAAATCTCGACTCTAGATTTTAGAAGTTAAAAATTATAATGCGTGCAAATACGCAAATACATTATTTAACTTCTAAAATCTCCTTCTTTCTATTTTCCTTATCATTTGATAAGGGCCCTTTAGTTAAGCCACTAATACTGGCTTAACTAAAACACTTTTTAACTTTTATATAATATATAAAAGTTAAATTCTAATCTAAATTTAAGTTTATATAGATTTTTCTATAAAACATTAAATTTAGATTTAAAAACAAAAAATAAAAATAAAAATTTGGCATTTATCATTATTTTTTAGTGATAAATACTAAAATACAGTAGAAAGAATGGAGTTGAGATTATTAGTATTTTACTAATAATTTTAAGCCTATTGCTATGTCCCTTCAATATTTTGTTGGAGGCATAGTACCAGGGCTAACAAAAGAGGAGCTTTATGCTCCTTTTTTGTTTTTTTAAATGTGATTTACAAAAAAATAAAAAATAGTAGTCTAAAAAATGTATTAATTAACTTAAAATATTATGACTCAATGTAATAATGTCGAATTTGAAGACCAAGACTGCTGCTGAATCGGAAATCTAGCTATTGTTTGAGAACATGCTCCATATTTCCAAGCAACTTCTTATCATGCTGGTAAATTTGTAAATTTAGATAGTGATAATTATAAATGAAAATGGCTGGTTTTATTTTTCTACCCAGCTGATTTCACTTTTGTATGTCCTACTGAACTATGAGAACTACAAGAAAAATATGAATCTTTTAAAAAAATGTGAGCTGAAATTGTAGCAATTTCTACAGACACGCATTTTACTCACATGTGATGGGCACAAATCTCACCAACAATTAAAAAAGTGAAATATCCAATGCTTTGAGATCCATCTTGAGAAATATCATCAGATTATTGAGTCTATCAGGAAAATTGATTAGCTAAAAGATGAACATTTATAATTGACCCAGATGGAATTCTTCAATCGATTGAAATATCTGCTGAATGACTATGAAGAGACGTGTGAGAAATCGAAAGAAAACTAGAAGCTCTTCAGTTTATGAAAACAAATCCATGAACAGCTTGTCCTAATAAATGGAAGAAGAACTGAGAACTTAAACCAGGGGAGAAGTTGGTTGGTAAGATATAAAGTAGATTTATACTGCTTTTAGCTTATTCCTTCTACTAATTTTTCACATCAATAAGGCTGTTTTTAAAGCTTTTTCATAATTAGCCATGAGTTTTCAACTAAGCCCAGTATTGATTCATAAGGCAAGTAAATGAGTTAGCTGAGAACGTATTTGCTCTTTAGTTAAAACTCACTCACGTGCTTCAATAATTGTATGACATAAGCCATTTACTAATCATATTCTTCAAGTAACACTCTTACTATTATCATTTGGATCTATTCAATCAAGACAATTTGATGCAGCTAATTCAAAAACTACGTTGGCATTTTTTCATTTGATTCAATTAGTAGTAATAACATGTAATATATGAGCTCTTGAGGCATTTTGCCTAACTTGAAGTATATCACTATTTTCCATTTTTGGATCTAATTCTCCAAATGCAAAATTAGCTAAAGGAGGAGTATATTCTAACACTAATGGTTGTTTCCTGCTCATAATATTTTTTATTACAATAATAAAGTATTCTACTTTACTACTTTTATTTTATTTGTCAAGTTTTATTTTTGATTTATAAATATTAAAGTAATAAAATATATTTAGATTTATAAAAAATTGATATAATTTGATTCTAACTAAAATATAAAATGACAAAAAAATATGAACTCGTTATATGACTTGAAGTTCACGCAAGAATAAAAACCAAAAGCAAACTTTTTTGCCAGTGCTCAAATAATATTTTTGACGAAGAAATAAATACTCATATCTGTCCTGTATGTAGCTGATTTCCTGGTCAACTTCCAATGATAAACGAAAATGCAATTAATAAAATAATTCTTACCGGAAAAGCCTTAGGCTGCAACATTCCAAGATTCTCTAAATTCGATAGAAAGTCATATTTTTATCCTGATTTGCCATCTGGTTTCCAAACTTCTCAATATGACGAGCCTGTATGCTGAGAATGAAATTTAGAACTAAATGTTTGATGATCTAAAAAATGATTCCGTATTCATAGAATTCATCTTGAAAATGACGCATGAAAACTTTCACATACCTCAAGCTGAACTGAAGTAGATTTAAACAGAGCTTGATGCCCACTCATGGAAATAGTAACAGAACCTGACTTTAGAAGCGTAGAAGATGTAAAAATATTTTTGCAAGAACTCCAAAAATTATTGCGAACAATTGATGCATCTGACGCTGATATGGAGAAGGGTCAAATGAGAGCTGATGTAAACATATCCCTTAGACCATTTAATCAAAAAGAATTTGGAACGCGTGCTGAAATAAAAAATATGAATACTTTTTCATGAATTGAGAAAGCAATTTTTTATGAATATAAAAGACAATCAAAAATATTAGATGAATGATGAACCATAGCCCAAGAAACAAGAGGCTGGGATGACAACAAAGCAATAACAAAATCTCAAAGATCAAAAGAAGAAGCTGCTGACTACAGGTATTTTCCTGAACCAGATATTCCACCTATTATAGTTAGCCAAGAGTTGCTAGATTCGATAAAAGTTCCTGAATTACCTATTGCAAAATCTGAAAGATTTCAATCTGAATACTGAATTAAAGAAGAAGATGCACTAATTTTTGCATCAGACAAGAATTTGGCATCTTATTTTGAGCAAACATGTGAATTATCTAAAGATTATAAAAAAATATCAAACTGGATTTTGTCAGAATTAATGCGATTTACAAAAGAAGATCTTATCTGAGTAGAACAATCAAAGGTAAAACCTAACCACATTGCCGAAATAATAACAATGATAAATGCTTGAGAAATATCTTGAAAAATTGCAAAAGAGATTTTTCCTGAAGTTTATGATAAATGAACTGCGCCTAAGGAAATAGTTGAAAGAGACTCATTAAAACAAAATTCAGATACCTGAGAGCTTGAAGAAATTTGTAAAAAAATTATTGAAAACAATGCTCAAATTGTTCAAGATTATCAATGATGAAAAAATAAGGCATTTTGAGCCTTAGTTTGAATGACAATGAAAGAGACAAGAGGGCAGGCAAATCCGCAGATGGTAAATGAGATACTTAGGAAATTGATTTAAACTTATATTTATATTTTCCTGGGATATATTCTAAATCTTTTATTATTTCTTAAAATCGTCATACGTCATGTTTTTATTCATAAACCAACTGCTTTATGTCACACGCCATAAAGTGCTCAAACATCTTCTGCTTGCATTGGAATGAGAAAAGAACTTTGATTAATATTATCAGGAATAATTCAATTGAAAAAACAAATATAGCCCAACTTTTTTTCATCAACATTAGAAAATAATTTATCTGCGTTATTTTGAAATTCTAAAGCATCTAATGCGCTTACATCATCAATATTTTCTAAACTTTCAGAAATAGATATATCTTCTAAGGTATTTATATATTTAAACCATTCAACTGGTCAATATCTATACTTATCATGCTTATCAGATTCTAAACTATTTACATCGTAGTCTAGTTCTGAATAAATTCCATTAATACATAATAAAATGTCATATCAAATCTGATATTGTATTATTCATTTTGGCTCAATAAATGAATCCAATGATACTATTTTAATTTCTGATCGTGCTACGATTGCAGTTATTTGTTCATAAGTTTTTCAAAACATATTCGCTATAGCCTCAAAACAAACATCTTCTCAAAGATTGCAACTTTCTCTAATTATCCTTCTATACAATTGATCAACTTCAGGATTTGTTCTTATAACTTTATTATCTGAAACAAAATTAGATATATGTCTAAGTACAATTGGTATCGAAAACTTAGAAAGCCTAGTTTTCCAAGCAATATCAAAATTTATTATAACTTCCATAAATCAAATAGATCATTCTTGAACTAAATCATCTATATCATTATCTTCATTTACAAATAATTTTGCTATACTAATAATCAATTGCATATGTGAATGCAAAAGATAATCTCTAGCCGCATAAGCCATATTTTTTTTATTCTCATCTCTACTATTTTTATATCTGTGAAATATTTTTAGATTATTAACTTCTTGTTTTTTTGTAATTACTGGAATTCAATCAATATAGCGCTTCATATTATCATGAAATATTACCACGTTGTCATTATATCAAAATCTATCTATGTAATATTGTTTTCTCTGAGCTGCAATGCGATTTAATGTTTTGTTGAAAAGACTAGCTATATAATTTAATTTATGATAGACAGTTAATAAATCCATTCAATCAATATAGTCAGCATAAAAATCAGGCTTAGACTTAAAACTCTCTCTTGCTATTATTTTAGGAGATCAATTCATGAATTATATATTTTATATCTTAAACTTACAATTTATTATTTAATATAATAACCCTAGTATTTAATTATATGTTCAAACTTATTTTTGTCAAAAACTTGTCATATAATAGAATATAAAATATAAAAAACCGACACATAAATAAACTTACAAATTAATCAATTTTTAACTTAAGACTTACTCATGAAACATACCCCATTTCACATATCACCAGAGTCTTTCGTGTAAATAATAAAAAATTGTCTTAAAAGAGAACTCAAACAATCAAACCTGCGCAGCCAAAACTAATTCTCATGTAAAAATAAAAACAAGAAGAGCAGTTATAAGAGTTGCTATAATTCTCCAACTTATTGATTTAATTAAGGCACGTCTTTTCTTTTCTCTATTGGTCATTTAATAAATCTTTAACTTTTAATACTATTTTTGATAATTCTCATACATTTACAGGTTTTTCAAGCATTAAATTTCAAGATTTGTCTCATGTCATAACTCATTTTTCTTTTGCATAACTTGTATATTTCGTATACCACTGTCATCACATATCTGTAAGCTCAATTCAAGAAAAATCTAAAACCATTTTAAGTACCTGAACTCTATTTACTAATTCTCATGGCTTAAAATAAACAAATTTATCAGTTATCGTGTCTCAATTCTTTACAGAATCTTCACTGTTTAACAAAGCAACAGTATTAATTCATAAACTTCAGGAAACTCTTAGTCAATTGTATCTTTGATAATTAGAAATTGCTGCTATTGTTTTTGGATCATGTACTCATGATACTTCTAAATTGTATCAAAGTCATTTTAAGACAAATTGAAGATTGTAAATATTTGCATAATCATAAGACCTTTCAATTTTTATTACTTTATGTTTTGCCTGAAATCAAGTAATTTTTCCATTTTCAAATGCAGTTTTCACATAAGGTCAATACCAGACTCTTGAATCAACATCTGAAAATACAGAATTTCAATCATCATTGTTTACAGCAATTCAAAATACAGACATTATAAATTTAAGTGCACTAGCACGATTCATTGTTCATTCTGGATTTATTATTCAACTATTCGATTCTCATGAAAGATATCAATCCTCAAACAACTGTCTTATATAGTTATTTGCCCAATGATCTTCAATAACTGAATTAAACACTCTAATATCATACTCTTTAGAATCAGCTAATTTTTCAGAATAATCAATTGCAACTGCTTTTAACTTATGAGGTCAATTTTTTATATCCTTAGTTTTAAGAACAAAATCTCAATCAGAAGTATCTCACACTGATTCTCAATCTATTAAAATATCAAAATTCTTAATTCACACATTATCTATTGCAGAAACTTTTATATCAACATCTCAATAAAGAGCAATGCTAAATGGACCTACAATATTTACATCCTGTGGTGGTTTTTCATCAAATATCAAACTTGTAATTTCAGATCTGTCACTGGCATTTCAAGCAATATCCTTATGAATTACAGAAAGATCATATACTCATTGAGCCATCATCTCTATTAAAAAATTTTCTTCATTTGATTTTTGTTTTCTAAGCATGTTGTTTCAATTCATTAAAACAAGCTCTCATCATTCTTTATCGTTTGGATCTATAGATCAAACTTCAACACTCATAGTTCAGTCGATCAAGGAAGCTGTTTTAATCTTAGGAGCCTTTGGTGGAAATGAGTCTCTAACAATATTTATTGAATTTGATGTTTCGCTATTATTTCAAGCAGAATCTACTGCTACAGCTACAAGTTCATATTCTCAATCCTTAATTGGATCTAACTGAATAGTTGTCTTTTCATTAATTCAGCTTTGTGAAAAATAAACCTTTTCAGTATTTATGTCATAAACAAAAACTTTAATTGGCTCGTCCTCACTATCAATATTTCAAACAGTAAGTAATGGAGTATGGCTTACATAATTAATATTCTGAATCGCCTCTCAATTAATTTCATTAACAGTTATTGAGCTTGGTGGAACATTATCAATCTTAATTTTTGCTGTAAGAGTATTAAAATTCATATTTCAAAAAGTATCTTTTGCAACAATTTTTAAATTTATACTTTCTCAATTAATTTCACTGGTATCCCATACATAAACTCATGAATTCTCAATATCTTCAACAATATTTACAAAATCATCTCACTGGTTTGAATATTGTAAAGTTATTGGCGTATCTGAAAGTCTGTATGAATCAAATACTGATTCTGCATTCCATTTTAAAATCACTTTTCATCTAAAAACTTCTCAACCAGTTGGAAGTATCCAAACATCATTTCTAATCACAGGTGCGATCCTATCAATGGTAAAACTTGAAGATGTAATATAAACAGTATTATCTCATGATTGCAAAACCCGAACTTTGTAATCTCAATCTTCAACATCAGAAGTATCCCAATCAACCAAATACTTAGCCTGATTTTCTCATGCAAGAACTGTTGTTACCGGAAACCAATTTCAATTTTTTTGATAATACACTTTAAACTCATTTGGCTCCTCTCAACACGCTCATTTAACTCTCCATTCTATAGAAACTTGAGAATTTCACGGACTAATATTTGGAGGCATAGTTGACAGACTGCATTCTGCAAATGTTTGAAAATAGCTTAAGAAGAGTATTAAAAATATTATTTTTTTCATAATTTGATGTTAAATTAAAATAAACATTTATTTAAAACAACAATATCAAATTACAACAACAAATCAATTATGCTTTCTTTCATTGCATTTGAATTAGATTAAAAATAATGGGTAAATCTCATTTAAACCATGGGTAACTTATTTTAAACTACACTTTGCGAAACAGGTTTTAGGTTAACAACTTGAATCTACTTGTGATTCTTTATCTAGTGATTTAGTGGTTATTTTGTATAATGGTGGATAATTTAAAAATTTTAATTTAAGATTTAAAATAGATTTTTAATTTAAAATTTAATAATTTGAAAGTTTGTTTTAATTTTAGTTTCTTTGTAGCGCTGGGTTTATTAAATATTTTAGCTAATTGATTGGCTTCATATTTTTTCTTAAGACATGGTTAAAGGTTAAATCTTTTTTTGCAATGCTAAGAAAAATATTCCTTCATTCTAAAATGA
>CAYWBW010000017.1:0-47088 GCA_964456745.1 uncultured Candidatus Peribacteria bacterium | reverse complement strand
AGAAATATTGTCATGAAACAGTTATTCATGTAGCTATTGGAGGATTAGCTGCAGTTGCGAAAACTCAAGTATATGTATCAGTCTCTCATCAAACAGAAGTAGCAATCATCTTATAGTTAAATATATCTTGTGCTAAACCTGTTACTGATCATGTAACTGTATAACCTGAATATGTATCTCAACTAATTGTAAGATTCATCTTATCAGCTAAATCTACTCACTCATAAGTTGTGAAATCATTTTCATACAAAGTTCATGTTCAAAATGTAATTTCAAATCATGATAATGTTGATCAATCATATTGAGCAAGTTGAATTCAAAATATAATAGCAGAACTTGCTGTTGTCACAGTAGTTCATGCATCTGCAATAATTACCTTTGGTGATGGTGGAGTTGTTTTAAAAGATCAAGTAAAAGTATCCTGCTCTCAATCATCTCACAAAATTGTAACTCTATAATAATAATCTGTTAAAGGTGTTAATGCAATTGGCACAGATCAAGTGAAGGTATACCCAGAACCAGCTTCTGCAGTGTAATCAGCTGGATTCAAATCAAATGAAGATCAATAACTAAGTCATGTTCAGTATTCTACTGTTGCTCATGTTAATACTGAAGATCAAAGTACTACTGCTTTTATTCAAGAAAAATCAGCTGATGTAGTTGTATTAACAATAGATCAAGTTTCTAAAATAAGTATTCATGTCGCTGCATTTGTAAAAAATGTAAATGTTCAAGAACTAGAACTTAAATTATCTGTGGTAACAGCTTCAATATCATATTTATATACTGTTCACTGCGTCAATAAATTAAGTGCTCAGGTTAATATTGTGGTTGTAGCTCAAGAAGCAGTATCATTTAAAGCCAATGAGTAAGTAGAAGTAGTTCACTCTTCCCACCATATAATCTCAGCTCAACTAAATGTTGCTCATCAAAGTGATTCTGCTGTAATTCATGAAAAGGTAACTCAAGTATTTCAAATAAGTTCACGTTCTCATACGCTTGTAATACTGATTTCTGGCATTGCTCATGTAGGATCACATACAGTTGGAAATTGATTTCCAAATATATACTCAAAACCCGTAGTTGCAGTATTTGACTTTGTTCAAAGTGGATTGTCTTTTGCACTTGACATGTATGAAAATGAATCTCAAACTTCTGTTTTTGTAATAACTCCAAAATTAATATCTGCTGCTGCTGGTATTGAAGTAATATCAATACTAGCGGCATACCAACGTGTACCACCGATACTAGACATTACTCATGTTTGTGTATCAATAGTAGAATTATATATTTCATAATGTACATACGAATTAGCTGTATCAGGCATTTTACTTTGATTTTTATCCATGACAAATGCTCTAAGATTAAGAGTATTTCCAGTTATTTCATATTTTAATCATTCTAAAAATGCAACTCAACCAGCTATAAATTCAGATATTTTTCAAGCATCAATTACATTTGGCGTTCAAGGTGTTGAAGAAACTAGATAAGCATCAGGATAAACATCTCATAATAAATTCTGAATGGCTTGATATCAAGATCATCAAGTAACCATTATATTTATATAATCAGATGTATCAATCTGACAAAATGGTTGTGATGCATCTCATAAATAAGCTCAAGTATAAGTTTCAGGTGTACCAGCATCATGTAACATGCTTGCTAATAATGATTCATAATCATATGAAAATAATCATTCAAAATAATCTCACACTGAAGCAAAGATACTTTCAAAAAATCACATACTTTCTACATTTATAAATGCTCCTAACGAACCAGCATCTTCAAAATCTCAATCTCATGCAATAAACGCAGCTCCATGATTAACAATATCTACTGTCGTAGCTAGGTCACCATCACCATCTTCTTTAAGTTCAATAGATGTTCATCATATATTTGTTCAAAGTGGAGACATAGCAGTTTTAACTCTCAATTGAGCTGTAAATAAACTAATTTCAGCTCCTGCTCAATAATTAACTAAATCAGTTGGTGATCATATTCATCAATTTGAACTTATTAAACCAGAAGCATCAGAGCAAGTCACAACTGCACTTGGGATAACGAAGCCAGCTCAAGCAGTTGTCATTGACTCAACACATTCAAGAACTGATTTATCAAAATTAATATCAACATTGAAAGATAAAAATTTATTTAAAACTCTAGCCCTTACTGGCAAATTTATAATTGAATTTGACGGAGCTGATTCAAATGGTAATCCAACTGCATTTCAAATATCAACATCCCAATCATCTGCTTGTAAATTTCAAGCTAAACCAAATTCCCAGTTAGTGGCAGAATTATCACTAGATTCTACTCTTACCCTTGTTAATCAATTTCCTTGCAAGGTAAGTTCTCATGATAAAGCATCAATAGTAATAGAAGATCATCATCCAACCACAGAAAAATCTAACAATCATGTAACTAAATCTGTTCACATTACATGAGCCCTTGCGGTATCATCATATTCAACATATCAATCAATATTTGACGTATCTCAAGCTAGTCAAACCATATTATTAGCAGACATATTTAGAAAACTTGAAATATTTACTGCAGTAGAACTAATTTCTATAGATCATGCTCAAATAATTCATCATCAAGCATCTACTGAAATATTAGCAGTACCATCAGGATATGTTCACACAGATAACAATCATTTAGGATTGTTAGAAATATCAACATCTGAAGATGTAAAAGAAACAGTAGCCTCACTTGTTACATCATGATTTGCAAAATTTCCTCATGAATAAGAATACCTTTCAAGCGCTATAACTTTTCATTCTTGATACAATCATGTACTTTCAATTTTATTAAGAATTGCTTCTGATCTTGGAGTTCAAGATGGTGTCCATGGTTCAATTGTTTCAATATCCACTCATGTAGCTTCTATAACTCTTACAGGTATTGTTATAGTAGTATTGTCTACAGCACTAGTTCAAAAGTTAAATCCTATTTTTAACTCTCAGCTATTTGTTGAAACATTATTTAGAGAAGTAACTTCAAAAGTGTTTGTATCTAAACTAAATGATCAAGATCAAGATCAATCTTTTGTAACAATAATTCTATTATAAGCATCAGCTCAATTATAAGTAACGTTATTAGATGGATCAGCATATTGAACAGTTACTGAAAATGATCACATATCTGTAGCCAGGCCATGAACTGCAACATTATCAGAATTATTAATAGCAAGATTAATTTCTGAAGGATATGAGGTTACACCAGTTGGCATAGGTAAATTTACACATATCTCACCTGTTCAAAGTATAGTTCATGGAATTTCTGCTGTTACCTCAGTAAGTCATCAAACTACAGAGGCTGTAACTACTCAGGTAAGAACTGTTACATGTCATCAAGTTGAATCATATACTAAATAACTAGGATCAACTAAATAAAAATCATCTGAATCTCAAAAATCAGCATAAACTAAAGCATTTACAGTTTCTCATTCACTTTCTAATTTTGAAACCACTGTTGCAGAAATTTCTTCTTTTAATGTTGAAGAAGGATTTGTTCATAAAATAGTGTTTACTTGTTCAATATGACTTGGCATCAGTACATGAAGTTTTGTAATAGTTTTTGGAGTATTTGCTACTGTAATAGAATCTCAAGATGCAACTCATCATAATTCTATTGAAGCAGTACCAGGTGATACACCACTTATTACTCAATCACTGTAGCTAACCGATCCATTATCAAATGTTACATCAGCAAGCCTGGTTACCTCTCAAGTAAATGTAGTTACTCAGTCATCAAATTCTCATATAACTCTTAATTTAGTTTTTTGATAGTCTGATACTCATAATCAATCAACTAAATCTAAAGTACTATCATATTCAAGAGTGTAACTTGTAAGCTCAATAGATTGCATTGGTATTTCACGAACCTCTGATCAACTACTTACAGTAATTGTTCATGTACCACCAATTCACGCTGTAATTGTTCAAGAAGAATCTACATCAACTGCAAGTGGGTTATCAATAGCTGTAAAACTAATTCAAGTATTATCACTAACAGGACCTCATCGACTGTAATATTTGGTTACTTCTACAGTGGGAGCTGCCGAAGTAGTAATAGTATCTAAATTTAATAAATGATAATCATTTGCACTAGCAGAACTAGTAGCTAAAAATCATCAATATTCTTTCTCTCTTACATTAATTACTCATACAGCCAAGCTTGTGCTCGTAGCATCTCTTAATATCAAACTCTTACCTACAGATGAGGAAACCATATCTCAGTTACCATCACCTATACCTTGTGTTACTCAGCTTATATTTGTAGACATTGGAGCAGTTACATTGTTTATACTAAAGTTCATTGTTCATAAAAGAAGCCTTGTTCATTGTGGTTTCGCAGCAGGTGAAGTTGAAGACATTTTAATACAAAATTCTCAAGAAGTAGCACAAGGAATTCCATCAACTTTACTATCATAAATAAAATCATAAAGACCATTTGGATCTTTTGTAAATGAATTTAAAGTTACAACAGCAGGATCAAAAGATATAACTGTGTTTTCTAATCAACCTAATTTATTAGCATCATCATAGTTTATATAAATATTTGCTGAAAAACTGTCATTTGGAAAAATTGGTTTAATAGGAAGCTCAATTCAAACAGTTGCCGTAGTTGTAGCAACATCTCAAGGTGAATCAGTAAATGCTACAGTTGTACTGTCAGATACACCATTTCTTTCTACACTAATTGATCAAGCATTATCAACTGTAACAGTCTTAGAACAAAATCACTTTTCATCGGTTGTGCTACAAAATGCAGTTCATCAAGGATAAGTAATTTGTACATCTGTTAATCATGGATAAGGCCTTCAATTTTCATCCCTAACAATCGCATAAACAGTAACGCTGTCATCTCAATAATAAAGACTAGGTTTATTAATAGCCATTTCTATCTGAGAAACATCTCAAGAAGTAGACAGGCTAAAATTTCAAGTCTTATCACTAGCTGAAGATCAAGGTATAGATATTCTATGATTGTTTGCAGAACTATTCTCCATTAGATCATGTACATATGATACATATTCTCAAGAACTAGTTCATGCTGTCATAAACCAAGGAGTGGTTCATTCTCATGAATCAATAGAAAAAGATATAGGGAGATTATCAACATATACATCCTGAGTTTGACAAAAGTCAGAAGCTGTAACCGGTCAAACATAATTTGTACTAAATCATGTAGAAGTAGCAGTATCAGGAATTCAAGTCTTAGATACTGGTACTATTCAAAGCCATAAATAATCTCAAACACTTACATAACCGGGATCAATGTTATAAACATTGGATGATCATGAATAAATTATTGTTCAAGTATTAGGGAAATATGCACCAGTACTTG
This sequence comes from uncultured Candidatus Peribacteria bacterium, assembly GCA_964456745.1. Taxonomy (GTDB): domain Bacteria; phylum Patescibacteriota; class Gracilibacteria; family JAJOLG01; genus CAYWBW01. The sequence goes on along the minus strand of CAYWBW010000017.1, from coordinate 41,736 downwards.
GAGCTGAGTACCAATAATATAGAGTCGCTCAAGTGTTTTCAATATCTCAATCTAAATCTATATAGTAATCTCAATCAATTTCTACATCTTCATAATATCAACCAGATGATGATATTGTAAATCAAGTTGTTGATGGAGCATTGCCCCAAACATCAAACTCAATAGTTCAAGTATCTGTTTGTCAGTATTTATCCTCTGCTGAAATAGTTCAATAAAAATGTCATCAAGTAAGACTAGTTCAAGAATACGAAAGATTCCAATAATTAGAAGATCAAGACTGACTTCATGTAAGAGTGATAGAATAATCAGTTCATAAAAAATCATTTCAAGTTCAATAATTTAAAATAGCTCAACTAAAGAAGTTGGTTGATCAAGAAACAGAAGCTGTAATTCAAGTTAAAGATAATTGTCATATAGATGAAGTGGAAGAAGTTCAAGTATCTAAAATTGTAATTCAACTTATAACAGCAGTCTGAAAAGTCAGCACGCTAGATGAGGCAGTATTTCAATACTCATCCTCTGCCCAAATAAAATAATTATAATCAGTTGAATCAACTAATCAATCAGCGATTGTTCAAGTATAATTTAAAAATCAACTTCATGTAAGATCAAGTCAAGAAGAACTTGTATCCAAGACTCATACTCAACTTTCTGTATAATAAATTTTCACTGATCCAGAAACTGTATTTTGTAAAATTGAGTTTATTGATCATGAAAGCGATAGTGCGATTCATCATGTAAACACAGCTCATGTATAAGTAGATGTATAAGTTCATGTTCAAGTAATTTGAATATCTGGTAAATCAAATGTTCATGTACTTGTTGCTCATGTATTTCACACTGTATCTTCTACATAGATGTCATAATAATATAAAATTCATTTTTCAAGACTAGTAATTTCTCCAGTCATACTTGATATACTTGTTCAAGTCAATGTTGCTCAAGAATTCATAGTAGCAACTCAAGTTCAATATCTAACTGTTGCTCATGAGAAAACACTTCATCATAAAACTTGTACTACCACTCAAGTAAAAGAAACTGATCAAGTATTTAGTAATAAGTCTCACTGATCTGCTATGCTAATACCAGGAGTTGAAAAGGATAATCATGTTGCTGTTTCTGTATTTCAGTGAACATCTTCAACAAATATTTCATAATTATATATAGTTCATTTAGCAAAATCTCAAGGAATTGATCCAGTTCAAAAAATATTAGAACTGTCTCATTGTAGAGAGACAGATCAAGTAACGGAATTTCATGTTTGATTATATATGATAGATCATCATGAAAAAGAATTTGGTATTGTTCAAGATCAAATTATTGTGGCTGTAATTCAAGTAAAAGTTACTCAGGTACCTGTTACAAGTCATGTTCAAGTATTATCTATAGTTAATAAGTCTGAAATAAAAGGAATAATCGACGAACTTGCTGTTGATCATGTACTATCTGTTATCCACATTTGATAGTAATATTGTACTCATCAAGTTGATATTCATCATGATCAAAACATTGATCAAGACGAAGTAGAATCCAAACTTAATCACGTAAGAGTAAAACCTTCAGTCATATTTCAACTATTAGTTCAGTAAATCACAGATCAAGTTACAAAAGTATCTGCAGGATAAGAAGGTACCCACATAGTAGCTCAAGATACTGTCATTGATCAATCTGTTAATATTAAATCTCAATTATCTTTTACCTGAGTTGGTTCAACAAAAACTGTCACTGAATTATCAGCGAACAAATCTCAAGATGCAGATCAATCAGTTGCTTGCCATCAATAATATATTCACTCAACACTATCATATACTTTTGTTAATCACCAATCTATCTGTGTCAAGTTGTCATCTCAACTAGTCCAACTTACTCAAGATAGAATAAGTATATCTCTTTTTTCCGAATTAGGGATAGGTAAACCAGGATATTCAGAATCTCAAATTATAACAAAATCTGTTTCAACAGTAACCAACCAATAGTTCATTCAGTCTCATCAAGGTCAATAATCCGTAACATCAGATACTTTCCATGGATCACTTAAATCATTAGGGTCATCTTGTCTACTATCAAGTGGAGTGCTAAAATCTGATGTATCAATTGTATAATCTTCATCAACTCAAATAACTACTTCAAACTTGTCGGCATTAAGTCAAAATCAATTCTCAAATCAATAATGAATAGCATTTGTTGACTGGTTAAAAGAAATTGTAAAAGTATCATTAGCCGCATGTACACTGTTGATAATTCATAAATAACCCACATTATTTATAACTAAAAATATTCCTAATAAAAAGGATATTAATTTTTTACTTTTTTGTAATAGTAATTTTTTAAACATAATTTTTTTTAATTTATCTTTATATTGTATTATAGATTTACGAATATGTCAAGTAATTAATTACATATTTAATATATTTTGTTAAAATAATTAGATATTGCTCTTAATGGATAATCCTCTGGATCAAATCAGTAATGACGTTTTAATCTTAAAACATCATCTGTAGTAGGAACACCTCATTCAGGTGTAAGTTTATCAATTTTATTATTATAATTTCATCTGGCTATTGAACAAGGTGGAGTTAAAGGTGTTGGATCTGATAAACATATTGAATTCATGCTAATTTCATCAGCCAGAATTTCACTAATTCTTATCTTTCATCAATTTACTCAAACAAAATCTCAGTCCTGTAAAAATCAATAATCAGTACTATTTATCATATACCTCTTCATTCTCAACACGTCATCTGCATCAATAGTCATATCTGGATAATACTTATTCAATTTAATAGCAAGGTTTCATGAAGATATTCTACACTGAATAGAATTTTGATTTATACCACATATATTATTTTTGTTTTCAATATCATTATCAATTTCTGAAATTCTTATCTTTCATCAATCTGATCAAGTAAAATCCCCCCTCAACAAAACATTCCCCACATAATTCAAACTTCAACTCTCAGTAACCACACTCGCAACAGCCCCAGTCATAGGATCAATCATTCAATACGGTGTAACTGAAAACCTTAAATATGACAAGAAATCTGTCGAATCGATTTGGTAACTTGCTCAAGTTCAAACAGGACCTGTTGGATCACTTGCTCAAGAACAAGTTGATGTTTCACATCTGTGCCAATTTATATCATTATAATCTTCATAAAGATCTCATGGCTCATCATCTCCATCATAATATGTAAAAGATCATGTAAGCGTCTCCCCCTCTACTGTTCAATTGATGTTAATTAAATTTAAAAAGACTGCTCATGTAACTGTAATTCAAGTTGCAGTTGGGGGCTCAAGAGACAAGGGATTACAAAATCACTTTTTTTTATCATTTCAGAGATCATAATGATACTCTAAAACTTTAGTTCTTAAGGCGTTATTATAAATGGCCATATCGTCTAATATACCATCTAAACTTACTCCAGACTGCCAATCCAGTCAAATAGTGTATCAAACACTTGGTAGAACGCTAGATACAGCGCTGTGAGTGCTATCAAGCGCATTATCTATATATACCTTAAGCGTTGAATCCTCTCTTGTAACAGCCAAATATGTCCATTGCCCAGTTACTATATTTCCACTTGAAAAATATGAAGTTCATGCTAATGCTAACTTAAGCTTTCAACTTCAAAATCATATTGAAAATGTTGATCAGTTATTTGCATCTTGAATTATTGCTCATGTAAAAGCTGAATCAGTATTTACCCAAGTCTCAAATGTAAAATCTCAAATTCAATCAAGAGTTGGTGACGATGAAACATTTATATAATCTCATACTCAATCAAAAATTAGTGATCAAGTTGTTATTCAGGGAGCGATTCTGCTTGCTCAAACAATATATCATGTATTTACTCATGAAATAGAATCTATTGCTAAAGATCAAGTTGTAGATTTAAATCCCCAATAAGCTAGTATTCAACTAGAAGCATATGGGTTGTGACATTGATCAAATTCGTTAAGTACAAAGTCATCATCAAAATCTCTTCAGTCTAAAATAATTTCAGATAAGCTACATGCATAGAAAGTAGCTATAGATCAGGATATAGATGCTATATTTGATCAAGTACTTGCTATTCAATCTGTACACAGAGCTCATGAATAATTTGTAAGTCATAAAGTTCAAAATTCTGTTTCTCACTCATGTTTTATTAAAGCTGCCACGGTATCTTTTTCATAATCATCTCATACTGGCATTTCTATCCTTACAGGTTTTGAAAATATAATACGTTTTCATGGGACTCAGAAATTAATTCATGACTCAAAATCGAATAAAGAAATCTGAGGATCATCATCTTTCTCAAGTCAATCAAGTTGCATTTGTGTATAATCAAAACTTAATCAACTAGACTCTTCTATTATCAAATCTTTGTCAAAATATGCCATTACATGTTCTCATCCCAGTTCTGGAATTGGAATATCCAATATTGCATCTGCTATTAATTCTACTGCAGTTGCTGAGGTAAATGAAGTTCAAGAATAGGTAGAAACCGGTGCTATAATTTCTAAAAATATATTCATTAGTGGAACTACTACTCATATCGGTCAAACTGAATTACTATAAGTAATATTTCAAGTGAAAGGCTGCATACTAGAAATCGGTGTTGCTGCTACTTGAACATATTTTCATTCAAGTCATAGAGCTAGTGCATAAGTTGCACTAGTGGCTCAAGTAATGGCAACTCATGTTCAAAACTGTGTATCAAGACTGTACCATTGATATAACGATGATTCAAAATATAAATCTCTTGGCATATCATCAATATCAATATAATCATATGACGCTTCCAAAGCTAATCACACATAAGGCTCTCAGGAAATTAAAATAGTATTTGCCGTTGGAACATGCGTAAGAATTGAAACATAATCACTAATAACTGTAATTCAAGTTGATCTTGAAATACTAGATCAAGTAGATACCGGAGTATATTCAAATGCAAGAAATTTTCATCAGTATTGATTTAGTACATAATTACTATTCCCAGAATATGTTAAAAATGCTCAAGATCACTGATTATCTTCAGCTACCCACCAATTATAAGTAGATGATCCCTCATATTGCCCACCATCTTCATCATAATAATCATATGCTCACACAATAGGAACTTGAATATCAGCCTGGCTTAACACTGATCACAAAGTATCAGTAATCGCAACTCAGCCAGAAGCAATAGGCACATGATCTCAAAAAAGATCTACTTTAACTGTATTTGCTTTGTTGAGTAAAATATTTACTCATGAACTAGATCATGTATTAGATAAAGGTAATACTCACGCTTCAGTAATCAAACATCAATATGAAAGATCATTATCAACATTTTCCATTATATTAAATTTTAACTTTCATCTCTTTTCAATTGAAGCATTTCAAGCAACTGTAAATTCAAGTTCAGATAATTCTGTAATATTTTCATTAAGTGGATCAATTGGAAAATATGTTTCTTTTGAAAAAACATAATTTGGATAATCCTTTCACTGACACACTGGAGACTCCGGTGTAATTGGATTTATTGTTCAATCAACAAAATACATTTTTGTATAAACATCTTCTCATCAAGTATTATCTATGTTTATACAAAGCTCGGTTTGATCAATATAATCCTGAGATATTTCAATATTTGTCTTTCATCCTTGTGTACATCAAAATGAAATATCTAAGTTTCAAATTCATTGAGAATCTGAAGTATATACCGGAAAAGTAGAAAAAAGTAAAATTGTTATTAATGATAGTTTTAATAAATTTTCAATTTTCAATTTTTTGTTTTGAGATAATCTTTGATTTTTTTCTTTCGATTTAGTATTAAGAAATATGCTTGAAAAATGGCTCAGTAACAGCCTTAGAATCTGACTTTTGTTTATCCATTTTTTATTTTTATTTTTGTGCATATGAATTTTTCAAGACATTATACACCTTTTTTGGCTTGCTGCCAAGTGTTTTGAGGGTATTTTGACAGAGTTTTGGGTGTTTGTCAGGGTATGGAAAGGTATTGAGACACCTATAAAAAATTGTAATGAAAAACTCGAATAGTAAATAATTATAAATTACTTTTTACCAAACAATCACAAAAAGATGCTTTAAAATTAAAAAATATTTGATTAAAAGACAAGGCATCAAAGTTGTTAGACATTATCAAAAGCAACCCATTTTCAACTGAATTATGATATGAAAAATTAGTTTGAGATTTAGCATGAGTTTATTCAAGGAGGATAAGTATTAAACATAGGCTTTTATATGAAGTTTTAGAAAAAGAGAGAATGATTAAAGTTATTAGAATGTGGTCTCATTATGAATAATCCTAAAACATATCATTTAAATCAAAAACTAGCTCAATTTTTTCATTAATTTGACTTTTCAATTTTGCGTTTTCAACTCTTCAAATTTTTTTAACAACTTGCTTCTCATCAATAACCTTGATTTGATGAAATAATATCTTTGATTTTTTAATCAATCAAAGCTCTTCATAATTTTCAATTAAAATTGAGCTTGGTCATTTGATCAAACTAGAAGTGATTGGTGCTACAATTGTAATACCTAACACATTGTTAATAAGATTACTCTGAATAACAATTGCAGGTCTTAATCCCCTTTGCTCATGTCACAAACTTGGATCAAATTTAATAAGCAAAACATCATATTTACTAACTTTAGATAACATCTTCTTTATTTAAATTATTAATATAATCATCATTTAGAGAACTTAACAAAAATAACTCTTCTTTTTTTGCCACTTCATCTCAATTAATCTGATTTGCATATTGCTTCATTTGTTTTATCAATAAATCTTTCTTTTTATCAACAAGCCATTTTCTCAAACTATCCTCTATTGCCTGCTTTTGAGTTATTCAAATCTCTTTTGATATCTGTCTTAATTCATTTACAATTAAATCAGATAACTTTAAACTTATTGCTGTCATTTATGTATTGTTAATTTATATAGCTATTATAGCTATATAAATTAACAATATCAAGGCCAATACAGTTTTCACAAGACACAATCTTGATTTTTTGGCTTATCTGTGCTATAATAGGTAGATATAGACAAATCATTTTTTAATTTTCTATTTTTCTCATTACATCTTTTCATGCATACAAATCAACACTAAATCATTTTCATTCGTTTAATTTTTCATGTTTTTTGTGAAGCTCACTAATATTGACCATATTTCAATCGAGATCTTTTATTAACTCTTCTCTTTGATTATCATCTCTTCAAAACTTTTTCTTAAGTTTTCACCACAATTTTTTTTGATCTTCATATGAAAGCCAATCAAAAGACTGAATCTTTTCTGCTTTTTCTTTTTCTCATGTTTTTTCGTATTTTTCAACTCTTTCTTGCAAATGTTTTTGGAAAATATCAGGTTTCCTTGCATAATAATCATCCCATAAAATAAAGAAACTTACTAATCAATCTCAACCCAAGCTTGGCTGTTGAATAAACATGCATGTATTTTCAATATTCAAATATGGATTAGGACTATATCACCAAAATAGATCAAGTGACAATCAAGGAAGACCCTCTTTTTTTATAAAATCATAAATGTCTAAAGCCGAATAATTTGTACTAATTCAAATTGATAAATGTGACATAATTTTTTGGTTAAAGTTTAATAATAACGTATTCAATTCAATTCTTTCAAAGCTCTTTTAGAAGTCAAGCTCAAACTTCTTCTCATCCTCAAATAATATACCAAACTGGCCTTAATCAAGACTCTTTTTCTAAAAGCATATCTTTTCTAATTTCTTCTCTAATAAATGTATTTACATTAACATTTCTTTGATATGTTTTAACTTCTCAAATAAATGTTTCTCAATTGTTTTCATAAAAACAATCTACATTTCTTATTGATTCTTTTCAATTAATTGATTTTTTTATTTGTCTTGGATTTCAATTAAATAGATCTCATATAAATTTTTCTCAGGCTTTCCATCTATCCTCTTTATTAGCAATACTTCTAATTTCCTCTAACTTGCTTCTATGACTCAAATCCACAACTTCCCAAATTCTTCAAAAATTTCCCCTTGTTTGTTTTGATAACTCAAATCAATGTGGTACTGAAAGTTTTTTTAATAACATTTTTTCTCTATGTAATCTAACTAAGTCCTCAAGCTTTCCAACTCAAAAATTAAATTTCTTTCAAAAACTTGAGCTCAATAAGTCTAAATAATTATCAACCTTATCCACGACATTTACCATGGACAAAGAAGATTCATATAAAGTTGGAAGCAATGTACTTGCAATAAACGATCATCAATAAGTTTTTTGATATAATGTTAAACTTGGCAATATCTCATCTTTTATTAAATTAAATGATATATATGCCTTATCTTTCATATCCTCAAACCACTCAACATAATTTCTAGGCCATAATCAAATATTTCAAAGTTTTGCCCATGAACTTTCAATATATCATTGTAATTGATTAATATCTGCATTTATAAAACTATCAAATACTTCTTTATACTGCATAGCTATGGCAACAAGTCCATCAACTGCTCAATCTTTTAATCAATTTACTATCTGCTCACTAATTAACTCTTTTTGCCTTAGAGTCAATGTTATATTTTCTCTTTGCTGGATTTTATCAATCTCATTTAATGAAAGTTTTGTAGAAACTTCTGAAAAAACAGAAGCTAATCTTCAATCATTGAACATCATCCATTCTAAGGCAGTTTTAATATAATACTCTAAAAATAATTTTCTCATTTTATCTTTATTTTGAAAATCTCATCAGTCGGTATCTGGAGATTTTGCTTTATCAAAACTAAATAATTGATCACGTAAATTATCGACTTCATACTGTGATGGTATTTCCTCTCATAATTCAATATCTTGAATTCATTTTATAAATCTTAATAAATATCTTTTTATTGTTTCTTTTTGATCAAAATTATTAACTTTAAATTCTTCAGTTTTTTCAAACACTCAATTTTTCGAATATTCAATCCAAATTTTAGCTGGATAATTTTCTCAAGGTTTTTCACCATAATCTACAAAAATATATAATGGGTTATTTTGAAATTCATAAGAATCCTCACTTCAACCGTTTGGCCATCGTGATTTAACATTTTGCCCATATTCACATCAAAGTAGTTCATCTGTAATTTTATCACATGGAAGCAATCAAGATCATGAGTTTTGTGGATTAATTATATCTCACTCAATTGCTCAAAACTCAAAATCCATACTTACAGGTTCTGAAGATAAAATTACTCAATTACTATTTTGATATTCAGTGTCAAAATTGACACTTAATCAATTATCTATCTGACTTTGAGCAAATAAAGTATTTTCACATTCTTTCTTAAACTCTTCCAATGCACATGAATAAGTAATAGGATCTTGATAATCATCATCAGGTTTTGATAACTGCTCTTCTCTCTGCTTTTCAGATAAATGCTTTAAAAAATATGTAAACCCTTCTAAGTACTTTCATACCCCGGCGCTACCATAACTGTCTTTAGAAGTTCAAATATTAAATCAAACCCATTCTCATTCAAATGTTTGATATTCTTGTTTTCATGTAAATTTATGATCTCTATAGTCGACTATTCATATTTTTCTAGCCGAATTACTTCATCATGCGTGCGTGGATTTTTCTTGATATCGATATCTTACCTTTTCATCAAAAACCATGGCAGATCTATCTACCCATCGAAATTCCGTGTTTAAATATTTATATCACTCTGATATTGCACTACTAATTCATGAATACTTAAGCCAAATTTGATCATTTGGAACCCATATGGATTTCTTTTCTCAATTTGCATTTTTTAAAACAACTTCATTAGAATTTGACCTATCTACACTATCTTCTGTCTCATAAACTACCGGCAAACTTTGTATAGGCTCAGACAAAGATGGTATTACTGGCTGGTTTTTTACAATTGAAATATCTGTACTTTCAATTTGGTTTTCTACTATTGGTTTAATAATAGGAATATCATCTTGTGCTAGATTATTATCATTAAAATCTTCAGATATAGGTACAACAACCTCAGATTCAATCCTGATCCTTGTATCTTCTAACACTTTATCAATATGCTGCTGAATGCTAACTTCTGGCTCATCTTTTTCTACTTGCTCAATATCTACTTTTTGTTGATTATAATAACTTCTTATAACTTGACTAAAAAATCATGTTACACTTTTTCATTTTAAATTTAACCTTTCTGGCTTGTATTCATTTAGAATATATTCAAATGTAGTATTATCAATGCGATGCATTTCATATTCTGAAATAAGCTTATTATAAAACTCAAGCATTTTTTCAATTCTTTCTTCATTTGTTTTTGTTAATTTATTATTATTTAAATAAGTAAAAACAAGATTTATTATTCTATACTTTTCTTCAGGAAATCAATAATAAGAACAAATATTTTTTATATGATTTTGAGAAAATATTTTATCATTATCACTATTAATATTGTATAAAATTTCTGAAGCAATTTTTCACATCAACCCACTTGACATGTTAAACGACTGAATAACAATCTTGGCAATCACATCTAATTTATATATTAAAGTTTTAGATGTAGTACTTGAATAAAGTGTAGTCAACTCACTCTCTTTTACTCATAATGCCTTTGAAGCTTTTTGTTTTGCATCTTTGTAAGACATTTGCCCTTCCTTCATTAAACTTGCAAGTAAACTAGTTGCTCAATTCATTGTAATCAATTTTTTTTCAGAACTCACTTTTCTTATTCAGTCATACAAATCTCATGATTTTCAAAGTGATAAATATATAGATCTTCAAATATCACTTGCAACTCAAGTTGTTTTGTTTACTGCATTTTTATATTGTTTAATATAAACTCAAGAATGTCACTTAAGTCTCTCATCTGAAAAATCAAAAGGAATAACTCAATCTTTTTTTCGGTCATCTACGTCCTTGATGTTAAACAAATTCTTTCATGAATCTGTGCTTACCACATGATATTCTCATCAAACTCGAATAGATCAAACATCAAGAATATTCTTAAGATCTTTAACTTCTGAAACTTGGGTATTTCTTGAAACACCTGTTCAAGAAGACTGCGTACTTACATTTGATGAACTAGAGTTTCACGATCCTGTTTCTCATCAGCATGCTCATAAAATTCAAAGAGTTAGATAGCACATAGCCCTGGTAGCCCCCTGAACATCTTTTAACAATGGTTCTACTTTTTCTTTTAATTTTTTAGAAAATGGCTTGCTTTCGATAACTGATTTCTCATTTGATTGTTTAATCATTTTTTTAATGGTTAATTAATAAGAATTCCATTATAAAAACGGGGTATTAAAAAAATGTTAAAGAAAGTGTTAATAAAATGTTAAATACTCAGCTCTCAACTACCAGTAATATTTCAAGCTCAATCTACACATCTATACTCTATAACAGCTCAAGAAAATACTGCTCATTCATACTCTTCAACTACTATTCAATCAATATCAGCTGAGTTTGTTGTAATATTAGTTGCAGATCATGAATTAGTGATTTCTAATCTAGTATCTGGTAATATAAATGATCAAGTAAATGAATCTGAAAGAGAGTAATCTCTCTCCTCTGCTATAAATTCATAATAATAAACTAATCATCAGCTTAATGCATTTACTGTTTTTCAAGAAACTGTATAACCATCATTTCATAAAACTTGTTTTTCTGCCGAACTAATATCAAAACTTCATGATCAGTAATTTGTATCAAGTCAGTAATTAAGCGTTGCTCATGAAAGAACTGTAGTTCATATTGCTGAGATCTCTATTCAGGCAATAGTGATTCATGTATGAGTAATATCAACTTGTGATCCTGTACTAATTATCTCAAATATTGGAAGTGATGAGTCTGTTCTAAATTGTCAGATATAAACTATATCCTGATCTCATCAGTATTCACTAGCAGTAATTTGTAAATTATAAATAATTCACTCATCTAATCATGTTAGCTCTCAAGATAATGTATAAATACTAACAGTGTCTCAAATGCTTTCTGAGTAACTCAAAGTTTGCTGTCAGCTATTTAATCAATCTAGTGATGTATAAGAAATGTAAACCTCTTGATAAACAGCTCATCAAAATGTTTTAACCTCAACTCAACTAAGTGTTAAATTATCAAATCACATTGATAAAGATCAAGTTTCTGTAATCTTAATTCACTCTCAAGTAATAAAATATCATGTCTGAGAATCATAAACTAATGGATCACCAGACTCAACTACAAGCTCATAATTGTAAACTTCATTTGTAATAATTCATGCAATAGTTCAAGATAGTGTAAATCATATATAATGTCAGGCAATATCTGTAATAGATCAAGTTAAATTATAAGTACCTGAAGAAGTCATGTCATCTAACCAGTATCTAATATATGCTCATGAATACACTGCTCATCCAAGCATATTAACTTTTATTCATTCAAAACTCACTGATGAGGAAGGTTCATCTGTAGTATTTGTTCAAACACTTGCAATCTTAACAATCGGCACAAGTGAAGGAGTATAAAATTCAAAAGGTCAAGTCTGATCCGCTCTCATTCACGTATCATCTACATAAATTGTATAATAATGCAATTCACCTCAAGATAGAGAAAGTGTATCTGATCAAGAAATTGACCAAGTAGTTCAACTTTGTGAAAATGACAATGTAACTTTTCCAGAATATGATCAATCTTCTTTTTCATAAACAATATAAGCTCAAGATAACGATCCTCAACTAACCTCAGCTTCTATATTATCAAATGTAATTTCATTTCAAGCAAAACTAGGATTTGTTCAAGTATTTGTAATATCAATCTCTGGAAGGTCTGTACTACAAGCTCAATATTGTTCAATATATTTAGATCAATATAATGTATTATAATCACCTGCATTTGTTGGTATTGATCAGCTTGAGAAAGTTACAATTGGTGTAAAGACTCAACTTTCAGGATCAAACACTAAACTATTTAAAAATGCTCATGTATTTCAATCTTTTACAACATGAACTACCACTCAATATTCTCATGAAATAGAAATATCATTATATTCATAATAATAATCTCATGGATTAATACTAGCTTCATAAACAGTTCAAGCTCAGGCTAGTCATACAGGTCCAACTTCAAATTTAACAGTTAATCATCAAGTGTTTGCAATCAATCAATCATCTGTCTGATCTAAGAAATATGCTCTTAATGAAAATTCATCTGCAGCAGTTCACTTTGTGATTATAAGACCTTCTAAAAATGGAAGTTTTCTTGCAAGCACACTGCTTATTAATGATGCATCAGTTAAATCTATTCAAGTTTCTGTTGCTGGCCCAAATACATTTCACATTAACATTCAATAATCATCAGGTACATATGCACTTACCAAAAATTCATAAGTTTTAACAAGATCATTAACCGAAAACTTACAATCAGAACTTAAATCTCATATAACTGGTGCAACTCAATTTGATGAATAATATCAATCCTTAAAAACATCAGCTAAATATAAACTTGAATCTGTATTCTGAAACATAGTATCTATCAAGCTCTTAAAATTATTAACAAATGAAAAGTATGTTTTATACACATTATCATTAAATATATTATCACTATAAGATAAATCTGAGCTAGAATAAAAACTTCAAGATCAAGCAATTATGCCAGTTGTAGTATAAACATCTCAACTTACAACTAATTCTCAAATAACTCATCAAAGTACCTGATTAGTAAGTCATGCTTCCTTTGTAAAACTAATTGTCGCAACTTTTTTATAAGTACTAGCTGAAATTATTCAATCTTCTTTTGATCAAATGAGCATTAATTTTTTCATTCATCATCAAAGATCTAATACATTAGGAGTTAAACTAAATGACCCCTCAGTTACATTATTTGTAATTACTCAATTTAAATTACCCTCATCTAAACTTAAAGCACTTGAATCATAAATAATTCTAATATCATATCATTCAAGATTTTTATTTGATGTATTTATAATTACCGGAACTGAAATAGTAGAACTATCAGATATAAATTGTAATCAAGTTCTATTTCATAAATCAACATCATACTCATTTGGATCTAAATTTCATGCAACTTTCTTTGAAAAATTATCTCATGTAAAGATTGTATCTATGTCCTGTCAAGCTTTCATACTTACAGTTATTTCTGATATTCAATTTCAGTGCAATGTCATTAATCAATCAGAATCTACGCTTATAACTCAAGGATTACTTGAAGTAAAATCTAAAAATCAAGAAATTAGTCATCAATAATCTCAGGCTCAAGTTCATAAATGATCTTTACTTGTTATTACTCTTCTAGACCAATCATCGAATGTTACATATCATCAAATTTGATAAGTTTTATTTTCTAGTCAACTCATGTCAACAATATTCATTTCAAAATTTGAAGCGCTAACTATATTTACTGGACTATCAGAAACTTCTATAGTAACAGAGTTTGATCTTTTTACTCAGGTCTCAGATGAAGAATTTACTGTACTAACAGCATAAATATCTCAAGTTCAAGTTCATACTCTCTCTAGTAGATTTATTGGGCTCTGAGTAGTAAAGTCAATTACTCAAATATTTGTTGAGAAATAATAAAGATCACTCTCTAGTGTAACATTTTTAGAGGTATTATTAGAATAATTTTCTATTACCTCAACCCAAGCTTTTTGATACTCGCTTGTTGCCTCAATTTTTGATAAAACTGTATCAGATATTCTATCAATTCATGGGGTATATTGTTCGTAAGTCTCAAGCTCTAAACCAATAGATCAAACTACATCAATATCAACTGTATCAATTAAATAATTTTGACCACCAATGTGAAGTGACACTGTAACTTCTCAAGTAGTAGTAAATCAATTATCAAGTGAATAAACATGATTTCCAGACATTGCAATTTTTCATGATCATCAAGTAATTGTATATGTTATATCGTATGGTAAAGTACTAGCATTAACCCAATATTCTCCATTAGTTCAATTCAACTTAACTGACACTAAAATATTAGATCAAGTCTGACCTTGATAATGAGCAAATGCAGGGTCATCTCAATTAACAGCTAATATACTTTGATTATTTTCAATAGTAGCCAATATCGCTTCTGGTGCTGGTAAATCTACACAAATGTCTGCATTTCAAGTTATTGCTCAAACAGTAGCAGTAACTTTTGCTATTCATCAAACAGATTGAGTTTGTATTAGTCATCAAGAACTTATCAATATTTGAGCTCATACCTTTGAAAAACTATCAACGTCACTGCTATCAACTCTATACTTAAAATTATCATCAAATTTTGCATAGACCTCAAGCTGCCTTGTAAGCCACATGTTATCAAAGAATGACCTAGAACTAGCCTTAATTCTCTTTTCATTATCTCAAGCTTCTTGAGTTTGATCATCTACGTAAGATATATCAAATGCTCAAGGAGCTCATAAATAGAGTTCTGTGATATTTACATTTCAACTAGATAATATTCATGTGCTCGCATTACCAATAGAATCTGTACTTGCTGATAAAGTTTTTGTTGTACTTGGCCCACTTACACTAAGCTCATCATCTCATATTACTGTAAACGGTGAAGCTATTGAAAGATTAACATAATCATTCACCTTCATTGTGAACTTGTTTCAAATATTTCAATTATCAAAATCAGCTAAAACATCTACTTTAGTTGTTTGATATCCTCAAATTCATGTTATTTCTTGTAAATTAGTATCAAGAGTATTTGAATCAAATCTTAAATTACTTGGTCTAAACACATCAACACTTACATTTCTTGAGTCTCATGCAAAATCCACAGAAATCGATCAAGTTCATTTTCAAGTTGCCTGCATAGTAACACAATTTCAACTTGCTGTTCAAAGATCATTTGAAACACATGAAACTTGATTTGTATCTAAAATATTATCTCAGTTATTATAAATCTTTTTTGTATTTATTCAAAATTCTATAACATCTCAATCAAGCGGAGAAGTATCTAAAATTTGGTACTCTTCAGGATAAGCAAGTACTCACACTGGAACAACTGATCTTACGTTAATTACACCAGATGTACGATTTATTGATCACTTATCTCTAAAACTCATAACTACAGGAGAACTTTCATCTACATATTTTGTAGTACCCTTGGTAAGCTCCAGCAAGTTTGCATTAAAGTTTCATAAACCAAAACTTGTAGATCGTAAGTGAATTGTAGCTACGTGATGCCTAACTCAATAATTTTCTTCTGTATTACTCTTTCAAATAAATTTAAGAGTTTTAGTTGCTCAATTATCTATTTCGTTAAGTCATTTTTTTAAGAAATTTCACGGAAATGAAACCTTGGTTCAAACACTTGAAAACTTTGTACTATCATAAGTAAATTCAATTTTAAATGCTTCAATTTTATCACTTTGTGTTTGTATATAAATTGGGACATCAAAAGTCTCCGAAGGAAACATATCCCTATCTGGAAGTTCTGCTCAAGCTCAAAACGTTCAACTAATCACAACATCTCAAACAGAAGCATTAGTAACTACAGACTCAGAATCTGAATCAACTCATCAACTTTGAGCGTATAAAGATTTTGTTGAACTTGTATCAGGGAAAGTAATTGTAGATGAGCACATTCAATTAATATCTGTCACAGTTGAACAAGACCAATTTTGACTTCAATCTGTAATAGTCACAGAAGCTCAAGCCTTTGATCTTCAATTTATATCTTTTACATGTACAAATGCTTTTGTTGATTCTCAATTATAAACATCATTATTTGTAATAACTAAATCTACTTCTCCAATTGCTTCACTACTAATAACACCTTTAACATCACTGTTATCACTATTTTTAATATAAGATCAATTGTAAGATGATTTAAATCTCAAATTGCTTCAAGCTTCTCATATATCAACTAGACTTGAAAGATAAGATGATCAAGACTCTGTAAATATTCAAGAGATTTTTCACTCTGTTCACAGCGATTCAAATTCAAGTGGAAAACCACTGATAACACAACTGTCATCTGAAGAATCTTCATATAATGTAATTGGTCAATATGATCAAGTAGAAGTTGCTCCTGTATATGGAACATTGTTAGCAATTGGAGTTACTGTCAAAATTAAATATCTTCCAACATCATCAGAAACTGGAGTATAATTTTTTCATGTTCACAAAAATTCGTATGGTCAAGAAGGAACATTGTCGGTTATATACCAATTAAGTATAGATCAATTGTCAGTATCTCAATCATTATCTGCAAATATATATGTTCAAGTTAGCATATTTCAAACTCAATTATTTCATATTATCAAAATACTTTCAGCTCTTGGAATTGTTTTATAAACCAAGCTCACAGGATCTGACCAAGCTCACATCTCATCTGATTCATCCCAAAACATCATTCTAAAGAAATATGTAGGTAAACTCTGTGCATTTGAATAATCTGGTAAAGTAGATTCACTATTATCATATATCATCAAACCAGTAGCAGTTCTATCTCATACAGATATTCAGGTCATAACCAAACCTCATTTGCTTAATGGTGAAAAGATTTCTTTTTCCCACTGAAGTGCAGGATACTCTCAAGTCTCAACTTTCCATGTAGCTGCTTCTCACTCTTCATTCCAATGATCACTTTTATTCCATCAATATTTATAAGTTCATGTACTTTGCATTTGCTCAGTACTAAGTCATGTATGAAAATTATAAGTTATTCTATAGTCATTTGGAGTTCAATATCATGCATAACTATCGACCGATCTTGTCTGCTCAGTGTCATATGCTGAATGATATATCTTTGCATTCTTATAGCTACCATAACTTTTATTTTGTGAATAAATATATCACACAAGTCATCAAGCATATGAATCTCAAGTCACCTCTCATATGGAATATGATGATACTATATTTGATGCATAAAGATATCATACTAATCATCAAACCTTAGATTCTCAAATTACTTCTCATTTATTATACGAATCAATCACAGAACAATAAGGAGAAACTGTTCATGCAAATCAACCAATATTATTTATTCATTCAACTCTTAAATTTGCAATCGATTGTTTTATATAAAAACCTCTACGATTCATAGCTGCAAGATTACCAACAAAACCTCAAACATTATCATTTCATCTTATATATCAGGAAGCATATGAATTTTCTACATAACAACTTTTTCAACATATAGCTCAAACATTATTATTTCAAGATACATATATATCTTCAAATACAGTATCTATAACTTTTGAAAAATATATTTGTTCTCATCGATAATTGATTGTATGTGCACCAAATAATCAAACATTATTTTCTAAACTTCTTCAGATATAAAGATTTCTAATTCTAAATCATCTTCAGTCTAGAAGTATATTTCTATCAACAAATATTGGCTCAAATCATTGAAATCACTTACCATCCTCAAAGTTCCAAAGCACTGTGTCTCAACACATTATATCATTAGTTAAATGATATTTAGTATCATATGTTCATCATAGATTTATATCCTGTAGCTCTTGACAATTTGATATCGGAATAGAACCTGAAGGCGGTGATTCAAATTCTGCTGTATCCCATACCAACTCTCAAGAAAAACTTTCATTAGTTGATAACTGCGCCCTATAATACAAAGCTGTTCAAGATAAATTTTTATCTGTATACACAGAAGAGAAGGCAGGGATTCATGTAAGTATTGGAGTGCGTCAATAAAGAGTTCAAGTTAATGCTTGTTGTGCTATGTTCTCATTATCATATTCATTTATATAAACATCAAGGGCTTTTCATGGAGGACTTCTATATAGTCAATTTGCCTCACAGATTGTTCAACACATTGGGTCTTCAAAGAAAATTCACTGCTGATCTCAGTCTTCTGAAATGTACTTTGAACTACAAGATTCCCATCCATTTTGAGAAGATTCATTTGGATTTCCTCATACCTGCCAACATATATCACAAGCATCTCAGTAAAGATCTCAACCATTATAAACTTCAATTTCAGTTAGATTATAATGAAGAGCATTATCTTTCTTGGTTCATATTTTTTGAAGTTTAATTCTTATATACTGAGACTTAAAAGGAATTGGAAAATTAATTTCATATCTATTATCACCTGCTAGCCCTCATGAAAGTGCAAACTGTCAACTACTTGAAGATAGTCATGCTCATGCAAGATGTGTTACTTCTACCCATTCTCACTCAATATCGTCTGAATCAAGTGGTTTTTCAATTATATAATTATAATCTCAAAGATAATCTCATCAGTTATTTACATAAAATACTACCTTTCAGATGTATTCTGGCTCACCTAATTTAAGTGTTAAATCCACATCGATTTGAGATAGTGTAAGCCAATAACTATCCTCTTCTCAAGATATATCTCAATCAACCAAATTTCAAGCTCATCAAGGTCGAGTATCTGCTGATGTAAAGAAGCTAGTATCAGGATTCCATAATGGACTTGGCCTATCAGGGTGCGCACCTCTACTACTTGAAACTGATATATCTGTATAAAGTTTTGGTGCATCTGTATTTTTCTGAGGCCCATTTGGATAAAAAGGAGGATTTACGACGGCAGGACAATTATCATGAATATCTGCAACCATATCAAAATCGCTATCAAGTAAAACTGGTCAAACTACATTGCTCCAATATCAAGTTCATACATTCGGATACCCAAATGCATCTATTGGTGTTTTCCATGATTTTATGTATTTTCATTCATAAGATGAATCAACAATAAGCGAAGTTCAAGTTCAAGCTAATTGAGTAAAATCTCATCATGGAAACGAATCGATATACCATTTATGTAAACTACTTCATTCACACAAATCATCTGGACTTAATACACAATCCAAATCTACATAATCATGAATCCATACAACACTCTGTCATATTAAGATGTCATTTATTCAAATAGAGTCTCTAATATAATATCAAGACAGTGTTGGAACATTTCACCATATTGGTCACATAAAACTTCAAGAAAATATATTTCACTCTATTGGAATAGCTCAAGATGAAGAATCAGAAACAGGCACGATAGCAAGTGCAATGTATTGAAGTTGATCTGCTCATGTGAGAGTATAATTTAAAGCCGTAGCTCAAGAAATAATCTCTGCTCAAGTCCAACTTTGACTACTTGATCTATACCATTGAAACATTGTTTCTCACTCAATATCTAAATCAATATCGAAGTAAGCATATGTTCAAGATATTTGCTCAAGTACATATGAAGTACCTGATAACAAATCCCCTCACGTATTACTATAATCTATCATTCAAACAAAGTTTGTGCTTCAAGTAAGTACTGGCTTATTTCATAATACAAATCAAGCATCGCTAAATTGCCACTCTCATGTATTTAGATATCAACCTGTTGAAATCTGCCTAACTTTTAATTTTAAATATTTTCATTGATGCTCAGAAAGTGGGATAAATGTATCTCAAGATCAAGCAATTGACCCTGTATTATCAAGCAAAGATTCAAAGATCCACCATTGATAATCAGTATCATAATACAAATTTGCTTCTTCATCAAAATATGTAGATGTTCAAGATAAAACAGAAAGTGACTGTCATGTGTTAGTTTTTTGTCACTGAGCTACTATTACTCAAGACTCATCAATCATACTTATATCGGTAGATACCGGTGGATGATCTGTAATAACAGCGAATTCTCACGTAACAGCTGTTCAAGTATAATAATTAGTAGCTATCCATCATCAAACTGCCGATACAGGAGTAACCCTAAGGGCTACCCATTTTCATTGATATCATATATCATCAAAGGTTACCTCAGATCAAGATGAATATACATAAGAATTAGTTCAATACTCATCATCAGCAATGATCCAATCATAAAGAGAATTTCATTCAGGTTCATGATCTCTATCATAATATATATAAGATTTTTTATATCATGATATTGCTTTAATTGTTTGGTTTAAAAACACACTTGGAAGCGCATTTCATCAAGTATCTGTTACCCTTGGACTATAGTGTTCCCACACCTCAGGTGGATTCATTGGATAAAGATTTATCACTGGTGAAAACTCATCTAAACCTGGATCAACCCAATTCCCAAGCCAAGATGGATTCCAAGAACCATCCCATGGATTACTAAAATCAGAATCCCACTGCTCTGGGTCAACTAATCACAAAGCAACTGGATCAATATATTTACTAAAATACCATTTTTTACTTTCATATGGATCTCAAGATGCAGCAATGGGTCTTATTGCTAACTTTAATTGATAAGATCACATAGCATGTGATAGTTCTAAATTTATAGTATTTCACGGTAAAAGTGATGGATTTATTATCCCACTAGCAATAGGTGAATAATTTTCCAATCATTCAATGGATGATGATCAAGCTATTAGCCAATAATATTCTGATGGTCACTCAATATCTCACTCAATATCACTCCATCAATAAAATCATGTCATTTTATCTCATACAAGTGGATATCAAGTAACAAACAAATATGGAATTTCTGGAACATGTCCTTGAATTGGTCAAATACACTTAGATATATTTGAAACAGATCACTGATTTGGAATTCATGTCGTAGATACAGGACTAATAACAAGTCAAATATAATTTTGCTGATCTGCTCATGTAAGTGTATACTCAACTTCATTTCAAGCTTCAGCTAAATATCAAGAGATGCATCAAGAATTACTAAATCTTAACCATTGATAACTTGTAGCACCTTCATTCCAAACATCGCCTTCCATATCAAAATAGGAGAAAGTTCATGTAAGGTGATCAAGAACAGTAGAAGTTCATGTTAGCTCTGCTCAAGACATGTAAATCTTTACATCTCTTGCCTCTGGAGCATTACCATTAATCTGATACAGATTAGTATAAAGCCATGATCAAGTGTTTATAACTCATCATGTTGAATCATGTCTAACTCCAAATTCAATCCAATTTCACTGATAAGATCAAGTTAATTGAAAATTAATTAAGTCTGGATTTAAAGACAAATTTCAAGATAATACCAATGATGCAGTAAGCGTAGAGCCTGAATACACATTCCATATCACCTCTGTATTTTCAACTATTTGAGGATCATTTTCATAATCAAAATATGCATAAGTTCAAGTAATCATATCCGGACTCCTTGGAGGCTCACCTATACCAACAACAACTCATCAAGATCATAATATTGAAAGTCATGAAGATGTTGGTGCATTATCTGGCAGCTGTCCAAAAGCATCTCATATAATAATATCTCAATAAGCACTATCTGGAGGATAAACAGATCAAGTATTTGATATAAGTCTTATTCAAAAGGCAATACATCTTCATATTGATCATGTTCAAATCTTGTACATTTTTGATCACAATAATCAATCATTTATAATTGTTCCAGACTGAAGCAGTGTAGTTGCTCAAGTACATTCTCATCAAGCAAATCACTGATCATACCAATAATATTCAGACAGTGAATTTCCACTCCCATCAAAACTTTCAGGATCTTTCTCATAATCTTTATATTCATAAAGTCATGTAACAATTTCTCATGGTAAAAGTATTCAAGTCAGTGCTATAGCTCAAGAGTTAACTGGCTTTCTTCAATGAATTCTTACAACATTACTAACATACTGTCCTTCATCAAAATATTTAAAAGAAGGATTCGGCTGATATTCTTTTCCAAACTCTGTTCAAGCTTTAGATATATATAAATGCGCTTCGTATTTATAATACTTTCACTGATCAGTACCAGTAAGAGTAAAGTAATTGATTAATGATCAAGTATCTCTAGTCCAAGGACCCGTGTCACTCACATCAGAAACATACCAATCATAATACAAAGTTCATGGATCATCTCAGTCAATATCAAAATATGTGTCAGAGGCATAAATATTATCATATGTATAAGCTGGATTTACAGATCAACTAACAGCTGATCACGAACTATCTCTTACAAGCAAACTTCAAGACACTGTCGATTCATGTCAAATTATAGTTCAAGTAATAGTTGCATATGTTGAAGTATATGCATTTCAATACCTTGGAACTGTTCAAAGTTCAGATACTGGTATAACCTGAAAAGCAATTTTATGTCATTGAAAATGTCTAACAATACTTCCAGTAATATTTCCCATATAACAATCTTCTTCTCATCATCATAAATCTTCTTTATATCTACACCATTGAAATACAGACCCATTCTCCAAATCTCATTCATCATCAATATATGAATAAGTTCAAGTAAGCATATCATTAACATAAAGATATTTTCCAGAATAAGAAACAGCATCTATAAGTACAGATCCACTATCATACATTGCTAAATCAAATGCTCTAGGCTTTGTTCACTGTATTTGAACAATCTCACTAATTACCGCTTCTCACGTGGTAGGATTATTAGGATTTCAATCATCTACTGAAATAGGAGTTACCTCAAGAGATAAATATTTTGATTGAAAACTATTATCATAGATTTGAACAATGTCTGGTATACTTCAAACACGTGTATCAACAATTGGAATTCAATCTTCATTGTCAGACACAAACCATTTAATTATTGAATTTCATTCTAAATCATGATCATCATCATAAAAATTATAAGATCAAGTAATGCTTTCGTTTACAGTTGGAGGATCTGTAAATATTGGTAACTGATAAATCTCTGGTGCGTATATTTTTTCTCATCTTATAGGTCACATATAATTTTTAATTCTTCAAACTGCATCCTTATACTGACTCCAATGCCAATCTCAAATATATGGATTTCATGTACCTGAATAAGGCTTAACTCTCATTCTTATCCATTTTCAAGCCTCAGCTGTATTTAATCAATAAGCAAGCGATCAAGAAGAAAGAAAGCTATCGATTCTTTGAGACTCTTCAATTTGATCCTCTTCTCACGAAAGGGTTATAAATCATGATCAATAAGAATTATCTGTTCAATAATATAAAGTTGCTCAAGAATATCTCTCTTGATAAAATATAGCTCTTATTCAAGAAAACTGTACTGATCAAGTTTGGGCACTAACTTGTTTCAAAGAATTATCAATAGAGACTGATGCAAAAGTAGTGAATGATCATGTAGCTGATCATATAAGCATACTAGATCAATCAAGCCCAAAAATGTTAATTTTATAATTATAATCAGTAGATCACATTAAATCTTCAATAGTTGCTCCAGACAAAATGCGTGCAGGATATCATCACACATTTTGAGAATAATCATTTAATGAAATACTTGAGCTTAAATTATCAAAATCAGATCAAGTTCAATAACTTATAGATCAAGATGAAAATATAGCTCATCATAATACTGAAGCTATTATTCAATTAAACTCAACTCATTTATAAGTTATACTTAAAGATCATGTATCTATCACCTTTATTAGAGGGTCATTGCTTTTGGTAACAATTTGTCAACCTTCTAATACATCTGAGTCTCACAAGTCTCAATTTACAACTACTCTATAATGATAATAAGTAGCCGGATCTAGACCTGTAACTGTTCAATTTAATAAATAATTACTTCCATTAAATCACTGAATTGAAAGATTTGTTGATAATCAATAAGTTTCATCCAATCCATATTCTATAGTCGCTCATGATAATCATTGACCATATAAAATTGCCTGAATCATTCCAATATTTGCGCTTGTAGTATTTGGAATTGGGATAAATACTCAAAGTGTTTTTACTTCTACATATGGAACGCTATCTGTTGTAAATGTTCAAGTTGCTGTATCAAATTCAGCTCAATCAGATAACATTTCAATTTTATAATTATACTGAGTTGATGGTATGAGTCCATTTATTTGACCATCTGAAGTTACTTCTATTTCTCATATATCTATTTGTACGCTTGATGAATTTAAAACAACAGATGAAGAAAGATTATCATAATCACTTCAAGTTCAATATCTTAATATCGATGAAGAGTATCATGTTAGGAACATATCAGTTTTAATTCCTTCAATATTCATAGTAGTACTAGTCGGAGCTGGATTTAACTGTCACGCATTTGTAATATCAACATAAGCTGTAAATCCAAGAGTTTGGAAAAATCATGCAAAAGATCAGCTTAATGCTTCATTTCACTGAGCAACAATATCTACTTTATATTGATAAACATTTTGATCAGTTAATACATCTGTTAAATCTCAAGATAATATATATCAATTTTGTCATCAAATGACTTCTGTATTTCAAGATAATGCTGATGTAAAATCAGTGTAATCAAATATTCAAACTCATAATAATCATGAATCAAAAGTAGCTCATCAAAGCAAGGCAATCTTAATTCAATTAATACCTAGTGATTCAATTCCTGGAGTTAAAGTTCAAGTACTTACAATAACAATCTTAGGATCAGTAGAATTTGTAATGAAAAATGATTGCTCGCTGCTTTCCATTCATAAATCTGACACCACCCTAAGTCTATAATAATACAAAGTTCATTCACTAATAGGTGTTCAAACTCAGTTAACTAACTGTCATGTAAGACTTGAAATTTCTCAATTTATAGATCACGTTCACAATGAAAGCGATCAAGATAAAGTTGCAAACGTTTTATCTAATGAGTACTCAATATATGCTCAAGAAAGATTGCTTCAATGAGTTCTAACCTTTATTGATGAAAAACTTGCCGACAAGTTTCAAGGACTTGGATCTAACTCACCTATTGTTACAACTTCAATATATGGATCATCATCAGTTGTAAATGATCAATATTTTGTATCTGATTCTCAATCAACTCATAAGGCAATAATTCTAAACAAATAAGGAACTCAAGCATTAAGTCATGATAAAATTTGACCAGATAGAGTAATACCTGTTGAGCTCTGAGATACAATTCAAAGTGCAATTGATCAAGATATATTAGAAAAAGACTCATTAAGTCAATATTCTAATCTTGCTCAAGAAAATGTAGCTAAATAAGATTCAACTTCAATTTGTTGAAAATATGCAGATCAAGTTCAAGGGCTTGGAATTAGTACACCTGTAGAAGTAATATTTACATAAGAACTATCTGTAAGAAAAGTTCAAGTGTATTCAGATAATCCTCATCAAGTACCAGTTACAACTATCTTATATTGATATTCAATATCCTGATCTAAACCAGCATTAATTTCTCAAGAAAGCATAACCTGTCTAGCAGTTGGTAAAAATGAATACCATTCATATTCGGAACTAGTTAGATCTTCAAAATCTGATTCATTATCAAAATATGAATATGTTCAAGTAAGCGGCTCTCATATCAATGGATAACCTGCAATGTAAATATAATCTGCATAAGGAACATTTCATAAAATTGGTCAAACACAAGTGCTTTCAAATACAATATCTCATACAAAATTATGATTATATATATTATTATTATTTGAAACAGGCTTTACTCAAAATGAAATATATTTGTGCTGATCAATCACCTGAAGAGTGTAATTAAATCATCAATTTAAAATGCTTCAACTATTAATAAGTTCTCAGCTTCCACTACAAGTTTCATCCTCATATCTTCTCCATTCATAATAACTCAATTCTATATCTTCAATATCTCATTCAACATCTTGATATATATAAGATCAAGATAGTAAATCGTTAATATTTGCCTGAGTTCAAGTATATTCAACTCAATTTCATATTATTCAAACTCAAGTTGCAGTAGGAGGATTACCAGAAATATAAAGATAACTATCCTCTCGACTACACATAAATGATCATGTATTGTTTACTCAACCTGTTGAAATCTGCTGATAACATAATTGTACATAGTGTCATTGATCAAGTCACTGTAAAGTATATCGCGATCAAGTTCAAATAACAGACCAACTTTCTCCAAATATTCATGGTCTTACAACTGATTTCATCCATCGATAATTTGTCTTAAACCAAGGATTGGATACCGGTTCTGGAAAATCAAAATATTTTCAAGTACCATATATTGTATCAAGAACTGTTGCACTTGTAATTGTAGTTCAAGAAATATTTTGTATCAAAATAGCTCACGTAGTAATAGGAGGATGATCAGTAATCGGTCAGAAAAACTCTCATATATGCTCATCTCAAATACTTATTGGATAACCACTAGAAGAAACTGGAGTTACTGAAAATGCTAAATATTGATGCAAATTTGAATAAGTTGATGTAAAAGCTCTTCAGGTAAATCACTGAGCAATCCAAGCTCAACTTCAATCTGGATAATTAGACAAATACCATTTATAAATCGAATCTGGCTGTCAATCCTTCATTTTTTCTAAATCATTATCGATATCATCATATGTATATAATCACTCCAGTTCTTCAAATAACATAAGCGGTCAGCCTACTAGTACTGATCAAGTAATAACTGTTGGCTTATGACCTCTAATAGGTCAAATACGTAAATATCAAGGAACTTCATCTCAAGTTGAAGGTAAGGAAAAATCTTGAGTTACCGGTGTAATAACAAGTGTAATATAATTACCTTGATCAAGTCATGTAAGTTGATACTCATTTATTGTTCATGTTTGAACTAATTCAAAAGTAGATCATGTTGCTGTTTCTGATCTAAACCAATCAAATCTTGATCTTCAATCTTCCCAGTCATTATCAATATCAAGCAATGAATAAGTTCAAGATATCCTATCAAGAACCCATGGAATACTTGCTCATGTTTGAGATGCTCAAGATATTTCTAAATTTTGTATATAATCTCAAGTCATATTAGTTCATTCGATAAAAGTTCAAGTCTCATTAACAATAAATACAGATCATATTTCTAGATATGGCTCATGTCCAATAATAGGTCATGCAAAAACACTTACTCTTGTATCTCAATAATTACCAATTCATCAAGGAAACGAACGTGGTGTAATCTCATATGCAATATACTGACTTTGGTAAGATCATGTTAATAAAACGCTTGTTAGGAAATCCTCTGTAGTTGCTCAAGAATAAATAACTTCTCAAGTTGTTGCAGTTTTATCTGAAGTCAAATACCAATTATAAATCGATCAGGATTCTGATTGACCATCAAGATCTAGATAAGTATACCAACCCGTAAGAGTATTTCAAACAACAGTTCATGTACTTAAAATATAATCATCAAGTTCATAATTTTCTGAAATGAATGCTCAAGACTCATGTTCTAAAAATGCTCAACCAACAGCTTCTGGAAATGATACTCAAACATTACTAATAAGTACATATTCTTGTTTATGATACACAGCTCACAAATATGGAGGATTTTCAGATCTTGGTTGAACAAAAAATGATAAATAATAGAATGCATCATCAGGGTGATTCGTGTGAGTAATTCAAGTTCAATTTATTATATAAGCTCAACTTCAAGCCCAATCCTCTGCTCTATACCAAGAATATAATGATCAAGACTCACTTAAATCTCATTCAAAATCGCGATATTCGTATTCTCAATTTAATATATTTCACACTATTCTAGGACCACCTAAATCTACATATCAATAAATATAAGGAGCATTTGGTCAGTAATATGTATTATTTGGAGTAAAGTCATCTGACCATCTTGCCTCTCATTTACTTATTCGAACTTCATCAATATATCAATCAAAATAAGACCAATTTGAGTATTTTCATCAAATTATCAAATCCTGAGAACTATTATTTATATTTCATAATCAACTTAATTCTCATATCTTGATTCAATTTAAATAAAGATAAGAAGTATCTCACTGTTTTGTTAAAGCGACATGATACCATTTATCAGCCTCTAATACACTATCTCATTCATATGTTTTTTCTCAAGAATTATCTCTTAAGTATGCTTTTATCTTATTAGTATTTGTAACAGAAATCATAAATGAACTTGCTGCGCCAGCATACCACTGACGAATGATTGGCTGATTACTATTTATTTGATTTAAATTAAACCATAAATCAACTGTAAAATTTCATGTTCAAAAATTAAAATCTCCACTAGGATCTGTACTAAGATCCGCACTCTCTCATCAATTAAAATATAAAGAACTTGTTCAAAGTGCCGAAGTTGAAGTAGAATGAATTACTCATCAAGTCATTATATGTGTCTCTCATCAAATAGAGAAATCAATTATTTTTGGTTGTCCATCAACATGATCTGAATGCAATAAGAGCACAGTGTCATCATCATTATCGTAAGACACCAACACAGGAGCACTATCTGCTTCAGTTCAAATATTGTAATGATAAATTGTAGTTAAGATTGAAATTGGATTCACTCTAAAAATAATATAATATTCTAAATCATCACCTGAGAGAGTATAGTTTATGGAATTTGATCCAATAGATTCATAAGATGATAAATCATCAGGTGTTGTAGTTCTCCACCATGAATAAGCAGTTCAAGCTTCATTATTTCAATCGATATCAATGTATGAATAAGTTCACGAAATTACTTTTCAAGAAAAATTTGCAATATTAATTAAATTTCAATTTACGATATCTCATTGTATACCAACATTATAAGCAACTGGTGGAAGCTTGTCTGTTAAACAATAACCTTTTTCACTATCTACATTGTAAGTAAAATGAAATAACACATCTGAGTCAGAAATCGCTTGATCATAAACAGAAAGTTCATCTAACACTCAAGATAAATGATAATTATTAGCTCATGAATTTGATCATACATAAATCCTTCAAGTCATTACTTGCGCTACTATTCAAGTTCACGAAGCAACTTGAATTCAGTCAACAAATAATTTTCAAAAGTTTCAATCAAATGTAGCTGCGACGTGTTGCCAAGTGTCTTTTTCGACTTTTCATCAAGAAATTTCTGTTCAATTTATAAATATTTGATACTTATTAGTTATACTATTAGTAAAATCGAATCAGAAAGATATTCATAAATTATCAGTATTTTCTAAAATAATATTTTTTCACTGCGCGGAAGAATCAGGCTTGATCCAAGTCTCAACTGAAAAAAGTCATGCTCAAAGATTTACTCAAGTATTTGAAATTACATGCGAACTAATTCAGTCAAATTTAAGGGAACTTCATTTCTTTCACTCTTCTCACCAAACTGGATCAAATACTTCTCAATGTTTTACTCAAAGAGAATCATATATTTTAGATCAGGTTCACTCACTAAATCAATAGTATAATACTTGTTCAGAAAGAGCATCATCATTTGAACAAGAATCCATGTAATCTGCCACAAGATCAGTGTCGCTATCTCTATAAATTTTTCACACTATTTTAGAATAACTGGCTCACGACTCAGGAGCATTATTTGATTTTGGATTTACTTCATATTTTATATATTGATTGTGATCATTTAAATCATCAAGTACGTAAGTATCTCAAGTTATTCCAGTATCAATTGGCGTAGAACAAGTTGAATTAGAACATCTGTACCATTTTGTATTAGATCAATCATCAACATCTCAAAGATCATAATCTTTATATAGATTAGATCATGTAAGAGTTAAAGTAGTGAAAAGTATTCATGTCACTGATAAATGTCTAGCCACCGGAGGATTTGGTCAATAATTTTCAGTTTCTAATGAAAAATCACTTAAATATCTAGCAACTGATTTTGTTATACGTATTTCATCTAATGATCATTCAAAATCATAAACACTATCATAAGATGATCAAATTAATAATCAAAGATCTGACCCATTAACTTCTCAATTAAAATACCAAGTTCAAGCTTCTGCTCAATTGATATAATAAGATCATTTATCATCTTCTTTTACTAATGCGATGTGTGTCCATACTCATGTATCTAATGTAATATTACTAGATATATTAACTCACCAATCACTTTCATATAGAAAATTAAGCTCTCAAGAATCAAGCATTAAAAGCCATCAACTATTTGCTCAAGCTGAATTACTTATTAAAGCTTTTTGTCACGCGGTATCTGGAACATTTATCCAAAAATCAATAGTGAAATCTCAAGTATTAAAATCAAATTCATTAGAATCCTCTATTTCTAAATAAGATCAAGATCAATCAAAAAGAATACTACTAGATCCAAATTTATGAGATCATGTAGAATGATAAATTTCTCAATGAGTTTTAATTAAATGAATATTATTAACATCACTTGAACTATCATGAAATTCATCTTCTAAATTTTCATCATCTGAATGAATCAAAAGAACTGTTTGATTACCGTTATTTTTAAATATTCAAAGTGGCTTGCTTATCATTTCATCTCATACAAGCGGATCCTCATCTGCTACAGGTGTAACTCCAAACCTTAAGTATCAATCAAAATCACTATAATCTACAGAATAATTTTCCGATGTTTCGTTAACTATAGGAATTGGAGTAACACTCTTTGAAGAATTACTAAACCACCTGAATGCAGTAGCTCATTGATCAAATTTACTTGCACTTGCAAAATTATAAATTCAATCAAGAGAATGTGGAATAATATCTCACAAATCATCAAGTGACTCATTTATCATTCATCAATTGATAAGAGATCAAGTAATAGAAAGATCTAAAACAAAAGGTTTAATATGACAATATGATTTTTCTTCTCATGCTTCTAATACAGATCTACTATAAGCAAAGTGATCAACAATATCTGTTGAATCCAAAGCTTTTTCATAAATCGCAAGTTCGTCGATAGCTCAGGTAAAACTTCAATTAATTCTTAATTTAGTTCAAAATCAAAATAAATTAGATGAATAAGTATTAGTATCTACTGCCTTACCGTTAAGATAGGTATTATAAATATTTGATCAACTTACAGTAATTGCATAATGATTCCATCAAGTCTTATTTGAAGTATCTCACCAATCTACTATTGAAGATGTGTTAAGATAATATCTAAACTTTCCTCATACAAAACGAATACTTCAAATAACTGAAGATCCAGATAATGATTCAATTATATTGACTGAATTATTTGGAGTCCAACTATCAACATTTAACCAAAATTCTATCGTCGAACCAGATCATAAAGTTATTCATGTGAAAATCATTTCGTCTTCAGATTCTCAAATCAAATTCAATGCTCAAACTGACCTTCATGAAGATGTCCAATCTAAGTGACCTCAATTAATTCAATCTAAACTTGAATAATCATTGTTTCAAATATCATTCTCATTATTAAAAGACCAATAATGAAGCATGCCTTCTGTAGTTCAGGTTCAGCAAAGATCTCTTGGAGAAGTTACAAAAATATTTGGATAAGTATAGTGACTAGCTCAAGTAAATGGTGTATTACTATCTGTTTTAGGAGTAACTCTGTAAATAATATATTTTCAAAGATCTGATCAACTTATTGTATAAATATCTCAAGTACTAAGAAAGTCTGCCGAAGATCAATCAGCAAATTCTGACTTATACCATGATATCTCTGTTGAAGATTCTAAGTCTCATTCATAATCAAAATAACTATAAGTTCAAGTGAGTACTTCTGTTGGTTGATGGTCTCATGATACTAAAATATCTTTTGCAATAGGTGCATTTGGACCATAATAACCACCTCTCATATTAAAACTGTCTTTCCATCTTACAACTCACTTAGAAATTCTTATCTCATCAATATATCAATTAAATGCAGACCATGTCTCATACTCTCATCAAATTATTAAATCTAGATTACTATCTCTAATAGTTCATACAGAATCTAGTTCTCATATTTTTTCTCAATCTAGATAAATATAAGAAATATCTCATTCCTTTATCAAAGCAACATGATACCATTTTTGAGTTTCAACTACAGAATCTCATTCAAAACTTTTTAATCAAGAATTAGTTCTGAAATAAGCCTTAATTTGATTAGTATTTGTCACTGCAAGCATAAAAGAGCTTAGAGTATTTCACAAGTGTAACTGTCTTATTATAGACTGGTCAATATTGACCTGATTTAAATTAAACCAAAAATCAACTGTAAAATCTCCTGATCAAAAATTAAAATCATCACTATCTACAACAGTTAAGAAATCTGATTCTCAGGAAAAAAGTATAGCACTGCTTCAATACTTAGCATCCAAAGTAGAATGTATAACATTTCAAGTTTGTATTATAGCATGGGTCTGAGTAGATCAAATACTTGAATCTATAAATTTATTATCTCAAGTAATATTATTAGAATGGATTAATAAAACTGTTCAAGTGCCATTATTAATATTAACCCTAACATCATCACTTATCAAATAACTTCAAATTACAGGAGTGTTATCAGATCTCACATTTACTTCAAATCTAAGATATTTTCACACATCCTCTCATACAAGTGTATAGTCAATACTATTTGCTGACGGGATCAATTCTATTGTAGAAGCATCCCTATCTTCTCTATACCAATTAAACACTGTTCAAGTTTCAAGATCTCAAACGTTATAATCAAGGTAAGAATAAGTTCAAGATACCTGTTTTCAGTCAATTGAATTTAGATTTACAACTAATCAATTAACCAAAGCTCATGTAATACTAATATCATATGCAGTTGGAACTACATCTCTTAAACAATATCACAAACTTTCATTTAATGAGTAAAGATAGTGAGCATGCAATGTATTAAAACTTAATGCTCATGTATAAATAGCCAGTTCATCGATATATCCTTTCCAATGATTTGTATCTCAGTTAATCCATTTTCATATATACAATGGATTTACTCAGTCTCAAATCAAAACATTACTAGACCCAGATGCAATCAAAACTGCATCTTCATAAATCATAAAATTCGATCAAGTCCTTGTAAGTGCTATATGATGAAGTCAAGAATTTATTGTTTGATCTCACTCACTTACGATAAGCCCCGAATTACTTTCAGAAAAATACCATCCCCTAGCATTGCTTGCTCAGAAGGAAAGCTCCCAAGTATCATTTCAAATTATTGTTTTTGACAATGAAGCATCTGAATCTATATTAGCCCAAAACTCTATAGTAAAATTCCCAGTTCAAAAATCAAAATCACTACTGTTTTGAATTTGAGTATAATCATATGATCAATCAAAATAGAAAGCTCATCTCACCTTTCAAGTTCCATAATAATTAGCTCAAAATATTTCTCAATCTTGATCCGCAAAACTATCATAAAATCAAGTTCATGTTCTTTCCTCAAATCAATAGTAAGAAATAAGACCAGTAAATGCTCATGGATTACTACATGTATCATAATAATCAAGTAATAAATCTCAATCTTCATCAGTGTCAATGATTCAATGCGTAGAACTTAATTCATAATCTCATGCATATGGCACACTGGCTGACACAGGAACCACTTTAAGAGTAATGTATTTTTCTTTATCTGCTTGAGTAAGTGTATAACTAGTTCAAGTTGCATTTTCAATAGCTTGCATATTTTCTCATGAACTATCATCAGATCTATACCATCTATAAATACTATCTCATTGATCATTTAAATTATTATTAAAATAAGAATGAGTTCAGGTTAATACTGATCATATAACATATCATCAAGAAATTAAAACACTTGAAGCACTCGGTACACCAGTAACATATTCACTAGTTGGTAAGCTTGCAGAAAAATCAGAAGTCCATCTTGCAATTCATTTAGATAATCTAAATTCATCAATATATCCCTTGAACCAAAACGGAAGACCATCTCATCTATTACCAATATAAAAATTTCAATTAACATCTGTAATGCTTGAAACTGTTCATGTATTAGTAAGAATTCAATCTTTAAAAGTATATAAATTTGTTTGATCCTGAACCAGTGCAACATGATGCCAAGAGTTTAGTTCAGTTGTCATATTAGAAGTTGGATCCCAGGAACCCCAGCCCAGTGGAGGAATATTCCATCGCATAAATCAACCAACATCTCACAACCAATTATCACCAGTATCCCAAAGTCTTGAATCTGGAGAATGTGAATATATCATTACTAGTGGTCACACTGTAAATTGAGAATTAATCCAAAAATCAACTGTATACTTTGAATCAATTGCACTATCCCAATCATCACTATCAGCAATAGACAAATAAGAATCTACTCAATCAAAATACATACTTCCTCCAAATTTTCATGTACTTGATTGAGTCATTGATCCATACTCAATTATTTCATGATTTTTATCTGAAGAATCAACTATTTCGCTTCAAACTCAATTTCAATGCAATAATAAAACAGAAAGATTAGTGTTATTACAGTATCATTCATTATCCAAATCAAAACTCTTATATTGATTTAAAACTTCATCATCTGAAAGTGTCTTTTCAAAAATTGCTATTTCATCAATATTACCATAAAAATTTCATCATCAATTCAGATCTCAAGCTATAGCTATATCTTCACTAGAGCTCTCTAGTGCAGATCCAATTTCTCAAGTAATGCTTACAGCTTTTTGAATTCAATTAACATAAATCTTAGCTCTTGAAAAATTTCAAACTTGTGATCAATCATATACAAAATTTATAAAATACCATTTGCTAGTATCATTAATATTTGCATCTAAAGTTTCTATGTACGCACCTGTATTTGTTCATGATATGTACAATCATATTTGACTACTATCATTTTCTCAAACAGCTAATTTCCAACTTTCTTGCCCGCTCCCCCATTTTGAAATAATTGTTCAAGTTGAAATTAAATCTCATTTCTTTATCCATAAACTTAAAGAAATTCATGTGGTAAGATTAAGACTCGGATCATCTGAAATTCTTACAAAATCACTAATTCAATCAAAATCCATTGTAGAGTTTATAACTCAAGTCGCAGACCATCAAGTTCAAGATGATATTCAAGAATTATCTCAGTAATAATCTCAGATATAATCTCAGATATAATCATCAAAAGTCCAATAAGAAATCAATCAATCTTGAGCAAGATCTGACTCACAAACTTCATAAGTTCATGGAGCTTGAGCAAGAATAGATTCTCAAACATAAGGACTATTTGTAGAAACTGGAGTCACTCTCAAGCTAATATATTTTCAAGCATCAGCTCATACTATCTTGTAAGTAGATCATGTTGAATTGGAAATTACTTCTAAATTATCTCCAATATTGCTATCTGATCTATACCAAGTATATATCACATCTCACTCTGGCAAGTCAGCATGAGTTACATAACTGTAAGTAGAAGTAAGAACTTGCCCAAAAGCAATTGTTCAACTCAAAGATGCACTAGTAATTTCTGGATAAAGCATATAGGGCTCAGTTGGAACTGTAAAAGTAGATCATGTCCATAATGCTGTTCATTTAATTATTCTAAGCTCATCAATATAAAAAGGATCATCATAGTCCCATCAAAACTCAATCTTGCTACCTGATAATGATCAAAATTCCTTTTCTACTTCATAATCTAATTGTCAATCTATATACCATCTTACGGTATCTGACTCTTTTGTTAGGGCTATATGATACCATGTATCTGTATACATAATAACATCATCATCACCAGCAATAAAAACTGGATCATCTCATAAGAATTTTAACCTGTAATAACTTTGGCCTAAATATTTATAAGAACCTATTGAATAATTCTCTTGCAATCTAAATATATACTGATCATAACTATTTTGATTAATCCAAAAATCAATTGTAAAATCACTATCACTAAACTCATATTCATTATTATAAAAACCATTCACTACAAATTCTTTTTCTGAGTCATTAGAAACTGTATTGTCAATTTTTAAATTATTTCAAAAACCTGATATTAATTCACCTGTGGAAATCTCAGCTTCATTAAAAGTAGAACTACGACCTCTTATCGAGCTATCATCCGTAATTGTATCTCAATTGTTTCAATCAAAATGAAATAATGTTACTTCATCAATATTACAAAATCATTTATTTTCTAATACTGAAAACTTATAATCTTTTTGTATTTCCCAATCTTCTAAATCTCTGCTATATAAAGTCACCTGATCAATTGATCAAGCAAAATATCAAATTCAATTAGAATCTCTTCAAATATTTATCGAAGATGTAGTTTGAGAAAGACTTGAATCAACCATTCATTCAAATACCAAAGACTGCTGAACTCAATCAATATAAATTTTTATTTTTCAATAATTTCAAGCATTTGTTCAGTTATAAGTCACATTAATTAAATGCCATGAAGTATCATTAATATTTGCATTAGTAGTTTGTGCATAAATATTCGTATCTGTATAAAACCTCAATTCACCACTATCACTTTCTATAAATTCAAGTTTCCATGCTTCTTGACTAGTAGCCCATTTACTCACTATTATTCAAGTAGAGTTAATACTTTTCTTTTTCATCCAAAAACTTATTGTCATTCATGTTCCAAAATCCAAAGTATTATCATCTACTACAGAAACAAAATCATCAATTCAATCAAAACTTAATCAACTTCAAACCATAGCTGATCAAGACCAAATTGAAACATCAGAAATAGTTCAATTATTACTTCAATAACTGTCATATGCAATAGTTCACAATTGCCTTTCAAATCACCAATAAGAAACCATTGAGCTTGCAGTTTTATTATTATGACAAGCGTCATAATTATCTGGGATTCAATCATCATCTATGTCTCATCAAGCTCATAAAATTTCTGATAAAGCACATGTATATATCGTGGCATAAGAATTTTTAACACTTGCAAGATTGGTTCAATTACTTGCAAGTCAGTCTGTACAACTAGCTCACGAGTTATTTGTAAGTCAGCCAGTAGAATATTGCAAATCTCAATCATGTCTAATAAATGTTTGAATTGTAGGTTCTTTATAACTCTTATCTATTGGAAATGTCACCTCTAATGGAGTATTAAAATGAACAGTTTCATTTTCAACTCACATTGATACTCATCATTTGAATGGCAATAAATTAAATAAATCCTTAGAAGTTCAATCTATTCCTGTTCAAGTAAAATCGGTAATATTAAAAACATCTCATCAGCTCAAGGTAATCTCAAGTCATGATTCTACTGTAGAATGTCAAGTTCCAAACTCTGTTGGGAAAAAGTAAGTTAATCATCAATTCATTGAAACCTTTGACGTAGATTCAAACGAAGCTCCATTATAATTAGCAATGAGTCATAAATTCACGTCAGCAAAATCTGAAATAGATACACTTACAGGTCAAGTTACTCCTGACATTAAAGAAGATCAATAAACTTTCTTTAATCCTTCTTCTGAAGCTACAGGTGTAATTATTGATTTAATATATTTTCAAATATATTCTGTGGATGACAAATCAATACTAGCACTTGTTGAGGTTTGAACCAATTCAAAAGGTCCATCTTCACTATCTCATTGATACCACTCATATATACTATCATCTAAAGATCTTCAATAATGTTCAACTATATCTGGTATTGCACTTAAGATTTCTTGATAATATGTATTTTCTCATATTTTAATACTTTCAATCTCTGGTGGATAAAAATTATCACCACAGTAAGTTTTATTAAATACAGTGTTATTGAAATGTTGCTCAATAACAGTGCTATCTAATTCTCATTTATAAAATGCAAATTCATCTAACATACCATCAAAACGATATGAAGGCCAAGCTTGCGAATCAGAATCAATAGAATATCAAAGTCTTATCTCTGGAGTTCAAGAAGAATAATTGTCACTAAGCGCAATTGATCAACTAGAATCAAATTGTCAATTTATATAAAATTTCGCTGTTCAATCTTTCCAAGTCCAAACAACATGTGACCATTCTCATATATCAATAACCCTATTACTTGAACTTAGCCAAGTACTAGCGTCTGAGCTATTTCAAATACTTAAATATCAATCATTAAATCAAAGTCAGTAACTTATCGGTCATCACCAAACTTTTTTAGTAAGCAATGTAGGATAAGCTATTCAATCAGGGCTCCAAGAACTTACTTTATTTGGCTTAACCCAAGTTTCAATAGTAATTCAAGATGATAAATCAAATCTATCTTCATCTTTTTCTAAAGCTATAAATCAAGTTCATCAATCAAATTCTATAGCTCATCAGACAAGTCATCAAGTTGACCAATTTCAAGCTTTTTCAGTATTTAAGTTTCAATAAGAATCATATACAATATCTCAAGTTCATTTGTTAAATCAATAATAAACTTGTATTCAAGATCATACATTTTCCTTAGAAGAACAAGAATCTGCAAAATCATATAATCAATCAAGGTCAGAATCTGGAATCTGTATATTTAATATTTTAGTAGCTCAAGTAAGCATATAAGCTGAATCCTCACTTGGAGAAATTTCTAATTGAAGATATTTATGATTATCTTGCATTGAAGGTCCGTAGCTTAATCATGTAGATAAAACCGCTGATGTTGAAGTTAAATCACTACAATCTGATTGTTCACAAATATACCATTTATATGCTGAATTTTGCTCATTATCATTGTCAAAATCTAAGTATGAATATGTTCAAGAAATCTCCCCTCCTATATATCAAGATCAATTAAATTCAATATTAATGGCTAACGGTGGATTTGGTTGATAATATGACAAAAATGGATCAAAATTATTATCACACCTAGCTACAGATTTTGAAATTCTTAATTCATCTAAGTATCAATTAAAATCCGATACTCCAATATCTGATCAGTAAGATCAAAGATAAATATTATCACTTGGCAAAGAAAATGTAGTTGCATATGACCTTGGAGTAATATTACTTATTCAATTCACATAAACCTTAATAATTCATGAACTTCTAATTATTGATACATGATTCCAAAGATCATTTGCAACAATATCTATAGTTGTATCTGATGTAGCTTCAAACCAATTACATTCAAGTTTATTATCATTTATCTTACAATAAAAATGACTTGAACTATCTCATCAAAAATATATAGGAACCATATTAGCACTGCCAGATGATGTATTAATCCAAAAATCAACAGTAAAATCTCAAGAAAAATCAAAATCATTACTTGTATCTAATATTTTTAAATAATCACCACTTCAATTAAAATACATTGAAGTTTCTCCAAACTTTTTCTCTAAAGTAGAATGTTTTACATTAGAAAGATTATTTAAAATTTCATGATTCGTACCTCAAATAGAACTATCTAAAAACAATGTATCTCATGAACTATGATCTGAATGAATTAATAAAACAGTATCTGAATCATTTCACTCTATATTACTACCACACCACTGCCAAACATAAATTCCCTCACTCAAAACTCAAGTTCAAGCAGTTTCAATTCAATCAGACTTAGGAGCAACTTCAAAGAATAAATAATTATTTAAGTCAGATCAAGTAACTGTATATCAAGTAACAATAGCTCAAGTAATTTCTGTCATTCAAGCTCAAGTGGAACTTTCACTTATATACCATTTGTAAGTAGATCAGCTCTCTGTATCTCAAGTAGTTGCTCAAGAGTATGTATAAGTTCATATTAATAAATCTCAAGGCAATGCACTATTTATAACCTCTAAAGTTGAATTTGTTATTACTACTCAGCTAGCTATTGGAGGACACAAATCAGTTCAACACAAACTAAGAACTTGTTCAGGATTACTTTGCACACTTGTTCATGTATAAATTGTAGAATCAATATTATGAATAGGAGTAATCTCAAATATTAAATATCTAAGAAAATCAGATCAAGAAATAGTATAATTTTCTTGCACAGCTCAAGTAATAGCTTGAGCATTCGCTCACGTTGAAGAGTCGCTAACATACCATTGAAAAGTTGATCAACTTTCATTTAATCCTCAGGTTCATGTAAATGCATAGTTTCAAGAAATTTCTTCTCATATTATCACAGATCCTGTAATATTTGTGCTAATATTACAAACATCTCAATTTCAATTTCAAGAATATACTTCAAATTCATTTAAAGTAATTGTATTTGAGGAAGGATTAAATAATCTTATTCTTAAGAATTCAACTGTTATAGAAGGAACTAAATCAACAGTTTTGATTTCCTGACTTGCTAAATGCCCAGTAGCATTATAACTAGGAATTTCAGTCCATCATATTTCATCAAGTCATGTTGTAGTTAAGGTAGAATATTCTAAAACATAGTCATAACTTATGCTTCCAATTTTTGAAAGATAGGAATCATTGTTTATAACTAGTCTTGAAACATTAGTTGGCTCAGGTAGTTTTATTATTATATTTCATGTAGTTGGACCATTTTGTATCGAACTATACATTTGACTATAATTTGCATTTCCTAGATCCCTATCAAGTACATTATAAACATGGTGATTTGCTGATCAGTTTGAATAAAATGTATTCTCAACACATCTTGTTTCATTACATTCCTGACTAGCAGCAGCCTGCATTCAATTAACATATGTAAGCTCTGTCTTTTCCTGATTTGGATTAGGTATATATGGACAATTATCAATAGAATCTGCATACAAGTCTCAATCAATATCCTGACCATCTCATACAATCTCAGATGCACTGCAGGAATATATTGTAGCAATTGAGTTAACCACGCTGGCTAATGTAGATGGATTTGATGGTATTCAGTTCGTGCAAATATCATTTGGATTATTAGTAAGTCAAGATGTATTAAAATCTAAATCTCAATCATGTTTAATCTTCATTTCAATAGTATCTCAAGAAAATGTTTCACTAATAGGAATGTTAAATTTTATCGGTTTAGAAAAATAAAGTTTTTCTCATGGAATTCAAAAACTAATTCATCACTCATAATCAAAAGAAGATATTTCTGGAGTAGAACTTGTAGTAATTCAAGTAAGTGTTAAGTCATTTATATTAAAAATACTATCATCATGCCTTTTAATCTGTGAAATTCTAGGAATTAGAATATCAGCCTCTCTATTAGATAAAGTTGGAATATTAATCTTGAATCTAATAAAATTTTCAAATGTAATCAAGGTCGCATCAATTATAGAAGATCAAGAATTTACAACAATGTCACCACTCAAAGTATTAACAATATTCGTCATTGAACTCAGCTGAGTTCAAGGTAAATGTACCAAGGCACTAT